>JAGRIU010000034.1 GCA_020443075.1 Alphaproteobacteria bacterium
AATAATCTGGAAGTCGAGCTGATCGCCCCGATCGCGATGAACGAAGGTCTTCGCTTCGCGATCCGCGAAGGCGGCCGCACCGTCGGCGCCGGCGTCGTCTCCAAAATTATTGAATAAGCGGTCGAAAACGATTTAAAGAAAAGGCCGGAGATGATTCTCCGGCCTTTTTTGTGCCCAATTCGCTGTTTTTTTGCCCCGCCTGCGTGCTAGAATGAAAAAATGAGGACGCTTTTCAAAACGACATCATTAGCGGCGCTGCTACTGTTAGCCTTCAGTATTACGTTCGGGCCATCTTGCACGCACGCGCAGGATTTTCAGCGCTCGCGCAATACCTACCAAACGATGGATGACGTGCAAAGAAAAGGCTATCTGGCCGAACCGCAATTCGATTATCTGGCCCGTGCGGCGCTGCGCCGCGAACCAGGATTTGATTTTATGCGCTTCCGCCGCTATTACGCGCAAACCCGCCAGTATGATCCGCTGGGCGAAGAAACGTTGGAGCGCATGAATGAGCTGGCCTTTGGGATCGAAACAGAAAAAGACCCTGAAAAAAACCGTCTGTACATGGACGAGTATCAAAACCTTCTGCTTAAACATCTGGCGAATCTGGGCGTTGTCATGCAGGCACTATCCCTAAGCCGGACCAATCCGCGCTTTGGTGATCCCGGGCTGTTTAAGTGGATCAAGGCCGGGCTGACGCGTGATGTACTGATGTCGGGCAACGGCCGCAGCCTTGACGATGCCTACGATGTGATTACAACCACCGAGGAAACCGTTCTCATCACGCTTTTGGGCCTCCAGCGCCTTGATACGATATCGAATAAAGAAGGCCGGATATACTATAACATGAATGAAGTCTACGACCCGCGCACCAAGGAAAAATGGACGCTTTTTGTGAATACAAGCTTTCCGATGAAATTCCTCGAAGCCAAAGAAAAGCTGCAAAAAAGCTTTACTGTGGATCTGCATAAGCAGTAGAACGCAGCTTATGAACGCGCAAACCCATCCAGCCCGAGAAGCGGCGCAGTACGATGTCATCATTATCGGCGCCGGAGCGGCCGGGCTGATGTGCGCAGGCGAGGCTGCCAAGCAGGGCCGTAAGACATGCATCATAGAGCACGCCAAGAAACCGGCTGAAAAAATTAGGATTTCCGGCGGCGGGCGCTGTAACTTCACCAATCTCTATACGAAGCCCGAAAACTTTATCTCGGAAAATCCGCATTTTTGTAAATCCGCGCTGGCTCGTTTTACGCCGCAGGATTTTATAAAGCGATTAAACGCGCGCGGCATCGCCTGGCATGAAAAACACCCCGAAAAAAACACCGGCCAGCTTTTCTGTGATCATAGCGCCACAGACATCATCGACATGCTAATGGATGAAGTGCGCGCGCATAAGGCTGAGCTCAAACTGCAAACATCTGTTTCAAACATTGAAGCCCGCCCGCAAGGAGGTTTTAGTCTGCAAACGACACAAGGCGCCCTGCATACGGAATCGCTCGTCATCGCCAGCGGCGGCCTGTCCATTCCCAAAATTGGAGCCAGCCCTTTCGGCTATAAAATCGCTCGGCAATTTGGATTGAACATTGTCGATCCCAAGCCCGCCCTCGTGCCCTTGACTTTCGATCAGGACATGCTTGCCCTGTGCAAATCCTTATCCGGTGTTTCGCTCGAAGCGCGCGCCTCCAACGCCAAAGCCTCTTTTATGGACGGCCTGCTCTTTACCCATCGCGGCCTAAGCGGTCCGGCGATTTTGCAAATCTCCTCTTATCTCGAAGACGGCGAACCCTTCACGATCAATCTGGCTCCGACCTACGATATGATTGAAACTTTGAAAACCGCTAAGCAGGAGCGTCCGAAAAAACAGCTGCAAAACATTATCTCTGAAACTCTGCCCGCGCGGCTGGCCGAAAGCCTGTGCAAAGATGCGGGCGCGGAGCGCAAGATAGCCGAACTGCCGGATAAAGCGCTCGCCGCTTTGGGCGCTCGCATAAACGCATGGCCGGTTTGCCCCATAGGCACCGAAGGCTACCGCACCGCCGAGGTCACGCGCGGCGGCGTCGATACGAACGATCTGTCTTCTAAAACCATGGAGGCCAAAAACCACCCCGGCCTGTATTTTATCGGCGAAGTCGTGGATGTCACAGGCCATTTGGGCGGATTTAATTTCCAATGGGCATGGGCTTCGGGTTATGTTGCCGGTCAGTATGTATAACCGCCGAGAATGTGAAAAATAAAAATGCCGCCACCCCTACTTCTCTCCGTCAAGGACGCCACTGTGCGCTACAGCGAAGCTCCGGTCTTCGAGAACTTGTCCTTCAATATTCATGAAGGCAAGCGCATCGCGCTCGTCGGTAAAAACGGCGCGGGCAAATCGACCTTGATGAATATCATCACAGGCGCTCAGGAACTCGATGATGGCGAGCGCTGGGAGCAAGCGGGCCTCACTATCGGCTATCTGCATCAGGATATTACCCCGCAAAAAGGCCAGAGCGTTTTCGAATATATCTTCAGCGAGATCAAGGACGAGGATAAAGAGCTCTGCGCCTACAAAGTCGATATCGTGGCCGAAGCCTTGCATCTAGATGTAAACGCAAAAATGACGCATCTCTCCGGCGGCCAGCTTCGCCGCGCCGGTATTGCCCGCGCTCTTGTAGAAGAGCCGGATATTTTATTGCTGGATGAACCGACCAACCACCTTGATCTTGAGGCCATTGAATGGCTTGAAGGCTATCTCAAAAACTACCGCGGCACATTATTATGTGTCTCCCACGACCGCACATTTCTGGCCAATATCACCAATCAGGTCTTCTGGCTCGATCGTGGAGCGCTCAAAGTCGCTCCGCGCGGTTTTGCCTATTTCGACGAATGGTCTGAAATGCTGCTCGAACAAGAAGAGCGCGAGCTTAAAAATCGCAAAGCGCTTGTCGCCCAAGAAGTCGAATGGGGCAGCCGCGGGGTCAAAGCCCGTCGTAAGCGCAATATGCGCCGCCTTGAGCTCATGCATGAAATGCGTGACAAACTCAAAGCCGATGAAGCCGCCTTCCGCCGCGCCACTGCCAAGATCGATATCAAAGCGCCCAAGGATATCGAAGCCACCTCCAAAATCGTTGCCGAGTTTTACAACGCGTATAAAAGCTTTGGTGAGGGCAAAAAAACCATTCTCGATAAATTCTCACTGCGCATCCAGCGCGGCGACCGCATCGGTATCCTGGGCAAGAACGGCTCGGGCAAAACCACATTTCTCCGGCTTTTGATCGGCGAGGAAGAACCGGATCAGGGCCGCGTCAAGCGCCGTAAGGAACTCGAATTTTCCTACTTTGATCAAAAGCGCAGCGATCTGGACCCGACCGATACGCTGCGTAAAGTGCTGGCTCCCGGCGGCGGCGATTATATCGACGTGATGGGCAAGCAGCGCCATGTTTGCGGTTACCTCAAGGACTTCATGTTCGATCCTTCCCGCGCACAGGACAAAGTCGCCCAGCTTTCCGGCGGCCAGAAAAACCGCCTGATGCTGGCGAAAATTCTCGCCAATCCGAAAACCTGCCTCATTCTGGACGAGCCGACCAACGATCTCGACATGGATACGCTCGACATGCTCGAGGAAATTCTCTGTCAGTATAAAGGCACGCTGATAGTGGTCTCCCATGACCGCGATTTCCTCGATCAAACGGTGACAAAAATTCTCGCCTTCGAAGGCGACGGCAAAGTCGAGCAACATATCGGCGGCTACAGTGATTATCTGGCGTTTAAGAACGCGGATCGTCATCCCGTTGGTGAGGCAAAGCCGAACTTAAACGAACGGGATCCACAAAGTCAGCCTGCAAAGCAGGTTGGCATTTCTGGATCCCCGCCGTCCAAGCCAGCTAACGCTGGCCGCGGGGATGACAAAGGAGAGCGGCCCGTCAAGCTCACCTATAAACTCGAGCGCGAGTTAATGCAGCTCCCGGATAAAATCGAAAAAACCGAACAAGAGATCGCGGCCTGTAACGCGCAGCTTGCCGATCCGGACTTTTACAAACGCGATCCGGATGGCTTCCACGACATGACAAAAACACTCTCGGAAGCACAAGCCAAACTCGAGCGCTACGAAACCCGCTGGCTGGAACTGGAAGACATGAAAGCCTCAGCCTAAATGTTGACATAAAATAAAAACCCGTCTATAAAGCCCGCATTGATAAGATTAAAAAACGGAAAATTAAAAATGTTGGAAAACACCGATCGTCTTTTAAATCGCATCCGCCAAAATCTTCAGCAAACCCTGATTATTTTAGGTGACCGTATTGATCCGTTGACCACTCCGCCTGAAAGTCTGCATCGTTCGACAAAACTCAAAGCGAGGCCAAACCTGTTAAAAGCATTTACAGGAACTGTATCCTATACTGTATCTCGCTGCGAAACAACGGCTGATATGGATGAGGAGTGTCAGCCTATCGGTCTAGTTGAAGGTCGCGAGGCAGCCATTCGTGTACTTCAAGAAGCCGCTTTGCAAAAAGCATGGCGCCTTAGTTTACAATCCGATAATTTTGACGATCGCTTCAACAGGTTTCTGGCACATTTACAGGAAGACGCCCGCGAGATTGGCGACGATAAAAACGTCGTGCTGTTGCCCATTGATCCAATAGCGCTCGTAAGGCTGGCAGAAAATCACGGACAGCCCTCTGTGCTTGTTCAAGATTCCTTAAGCTAAATTTTAACCGTTTGCCCGGCTCTCTTTTTTCCGCTCGTGCGGGCATAGATGCTTTTTGCGCAGCCGCAAAGACTCCGGCGTGACTTCCAGCAATTCGTCCTCATTGATATAGGCCATCATATCCTCCAAGGACATTTTACGCGGCGGGGTCAGCGTCACCGCATCGTCCGATCCGCTCGCGCGTACATTGGTCAGTTTCTTACCTTTCAAAACATTCACTTCCAGATCGTTATCGCGGTTATGCTCGCCGACGATCATACCCTGATACACGGGTGTTTGATGCCCGATAAACATCGCCCCGCGATCTTGCAGATTAAACAGCGCATAGGCGACCGCCGTCCCCGTATCGGTCGAAATCAGAGCGCCGTTGCGCCGCTGCGGCACATCACCTTTATAAGGCGCGTAGGAATGGAACAATCTGTTCATCACGCCTGTCCCGCGCGTCTGCGTCAGGAAGCGGCTTTGATAACCGATCAACCCGCGTGAGGGCGCCAAAAACGTAATGCGGGTTTTGCCTGCACCAGAAGATCGCATGTCGCTCATCTCGCCTTTACGCTTGTTCATCGAATCCACAACGCTAGAGGAATATTCTTCATCAACGTCAATAATGACTTCCTCGATCGGCTCCAGCTTTTCCCCGTTTTCTTCGCGGAACAAAACCTTGGGGCGTGAAACAGTCAGCTCGAAGCCTTCGCGGCGCATCGTCTCGATCAGCACGCCGAGCTGCAATTCACCGCGCCCGCCGATTTCAAAAGAATCCTTCCCATCGCTTTCCTTGAACGTGATCGCAACATTCGTTTCGGCCTCGGCCAGCAAACGCTCGCGGATCATGGTCGAGGTGACTTTGCTTCCCTCGCGTCCGGCAAACGGGGAGTCATTAACGCTGATGGTCACGCTCATGGTTGGCGGATCAATCGGCGTGGACTGTAGCGGCGTTGTAACCGCAGGCGCGCAAATCGTATCGGCCACCGAAGCCTGCGTCAGCCCGGCAATGCAGATAATATCGCCCGCATGGACTTCTGTAACCGGAACGCGCTGCGTGCCTTTAAACATGAGAAGCTTCGATAGGCGTCCGTTTTCAACGAGATTTCCGTCCAGATCAATCGCCTTGACGGTATCGTTGATCTTGGCTGATCCATGAACGACACGTCCGGTCAAACAGCGCCCCAAAAACGGATCTGAATCCAGCAACGTCGCCAGCATGGCAAATGGTTTGCCTTCCAAAACATTAGGCGCAGGCACATGATCCAAAATCAGATCAAGCAGCGGATGAAGGTTTTCGCGGGCATCGCCAAGTTCGCGCACGCACCATCCGTCGCGCCCGGATGCATACAGGATCGGAAAATCGAGCTGTGCATCATTCGCATCTAGCGAAACGAACAAGTCAAACACTTCGTCGATTACCTCTTCCGGTCGTCCGTCTGGTCGGTCGACTTTGTTGATAATCACGATCGGACGCAGCCCCTGTTTGAGAGCTTTACCCAAAACGAATTTGGTTTGCGGCATCGGCCCTTCCGCCGCATCGGTCAGCAAGATCACGCCGTCAGCCATGTGCAAAACGCGCTCGACTTCGCCGCCAAAATCCGCATGCCCCGGCGTGTCGATAATATTGATCCGCACGTCGTCCCATTCAATCGAAGTCGGCTTGGCTAGAATTGTAATGCCGCGCTCTTTCTCCAAGTCGCCGGAGTCCATGACTCGTTCATTGACGTTCTGGTTGTCGCGGAACATCCCGCTCTGTTTCATGATAGAATCGATCAACGTTGTTTTCCCGTGATCGACGTGGGCGATAATCGCAATATTGCGAAGCGGCTGTTGCGTGGCAGAACTCATAAAAAATCCGTTTCTAAAAACCTGTTTCCTAGGCGTGGTTAAATCTGCGCGATTTGTAATATGTTTCCCCGAAAAAGGGAAGCTCTATTTTCATGAAACAAAGTGATAAATTAAAATGATTTTAAAAACTGATCGACGCTTTTTTGTGCGGCGCAAAAACGTTTGACTCAAACATTTTTTGTTGTTAAATTTTTATCTGTCGCAACGCAAAATTTCTTGAGTGATTTTCAAAAACAAATTTTAAGGACCTTAAAACGATGGCAAAAACAACAACAAAGAAAAAAGCACCGGCTGCAGCCGCTAAGAAAACAACAACCGCTAAGAAAAAGGCTCCGGCCAAAAAACCGGCCGCTAAGAAAAAGGCTCCCAAGACAGCCGTAGCTAAGAAACCGGCTACCAAAAAAGCTGCCACTGCGAAGGCAACGGTTAAAAAGGCAGCACCTAAAAAGACGGTAGCTAAAAAACCGGCCGCTAAGAAAAAGGCTCCGGCCAAAAAACCCGTCGCCAAAGCGGTCGCGAAGGCAACAACAAAAAAAGCTCCGGTCAAAAAACCGGCCGCCAAGAAGCCCGCTAAAAAACCGGCAGCCGCTAAAAAGGCTCCGGCCAAAAAATCGGCTCCTAAAAAAGCTGTAGCTAAGAAACCGGCCGCCAAGAAAAAAGCTCCGGCCAAAGCATCGGCGAAACCAGCTGCTAAAAAAGCGGCACCTAAAAAAAAACTAAAAAAACCGGCTAAAAAAACGATCGCGCAAAAAGCGCGTCGCGTAACGAAGACGGCTCGCGCGCCCGTGTCAAAATCCCGGACGCACCGAGCAAAACCAGCCGCCCCTAAATCGGCGGTACAGACAAAAGCGCAGCCACAGGCTTCGCAGTCTGGCGCAGCCGTCGGTACGGCGGCTCCGCAAAACCTAGATGTCATGAAACTTTTAAAAATGGAGACAATTATGCCCCAACAAGCAAACTTTCAATTTGATAAGCTGGCGCAGGATGCTGCTAACACCAGCCGCGAAAGTATCGAGGCTTTCATCAAGTCCGGTACAATCTTCGCCAAAGGTGTTGAAACCATCCTGAAAACCGCCGCGTCTTTAACCCAGTCCGCCGCCGAAAAACAGGTCAAACTGGCTCAGCAAGTGATGAATTCGAAAAACATCAACGAGATCGCCGAAGCCCAAAGCAAAATCGGTCAATCAAACTTTGATGAATTTGTTGCCGGTGCGACCAAGCTGTCTGAAATGAGTGTCAAACTCATGAATGAAGCTTCCGCCCCGATCAACGAGCAATTCACAAAAGGCATGCAAAAAGCGTCTAAAATGGCCGCTTAAGCAACCTCGGCCCCAATCAAAGGCCTTAAAAGATAGAAATCCCTGCCAAGTCCGGCGGGGATTTTCTTTTTTCAATCCCTATATGAGCGCCCCTCGGCCTATAAAATTGCCATAATCGGAAAACCGCCAATACGAGAATTCCTGTTGAGCGCGACCTGCAAAAATTGGTACAATAAAAACGTCATCTGGTTTTTGATATTCAAAAGGATAAGGGTGCTTTTCAATGGTTTTTGGGAAGATGAATAAGGGTTTTTGGCTGAACGGCTCTGATGATGGCGATCATGGCCCCGCGCAACCACCCGCAGGCCCCGGCCAGACGGAGGAAGACGACTCCGGCCTGATGCTTAAAACCCGGCCGGAAACCAAAAAACCCTCCATGTATAAAGTCTTGCTGTTAAACGATGATTTCACGCCGATGGAATTCGTCGTCCATGTGGTCGAGCGCTTTTTCGGCAAAAACCGCACCGAAGCCACCGACATCATGCTCCACGTGCACCGCCGCGGCGTCGGTATCTGCGGCGTCTTCACCCACGAAGTCGCCGAAACCAAAGTCGCCCAGGTCATGGACTTCGCCCGCGCCAACGAACAACCCCTCCAATGCACGATGGAAAAGGAATGAGTGACAAACCACGTTCACAATACGTTAGCAATCATTTGTAAACATATAACTGAAGGCAAAAAGCCGATTTTGCACGTCTCGCATGAAAAAGATGGAATATGGTCATTCTATTGTAATGAAAGTGATCATGATCAAAACAATGTTGATGCAGCCTGTTTAAATTGCATTTTCGAAAATGAGCCAAGTGTGGCAGAATTAAAAAACCTTGAAGCAGGATATGATGCTATGCGTATTCTACAAGAGATGGATATTTGGGATATCCAGAAAATACAAGAAACCCATTAAAGTACAAAACAATGCTCTCAAAAAATCTCGAAGCCACGCTCCATAAAGCCCTCGCCCTCGCTGGCGATCATCACCACGAATATGCGACGCTGGAGCATTTGCTCTACGCCCTGACCGACGATCAGGACGCCATGGCGGTGTTGCGCTCGTGCGGCATTTCTCTGCCCGATCTGCGCGACCAGCTCGCCACCTATATCGAAAACGAGCTCACCTATCTGGTCAATACCGAGGTTGAAGACGCCAAGCCGACCACCGCGTTCCAGCGTGTGCTCCAGCGCGCCGCCATCCATGTGCAATCCTCTGGCCGCGAAGAAGTCACCGGCGCAAACGTGCTGGTTGCCCTCTTTTCCGAACGTGAATCCCACGCCGTGTTCTTCCTTCAGGAACAGGACATGACCCGTTTCGATGCGGTGAATTATATCTCCCACGGCATCGCCAAGGTCCCGCAATCGGCCGTGTCCAAACCCGTGCGCGGCACAGAAAACCCCGGCGCGCAGGAAATAAAATCCGGCGAGGAAGCTTTGGAGGCCTATTGCGTCAACCTGAACGAAAAAGCCAAGGACGGCAAAATCGATGTGCTCATCGGCCGTGATCAGGAAGTCGCCCGCACGATCCAAATCCTCTGCCGCCGCTCGAAAAATAACCCGCTCTATGTCGGTGATCCGGGCGTGGGTAAAACCGCGATTGCCGAAGGGCTGGCCAAGAAAATCGTCGAAGGCGAAGTCCCCGAAGTCTTAAAAAGCGCGACGATTTATTCTCTGGATATGGGCGCGCTGCTGGCCGGCACGCGCTACCGCGGCGATTTCGAAGAACGCCTCAAGGCCGTACTCAAAGAGCTCGAAGAAATCGATGGCGCGATTTTGTTTATCGATGAAATCCACACCATCATAGGCGCGGGCGCGACTTCCGGCGGGGCGATGGATGCCTCCAACCTTCTTAAACCGGCCCTATCCAACGGCCAGCTTAAATGCGTCGGCTCGACGACCTATAAGGAATACCGCAACCATTTCGAAAAAGACCGGGCCCTCGTGCGCCGCTTCCAGAAAATCGATGTCTATGAGCCGACCATTGAGGATGCGATTAAAATCCTGATGGGCCTCAAGCCTTATTACGAAGAACATCACAGCGTCGAATACACCCCCGAAGCGATACAGGCCGCTGTCAAGCTCTCGGCCAAATATATCGGCGATCGAAAGCTGCCCGACAAAGCCATCGACATTATCGACGAGGTCGGCGCGGCGCAAATGCTGGTCCCCGAAGATCAGCGCAAGAAAATCATCACCCGCGAAGACATAGAGGGCGTGATCGCCGCGATTGCCAAAATTCCGGCCGCTTCGATGACCCAATCCGACCGCGAGGCCCTGCAAAACCTCGAGCGCGATCTCAAAACCCATGTCTATGATCAGGATGCGGCCATCGACATGCTGGTTGATTCCATCAAAATGGCGCGTGCGGGTCTGCGCGATGATGAAAAACCCATTGGCTCTTATCTTTTCTCAGGTCCTACAGGCGTCGGGAAAACCGAAGTCGCGCGCCAGCTCGCCAAAACGCTGGGCATCGAACTGATCCGCTTTGATATGAGCGAATATATGGAGCGCCACAGCGTTTCCCGCCTCATCGGCACGCCGCCAGGCTATGTCGGCTTTGAACAGGGCGGGCTGATGACCGATAAAATCGACCAACACCCCCATTGTGTGCTGCTCTTGGACGAAATCGAAAAAGCCCATCCCGATCTGTTCAACATCCTCTTGCAGGTTATGGACTATGGCAAGCTGACCGATAATAACGGCAAGAGCATTGATTTCCGCAACGTCATCCTGATTATGACGACCAACGCCGGAGCGTCCGATCTGGCCAAAACGCCGATTGGTTTTGGTCGCGAGATTGGCGGCGAGGGTGATACATACGCCGATAACGAAGCCATCACCAAGACTTTCGCGCCTGAATTTAGAAACCGCCTCGATGCAATTGTGCCCTTCGGGAATCTCTCGCTCAAAACCGTCGAAAAAGTCGTCGATAAATTTGTTACGCAGCTCGAAGGACAACTCGCGGATAAAAACGTCATTATCGAGCTTTCAGCCAAAGCGCGTAAATACCTCGCCGAGCAAGGCTATGATCCGGCCATGGGTGCGCGCCCCTTGAGCCGCGTCATTCAGGAAAAGGTCAAACGTCCCTTGGCCGAGGAAATTCTCTTTGGTAAGCTGGAACGCGGCGGCGTGGTCAGTATTAACCTTAAAGACGGCGCGCTGACGTTTGATTACCGCGAAGACGATGCGGCGGCCAAACCGAAAAACGCCGATCCGCAAACGACCGAATAACTACCGCGCGATCAACACTTGATAGAAATGATAGGTACCGGAAGAGGGCCCGTCAAAACACGCCGCCGGTTTTCCGGCAAAATTGGTTTCTTCACCGCTATCTCCTGCCACCAGAGCGCCCAAATCATCATACGTGCCTGTAAATTTAACGCTGACATCAAAACTGTCATTGGTTGGAGGACCGGACGGGTTTGTAACGCCAACGCGCTCATTAATTTTTTCACAAACGGCTTGAGAAATCCCGGATAAAGACATCAAGAGCTCCTTGTTGCTCGTGCCGATATTGGAAATATTATAACGGCCCTGAAAAACCCATGGGTTACTCGTAATCGCACTAGCCGGAGCAATCCAGCTTAGACCGCCGCCATCACTGTGAAAAACTTGACAAGCGGTGTTCGCACCGTTTGTATAGCCGCTGACAACCGTATTCTCGAAACTGATATCTGTCTCATCACAGCCATTGGAAATACGCATATCCTGCACCGCCTGCCGGACCTGCCGCGCATAGCCCAGAATCTCATCGGCCATCAATCCCGCTTTTTCTTCGCTGGCCATTTCCGCGCCGCCGCTGCGCATCATGTTGGACACAGCAAAACCAAGCGCGGCAAACAAGGCAACCGCGATGAGAATATAAAGCAGCGCACTGCCTCTTGCATTGTGTTCGGACGGAGAAGAAATCAGCAATTTCATATCTCGTTTCTATCATATTTATGCTAAGATCACCACCATGAGCGATGCACCCTTTATCAATATTTTGGTGGCCGAAGACAATGACGTCAGCCGGGAAATGCTGACCGGTATTTTACAATCCAAAGGCTACAAAGTTTTTGGCGCGGTAGACGGCGACAGCGCGATCAAGGTCATCGAAGAGCACACAATCCATTTGGCGCTGGTCGATGTGAAAATGGCGCCTAAAGGCGGGCTGGATTTCATGCGCTATCTGGTGGCACAAAAAATAAAACTGCCCGTTATTCTCGTCACCGCCGATGATTCTGCCGATTTGCTGGTCGAAGCCAGCGCACTGGGCGTGGCTCAGCTTTTGCAAAAACCGGTGCAACCCGATCGCCTGTTGCAAGCCGTCGAGCGTGTAGCTCGCCGCTTAGGGCTAAACCCCGCGCCGTTGGCCGTCGAAGAATATGACACATTGCTGGGCTCTGAAGAGCTGATGCAAAAAGTTCTGGATATGGCCGCGGATAACGCGGCCAAAGGCAAAGGCGGTCCCTATGCGGCAATTGTCGCCGGACCGGAAGGCCGTATTTTAGGCTCGGGAACGAATAGCTTCTCCTCGCGCGTCGATCCCATAGCTCATGCCGAAGTGGTGGCCATCCGTCAGGCAGCGGAAAAGCTCGGCTCTTCTAGTCTTGAAAGCTGCACGCTTTACTGTGCATTTTATCCGACAAAAATCGGTCAAGCCCTCATCGAAAGCGTCGGGCTAACAAAAGTCTACTACGGCCTCACCCTGCAGGATACGGACCGCACACCGAAAGAAACCCATCCGATCGCTTACGAGCAGATATGCAAAGAAAAAGCGCTGGCGATGTTTAAGCAATCTCGAACATAGCGTCAATTTCAACAGCCACACCTAAAGGCAGGCTCGGCGCGCCCACGGCAAAGCGTGCATGCTTGCCGGCTTCGCCCATCACCGCGACCATCAAATCCGAAGCGCCGTTAACGACTTTCGGTTGATCGGTGAAATCCGGGGTGCAGTTCACAAACCCGCCCAGCTTCACAAGACGCTTGATCCGCCCCCAATCCCCATCAACGGCGGCATGGGCTTGAGCCAGAATGTTAAGCGCGCAGGCTTTAGCGGCCTCTACCCCTTGTTCCAGTGTCAAATCATCGCCTACCCGTCCCAAATGCATGCTCTGGCCGTTTAAAAACGGGATCTGCCCGGAAATATAAATATGTGAGCCACTCACAACATAGGGCACATAATTGGCTGCCGGGGCTGCTGCTTGCGGCAATTCATAACCGAGTTTCTGAAGTTTTTGGACAATGCTCATGACGTGTATCCTTTGATTATCATAGTTATTTAAGAGGGTTTTTGGACGAGTCGCAAGCGACGAAATGTAGAAAACCTACCTGAGGAGCGAAGCAACACTGTCCAAAACGATCTTAAATGACTATAGGGGTGTCCTTTTGATTTTTTCGTGATATTAAAGAAGGCAGAAATTTTGTAAAGGCTTCTTGGCAAAAAGGAAAAACAATGGGGCTGCTCAGTTTTTTAGGCGTTCTCTCACCGGCGCATATTTCGCTCTTTACCGCCACGCGCGGCCGCCATGTCGGCACGGACGCGCTGGGGAATAAGTATTTCCGTGCGCCGCCGCGTCCGGGATATAAACGCGAGCGCCGCTGGGTGATTTACAAAGGCGCGCCCGAAGCCAGCATGGTTCCTCCCGGTTGGCACGGCTGGCTGCATTACCAAAGCGATGACATTCCGGCCGATGATGTTCCGTCTTTCCGCCGCCCTTGGCAAAAACCGCATAAGCCCAACATGACGGGCACAACGGGGGCCTACCGCCCGTCCGGACATGTTCTGGAAGGCGGCCAGCGCCCGAAAGTGACTGGCGATTACGAAGCTTGGAGCCCGCCGCAATAAAAACCGCATTTTAAGACAAGAGGAATAAAAAGAAGATGAAACGCAGCACTGTTGAAACCGCTTTGGGCGCTCTGGTCATTTTGGTCGCCGCGATGTTTTTGTCCTACAGCTATAAAACAGCCAATTTGTCAACCGGCAGCGGTGGCTATGAAGTTGTTGCGCTTTTCTCGAGCATCGGCGGCCTGCAAGCGGGCGATGACGTGCAGATCAGCGGCGTCAAAGTTGGCAATGTCAGCAAGGTCGAACTCGACAAAGAAACATATCTGGCCAAAGTGCATTTGAATATCGATCCGGCGTATAAGTTGCCTGTCGACACCGCCGCCCTGATTTCCAGCGAAAGCCTCTTGGGCGGTAAATATCTGGCGCTGGAACCAGGCGCCGATGAAGAACTTTTAGGCCCGGGCGGAACCATCGAATATACGCAAGCGCCGCAAAACCTCGAACAGCTTCTGGGTCAGTTCATTTTCAGCATGCAAGGCGATGAAGATAAGAAAAAACAAGGCCAATAATTGGCGCCCCGCTGTAAAAGCGCTGGCTGTAACAGCGCTATGCGCTATTCCGTTTTGGGGAGCGCACGCACGCGTATCCCCGACTATCGACTACCCCATCGTCAAATTACGCTCTTTGGATAAAATCACTGCCCGCACGATGACGTTTGAGGCTGCCGTAGGCACGACAGTCAAATTTGGCTCGGTCTATATCAAGGTGCGGGCGTGCCGCAAAACACCGGAGATGGAAGAACCCGAAGCGGCTGCTTTCCTTCAGGTCTGGGAAGCCGGTCCCGTCGATAAGCCGGGCGATGCGATGAGCGCCGCACAGGAAGAGCAAGCAAGCGATCCTGAATGGGTCTTTAGTGGCTGGATGTTTTCATCCTCCCCCGGCCTTTCGGCCATGGACCACCCGATCTACGATGTTTGGGTACTGGATTGTATGGAGCGTCAGGGCCCCAAAACAAATCAGGAAAACGCGCCCAAGCCTGAAGACACAGATGAAGCGCAGGCCTCTCAACCTTCAGAAGAAACCGGCGAATAATCGCCTATGCCGCTTCCCCATCGGCGCGCATAGCAAAATACGCTTCGATCAAGGTGTGCTCGTTGATCCCTTCAAGATTAAAGTCCGCGATTTTAAGACAAGCGGGCCGTAAAACCTCCATATAGGCTTTGTGCGGCAATTCATACACGCCGAATTGCTTGAGGTGTTCGTTCACAAATTGTGTATCGAGCACGCTGTAACCGCCTTTCCAAAGCCGCGCGGCTAAATGCACCAACGCGATTTTTGAGGCATCGCGGGCGTGCGAGAACATGCTCTCTCCGAAAAACGCCCCGCCGATCGCCAGCCCGTAAAGCCCGCCGACAAGCCGTTCTTGCTCGCCGGAAACATCCCAGCATTCCACGCTATGCGCATGGCCTTGAGCACGCAGAGCGCAATAAACTTTGATAATCGGCTCATTAATCCAGGTCTCGGGCCGCCCGTCATGATTTCCCGCGCAGGCCCGAATAACATCTTCGAACGCCGTATCGATTCGAATTTCATACGGGGCGTTTCGTTTTAAATTTGAAAGAACCGTCTTCTTTAGACGTTTAGGGATATGCAGCCCCTCAATCGGCAGCTGTCCGCGCATATCCGGACAAATCCAGTGCACATAGGGGCTATCCCCGCTATAAGCCATCGGAAACAGACCCTGTTTATAGGCTTCAATAAGAAGAACGGGCGTCAAAACAAGCTGCATATAAACATTATACAGAAAATGTAAAAAACTTTACAAAGAGTTTGCAGTATTATAGAAAAAGAAAAAAGCATTGGAGAATGAGATGACAGATCTGAGTAAATTTATTTTTGCATCATGCGCGCTGGCTCTGGCCAGTTGTACGCAACCACCGAACGCCCCGCAACAAATTGGTTGCCCCGGCGATGGCAGCAAATTTAAAATCATGTTTACAAACTATGGCCCTGATTTTTCAAAACTGGACAGGTTGTCCATTTACAACCGCCAAGGTAATTCACTTCTGATCTCTATCGAAGAAAGAGACATGGATCCGGAGAAGGTTTATGGGGTTGCACATCAAGTCTGTCAAGGCGAAAGACAACCGGATTCAATTCGTGGCCAAGATTTAACTCTGGCAGATTAACAATTTAAAAATTATTGAAAATATAACGTTATTGCCCGTTCGGAAAAGCGCCATCGAGCAAATCATGCTCCGCACGCATGGCTTTAAGCGCTTTAGCGTAGGCAATTAACGCTTTCAACGAATAATGCGCACGGTTTTGGATAAACGCATCCCCTGCATGTTCTTCCTCAGGCACAGAAGCATTCATGACGGCTTCGCAATCCCGCACAATAAGATGATCGGGGATATAAACCATGCGGTTATTTTTATAACCGCTCATGCGCAGCTCGGCGATCGGATACGCCCCGCCGCGGCTTGAGGACACCCCCACCAGCAAGGCCGGCTTATGCGCACACTCCTTGGAAGACAGATAAAGCAGAAAATTTTTGAGTCCTGCCGGCGCCATCCCCGCCCATTCCGCCACCACCAAAACCAGCGCATCGGCCGCTGCAACACGTTCTTTATAGGGTTTGATCTGTGCGCTAAGACTAGAATCCACATTCCACGCCGCATCATCCCACAGCGGCAGCGGATCATCCGCCAGATCCAGAATATCGGTTTTGAATGAAGGATCTTTGCTCTCTATAGCTTGCGCCAACCAGCGTGTAATTTTCCCCGACTGTGAACCCTGCCTGTGCGAACCGGAAACCAGAAAAAACCGCATGGAAATTCCTTATACTGCTTCGTTTATTTTGCCTTTTCGGCCAACTGTTTTTCCAGCCAGTGGATCGTATAATTGCCGGAGATAAAATCCTCTTGCTCGATAATCCAGCGATGCAGCGGCAACGTGGTCTTAACGCCCGAAACAATTGTTTCATGGATCGCGCGGCGCAGGCGGCGAATACATTCATCACGGTTGCGCCCATGCACGATCAGTTTACCGATCATAGAATCGTAATAAGGCGGAATTGAATATCCGGCATAAATTGCACTATCAAACCGCACACCAAGACCCCCGGCAGCATGAAACTGAGTAATCTTTCCCGGAGAAGGCATAAATGTCTCAGGGTCTTCGGCATTAATCCGGATCTCAATCGCATGACCGCGCAAGCGCAGGCGCTCTTTTTTGATCGTCAGCGGCTCTCCGGCGGCTACGCGGATTTGTTCGGCAATCAGGTCAATCCCGGTAATCATTTCGGTGACCGGATGTTCGACCTGAATTCGCGTATTCATCTCCATGAAATAGAATTTCCCGTCCTCATAGAGAAACTCGATCGTGCCCGCCCCGCGGTAGCCCATTTTGCGAATAGTATCTGCAGCCAGCGTGCCGATCTCATTGCGCAATTCTTCGGATAAGATCGGAGAGGGGGCCTCTTCAACTAACTTTTGATGCCGGCGCTGGATCGAACAATCGCGCTCTCCCAGATGAATGGCATTGCCGTGCGTATCGCCGAAAACCTGAATTTCGATATGCCGCGGATTGCCGAGGAATTTTTCGATATACACCGTATCATCGCCGAAATTGGCCTTGGCTTCTTGCCGCGCGCGGGTAAAGCTCTCTACGAACTCTTTGTCTTCGCGCACGACCTGCATGCCTTTGCCGCCGCCGCCCGAAGCCGCCTTAATAATTACCGGAAAACCCATGTCCTTGGCGATTTTCAGGCCTTCCTCAGCCGTGTCCACTCCACCGTCAGATCCCGGCACCACAGGCAAGCCCAGCGCCGCCACGGTTTGCTTGGCGGTCACCTTGTCACCCATCTGCTCGATATGCTCGGGCGTCGGGCCGATAAAGGCAAAGCCGTGCTCTTCGACCATCCGTGCAAATTGCGCGTTTTCAGATAAGAATCCATATCCCGGATGGATGGCGTCCGCCCCCGTCAGCGTCGCCGCGCTCAAGATAGAAGGGATATTCAAGTATGAATCTTTCCCCTGCGGCGGACCGATACACACGCTTTCATCGGCCATACGCACAGCCATGGAATTCGCATCCGCTGTGGAGTGAACCGCGACCGTTTCAATGCCCATCTCCCGGCAGGCGCGAATCACCCGAAGGGCAATCTCACCACGGTTGGCTATAAGGATTTTTTTGAACATGAAAGGCCTCGCCAGTTACTCGATAACCATCAGCACGTCGCCAAACTCGACGGGCTGGCCGTCTTCGATCAGGATCTGCGTTACAGTCCCGCCTTTTTCGGCCTTGATGGGGTTCATAACTTTCATGGCTTCGATAATCATCAGCGTATCACCGGCTTGCACCGTATCGCCTTTAGAAACAAAAGACGGTGCCCCGGGCTCAGGTTGCAAATAGGCGGTTCCAACCATCGGAGACGTCACCGCGCCGGGATGGGAATGCGCGGTCGTATCGGGCGCGGCCAGATTGGCTTGCTGCGGCAAGGTCGGGTCCGACGGCATGGAAAGAGCCGGGGCCGCAGCAGCAATAACAGCGCCGCCGCCTTTACTTACGCGTATGGATTTATCACCATCAACAACTTCAATCTCGTTGGCGCTGGTCTCATCTATCAGAGCTATAAGCTTGCGGATCGCATCGGTATCAATTTTCATAAATGTAAAACTCTTGTTTTTATAATTCAGAACTTCTGCTTACAAGAGTTCACACAGCTTTTCAAGGCCTTGCACGTACCCCTTGGGACCTTGTCCGGCGATGACATGCACTGCGAGTGGCTCTACATAAGAGAAATGACGGAATTCCTCGCGTTTTTTAGGATCGGAGATATGCACCTCAATAATGGGGATATCCAGTATTTTCAAGGCGTCATGAAGTGCCAGCGACGTATGCGTATAGGCTGCGGCATTGATCAAAAGCCCGTCATAAACGCCGCGGGCGTCCTGAATCCACGTGACCAGCTCGCCTTCGTGGTTGGATTGGCGGAAATCAATCGCCAGCCCCAGTTTCTCTGCAGCCTCCAGACACAGGCCCTTAACATCATCCAAGGTTTCGTGGCCGTAAATATCCGGCTCACGCAACCCCAGCATGTTCAGGTTTGGTCCGTTAAGAACGAGAACTCTCTTCATTCGTGTGCATCACCATTGTGCGCAGTGCCATGATCTTCGGAATGCTCTTCGTGGGACTCTTCCTCATGATTTTTTTTCATGCCGCCATCCATTTTAGAGCCCACGGGCTGGATTTCGACGTTAACCATGGCTTCAAACGGCGTGCCGTCCGCATAAGCCCCGCTCAGGGTCAAGGGAAAGCTTTCTCCTTCGGCCAGCGGTGCTTTCAGGCCCATAAACATCACATGATGGCCCATCGGCTCCAGGACCAGCGTTTCACCGGCCGGCACCGTAAAGGAGTCAACTTGGCGCATCATCATGACATCGCCGTCCATAACATGTGTGTGCAGTTCTGTGCGCTCCGCGACATCGGCATGAGCGGCTGTGATTTGCAAAGCCTGATCACTTTCGTTTTCCAGATGGAAAAACGCCGCACCGTTTTGCTGCGTCGGGGCTGTCGCGTAGGAATACGCATGCTCAATCTCCCAAGATACGCCCTGATCAGCCAACGCGACAAACGGCGCAAAAGCAGCGGCAGCAAGTAAACCAACAGACAATGTGCGGACAACAAACATGATATAAAATCCTCAAAGGTTAAAAAATTAAGCGTTAAAAAACAAAAAAGCCTCGAAGCGCTTATCAACTCCGAGGCTTCACTATATAGCGCTAAAGCTTTTTAATTTCCAGCCTTTTGACGCTCTTCGGCGATCGCAGACTTCAGGCCTTCTTCTCCGACATAGCCGGGAATAAATTGCGAGCCGATAATAAAGGCCGGCGTACCGTTTGCGCCAATATCACGGGCAATGTCCATGTCATGCTCCAGCATTTTTTCGGTGGCCGGATCGTTGGCATCGGCTTTGAGTTTCTCGACATCGAGTCCGGCATCTTTACCGAGTTGCATCAGTGCGGCCTCGTCTTTTGCCCCGCGGTGATTCATCAACGCCACGTGATACTCGAAATATTTTCCTTGCTTATGCGCGGCCAAAGACCACAGGGCAGCGGTTTTGGAAGAGGGGCCTAAGATGGCCATTTCCTTAAAGACGACGCGGACTTTCGGATCCTCTTTGACGAGTTTTTGGATGTCCGGTAAAGCCCGTTTACAATACCCGCAATTATAATCGAAAAATTCGACAATCGTCACATCGGGACTGGTGCTCCCGACCGACGGAGCATCCACGGCCGTCAGCTCGGTCGTGTAATCCTTGATTTTGGCCATGGCATCTTTTTGTGCCTTCTCTTCTTCGGCCATGCGGTGTTTTTCGACGGATTCAAAAATCACTTCCGGATTGTCCAGCAAAAACTCTTTAATCAAGGCATTCAATTCATCCTTGCTTTTAATGGCAAAATCCTCCGCATGCGCGGGGGCGGCGTAAAGCCCACCCAAAACGCCAAGCGTACCGATCATCAATGCGCTGGTTTTCCAAAAACGCCGGCTTGTTTCAAAAATCATAAACATCTCCTTAGAAAGTATTTTGTAAGACCCGCCTTAAAACAACGAGGAGTCCATTCTAAACAATTAACTATTCGTTGAATAGGCCTCTAAAGTTACGTAGACCTAATTTTTTGCCGCCTGCAGATTTTGAACCTGAGCGAGAATATCCTGAGCCTGAAAAGCGGCGGGGCTTTGTGGTTTTGCAGTTTTGAGAACTTTTTCCGCCTGCGCTTTGGCGTAATCAAGACGTCCTTGCAAAACCGCTTCTTCCGCCAGATGCAATTTGGCCAGATCCTCTTGCCCCAACCGCCCGTAAGCTGTGGCTAACAAACGGTGGACCCGCGTTGAATTCGGTTCCTTCTTAACCGCGCGCTGAAGATGGATAACGGCACTTTTTAAATCGGCCGAACCGGACGAGCCTTCAATCAGGCTATGGGCCAATGCAATCCGCAAAAGCGGAGCCTCCGGCAACAAATCGACAGATTTTTGATATGCTTTGCGGCCCTCGTTAATGCGTCCGAAATCCACCAGCATTTGTCCTTTAAGCTCGTAAAAATAGGGATTGTTCGGTTCGCTCTGCAATAAGGAGTCTATACCCTTGATCGCCTCATCCACCCGGTTTTGCCGGTAGGCGGCAATCACCCGCGCATAACGCGCAGCGATGGATTGATCCTTGTCATCATAGGCCCAGGCGACTTGCTCGGGATGAAGGAATCCCATGAGCTTGGCCTTCATCCGTGCATGCTGTTCTTTCCACAGGTCCGGCAGGGCTTTATCTTCCAGACCGCTTTGTTCGACGCGCGCATGCACGGCCGCAATCCGGTCGCGCGTAATCGGGTGCGTGCGCATATACTCGCTTTGCTGGGAAGCGGGCAACAGCTCTTCGGATTCAAGCTTGCCCAAAAATGTTTCTAGGCCTTGCGGATTAAGTCCGGCCTGACTCATGTAGGCATAAGCAGCCTGATCGGCGCTAGATTCATGAACGCGGCTATGGGTTAGAAAATGACTCTGAGCCATGCTTTGAGAGCCATAAATGATCGCATTGCCCGCCCCGCCATTACCCGAAGCAATCGCGGCGCCCAGTCCTAACACAGTTCCCAAAAGACTCTCATAAGAAGCCCGTTCGGCGGCCTCGCGCATCTTGATCAAATGCCCGCCGGCGATGTGTCCGAGTTCGTGGGCCAAAACCCCGATCACCTCACCGGGCCCGTCCGTTTTTTCAATCAGCCCGGTATAAAAGAAAATATTGGCCCCATCCGCGACAAACGCATTAATCTCGGGGCTTTGTACGAGAATGATATGCACTTGATCCTGGCCGATATGCGCCTGTTTGAACAAGGGCTGGGACCATTCACGGAAAATCGCCTCGATCTCGGTATCGCGGATAATCGCAGGGCCACCGCCTTGCGCCCTGAGGAGGGAAGCATCCATCACCAGAGCGCAAAACAGGAAGAGGAAAAAAGGAAAAATATTTCTTTTGATCTTTTGAGTCTTTCTCATCATCATATTCTTATATAAAGCGAGGGCGCGTTAAAGCAAAGTACAAGCAGCCCGTATCATACCCTCTATATAAGTGATTTAGAACATGAATATTATTTTGCAATGGATCGACATGATCTGGCTGGTGCTGATCCCGCTGGTGGCCCATCCGCATCAACGCAAAATTGCCGTAGCGACGTTTTTGGCGTGTGCCTTGATGATGCGTATGCAAGTCGAACTCATAGATTCAACAGGTTTTGATACCGGCTTCTTGCCGTTTATGAAATCAACGGCGATGGAACGCGGCATGGTCGTCTATAATTTCTTCTACATGCTCTACACGCTCTTCGCATTTCACTTGCCGCGCTCAAAACCGGCTGTCTTCATGGGGGCTTCGATCACGATTTTCTTTATTGCTTTTACAAGCTCGATGTTCATTATGGTTCTGTAAAGAAAAAACATGACCCGCAATAAAGCCAAAACCAAAGTCAAAACTGCCAAAGGCCGCAAAAGCGCCTCCACACGCTGGCTCAAGCGCCAGTTGAACGATCCTTATGTTGAGCGTGCAAAAAAAGACGGCTACCGCGGCCGCGCCGCTTATAAACTGATTGAAATGGATGAAAAACTTGGACTTTTGAAACCGGGACAGGTGATCGTTGATCTGGGGGCTGCGCCCGGGGGCTGGTGTCAGGTCGCCACACAAAAAGGGGCGCGGGTTATTGCGCTGGACTTACTGGCGATGGACGAGCTGGGCGATGTGGATTTCATACAAATGGATTTCATGGATGATGACGCGCCGGACAGACTCAAGGTGCTCATCCGCCAATATAATGAAGACGGTCTAGCCGATCTTGTGATTTCGGATATGGCGCCCAACACAACGGGGCATAAACAAACCGATCATTTGCGCATTATGGCCGTTGTCGAGGCCGCCTACGAATTTGCCTGCGAAGTACTCAAACCCGGCGGCACGTTTGTGGCTAAAGTGTTTCAAGGCGGGGCACAAAATACGCTGCTGGCGGACATGAACCGCCATTTTGAAAAAACCCGCCACATGAAACCTCCGGCCAGCCGCAAGGAAAGCGCTGAGCAATACTTAATCGCCAGCGGATTCAAAGGCTTCAACACTTGAGTTTGTAAGAACTCTCAGCTACAACACAGCCCATGAGAAAAACCGTGCCTCTCACCGCCAGCCATTTAAAGCCGACCGCCGGTCACGGCGCGGGATGTGCGTGCTGTATGCCGCATGAAGACGACGACGAAGACGAACCGCAAGACACGCAACAAAAAGGCCGCACAATGAAACTCTCTAAACGTTCTGATATTGAAACCTTTCGCGCTCTGGATAATCTGCGCGCGGTGAATGAACGCATAGCACGCGGCGAGGATATCATCCGCCTCGAAGCCGGTCAGCCCTGTTTTGGCGCGCCGCAGGCAGCCCTAGACTACGCCATCGAAATGATCAAAAACGACCCGCGTCAGGGCTATACTGACGCACTGGGCATGACATTGCTGCGCGACCGTATCGCTGTCTATTACCGCGACCAATACGGCGAGGATCTGAACTATAACCGCGTCACAGTAACCGTCGGCTCCTCCAGCGGTTTCATTCTGGCGTTTCTCGCCGCTTTTGATGCAGGTGACACGATCGCCCTGACGACGCCAACCTATCCGGCCTACCGCAACATTCTCAAATCACTCAATCTGAACATCATAGAGATCGAAACCAGGGCCGAAACCAACTATCAACCCACCGCCGCATTGCTGGAGGACTCGGGAAAAAAATTCGACGGCCTGATCATCACCAGCCCGTCTAATCCGACCGGAGCGATGATCGATGAAACAGAACTGCAAAAAATTTGCGCATGGTGTGAAGACAATGACGTGCGCTTGATCTCCGATGAGGCCTATCACCGTATCACCTACGAAAAACCTGCGCAAACCGCCCTGAAATATTCAAAGACTGCGATTGTCCTCAACACCTTTTCCAAATATTTTGCCATGACGGGCTGGCGCATGGGCTGGGTCGTCGTGCCGGGTGATATGGCCGATCGCATGAAGCGCCTCTCTGAAAGCCTGTTTGTTTCTCCGCCGACCCTCTCCCAACATGTCGCTTATAAAATTTTTGATCATATCGACGTGCTGGACGGCTATGTCGCCCATTATAAGAAAAACCGCGATATTTTGCGCGAAGGATTGCCCAAGGCCGGTTTGAAAAACCTCTCAGCGGCCCAAGGCGCATTTTATTTCTACGTCGATGTCAGCGATCTGACGAATAACGCCCCGGATTTTTGCCGTCAGATGCTGGATGAGGCCGGCGTGTCCATGACCGCCGGACTGGATTTCGACCTCACCCGCGGCCACCAAACCCTACGCATCTCCTACGCCGGCACACCGGAGGATATGCATGAGGCTTGTGCGCGCCTTGGCAAGTGGCTAGGCTGAAAAGCATGAAACAAACGCTAAAATCACAATCCGGTAACGTTCTTTGGTTTATTCTGATCGCCGTTGTCTTGCTCGGCGCACTGACCATGGTACTCTCGCGCGGCGGCTCCAATATTGATCAAACCGGCGATGTCGAGCAAAGCCGCATTCTGGCCAGCCAGATTCTGCGCTATGCCAAAGGCGTCGAAACCGCGATTGAGAAAATGAAGCTGCAAGGCGTATCGGAAAACGATATCAGCTTCGAAAATTCCACCACGACCACCGACTACACAAACGCCAATTGCACGGATACGGCGTGCCGCTTGTTCGATGTCGGCGGGGCCGGACTGGAATATAAAAATTTCTCATCCGCCAATGACGGCAGCGACTGGATTTTTACCGGCGCCAATAATGTCGGTACGGCCGCAGGCCCGGTCGGCACCACCGCATCCTCTTCAGGGAACGACCTCATCATGCTGCTGCCCAACGCCAAAACGGCCCTATGCAAGCAAATAAACCGCGATCTGGGCGTCGGCACGGCAGGCACCTTGCCCACCGAAACTACAGGCATCGTCACCATTGCCTTTGCCGGCAGCTATGCGGGCGGCGCGCCGACAATTCTGGACGGGGACCCCACGCCGTTCGAACTCGATAAACAACCCGCCGGATGCTTCATCGATGCCAGCGATTCCAATAAGGTTTATTTCTACTACGTTGTCTTGGCGCGTTAGAGCGCAGATCTTACCCTTCCGCATTACGGCTATCTCCGCCTTAACCTACTGAATTTCATAGATTTTATGAAAAGTTTTTGACTTTTCTCAAGGGCTTTTGTTACGATAGCCTCATAGTGAGATAAATGCGGACAGCCCGAAAACCGGAAGTGGTAAGCCGGTTGAAAAGGGTCAATATAAAATCCGCAAAATGGTAAAAGTAGAGGGTTTATGCCATGAAGCAATCACCGGATTGCACGGGCGGTAGCGCTTGCATGAAAAAGCACGAACTGACGCGCAGCATTATAAAATTATGCCATGGTGTATCCGAGGGCAGGGATTTTTATGCGTTCGTAGCCATAGAGTCTCAGGACCTGCCTTACTTCAACGAAAATTACTGCGCCGGAGCGCATTCACGTTTCGAGCCTTTCGGTGTTGAAATTTTGCGTGGCTGGGGCCAGACTCCGCCCGAAGGTGTTATAGAATACCTCCGCAGGGAATACGGCATAGAATTTTTTAAAGACGATGAGATGCTGATGAAAATGAGCCGGGATGTGGCCGGGCATCTTCATGTCGATTCCGCGCTGACATTGCTGGATACCGGCCCGTCCACGCCGGATCTAACAGGGTTTCCGCTTACCTTTCCTAGGCGGTTTGTTGAAAAATCTAAAAAACAGGCAGGATTCTAACCCCCCACTTTCAGATCCTGCCCGTTAGGGTTTTTCAAATACGTAGCTGGCTCTCTCCGCGCATGATCCCCCACTTCAAAAATGCCGGAGGGAGCCAAACTTTTTAAAATTATGGTGTATAGATTTTTGGGCTCCATGCTATAAAGGCTGGACTTCTCCACGGTCATCGGCCACTTTGTGGATTATGCCTGTTTCCGATGCCGCCCATATTTACACGCCCGATTCATCTGAGGACGAACTGTTCCTCATCGATGGTTCGGGCTTTATTTTTCGCGCCTATTTTGCCATGGCCTACAGCGGCCGCGGCGAGATGACCAATCCGGACGGCACACCGATTGCCGCCGTCTTCGGCTTTACGCAAATGCTGCTTAAAATGCTCGCCGATTACCACGCGCCCTATATTGCCGTGATCTTCGATGCCGCGCGCGCCAATTTCCGCAACGATATCTATCCCGAATATAAAGCCAACCGCGACGAAACACCGGAAGGCCTCATCCCGCAATTTCCGCTGATCCGCGACGCGGTCGAGGCCTTTGATATGCCGGCCATTGAGCTCGAAGGTTTCGAAGCCGATGATTTGATCGCCGCCTATACCAAGCGCGCGCGCGAATTAGGCAAAAAGGTCGTTATAGTCTCTTCCGATAAAGACTTGATGCAGCTCGTCGGTGAGGGTGTGCGCATGCTCGATCCGATGAAGGGCAAATTTATGGACGAAAAAGACGTCCTTGAAAAATTCGGCGTTACCCCGAATCGCGTGGTCGATGTGCAGGCGTTGGCCGGAGATTCCACCGATAACGTACCGGGCGTACCGGGCATCGGCATCAAAACCGCCGCACAGCTTATCAACGAATATGGCAGCCTCGAAGAGCTTTTGAGCCGCGCTGGAGAAATTAAACAACCCAAGCGCCGCGAAAGCCTGATCGAACATGCCGAAATGGCGCGTATTTCTGAAAAGCTGGTACGCCTCGATGAAAATGCGCCGCTGCCGCTACCGATCGAGGAACTCAAAACCCATGATCCGGATAAGCCGGGCCTGATGGAATTCCTGCAAAAGCATGGTTTTAATTCGATTATCAAGCGTTTGGGTGGTGAAACGGTGGCGGTGTCTCATGCACCGTCTAAAGTGTCATCAGATGTGCAGCACCCCCCGCCGCCACAAGAAAAATTCCCCCCTATAACAGACAATCAATACATCCTCATCAACGATGAAAAGACCCTGAAAGACTGGATCGATGAGGCGCAGAGCGAAGGCCTCGTGTGCATCGATACCGAAACCACGTCCCTGACCCCCGCCAAGGCCGATCTGGTCGGCATTTCGCTATGTATAAAACCGGGCCGGGCAGCTTATATCCCGCTCGGCCATAAAGCCGCACAGATTGATTTGCTCGGTGAAACCACCGGCGATGATACGCCGCAACTGCCCAAAGATAAGGCACTGGCCATTCTCAAACCTTTGCTGGAGGATGAGGCCGTTCTCAAAATCGCCCATAACATGAAATATGACTGGCAGCTTTTTGCCAAAGCAGGCATCCATGTCGGCCCGTGCGACGACACGATGCTGATGTCCTATGTGCTCGACGGGGCAAGTCATTCGCACTCAATGGATAATCTTTCCAAGCACTATTTCGACCATGAACCGATCAAATACGAAGAGGTAGCGGGTAAAGGTAAATCAGCTGTGACCTTCGATCAGGTCGACATCTCCAAGGCCCTTGATTATGCCGCCGAAGACGCCGATATCACGCTGCGCCTGTATCATGTTCTCAAACCCCGCCTGTTCGCCGAGAAAATGCTCGCCGTCTATGAGAATATCGAGCGTCCGCTCATCCCCGTCATCGCGCAAATGGAGCTCACAGGCATTAAAGTCGATCCGGCAGTGCTCAAAACCATGAGCGCCGATTTTGCCAAACGCATCGCTGCTCTTGAAGAGGAAATTTATAAGCTCGCAGGCACCACGTTCAATATTGGTTCGCCCAAACAAATCGGCGAAATCCTGTTCGAACAGATGGGCCTTGAAGGCGGCAAGAAAACCAAAACCGGCCAGCATTCAACGGATGTGAAAACGCTGGAAACCTTGGCCATGCAAGGCCATGAAATTGTGCGTAAAATCCTTGATTGGCGCGGCTTGTCAAAGCTCAAATCCACCTATACTGACGCGCTGCAAGATGAAATAAACCCCGCGAGCGGGCGCGTGCATACTTCCTATCATATGACCGGCACTTCGACCGGACGGCTAGCCTCAAGTGATCCAAACCTGCAAAATATCCCGATCCGCACCGAGGATGGGCGCAAAATCCGCGAAGCCTTCATCGCCGAAAAAGGCTGCACGCTTTTATCGGTCGATTACTCGCAGGTTGAATTGCGGCTGGCCGCAGAAATGGCGGGCGTCGAAGCTCTGCGCGGCGCGTTCAAAGACGGGCTGGACATTCATGCCCTGACCGCCTCTCAGGTGTTTGACACGCCGCTGGATCAAGTCACACCGGAATTGCGCCGCCGCGCCAAAGCGGTAAATTTCGGCATTATCTACGGTATTTCCGGCTGGGGACTGGCCCAGCAACTGGGCTGCCAGCCCGGCGAAGCCAGCGAATTCATCCGCCGCTACCTCGCACGTTTTCCCGAGATCAAGGACTACATGGAGGAAACAAAAGAAGAAGCGCGTGTCAAAGGCTATGTTGAAACGCTTTACGGGCGCAAATGCTTCATTCCCAATATCAACGCCAAAATCCCCGCGCAAAAAGCAGGCGCCGAGCGTGCCGCTATCAATGCGCCGCTGCAAGGCACGGCTGCCGATATCATGAAAATCGCCATGGCGAAGATCCCTCCGGCCCTCAAAAAACGGAACTTGTCGGCCAAAATGCTCTTGCAGGTGCATGACGAGCTCATTTTCGAAGTGCCAGACGACCAGCTAGAGGCTACCGCCGCGCTGGTCAAGGATATCATGCAAAACGCCTATCACATTATGGGCGTGAAGATTGCCGTACCGTTAGAGGCTGAAACCGGCACCGGCACCTCATGGGCCGCCGCGCATTAGTATGTCAATAAGCCCGCGACGGCGGGCCGGCCCTTATGGACCGGAGCCTGCGTGGCGTTTGAACGCTCAATTCTTATTCGCAGAATGAGAATTGACTAAAATTTCCTTGCTTTTATGCCTAAACCCCTTGTATAAACCTCCCACTGCAAAAAGATGGTCTGGCGAAAACGGCTGCCTCGGCCATCGGCTTACAGTTCGGCTTTGTGTATTCGTCAAAGAGATTTGCCCTTACACAAGGCGCACGAAAGCGAAATGTACAAATGCGTACCTGAGCGACGAGCAACGAAGTGTAAGAACAAATGTCAAAGACGAAAAGGAGATGAAAATGCCGAAAATGAAAACCAAGTCTGGTGCCAAGAAGCGATTCAAGGTTACCTCCAGTGGCAAGGTTAAGGTCAAACAGGCCTACATGCGCCACATGCAAATGAACAAACCCAAATCGATGAAAAGAAAGGCACGCGGCCTGACCACATTGTGTGAGGCGGACGGAGAAAAAGTCCTGCGCAATTACCTGCCTTATTCCCGTAAGAAAAAGAAAGCAGCCAAGCCCGCTGCGAAGAAGGAGGCATAAGACATGGCACGTGTTAAAGGAGGCCCTCGCGCCCACGCCCGTCACAGAAAAGTCATCAAGGCTGCCAAAGGCTACTACGGCCGCCGGAAAAATTGTTTCCGCACCGCTGTTCAGGCTGTTGAAAAAGCCGGTCAGTACGCTTACCGCGACCGCCGCAACAAAAAACGCGACTTCCGCGCTTTGTGGATCCAGCGGATCAACGCGGCTGCTCGTCTGCACGGTCTGACATACTCGACCTTCATGCATGGCCTGAAACTTTCCGGCATCGAACTGGACCGCAAATCTCTCTCCGAGATCGCCATCCACGATGAAAAAGGCTTCGCCGCCATCGCCAAGCAAGCGCAGGATGCTTTGAAAAAAGCCGCTTAAGAGCGTTAGAAAACAAATACAAAGGCCCCGTTAGGGGCCTTCTTTCTTTTCACCACCACGATCACAAAGACCACAACGACTTGAATTTTTTCTTTATTCGTCGTGATCGTCGTGTACGTTGTGGTTTATGAAGAATCACAAAAAACTCATCGTCTTTGACTGGAACGGCACGCTGCTCTCCGACACGATCCCGAGCTGGAAAGCCTCCAATATCTGCCTTGAATTCTATGGCGCGCCGCCCATATCTCTTGCCCGTTTCCGCGAAACCTTCAATTTTCCGGTGCTCAAATTCTATGAGGATAATGGCGTGAGCGCCGAAACAGTGCTCGAGCGCAAGGACGAGGGCAATCAGGCCTTCCAAAGCGCGTATGAGCGTCTCGCCGCCAAGGCCCGCACCCGCAAAGGCGCACATGACCTCTTGCAAAATCTTAATAAACAGGGCCATGAATGCATGATCCTGTCCAACTACATCACCGAAAAAATTGAAGGGCACCTACAGCGCCTGAGCATGCGCGGCTATTTCGCCCATGTGAACGCGCATACCTGCGACGGCACGACAATCTTGCAATCCACCACCAAAACGCTGCGCCTGCGCGAATATATGCGCATGGAGGGCGCATCCCCCGAAGACACGATCATTATCGGGGATTCCATAGAGGAACCGGAAATCGCCCGCGCGCTGGGCATTACCTCGATCGGCATTACCGGCGGCGCTATTTCCACTGCCCGCCTCAAAGCCGCCGCCCCGGATTATATCGTCTCCAGCCTTTGGGAAATCAAACGTCTCATAAAAACCCTTGGCGCGCCAATCTCTTAATGCTAAAACCCTTCCCATGAGCGACATTACGACCTTAAAAACAGAACTGACGACCCAGATCGAAGCAGCCAATGATTTGCAGTCGCTTGACGATGTGCGTGTATCGGCCTTGGGCAAGAAAGGGCGCATCACGGCGCTGATGAAAACACTGGGCACGATGAGCCCAGAAGAGCGCCAGACCACAGGTCAGGCCCTCAATGCGCTAAAAGACGAAATCGCCGCGCTTATTAAATCGCAGGAAGCCGCGCTGAAAAAACAGGCGCTGGCCCAGCGCTTGGCCACCGAAACGCAGGACATTACGCTTTCGACGCGCCCACAGCGTCAAGGCGCGGTACATCCGGTTTCCCAGACCATGGAAGAACTGGTCACGATCTTTGGCGCGATGGGTTTCAAGGTCGCCCAAGGACCAGATATCGAAGATGACTGGCATAATTTCACGGCTCTGAACTTTCCGCCCGGCCACCCGGCGCGCGAAATGCAGGACACATTCTTCCTGCCCGAAGACCCGTCCGAAGAGGGCGAGCGCGCCAAGAAATTGCTGCGCACGCATACCTCGTCCGTACAGATCCGCCACATGCAAAATCACCAGCCCCCCATCAAGACGATTTGCTTTGGCCGGACCTATCGCTCGGATTACGACATGACGCACACGCCGATGTTCCACCAGATGGAATGTCTGTATATCGACCGCGACGTGACGATGGCCCACCTCAAAGGCTGCCTGAGCGATTTTGTCCGTGCGTTCTTCAAGATCGACGATCTGCCCGTACGCTTCCGCCCGTCCTTTTTCCCCTTCGTCGAACCGGGCGCGGAAGTCGATATCGGCTACGTCAAAAAACCCGATGGCGGCATCAAGCTCGGCAAAGCCCCGGAGGGCGAAGAGCAAAAATGGATGGAAATTCTCGGCGCGGGCATGGTGCATCCAAACGTGCTGAAAAATTGCGGCATCGACCCCGAAGCCTATCAGGGCTTTGCCTTCGGCATGGGGCTGGAACGTGCCACAATGCTTAAATACGGCATACCGGACCTGCGCACATTTTTCGAATGCGATACCCGTTGGCTGGCCCATTATGGTTTTGACCCGCTTCAGCGTCCAAACGCGGCCACAGGCCAATAAATGAAATAGGAAAAAGAATGAAATTCACGCTGAGCTGGCTCAAAAGACATCTGGACACCGACGCTTCGTTAGAGGAGATCGGCAAAGCCCTGACCGCCATAGGCCTTGAGGTCGAGGAGATCACCGACCGCGCGAAAGACTTCGCCCCGTTCAAAGTCGCGCTCATCGAGGCCGCCGAAAAGCATCCCGATGCGGATAAGCTCAAAGTCTGCACTGTGAAAACAGAAAGCGGCATGCAGCAAGTCGTCTGCGGTGCCCCCAACGCGCGCGCCGGGATGAAAGGCATTTTCGCACCTGAAAATACGTATATTCCGGGGCTGGATGTGACCTTGAAAAAGACCAAAATTCGCGGCGTCGAAAGCTGCGGCATGATGGTTTCGGAAAAGGAAATGCAGCTTTCCGACGAACACAAAGGCATTATCGAAGTCGATGATTCATACGCGATCGGCACGCCGATGGCCGGAATTTTCGGCCTTGATGATCCTGTCATTGAAATCGCCCTCACCCCCAACCGCGCCGATTGTGCAGGCGTGCGCGGCATTGCGCGCGATCTTGCCGCCGCAGGTCTGGGTAAGCTCAAACCGCTCCAAACGCCGTCCGTAACAGGGCAAGGCGCTTCGCCCGTCAAGGTTACAATCGAAGATACCGAAGGTTGCCCGCTCTTTCTCGGCCGCTATATCAAGGGCGTCAAAAACGCCCCCTCGCCGAAATGGCTGCAAGACCAGCTCAAAGCCGTGGGCCTCAGGCCCATTTCCGCGCTGGTCGATATCACAAACTTTATCTGTCTCGACCATGCCCGCCCGCTGCACGTTTATGATGCGGACAAACTGAGCGGTGATATTTACGTTAGAACGTCTCACAAAAACGAAACATTTAGAGATTTGAACGTAAAAGCTCATACATTCAAGGGCAATGAATTGGTCATTAGCGATGAGGCTGGCCCTCAGGGGCTGGCGGGCATTATAGGTGGTCAGGACACTTGCGTAGAAGAAGACACCACCAACATCTTCCTCGAATGCGCCTATTTCAAACCCGAACGCATCGCCCGCACAGGCCGTGCCCTGAGTATCGACAGCGATGCGCGCTATCGTTTCGATCGCGGCGTCGATCCGGCTTTCCTCTCCGAAGCCATGGAGATTTTCACGGCTATGGTGCTGGACATTTGCGGCGGACAGGCGAGCGAGATCGTCACAGCAGGCCAAGAGCCAAACTGGCAAACCGAAATAGAATACGATCCTGCTTATTGTGCGCAGCTCATCGGTCTGGATATACCCCAAGCCCGCCAGCTTGAAATCCTGAGCGCGCTCGGCTTCGAAGTCTCCGGCAGCGCGCCGAAACTCAAAATCCGTCCACCCTCATGGCGCGGAGACGTGTTCGCCCGTGCCGACATCGTTGAGGAAATCATCCGCATCGAGGGCTTTGACAAGCTGCCTGCCGTCTCCGTGATCAACGACACGGCCGTGCCTTCGGGCGCCGAAACCCCGCTGCTGACCCGCATGCGTACGGCCCGCGCCGCGCTGGCCGCCCGCGGTTTGCAGGAATCGATCACCTGGTCATTCATTGGTCGTGACTTTGCAGCCGCCTTTGGCGCGAATGATAACCAGATCGCCGCGCTCACTTTACAAAACCCGATTTCTTCGGAAATGGATGTCATGCGCCCGTCAATCTTGCCGACCTTGATCGAAGCCGCCATCCGCAACGAAGCACGCGGTTATCCGTCCGCCGCCCTGTTTGAAGTCGGCCCCGTTTTTGCTGGCGTCAAACCCGAAGATCAATCTATCCTCGCCGCCGGAATCCGCACCGGATCAAATGCCGCGCGTCACTGGGCTGATAAAACTGCTGCGCGCCCTGTCGATCTTTATGACGCCAAAGCAGACGCTTTAGCTGCGTTGGCCGCTGCGGGCGCACCGGCCGAAAACGCGCAGATCAGCGCCGACGCACCGGAATACTATCATCCGGGCCGCTCGGGCGCCCTCAGACTGGGTAAAAACGTTTTGGCCTATTTCGGAGAAATCCATCCGGCCACACTGGAAGACATGGACGTGAAATTCCCTATCGTGGCATTCGAGGTTTTCCTTGAAAATATCCCCGAAGCCAAAAAGAAATCCGGCACGGAAAAACCGTATCTCACGCTCGAACCGCTCCAGCCGCTCGCGCGCGACTTTGCCTTTGTGGTCGATGAACAAACACCCGCCGCCGATATTATCCGCGCCGCAAAATCCGCCGATAAAACCCTGATCACAGGAGCGGAGATTTTCGACGTGTATCAGGGCAAAGGCGTCGAGCCGGGGCAAAAATCTATCGCCCTGTCCGTCAGCATCCAACCCACAGAGCAAACCCTGACCGACAAAGACCTCGAAGGCCTGATGGCCCGCGTCATCGACGCCGTGCAGCAAAAATGCGGCGGGGTTTTGCGGGGGTGATGTGAGTGCGGAGAATATTTATATCCGCGCACTGACGCCCGATGATTGGCAGGACTTACGGACCATTCGCATCCGCGCGGTCAAAAAGCATACAAACGTATTTTTAGCCGATCCCAAGGATACCGAAGACAAGCCCAAAGAACATTGGCAGGATGTCAGCGGCGACAAACAAGTCTTTGGCCTATTCGACGACCAAACGCTGATTGGCATTACCGGTGTTTTTACCTGGCGCGAAGACCCCGACGGTCACACCGGCATCATGGCCATGAGCTATATCGAACCCGCATATCGGGGAAAAGGCTACAGCGCTTTATTATACAAAGCCCGGATAGATTTCTCTCTTGAATACAAGCCGTGGGTGAAGCTCAGAGTCTCTCATCGCGCAGGCAACGAAGCCTCGCGCCGCGCTATGATTAAACACGGCTTTAAGCTGATCGGTCAAAAAGAAATCAACTGGCCTGACGGTACGCGCGATCTGGAATACCAATACGAACTGGACTTGAAAGCTTTACGCACCGCATCTTGATCTTGACAAATACGCTCTTTTGTAGGAATATAGTCCTCTAAATTCACCCTGAATCCGTCTAGACGAAGAGCCCATCTCAAGGGGCTTTTTTCATGCCCCTTTCCAAAACATAAAAGGAGACAAACGCCCATGCTGTTTAACAATGTGATGAAACTCATTCATGAACCGGTCGGTAATAATTTGACCAACCGCCCCGAAGACGTTGAAAACGTCAAATTCAAATTCGCAACCATCGATCGTTACAAAACGCCCGTGGAAAACGGCTATATAGACCGTGAACTGAACGACGCCATCCTCGGTTTTCAACGCGATAAAGGCTTGAAAGTCGACGGCCGTATGAATCCCGGCGGGGAAACCGAAGCAGCTCTGGTCGGCGATATCTTAGGCTTTACCGATGAGGATAGAAATATCCCAAACCCGGAGCCGCAAAAAATAGCCGGGCTGGGCGCACTTCCAGGTCTTTTTATAAGATTAGCCCCGGTCCTCAGAATGGCGCCGCTTGTCGCCAAGGACTGGTGGGCAAACCAAAGCACCGAAGAACGCGAACGCGCCTTGCAAAAGACAAAAGAAGAGGAAGCGCGTAAAGCGGAGTGCGATGAAACATATTCGGAAAACACGCAAGCTTGTAATCGTGTTACACAAGCAAAAGGCGAGCGTGCCGGAGCTATTTGCCATCAATCAGCATCAGAAATTTATGCAAGTTGTCTTAGTGGTAAAGAGAAAGAATATTGGCCACCCTTGCAGGACTAATCAAAGCAGCTTAAAATCTAGGACATGATAAGGCGCCCTCAAAAACAAATGCTTTATATCTCGGCGCATGACCCACATGGCGAACCATATCTTAAGTTTGAGCGCGAACTATATTATAGAAATCAAAAGCGCGAATGCCATAAGGAACGTCAACTATATACAAAAGATATAGAAATCCTGCGCCGAGATGATGAGTGGCTCAAAGAGCTAGGCTTTGGGCTGATTTTAAGCCTTTTAATCCGCAAAGACTTAAAAGACAGTAAGGGTCGCACGTGGGCGCAAATTCCCTATCCGCATCACCGTGGCCGCACCCCGGTTGTGCGGATAGATCAGGAACCCTATGAATACAAAAAATGCCGAACATTCTGCACCATCATGCCGCTTCCCAGCATAGATGTGGATAGGGAAATCGTAAATGAAGAGCTGAAAAGAGCTTTGGCGCTCACGGTTCTGGAGTATCTTCCTTTAGATGTGGAGGATGGCGAGTCTGAAGCGGACGTAGTCCGCGGCGCAGGCTAACCTTCCCCCAACTCCTCCGCCACGATATCTTTCCGTGATAATTTCCCGATCATGGTCTTCGGCAAGGGCGCATCACGAAATTCGATCCGGCGCGGCATTTCGATTTTTGAAATCTTATCCTCCAGAAAACTTTTCAGCTCTTCGACGCTCAGATGCCGCCCCTCTTTGAGCTTGATCCACGCTTTGACAATCTCCCCGCGCTGCGCATCGGGCAGGCCCGCAACGATGCATTCCTCGACATTGGGATGCATATAAATCGCCTCTTCGACATGGCGCGGATAGACATTATAGCCGTTGGTGATGATCAGATCCTTGATCCGGTCGACAATATAACAATACCCCTTGGCATCCATATAGGCGATGTCCCCGGTATGCAGCCGTAAGTCCCCGTCGCCCGTGGGACGCAGCACGCCGTCCGTAGCCTGCGGATTATTGTAATAGCCTTTCATCACTTGCGGCCCGCGGATGCAGATTTCCCCGCGCTCGCCCAGCGGCATCGGCGTGGTCTTATCCTCCGGATCAATGATCTCAATCACCGTGCCGGGCAGCGGCAAGCCAATCGATCCGGCCACATTCTCGCCAAAAGGCGGATTCACAGCCACCACCGGAGACGTTTCGCTCAGGCCATAGCCTTCCACCACCGTGCAGCCCGTTTTGGCCTCGAACTTTTTCTTCACCTCCACTGGCAACGGCGCACCGCCGGAAATGCAAAACCGCAAGGATGACAGATCAAAATGATCGAGCTTCGGATGCGTGTTGATTGCGCCGAAAATCGCCGGCACGGCGGGCATATAATGTGGGCGTTTTTTGTGGATGAGATCCAGCGTGTCTTTTAGATCAAAGCGCGGCAAGGTGACGATTTTCATTCCGGCTATCACCGCCATGTTCAGGCACACCGTCATCGCAAAAACATGAAAAAACGGCAACGCCGCCAGCATCTTTTCGTGTGGCTCATCCGTGGGGGGATCGGGAAAATGCGCATAACACTGCACCGCATTGATGGAGATATTCGCATGCGTCAACATCGCGCCTTTGGGTACGCCGGTCGTCCCGCCGGTATATTGCAGCACCGCCACATCATTGACCAAATCAATCTCTGGCCGCACGGCTTTCCCGTCATTTTTAAGAAGCTCATGGAGCTTGATAAAGCGTGCATCGTTATTGATTGACGCAATTTCTCCGGCCTTGATCAAGGGAAACAGCGCGTTTTTAGGAAAGGGTAGAAAATCGGCAAACCGCCCGATAATCAGTTTTTCCAGCCGCGTGCTCGCCAGCGCTTTCTCCAGCTTGCCCATCATAAGCTTCAAATCCAGCGTAACGATAATATCGCATTCACTATCTTCGATCAGATGCTCAAGTTCCCGCTCGGCATAGAGCGGATTGAAATTCACCACCACCGCCCCGGCCATCAATGCGCCGTAATAGGCAATCGGGTACAACGGACAATTCGGCAGGCATAAACCCACCTTATCACCTTTTTGTACGCTCAGAGTTTGTAGTCCTTTGGCAAATCGCCCGACGAGATTATACAACTTATGGTATGTATATATTTTCCCCATAAAATCCATCGCCGGACGGGTTGGATGTTTCGTTGCACTGTCCCCCAGCGCATCAACCATCCATCTCGGCTCAAGCTCCATGTCCCAACGCGGGCGATCGGGATAGAATTTCAGCCATGGATATTCGGAAGGGCTCATAGGGGTTTTTGCTCATTTGCAGGTTAAAAAGAATATAGACTCAATGTCTTATTCTACCACTTTCCAACAAGCAAAGGGCGCAAAATATCGGAAAAGTAAAAAACCATCTCGACATAGCGCTGGATTTTTGCCCCGTCTTGAGGCAAAATATTCGCATTGCCCGTTCGGGTGATATGTTCTGCGTTATCGACGATAACAACCTTAAGGATGAATTTCGTGCCAACACCCAACCTTGAATCGCAGCCCGAAGGCGAGATCAAGCCGATCAAAATGCACCTCAAATGGTTTAATGGTGCGAAGGGTTTCGGTTTTGTGGTTCCCGATGATGAAAGCTTTGATGCTTTTGTGCATATCACAACGCTTCAAGAAGCCGGCCTGCACGCACTGGGCGAAGGCGCGGTGTTGATGTGTACGATTTGTGATGGCCCGAAAGGCAAACAGGTTCAAGACATTATCGAAGTCATCGATCAGGGCAGTGTGAACCTAATGCCCGAGGAAGTCGGTGAGGACGGAACGTTTTCCATGGGCGGGCTGGTCAAATGGTATAAACCGGAAAAAGGCTTCGGTTTCATTATGCCAGATGACGGCATGAAAGATATCTTCATCCACAAAAGCCTGCTCGATAAACTGGAACTCGAAGAACTCAGCGCCGGCACCCGCGTCAAGGTCACGCTCAAAATCGTCGACAAAGGCCGCGAAGCTGTCGATCTGGAAATCATCCGCTAAAATTTGAGGCTTTCGGTTGGGGCGCTGCTGTCTCGTCTTTCTTCCAAAACCGTATGCGCTTCCATAAACGTCCGGCTTTATCGCGCAGCATGAGCGCCGATGGCGTCACCACCAGTGTCAACACGGTTGAAAAACTCAGGCCGTAAACAATCGCCGTGGAAAGCTGAACCCACCACTGCGTCGAAGGGGCTCCGACGCTGACCGCGCGCGTGATGAAATCAATATTGACCTGTAACACCATCGGCAGCAAGCCGACGACCGTTGTCACCGTCGTCAACAAGACCGGTCGCAAACGCTGCGCCCCCGTGCGCAATATCAACTCGCGCGTATCCATCCTATCGCCATAGGTTTTCTTGAGTTGGTCAAACGTGTCGATCAGCACGATATTATTATTCACGATAATGCCCGCCAGCGCGATCACACCCACGCCGCTCATGATAATACCGAAGGGCTGGCCCGTGACCATCAGTCCGATCATAACGCCGATGGTAGACATGATGACTGCGCTGAGGATCAAGAGCGCGCTGTAAAAGCTGTTAAACTGCGTGACCAGGATAATCGCCATCATAAATAGCGCTACGCCGAACGCATTGATCAAAAAGGCCTGAGATTCACGCTGGGTTTCATCATCGCCTTTAAACGTGATCGCCACATCCGGATCCAGCTTGTCTTTGTTATTTTTAAGCCACGCCTTGATCTGATCAATTTTAGCATTGATATTCATCCCTGGCGGCAAGTCCGCTTGTACAGTGATAATTCGGCGCTGATCGGAGCGGTTGATCACGCCCACGGACGGCTTGGCCCGCCGTTCGGCGAAACTGGAAATCGGCACGCTGCCGCCTTTGGAAGTTTCAATCCGCACCCGGTCAAGCTGGTCCAGCGTGCGTTTGTCTTTTTCATGCCGGATAACGATGTCGATCTCTTCATCGCTGTCATCGGGGCGGTATCCGCCGATAATCAGCCCGTTCGTCACCATGCGCACATAATAGCCGATCGTGGTGATATCCAGCCCGAATTTGGCCGCTTGCGAGCGATCGACATCCAGTTCCCAGTCGATCCCGGGCAGAGGACGGCTGTCTTCAACATCGCGGAAATCTCCAAGTTCGTCCAAAACCGCAAGAGTCGTTTCCGTTGCCCCCTCAAGTTTTTCCGGGAAGCGCGAAGCGATCTGGATTTGCACAGCTTTCCCGGAGGATGGTCCATCCTGCTGCTTTTGCGTTTCAACAAAAATCCCGGCAATACCGGCGGTGTTTTTGCGGATATCATCGAGAATTTTATCCGCCGGCGGTCGCTCGTCCCAGTCTTTGAACTGGATTTGCAATTGCCCGATTACATCCTCAGCCAAATTCGCACCGCGCTGCGCGGCTTTTCCGGAACGGGTATAAAGACTTTCGATCCCTTCGGATTGCTCCAAAACCCGGTTTTCAACCTCGCGCACCAACTGATCTTTTTCATGCACAGAAAGGTTGCCGCGTGCATGAACGAGCACATTGGCAAATTCCGGTTCGATATCCGGAAAAAATTCAATGCCTTTTCCAAACTTTGCGTAAGAAAGCTGTACACTCACTAAAACAAGAGCGGCGGCCAATAAAACCAAACCCGGACGTTTCAAGGCGGCGCCTAAAACACCTAAATACCACCCTGTAAAACCTTTAACGTCCTTAAGGTCTCCTTCTTCGGCCGCCGCCAGCATTTTTCGTGCTTTCGGATCTTTGGCCGCACCGGCCTTGCCGATCAGCGAACCCAACGTCGGCACAAAGATCAGCGCCATCAAAAGTGAGGAAAACAAAACACAAATCATCGTCAGCGGCATATAGCGCATGAACTGTCCGGGAATGCCCGGCCAGAAGAGCAAGGGCGCAAACGCCGCCAGTGTCGTGGCGGTCGAAGATGTAATCGGCCAGGCCATTCGCTTGGCCGCGTAGCCATAGGCCTCTTTGCGGCTCAAACCTTCGGCCATCTTTCGGTCGGCCAGCTCCACGACCACAATCGCGCCGTCCACCAGCATCCCGACCGAAAGGATCAGCGAAAAGAGAACCACAATATTGACGGTCAGCCCCATCGTAGAGAGCACTAAAATCCCGGTCAAAAACGCACCGGGAATGGCCACGCCCACAAGTGCAGCGGCGCGCAAGCCCAAGGCCCACACCACAACGATCATCACCAGTAAGATTGCACTGATCACGTTATTTTGCAGATCCAAAAGCATCGTTTTGATCTGCTTGGATTCATCGCGGGTAAACGTGACCTCGACGTTGGACGGCCAGAAGACTTTTTCCTGAGCAACAACGCGCTGAACCTCGTCGATCGTATCAATAATATTTTCACCGGCGCGTTTGACAACCTCAATGGAAATAGCGCGCTGGCCGTTGATCCGCGCGAAATTCTGCGGGTCTTTGAATGTGCGCCTGATCTCGGCGATATCCCCGACCGTAATCACGGAATCCCCGCTGGTTTTCAGCGGCATTTTCATCACATCGTAGACATCTTTGAACAGGCCCGGCACTTCGACAGCAAAACTACCCGCCCCCGTATCAAGCTGTCCGGCGGCGACCAGCCGGTTTGAAAGCCTAAAGAAATTGAGAATGGCCACGCCGTCCAGCCCGTAACTCTCCAAAAGTTCGGGATTTACGACAATCTCGACCAGCTCTTCACGGTCCCCGGCGATCGCCGATTCCAAAACCGAAGGGATAGTCTCGATCTTATCCTGAAGATCATTGGCCAACTTTAAAAGCGTGCGTTCGGGCACATCACCTGACAAATTGACCACCAGCACCGGAAACAGGCTGAAATTTACTTCCGTGACTTTGGGCTCTTCCACATCGTCGGGAAGCTCAGGTCGCGCTTGATCAACGGCCTTTTGCACATCATCCAGTGCTTTGTCCTTGTTAAAACCGGCGTTAAATTCCAGCAAAACATAGCCCCCGCCCTGATACCCCGAAGAGAGCATTTCCTTCACCCCGTCGATCGAGGAGAGCTCTTGCTCTAAGGGGCGCAACAAAAGGCGCTCAGCATCATCTGGCGATATCCCTTCAAGGCCCACAGAAACATAAATTTTCGGAATATCGATGTCCGGAGAGGATTCCTTAGGGATACTGACATAGGCAACCGTACCCGCGATCAAGAGCAGGGCCAGCGTCAATAAAACCGTGCGCGCATGCGTGATCGAGGCGTCAATAATCGGCGCAATCATAAAAGCCCCTCGCCCTGACTTTCAATAGGTTCAACTGTTTGCCCCGAGGCCACAAAGTCTTGCCCGACGGTAATCAGCCGCACCTGTGCAGGCAGTCCCGCCACCCACATGGAATCTGTTTTATCGGACAGAATTTCAACAGGCATAAACTGCACGGCGTTATTCTCATCGACGATTTTCACACCGATCCGTCCTTCCGTATCCAACGTCAAAACCGACGGCGAAATCCGGTGCGCTTGTTTTTCCGAAGCTGGCAACGCCATTTTGGCTGTCAAGCCGTCCTTGATTTTCAAATCCGGATTATCGGCGCGGACAATCACGCGGAACGTGCGTGTTTGCTCATCAGAAACCGGAGAGATATACGAAATCGCCCCTTGCAAAACCGTACCATCAAGAAACGCCGCGCTGGCCGAAGCGCCCAGCGTTAAAACCTGCACATGGCGCTCGGACACAAATCCGACAAGCTCGATCGGGTCCAGATCAATCAGGCGGAAAACAGGATCACCCGGACTGACGTAATCCCCATTTTCAACATCCTGACGCGCAATGACCCCGTCAAAGGCCGCTGTAATTTTGGTTTTGTTCACATCGACCTGCGCCTGTTTCAGGGCCGCTTTCGCATTCTCAAGATCGGCCAGCGCCTGAGCTAGACGCACTTTGGAGTTAAAGCCTTTATCGGCCAGCTTTTTCGCCGCGTTATATTCGATCTGGCGCTGCTCAACGCGTTGGCGCGCTTCGGCTTGCGCCGCCGCGCGGTTGCGCAGTTCGATCTCGGCCAGAACATCGCCTTCCGAGACATGCTGGCCTTCCTCTTTTAAAACCGAAATAACCTCTCCGGTAATTTCGGCCTTCATTTCCACATCGCGTGAGGCTTGTGTGCGTCCGGTAACAATAACCTGATCCGCGTAGTTTTGCGCCCGGCTTGTTTTAAAACGCACCTGTATGAGAGGTTTATGCGCCGCGTCATGATCAGGTGATGTTTCTTCGGCTTGTAGCGATTTCGTCGGCAAAATAAATCCCGATCCAATCCACAGCAAAGCCACAACGGCAATGAAAACGGCAATAATTTTCGAAGATCCCATGCGACAGTTTTCCAGCTTTTTAAAAATAGAGCAGAGTCAGTATATAGCACGCACGGACCAAGAAAACCCGTCTAAAATAAAGAAAATAAAAACAAAAACGCCGCCGGAGAAACCTCAAGCGGCGCTTTCTTTCCCTAGGAAGAAAAAACTTACTGATTAACGGCCTTTTTTGCAGCTTCCAGCTCTTCGGCTGTGACCTCATCCTGCGCCCCCTGATTTTTCAAAATGCGGTTACGCGTCGCGGCTTGATAGGCAATTTTGGCATGCTCGGTACAATAAGGCAGACCGGGCAGAGCGCGCGCGCCGCAAAAACCGAAATCCTCCTCGCGCGGATCGCCGTCCGCCCAGCGGCATTCATTGGCTTTGAGATCAATCAGCGGCACTTTCGGGCGGCGGCTTTCATTTGAAGCCGCACGCACGACAACAGCCGGCGCAGCTTTTTTCTCAAGAACCGGTTTTGTTGTCACAGGCGCCTTTACGGCAGGTTTTTTATTTTGCTGGATCGGAGAAACACGGTTGGACAGTTTCAAACGGTGGGCTTTACCAATCACAGCATTACGGGTCACGCCGCCAAGCTCTTTGGCAATCTCGGCCGCCGTCTTGCCTTCGCCCCAGAGTTTCTTCAAAAGCGCCACGCGGTCATCAGTCCAACTCATATATTTCTACCCCTGATTTTTGGCAAAAATGACAATTAAGCCATTGATTTGCAATGTTAAATAAACAATTTTCCTCGAAAGATAGGAAACACTCTATCAGCCCGCGTGTCATTCTGCCAAGAATTTGAAAAATTTTTTTTCCCTTATCCACATGGCGATTTTTGGGCGATTTTTTATAGCGCGCATGCTATTGGGCATGCAGGGTTTTAAAAGAAGGCTATTCGATGAGCCCCATGAGACGAAGCATTTCAGGCTCTTCGCTCCAATTGTCTTTGACCTTGGCAAAGAGTTTCAGATGTACGCGCCGCTCCAGTATGTCTTCGAGCTCTTTGCGCGCAGCCTGACCGATTTGCTTGATGCGAGCGCCGCCGCGTCCCAGAACAATGGCTTTTTGGCTATCGCGTTCGACATAAAGGATCTGGTGAATTTTAACGTCGCCGTTATCGAAGTCTTCCCATTTCTCGGTTTCGACAAAGCACGATGTCGGCAGTTCTTTGTAAAGCTGATTGAAAATTTTCTCGCGCGTGATTTCCGCAGCCATCAGACGCATCGGCATATCGGTAATCTGGTCCTCGTCAAACAGCCATGGTCCGGTTTTGACCTCCTCCGCCAGATGAGAGAGCAGGGCCTGTGTTCCGTTGCCTTTGAGCGCGGAAATCATAAAGGTGGCTTCATAATCGAAGGCTGCATTAAAATCCGAAGCCAGTGCCAGAAGATCAGGCTTTTGCACGCAATCTGTTTTGTTAAGAACCAGTAAAACAGGTTTGTTTTGCGGCAGGCGCTTGATCAATTCCGCATTGCGCTCCCGTGCGCCGGACTGGCTCGCATCCACCAGATGAAGAGCGATTTCGCCCTCTTCCAGAGCATCATACGCCGCGCCGACCATCGCACGTTCCATCGTTTTGCGGGCCTCGAAAATCCCCGGTGTATCGATCAGGATAACCTGCGCCGCGCCTTCTATGACAATACCCAAAACCCGGCTGCGCGTTGTTTGCACGCGCTTTGAGACAATCGAAACTTTTTGTCCGACAAGCTGGTTGATCAAGGTTGACTTTCCGGCATTGGGCAGTCCGACAACACTGACAAAACCACAGCGCATTTCATCACCCGGAGAAGAACTGTTCGCCTCGCTCATCTACGCCCCTGATTTGAGTTTTTGCAGAAAATCGGCGGCCGCCTGTTTTTCCGCCGCCTGACGGGAACGCCCTTGCGCGACAACAGGCCCATAGCCCTCGACGCTCAATTCGACATCGAAAAACGGCGCGTGATCGGGGCCGGATTGTTCGACGATTGTGTAAGAAGGCAGGCCCAACCCTTGGCTTTGCGCCCATTCCTGCAAAGCGGTTTTTGGATGCGCGGGCGGCGTTTTCATGACTTCGAGCCGCTCGCCCCAAAGCCGCTCGATCAAACGCTGGCAGGCCTCGAAACCGCTATCTAGATACAAAGCGCCGATGACGGATTCAAAGACATCGGCCAGAATATTATCGTTATCCGCCCCACCCGCCTGGGCTTCGGAATCGGAAAATACAATATAGGCCCCTAGATCCATTTCTTTGGCAATCTCGGCCAGAAAAGCGCCTTGCACCAGCGCCGCTAGCCGTTTCGCCAGATCCCCTTCGGTTTCATTCGGAAAACGCTTGTACAGAAGCTCAGCAATCACCAATCCCAAAACGCGGTCACCCAAAAACTCTAGCCGCTCGTAATTGCGCCCGGCTTTCACATTGCTGCTTGAATGCGTCAGAGCTGTGAGCAAAAGAGACTTATCCGCAAAAGAATGCGCGATAAAGTCCTCCAGATTGGCAGGATCATGTGCCATTTTTATTTACCGCTATCTTGTGTATCCGCCAAGCGCACCGGATCAATATCGTTAAACAGGCGCCCGTAGCGAATGGCCCACGGCCACTTCCAAAACTCGAACAAATGCGCCGAGCCATCGACTGAGAAGAAAATAAAATCCGCTCGCCCGACAATATTTTCAAACGGAACAAACCCGACAGCACTGGCCACGCGGCTGTCTTGCGAATTATCGCGGTTATCGCCCATCATGAAATAATGCCCGTCCGGCACATGATAGGGCTGGGTCTCGTCTAAAGGCTCGTAATCGCTCATCTCGTAGATGCTGTGCATCGCCCCGCCGGGCAGCGTTTCGATATATTCCATCATCGAGCCTTCGAATCCGTCCGGCCCGCTCACTTCTTTGAGGCCCACAGTCTCGCGCGGAACGGCTTTACCGTTGATATAAAGCTGGCCGCGACGCACCTGGATTGTATCACCGGGCAGGCCGATAACCCGCTTGATATAATCAATCGACGGGTTTGTCGGCAGTTTGAAAACAACAACATCGCCGCGCTGCGGCTCCTTCGCCCAAACACGTCCTTCAATCGGCGCCAGCCCGAACGGAAAAGAATAGCGGCTATAGCCGTAGGCCGGTTTATTGACGAACAGATAATCTCCGACCAATAAGGTCGGCTTCATCGAACCGGAAGGAATATTAAACGGCTCGAATAAAAATGTACGGATAATCACGGCCAGTAAAACGGCAATCAATGCTGTGCGGAACAGATCACCCAGCTCCTCCTTGGCATTCATCGGCACAGTCTGCTTTTGCAGACTCTCTTTAGGCTCGGCTCTCAAAACATCGGAACTACTTGGGGGTGCAGACGCCGCCGCGCCGGAGTCAGCAGAATCCACAATCGGGGCTTGTCGTTTTTTATTCATATCGTGAACGCTCTATATTTTTGAAATCTGTTGGCGCTTTTACAATATTGGCGGCCAAATTACCAGCCTTGTTTAATCACTCAGGTTTTTAAGCCTTCGATAATCACAAGGGCCTTGCCTAAAGGCGGCTCATCCGTGAGTGTTAAATGAACGACGGCTTTATACCCTTCGGGCGTCATAGCCTCAAGCCGCGCCAGCGCCCCCCCGGTTAATTCTAAGGTCGGCGCCCCGGACGGGGCATTGATCACGCCGATATCTTTCATATAGACGCCTTGCGCAAACCCTGTACCCAAAGCCTTCGAACAAGCCTCCTTGGCGGCGAAGCGTTTGGCATAGGTCGCAATATGCGTACCGCCGCCGCGCCGTCGCTCGGCTTTGGCGCGCTCTATTTCGGTGAAGCAACGGGCAATAAACCGCTCTTCATACCGACGCATGACCTTTTCGACGCGCCTTATATCAATCAGATCGCTGCCGATCCCCAAAATCATCGGCTTTGCCCTGTCATATCCTTAGCCTCAATATGCAGTTTGCGCTCGCGCGCTTTCTTGCGCGCCAGCTTGGCCCCGCCCACCAGATAGTAAAATACGAAATAAGTGAAGGGCATGCTCAGAAAGCCCAAAAGATAACCCCCGACAAGCCATGGTAAAAAAATACGAAACGGATCGTTTTTAATTATATCCCAGATAATGGAAAAACTCACATGGTCAGGCAAAGACGTCGAGGCCGGCAAGCCGACCAGCTGAAAGAGAAAAGAGCCGAAGCTGATGGCGGCCCACCACATGAACGGAAAGGTCCACGGGTTGCCCGCAAAGGTGCCGATCAGCGCCGAAATAAAATTCGCCCGCACCAGATAGGCGATAAATCCGGCCTGAATAAAATGGGTCCCGACAATCGGCGTAAAGGAAATCGCCGAGCCGATGGACAGGCCCAATGCAATCCGGTGCGTAGAATCCGACAACCGCACTAAACGCAACTTAGTATAGTGAAACGCCCGGATCCAGCCCATAGAAGGCCAGAACAGCTCGCGGATATTTTGCAAAATTGAGCGAGCGTTGCGCCTTTTAAACATGGAAATCTCTAGCCGCCAGTGATTGAAATTATAATTTTCAAACCCTGTTATAACAAAAAGAACGGCTTAGGAAACGGCTTTTCCATTATTTTTTGCTCATGTCGAAAGCAAAGGAAAAAATCCGTTGGCGGGCAGAGGGTCCATCGTTAAAATAAAAAGCGGCGCTAACGACAAAATAGGACCTTGCCACTATGAAGCTTCTTGATCATATCCGTATCGTTCCCGATTTTCCCAAACCCGGCATCAATTTTTACGATATTGCGACCTTGTTGCGTCATCCCGGCGCATGGCGCGAAACCATAGCCAAACTACAAGATCTGGCTGAGGATTATCAGCCCGATTTGCTCATGGGCATTGAATCGCGCGGCTTTTTGGTTGCCGCGCCCTTGGCTCTGGAAATGGGCTGCGGTTTCGGCATGGTGCGTAAAAAAGGCAAGCTTCCGGGGCAAACCCTGTCCTACAGCTATGATCTGGAATATGACTCAGACGAAATCGAAATCCAGCCCGACCTCGTGCCTGCTGGTGCCAAGGTTGTGATTGTCGATGATTTATTAGCCACGGGCGGGACGATGAGTGCGGCGGAAAAGCTGATCCACAAGACAGGCGCAAAGGTCGTGGCCAACCTGTGTTTGATCGAACTCGAAGGCCTCGGCGGACGCGATAAACTTAATGCTCCGTTTGCGTCTCTTCTGAAGTGTCCGGCTTAGGCTCTACGCGCAGCGTTTCAGATTCAAATAAAACCAGAACATGCTCGGGGCTGAGCGCCTCGAAATTATTCACGACGCTCAAGCCAAGGCGTTTGCGCGGTGTGAACATTCCTAAAATCTTCAAAGTTCCGGCCTTGGCCTGTTCCTGCAACGCTTTCAAATTATCTTCCTGCCCGACCCGTGAGGTTCGGAAACGCCAGCCTTGCAGGAAATATCCGGAAATGTCCCAGAAATCGAGATCGGCCCCGCCAAAGGTCTGCCCGCGCACATCGCTGGTCATTTGCCGGCGCTCATGCTCGTCTTCTTCATGCGGCAGGAACTGATACACCTTATCACGCCCGAATTCATGGATAAACTTGTTGCACACCAAAGCGTTATAGGCCGGATTATTGGTCACCGCCAGCAGCATGTTATAGCGCGCCAACTCCAGATGATATTCCGTTTCATCCGATAGGATTTCCCCGTAATACACCGGAATATTGGCCAGCCGCGCCGGACGCAGCGCATGCCAGTTTTTATCCGCGATCATCACGTCTATGCCCCGGTTCTTAAGCGTCTGCGCAAATTGTACAGCCCATTCCGAAGCCCCGACGATCAAAAGGCTGTCTTCTCCGCCATAGGCCAGCCCCAGCTTTTTGCCCAAAGGTGCGGCGCTCAGGCCGTGGGCAATGACGCTAAAGAGCACGATCGCAAAGGCCAGCGCCAGAATTTGCGCCCCGTCCGCATAGCCCAGTTCGACCAGAAACGGTCCCAAAACCCCGGCAACGGCCGCGCAGACAATTCCGCGCGGGGCAATCCAGCCGGTCAGGAAAACCTCCGGCCAGCTCATTTTGGTTCCCACGGAGGCCGCTGCCACCGCCAAAGGCCGGATGACAAACAGCAACAAGGCGATAAAGGCAAAGCCTCGCCAGTCAATACCCAGCAAGATCAACGGGTCAATATTGGCCGTGAGCATAATAAACACACCGGAAATCAGCATCATCGACAGCGTTTCTTTAAAACGTTTGATCTCCTCGATGCCTGTGACGCCCATATTAGCCAGTGCCACCCCGAAAATAGTCACCCCGATCAGTCCGAAATCATGCTCGATGGAATTGCACAACGCAAAAAACACGACGACCGTGGAAAGCAAAAAGGTCGGTTTCAGATATTCCGGGATCAGGTCGCGGTTAAACAGGGCGCTCGTGCAATAAGCCGCCAGTACGCCAAAAAAACCGATCAACCCGATCTCCATTAAGGTCGAGGCAAAAAACGTCGAAATCTCGGGGCTGTTACCGGCCGTAATTTTGAAATACTCATAACAGAGAATGGCCAAAACGGCACCGATCGGATCATTGATGATGCCTTCCCATTTCAGGATCGAAGCCGGGCGCTCTTTCAAATGCGCATTTTTCAAAAGCGGAATAATCACCGTCGGCCCGGTGACAATCAACAGCGCCCCGAAGGTTAGCGCGACTGGAAAACTCAAACCGGCCACATAATATCCCGCCAACGTCGTCATCGCCCATACTAAAGGCCCCGAAACCATGATGATGCGCCGGATCGAGGCTTGGGCTTGGCGGATTTCCTTGAAATTCAGGTTCAAAGACCCTTCAAAGAGGATAATCCCCACGGCCAGCGAAACGACAGGTTGCAACAAATCGCCCAGCAAGGCCTGCGGATGCACGAGATCAAAAACGGGCCCGGCCAGAAAGCCCCCGATCAGCAAGAACACAATCGCCGGGGTCTTCATCCGCCAGCCCAGCCACTGCGCGGCCAAACCGAAAAACGCAATCCATGAAATTTGTGTCAGGACATCGTGCATTTGTTCAATCTACAGGGCGGGGGCAGTAATGACCAGAGGTGTTTGGGATTTGATTAATCCTACCGCCCCTTCGCCCGGTCAACGCTGGCGATGGTCGGGGTAGCGCGCAGGGCGGCGATAATGTTATTGAGATGCTGCGTATCGTTCACATAGATATCCAGTAAAATTTCCCAAAAATCGGTAGAGCGGCTGGTAATCTTCAAATTCGTGATATTCCCGCCATTGATCCCGATCACGGTGGACAGCGTCCCCAAAGCTCCCGGCTCGTTCTGGATCACCACCTGCAGCCGCCCGACATGCGCTTCGGGGGAATCATCGCCCTCGCCCCACGACACATCCAACCATCTTTCAGGCGTATCGGCGAAAGTCTCCAGCGTTTCACAATCAATCGTATGGATGGTCACGCCCTTGCCCGTGGTCACGATCCCGACAATCCGGTCCCCGGGGAGCGGATGACAGCACCGTGCCATATGTACCGCCATGCCGGGGATCAAGCCCTTGATCGGCATCGGTGCGTCCGCACCGCTGGCCGGGCGCACCATGACGGCTTGGTCCATATCGCCGGACGGGCGCTTGGCAATCTCGGTATTATGCGCCGGGAAGATGGTTTTGAATACGTCACGCGCGACGAAAATACCAGAGCCGATCTTGGCGTAGATATCGTCGTTTTCCTCGGCCTTGAAATTCTTCAAAACGCCGGTCACGGCCTTTTCGGTGAAATCGTAGCCTTCCTGGCGGAAAATCTTCTGCAACATCGCTTTACCCAGCGTCACATATTCATCGCGCTGCTGGTTGCGGATGAATTTGCGGATATGGCTGCGCGCCTTACCCGTGACAACAAAGCGCTCCCACGTCGGAGAGGGCTGCTGCGTTTTCGAGGTGATGACCTCGACCTGATCTCCGTTGCCCAGCGTAGAGTTCAAAGGCGCGATCCGCCCGTTAATCTTGGCCCCGACGCATTTATCGCCGATATCCGAGTGAATGGCATAGGCAAAATCAATGGGCGTCGCGCCGGAGGGCAGTTCGATCAAATCGCCTTTCGGGGAAAACACATACACATGATCTTGAAACAGCTCGAGCTTGGTATTCTCCCAAAAATCTTCAGGTTGCTGCTCTTGTTCGAGGATTTCCAACAGCTCGCGCAGCCAGCGATAATTCTTAACGTCTTTATAGCTAGGTGGTTTACCTTCTTTATAGGCCCAGTGCGCAGCCACCCCCATATCGGCCTGATAATGCATCTCGGTTGTGCGGATTTGAATCTCGATCCGTTGGCGCGCCGGACCCATCACGGTGGTATGGATCGAACGGTACCCGTTAGGCTTGGGCGTGGAAATATAATCCTTAAACCGCCCGGGAACGGATGGATAGCGGCTGTGAATTAGACCCAAAACCATATAGCATTGCTCGATATTCTTAACGACAATGCGAAACGCCATAATGTCGGAAAGCTGCTCGAAGGCCACGTTCTTGCGCTGCATCTTCTTCCAGATCGAATAGCGCGTTTTCTCCCGGCCCGTAATCTCTGCCTCAATCCTGGCCTCATCAAACAGCTTTTGCAGCTCGTCGATAATCTGGTCAACAACATCCGTACCTTCCTTACGCAAGAAAGACAGACGGTTGGTAATGCTCTCGCGCGCCTCGGGATTAAGCTCGGAAAACGCCAGATCTTCAAGCTCGCCCTTGATTTTGTGTACGCCGATCCGCTCGGCCAGCGGCACATAGATCTCCAGTGTTTCCAGCGCGATGCGCCGGCGTTTTTCCGGCTTTTTAATCCCGTCGATCGTGCGCATGTTATGCAGACGGTCCGCCAGCTTTACAATCAGAACGCGGATATCCTCGCTCATCGCCAACAGAAGCTTACGGAAGTTTTCCGCCTGTTTACCCTCTGTGGTCTTGCTCTCGATCCGCGTCAGCTTGGAAACTCCGTCCACCAGATCGGCGACCTCGGTACCGAAACGCTCTTCCACGCTCTCATAGGTGGCTTCAGTGTCTTCGATCGTGTCATGCAAAATAGCCGTGATCAACGTCGCCGGATCCATCTTCATTTCGGCGAGAATGCCTGCAACCTCGACCGGATGCGTATAATACGGCTCCCCCGAAGAGCGCGTCTGCCCCTCATGCATGGTTTTGGCGTAATCAATCGCCTCTTCAATGCGCGAAACATCCTCCTCCTGCGGATCATAGGACCGGATCCGGTCTAAAAGGCTGGTTTGACACGCAGGAATTTCACTCATCAGCATTAGGCGTTCGTTTGTTAGCGTTTTGAAATATTCAGGGCTCACACTATAACACAGCCCACGCCGTCAGGGGCAGGGTAAAAAGATTTTCGCCAGACAAAGATTTGACTTTTTGATTAAAATATAGGACTATAATCCTGACATTTACATTACGTACCCAGTATTATGAATACAATCATCTTGTTTGCTAGGCGTGTGCCTATTTATGCCTGTGGATTGCGGTGATAACTTTACCTTGTCAGCACACAAACAGTTATCTTGATTTGCCTACCTTTAATACTTGACACATTGCTTGCCTATGCTATTTTAAAATCACACGCAGAATCATAGGTGTAAAGATGAGTAAGATTATTGAAATACTTCTCAAAGAACGAGAAGAAATACTAAAGTGTATAGAAGAGGCAACCGCCCCTTATAAAGATGAATTAAATAAGGCTGATGCTGCACTTATGATTTTAGGTCACAAGTTTGATAGCCAGAAATCACAAGAAACACTTAATAAACCAGTTCTTAAAAATCCAACCATCAAGGAGCGCGTAACACAAGCACTTACAGAGCGTTACCCTAATGGAGCGCATTATTCAGCTATTCTTGATTATATCAACGAAACATGGCCTCACTTGCCCGTAAAGCGCACTAGTTTATCTCCACAATTAACGCGACTTCGTAATAAAGTTATCAAACTAGACGAAGAAAAAGGAGTTTGGCACTTGATTAAAGATCAGGAGCCGCAAAAAAATTCAGCCGCCATGGTGGTTGATAACGAGGAGAATAGTTTCCTCTAGGACAATGTATGAAAAGGAGAAAAAACATGGAAAGAAGAGAAATAGGCTTCCAGTGCGCGGATACCCGCTGTGAAGCCGATAATAAAAAGGACTAAAACCTTGTCATTTGTGGTGAGCTGGTTTTAGTCCTTGGTATCTACCCCTACCTGTCCCCCGTCCAAACGGGGATAAGGAGCAAAGGCGCTGGGTGTCCAAAACTCTGCGCCTTTGTGCATTTTATAGCATGAAAATTATAAAAGTCCAGTTAAATGATTCTGTAAATTATGGAATCTATTTATGGCTATTTTCTACTATCTTGTCGAAAACCCTCTCAAACTCACCATCGCTATCGTCTACACCAATCTCCTTGGCGTATTCTATAAAGCGTTCTTTTTGAGTAAGATTTTGATCTGGCTTCTTTTTAGATTTTGTCTTTTTCTTATCGGGCATTTTAGCAAGGTCTTTGATACATTAAGCGTTTACCGACTAACCGGTACATTGCAAATCAAAAATGGTAAACTGACCAACCCTAGTTTAGAATGGGAGGACTTGAACCACGGACAGGAGAAATAAGATGGGGGCGACTATCGAAATAGTAGTTTCGTTAATTTTATTTCTTCTCCTCTTCGGTATTCTCGGTGCATTCATCTGTGGGATCTATTATAAAAAAAAACAGCAACCGTTTCTTCATGGTTTATTTTTGGGGGGGGTACACAGGCCTTTTAGCAGGTATCATATCAATAGGTATTTTTTTTGTTTCATGGTTTGTATTTTGAAAAATTCTTCATTTCCCCCAATTTATCCGTAAATCATATCTGCTCCCGCGTTTTAATTCTTTCAAAAAACGTAAAGAACAAAAATAGCGACACTACTCCGGCAAGAAGCCGCCCGATTGCATCGTCCATAGCCGGTGATAAACGCCGCCGCGCGCCAGAAGCTCCTCATGCGTGCCGTCCTCGGCAATCCGGCCGCCCTCCATGACGATCAGCCGATCGAGATGATTGATCGTCGAAAGCCGGTGCGCAATCGCGATGACGGTTTTGCCGCGCATCAGATTTTCCAGCGCTTCTTGCAGCAATTTTTCACTTTCACTATCCAGCGCCGAGGTCGCTTCATCCAAAATCAGGATTGGTGCATCCTTCAAAATCGCCCGCGCAATCGCTACGCGCTGGCGCTGCCCGCCCGAAAGCTTGAGCCCGCGCTCGCCCACCAGCGTGTCATAGCCCTGCGGCAAACGTGCAATAAAATCATCCGCATGCGCGAGCCTGGCCGCCGCCATAACCTCTTCATCGCTGGCCTCCAGACGTCCATAGCGGATATTGTCCAGAATAGAGCGGTGAAACAAAGCCGTATCCTGCGGAATAACGGCAATCTGCCGCCGCAGCGAATGCTGGCTGACTTCGGCTATAGCCTGCCCGTCGATTTCAATAGCCCCGTTTTTCACATCGAAAAACCGCTGCAGCAAATTCGCCAGCGTGCTTTTGCCCGCGCCCGAATGCCCGATCAGCCCAACGCGCTGCCCCGGCTTAATATGCAGGTTCAAACCGTCGAACACGCCTTGACCGCTGTAGTCAAAACCCACATCACGGAAAACGATATCTCCGTTTGCAACGGTTAGATCCGGCGCTTCATCACGGTCGATAACACTTTGCGGCTTGATTAGCGTCGTCAGGGAGTCATTGAGATAACCCACGGACTCCATGACGTGAATTACGCCCATACTCAAATTCCACGCATTGGCGGTAAAGTTAAACGACACGCCCATGATCGTGGCGATCTCGCCAAGGGTGATAAGCCCGTGCTGCCAGCCCAGAACGCAGGCCGCCATCATCCCAGAGCCGAAAACCACCAGCGTCATGCGCCGGTAGTTATCCAGCAGCAGAAAGACCCGCAGCATCTTGTGCCAGGCGATCATCTGCGCTTCGGAGATTTTTTTATGCTCCTCCATTTCCCGCGCTTCATGAGCGTAGGATTTAACCGAAGCAATATTGGTCAGACTATCGACGATCTGTCCCGTCACAGCCGAACAGGAATCGGCGTAAATCCGTGATTTTTCCCGTAGCTTGTCGAGCTTAAGCAACACAGGCAGCAAAATAAAAATCAAAAATGCGCATACCAAAGACCCGTAAACCCACGACACGCCCAGCAGAATAAGCCCCGAAGTCCCCATGCTGACCAGTGGTAACAAGATCTGCCAGCGCACCTGTTCTTGCAGGTTCAGGCCTTTTTCAACCCCTTCGGAGACTTTGCGCGCCAGCGATCCGGCAAAATGGTTTTGAAAATAGGTGAACGAATGCCCCAGCGTATAGGTCATCAAATCGCTGCGCAGCTCTGCCCTTGCGCGTTTCCACCAATCAAAGGTCAGGTAATGCGGCAACATATGCGCCATCTCGCCGATCAACAAAGCAGCGAAAATCAGGCCTGTATACATCCATACATCGTGCGGAATGGCCGCGCCCTTGGGCACATCCGAAAGGCGGTCAATGATTACTCCGGTCAGGAAAAATGACAGCGGATAACGTATGCCGTGAATGATATCCATGATAATCATCCCCGCCCACATCCACGGATCACGCGCAATCACCATACGCACATACGCCATCAGCCCCGCCGGCACATCGGTGCGCGGCTGGTAATCCAGCGTATATTTCATGTCTTTGCGCAAATAGCGGTTAGTCTTCAACATCATTTAAAACCTTGAAATCCCCTGAGATTTCTTGAAAAAAGGGAATAAAAAAAGCGCCGTTCTCAAGAAGAAAGGCGCTTTGCTTCGAAAAAGGTTTAAAGCCTTAATTCTTCTTATGAGGGGGCATTTTTTTCTCGACAAAAAACACATGCGCGCCTTTTTTGCCTGTCTCTTCGTTAATGGCCCACGGATCATATTTTTTCTTACGGATTTTATATTCCGCGCGCGTGGAACGTTTAGCGTAATAGCGGTATCCTGTACCTGCTTCGCTTTCCAGTCTGACTTTTACGTGGGAGGCCTTTGCCATCTCTTTAACTCCAAATTTCTAAATTGAGACGGCTTTATGCGCGATTGAAAGGAAAATGTCAAGCCTCATTTGCGTTTTGATGGCGGACCGCTGTGTTTGCGCCCTCCGCTTTTCTTAAAACCGCCTTTTGAGGGAGGCCGCTGTGATCTGTTCGACCGGCCACGGCTGTTTTTCCCGCCGCGGCGATGGCTTTGCTCGTCCGGCACGCGACTCTTGAAGCGCACGCCCGGAATATCCGCCCCGTTCATGCTTTTCCCGCTTAAGCGCAAAACCAGAGAGCCGGTCAGCCCGTCCGCTTCGGTAATCCGCACGGTGACCGGCGCGCCCAAACGAAACAGCTTTTTATTCTTGCGGCCCACCAGCGCATGGCCTTTTTCATCATGGATGTAAAAATCATCGCTTAAGGATTTCATCGGCACCAGCCCATCGGCCCCGCTTTCCAACAGCTCGACAAACAGGCCAAAGCGTGTCACCCCGGTAATGCGCCCGGCAAATTCGGCCCCTACCTGTTCGGACAGATAGGACGAGGTAAAACGGTCGACCGCGCTGCGCTCGGCCTCCATGGATGTGCGCTCTGTTGACGAAATATGCCCGCAAATCTCATCTAGCCTTGCAATCTCTTCATCCGACAAGCCCCCCGGCCCCAGATCATAAGCGTTGATCAGGCTGCGGTGCACCAGCAAATCCGCATAGCGGCGAATAGGCGAGGTAAAATGCGCATAACGCTGCAAAGCGAGGCCGAAATGCCCGATATTATCGGGGCTATAGACCGCTTGCGCCTGTGATCGCAAAATTACCTGCGAAATCAGGTGGGAGTAGGGCGTTTTCGCCGCTTGCCGCAAAATACCGTTGATCTGGCCGGACTGCATCACCTGTCCCTTGGGCAGGGAAATCCCGAAGCTTTCAACGAAATCGCGCATCTCGTCCAAACGGTCGGACTTGGGCCGATCGTGAATGCGGTACACGCACGGATAGCTCTGCGCATCGCGCTTGGCTTCCAAAGCGCTGGCAGCCGCCACATTGGCCAAAATCATAAACTCTTCGATCAGTTTATGCGCATCCAGCCGCAAACGGGGTTTCACGCCGATCATCTGCCCGCGCTCATCAATCAGAATCTGCCGCTCGGGTAAATCCAGATCCAGCGCCCCGCGTTTTTGCCGCGCCGCATCGAGTGTACGGTAAGCTTCATACAAAACCAAAATAGCATCCCGGACTTGATCCGGGATCTTCTCGAAAAGCTCATCAGATCCCCGATTGCTCGGGGATGCGTTGATTTGGTCGTAGTAGTATTGCACCTGCTCATAGACCAGCCGCGCCTTCGATTTCATGAGCCCGCGCACGAACTTATATTTGGTCATCTGCCCGTCTGCATCAATATACAGATGCACGGCCATACAGGCGCGATCCTCGTGCGGACGCAAAGAGCACAGATCGTTCGATAAAGCTTCGGGCAGCATCGGTACAACGCGGTCGGGAAAGTACGTAGAGTTTCCACGCTTTTGCGCCTCGATATCTAACGGCGCATTCGGGCGCACATAATAGGCCACATCGGCAATCGCGACGATCAGGTGAAAGCCGCCGTTATCCGTCTTCTCCGCAAAAACCGCATCATCAAAATCGCGCGCATCGGCCCCGTCGATGGTCACCAGTGGATAATCGCGCAAATCCTCACGGCCTTTCAAAGGCGGCACTTTTAGGCCCTTGGCCGCGTCTAAAACGGTATCGGGAAATTCTTCGCTCAATCCCGCTTCATAGAGAGAAATCAGGCTGATCGCTTGCGGATCACCTTGCTTGCCCAAAATCTCGGTAATGCGCACGCGTTTGCGTTTAATCCCGCGTCCGCGCTGGACTTCCCCAACGGCCAGATCACCCTCTTGCGCGCCGTTCAAATCCCCCGGATTGATATCGAAATCATATTTGGCCTTTTTATCGGTCGGCGCGAGTATAGGCCCGTGTTTGGTATATCGCACGATCCCGAGAATATTGGCGCTTTTCTCGTAATCCAGCGCCTTGATGATCTTGGCCTCATACAGCGTTTCGCTTTGCCGCGATAAACGCACCAAGGCCCGCGCTTTATCCTTCATATGCGCGAAATGCTTTTTATCGGGAACAATCTCGATGCGCGGCGCTTCGCCTTGCACCTCATCGCTCCAATCTACAGGCCGGGCAAACACGTCCCCGTCGGCTGTGATCTCGCACACCTCCACCACGCACACACCGGGCAGCCCCTTGGGCACGCTGTAGGCGCCGCCGGGCTGTTTGATAATAGCTTCTTCGGCCTCCAGCGCTTTGAGAATTTGCTTGAGCGCGACGCGGTTTTCTCCGCCCTTAATGCCAAAGCCGCGCGCCACCTCGCGCTTGGTCACCGGCGCGGACACCGAGCGGATAAAATCAAGAATGTCGGATTTTTTGAGCAAATTAATCCTTTTAATAAACCCTTGCCTTTGGCGGCACGGCTTCGACCTCATCGGTTAATGGCTTAAGCGCGACGGGGCGGTAGCTAATATCCGTGCTCCAGTCCGGATTGACGCGGATCACTGTGTGTTTGAGCCAGTTTTTATCATCGCGGTCGGGGAAATCCTCGCGCGCATGCGCTCCGCGGGACTCTTTCCGGTTCGCCGCCGCATTCATCGTCACCACGGCGCTGCAAAGCAGGTTTTCAAGCTCCAGCGTTTCCACCAGATCCGAGTTCCAGATCAGCGATTTATCAACCGTGCCCAGCCATTCATATTTAGCTGAAACTTCTTTCATTTGCGCCACGCCTTCATCCAGAACCTCTCCGGTGCGGAACACGGCGGCATGGTTCTGCATCGTGCGCTGCATCTCGAGACGCAGATCCGCCGTTGAAATCTCCGGCGTTTTATTGAGCAAGCGGTCCATGCGCGACATTCCGAACTGTCCGGCGTCTTTGCGTTTGGCTTTGTGCGGCGTATTGGGCGTCAAAAGCTCGGCGCAGCGATTGGCCGCTGCCCGTCCAAACACCACCAGATCCAGCAAGGAATTCGAGCCGAGACGGTTCGCCCCGTGAACGGACACACAGGCCGCTTCCCCGATTGCCATCAGCCCCGGCACGATCGCATTCGGGTCTTTGGCCGTGGGGTTGATCACTTCGGTATGCACATTGGTCGGAATGCCGCCCATATTGTAATGCACGGTCGGCAGAACAGGGATCGGCTCTTTCGTCACATCCACACCGGCGAAAATGCGCGCGCTCTCGGCAATGCCCGGCAAGCGCTCATGAATAATATCCGCATCCAGATGCATCAGATTGAGGTGAATGTGGTCCTTATGCGGTCCCACGCCGCGCCCTTCGCGGATTTCAATCGTCATAGAGCGGCTCACCACATCGCGGCTGGCCAGATCTTTCGCGCTCGGCGCATAACGCTCCATAAAGCGCTCACCCTCGCTGTTCGTCAGATACCCGCCTTCCCCGCGCACGCCTTCGGTAATCAGGCAGCCTGCGCCGTAAATCCCGGTCGGGTGGAATTGCACGAACTCCATATCCTGTAGCGGCAATCCGGCGCGCAGCACCATTGCATTCCCGTCACCCGTACAGGTATGCGCAGACGTACAGGAGAAGAACGTCCGCCCGTAACCGCCTGTGGCCAAAATCGTCTGGTGCGCAAAGAAACGATGCACCGTCCCGTCATCCAGATTGAGCGCCACAACGCCTTCACAGGTTCCATCATCACCCATCATCAGATCCAGCGCGAAATACTCGATGAAAAACTCGGCCCTGTGCTTAAGCGCTTGCGTATAAAGCGTATGCAAGATCGCATGCCCCGTCCGGTCCGCCGCCGCGCAGGTGCGCTGGGCCGTACCTTGACCGTAATGCGTAGTCATCCCGCCAAACGCGCGCTGGTAAATCTTGCCCTCGGCCGTACGCGAAAACGGCACGCCATAATGCTCCAGCTCGATAATCGCCGGAATGGCTTCCTTGCACATATATTCAATGGCGTCCTGATCGCCCAGCCAGTCCGAGCCCTTGATAGTGTCGTAAAAGTGAAAGCGCCAGTCATCCTCGCCCATATTCCCCAAAGCGGCCGAAATCCCGCCCTGCGCCGCCACCGTGTGCGAGCGCGTCGGAAACACTTTGGAAATCAGCGCTGTCTTCAGGCCCTTCTCCGCACAGCCAAACCCGGCGCGTAAACCCGCTCCGCCCGCGCCGATAACGACAACGTCGAATTCATGATCGATAATTTCGTATGCTTTAGTCATGGTTTTATCCTTAATATTTATGCAGATACCATCGCAAAGTCTCTAAGACGCGAGTCGCTCGGTTTCATTCTCAATCACCGTCAGCTTTGCGGTTTTGGGCTTTGCGATTCCATCTCGATCATCCTTATCCTACAAAGCCACTTTCAAAATGCTGAAAATGCAAGCCACTGCCAGCGCCGCAAAAAACAATTTCTGCCCCGTCAGCTTCACCCACTTAAAGCCTTCGTGATGAATGTAATCTTCTGTAATGACCTGCGCGCCGAGAACAGCGTGAAAAACCACCGCCAGCGAAAGCAAAATCATCAAGATCGCATTGAAAGGCTCGGACAGCCACATCGTAAAATACACATAATCCGCGCCCTTTAAATGCACGATCGAAAACACAAACCAGATAGCCAGCGGAATAAGCGCGACTGCGGTGAGGCGCTGGGCAATCCAATGCTCCGCGCCATGACCGGCAGCGCCTAACCCGCGTGCGCGGCCCAGCGGTGATTTCATCCCGTCTTTTTCCCATTTAAGCTTCATGGCGTTACTCCTTCTGCCCTTGAGCGCCCGCATTATCGTCGATGATCACGACCCCGCCATCCTCGACGAGGAGCTCAAGCGCATTTTCTTCCGCGCTATAGACGTGCTTTCCGGCATAATTCATCGCACAAATCCACGTCGCCGCCGTCAGGATAATTGCGCCCGCCAAAACCGCATAACCGGCTTTATAGGCGCTTTCAATTTTGAACAGATAGCCCATATCCCAAAACAGGTGACGAATCCCGTTGAGCAGGTGATAATACAGTGCCGCGCTAAAGCCGAACAGCACCAGCGTCCCGAAAGACGAACCCATAAAATTTTGCACATCTTCATAAGCATCCGGCCCGCTGGCCGCCGCCACCAGCCACCACGTAAAAAGCATCAATCCTAAAATAAGCCCTGCGCCCGTTATGCGGTGCAGGATAGACATCCGTGCCGTCAAAGGGAGGCGGTAAATCTGCAAGTGCGGTGAAAGCGGCCGATCCTTGGCGTGAGTTGTTTCAGGCATAATCCTTCCCTGCCTTTCAAAATGAAGGGTCCATCAGATACGCCCTATAATAGGGTTTTGGCCTTGAAGATCAACGGATTTTTTAGGCCGCAGCCTTGGCTTTGTTTTTGACCAGAAGCTCGGCGATCTGCACGGTGTTCAGCGCCGCGCCTTTGCGCAGATTATCCGCCACGCACCAGAAATTCAGCCCGTTTTCAACGCTGATGTCCTCGCGCACGCGGGAAATAAACACATCATCCTCGCCCTGAATTTCACTCGGCGTGACATATTCCAGATCTTCCTGTTCCAGATCGACCAGCGTAATGCCCTCGGCCTTGCGGAACAGCTCTTTGGCTTGCGCCGCCGAAAGCTCGTTGTCCAGCTCGACATTGACCATTTCCGCATGCCCGATAAACACAGGAATGCGCACGCATGACGCGCAGACCTTGATTTTGGGATCGAGAATTTTCTTGGTCTCGACAACCATTTTCCATTCTTCTTTGGTCATCCCGTCATCCATGAACACGTCGATTTGCGGAATCGCGTTAAAGGCGATTTGCTTTGGATAAACGGACGGCACGGGCGTTTCATTGGCATAAACGCCTTTGGTCTGGTTGAACAGCTCATCCATCGCCGCTTTACCTGAACCCGATGTAGACTGATATGTCGCCACGACAACGCGTTTAACGGTTGCCGCATCATGCAAGGGCTTGAGCGCGACAACCATCTGGATCGTCGAGCAATTCGGATTGGCGATAATGCCTTTTTGTATTTCGTTTATCGCTTGCGGATTGACTTCCGGCACGATCAACGGCACGTCCGGATCCATCCGCCAGTAAGACGTATTGTCAATAACGATGGCCCCGGCGGCTGCAGCTTTCGGGGAGTATTCCGCAGACACTTTCGCGCCCGGCGAAGACAGCACGATATCCACGCCTTTGAAATCGAATTTTGCCAGATCCTGAACTTTCAGGTCGGTATCGCCATAGGAGACTTCGCGCCCGACGCTACGCTCGGAGGCCAGCGCAATCACGTCTGAAGCCGGAAAATTACGCTCATCGAGAATTTTCAACATTTCATGGCCGACATTACCCGTCGCACCGACAACCGCTACTTTATAGCCCATTGTACTATTTCCCTTCTTTTCAAAGAATACAATTGATATGATAAACAGCGTCGCTTTTGCAAGTCTCTTTATCCAAAAACCTAATATTCATGCCTAAATCCAAACCGCCATCCATTGCCGAACTACAGCAAAAAATCGCCGCCGCCGATGCGCTGGCGGAGCAAAAATCGAATTTTCTCGCCACGATGAGCCATGAAATCCGCACGCCGATGCAAACCATCTACGGCCTGTTGGAACTCATCGCCGATGAAAAGCCCTCACAAAGCATTACCGAAATGGTCACCACCGCGCAGGGCGCGGCCAGCGGCTTGCTGGAAATCCTCGATGACGTGCTGGATCTGGCGAAAATGGACGCCGATAAAATGGAGCTTGATGCCTTCGAGGTTCCTGTGCGCCTGCTGGTGCGCGGCTTGCTCGAAGCCTTGGCGGTCAAAGTCCACGGCGTGGATATCGAGTTGATCGACGACATTGAAAAAGATGTTCCTTTCGTTGTGGTCGGCGATCCCAAGCGCCTGCGCCAGATCATTATGAATCTGTGCGGCAATGCGCTGAAATTCACCCATGAAGGCCGCGTCACCGTGCGCGTCACCACAAAAATTCAGGCCATTAAAGCGCCAAAAGACGGCGTAGGGCTTCGTTTCGAAGTCATCGACACCGGCATCGGCATGAATAAAGAAACCTGCGCGCGGCTTTTTGAATCCTTTTCCCAAGCCGATAATTCGACGCAGCGCAAATATGGCGGCACGGGGCTGGGCCTGTCCATTTCCAAAAAACTCGTCGAGCTTATGGACGGGCGGATCGGCGTAGACAGCGAGGAAGGCAAAGGCTCGACCTTCTGGTTCGAAATCCCCACCCGCGAGGTCAGCGCCGATGAAAGCACGGTCGAACTTCCCAAGCTCGACGGTATCTCCGTGCTCTCGGTCGAAGACCACCCGCAAGGCGCCAAGGAAATTGTCAATTCCCTGCGCTCGATGGGCGCCAGCGTCGAAAGCTGCCCGACTTATAAGGAAGGCTTGGAGCTGGCCCGCCGCCGCCCCTTTGACGTTGCCGTGATTGATCAGGGGCTACCCGACGGGCTGGGGCTGGATTTGATCAAAGAGCTGATTGATATCCGCCCGCACATGGGCCTTGTCATGTACACGGTGCGCGAGGATGTCGGTCTGGCGCATTCTTTGAAAGCGCTGGGCGCAACCTATCTCACCAAACCGGCCAGCCGCAAAGGCTTGGGCGAAGCCGTGCAGGACTGCGCACAAAAATCTTTGTCGATGGATATTAGCGGTCCGACAAAAATGCTCATCGCCGAAGATACGGAGAGCGTGCGTGATATCCTTAAGCGCCAGCTTGATAAACTGGGCGTAGAGGCCAGCTTCGCCGGCAATGGCAAGGAAGCCTTGAAAGCTCTTAAAGGTGGAGAATATGGTATTTTGCTCACGGACCTGCACATGCCGGAAATGGACGGTTATGCGCTGGTCGAGGCGATCCGCACGCAGGAAAAAAGCGCAGGAAAGCATTTCCCCGTCATCGTCCTGACCGCCGATGTGCAAATGGCCCAGCGCGAAACCTATCTGCGCCATGGCTTTGATGAATGTTTGCTCAAGCCTGTGAGCTTAGGCCAGTTCCAGCGCTTGCTGATGCGCTGGGGGCTTTTGAAACAAGAGCCGCAAATCGCAGAGCATCCTAAGACAGAAAAATCCGCCGTAGAGGAAAACGGCGCGGCCATTGACCGTCAGGCGATTATTGATCAGATGGGCGCATTGGATGAGATGGCGATAGACATGCTGGGCATGTTCGTAGAGATGACCGCGCCTTTGATTGAGCAAATAGCCGCCGCTCATGACGCGCAGGACTGGTCGGCACTGGCTGAGGCCGCACACAGCCTCAAAGGCAGCGCCCGCTCGGCCTGTTGCCTTGCCCTTGGCGATGCGGCGGCAAAGCTGCAAGATACCGCAGAAAAAGGCCCTGCCAAAGCTGGCCTTATTGATAAGATCAAAACAGAATTTAAAAACGTCGAAGAAGATCTGCCTGTTTTGAAGGCACAGGCAGAGCGCTAGGAAAATAACCTAGCTGTCACATCCGTCAGCCGTATCTTGGTGCTGTCCGGCAGGCGATTTGGTCAAGACCCAGACGCGGAAACATAGATTCCCGGCCGGACATGTTGTTTCCGCCGTACCCGCATCATCCAGATTCACCGCACCGCCGCTCGCATCAATGACATCGGTCTCACAGGCGGAAAACTCCGCATCCAGCTTGCTCAAGGCAGAAGCGAGAAAAGAGTCCGATTTGGTCGTGCGCGTCCAGAAATAGATCCCGTCCTGCCCGTTATAATATTGCCAGTCTTCAAAGAGGTCCGGCGGCGGCGGTAAAAACTTACCCGATTTGCCTGAAAAAATTTTGGCATGATCCGTCACATTCGCACCGTCTTGATGACCGGGGCAGCGTATATCTTTCACCAACCGTCCTGCGGTCTTGCCAATCACAGCCGCAGGCGGCCCGTCATAATGGGTAGAGCTGGGCTTAATCGGATAACGATCATCCGCGCTGGGATCACTGCCGCCGCCCGATGTATCAATTGTGCTATCCCCGCCCGGATATTTCAAAATGCATTCCTGGATGGCCGAGCGTATAATATTGACCTGTCCTTGCAGCCCTGCAACAGATTTGAAACTGTTTTGTGAAGAGGTTTGCTGCGAAGAGTTGTCCATGAAACTCAGCGTTAAAGCGGCCAGCAGCGCAATCGCGATCAGGATATAAACAAGCGCGCTTCCGGCTTCGGAGGCGCGCTTAGCATAAGGTGTAAAAGACGGTTTCATCGCAACCAAAGGCCTTGCCTTAACGCTCGACCAGAACGTGATAATACACGTAATCGCCGCTCCCGCCACCGTTACGGAAACAGCCGAAGGCTTCGCCGTCGAACAGGGCGCTGGTTTCATCGCCGCCCGTCCCCAAAATCAGGTCGCCCGCAGAGGCCATCGTCAACTCACCGCTGACTTTGCCGTGCATATAACCGATTGTTGTGGCATTGCCGGCGCGGCTGGCCGAAAGTGTAGGTGTTGTCCCGAAGCTTAACTCGCTATTAATCCGGTCGCAAATCGACGACTTAATGCCCGGCAAAAAAGCAATGACTTCATTACCGGCTGTTGCCTCGTTACTGCTGGTCCCGAGATTGACGACTTCAAAATCGCCGTTAAAAACCCACGTGCCGGGATTGCCGCTAGCCATAACATCAGCCGGGGCCGGTGCAAAGGTAGCCCCGCCGCCGCTCGGGTGAAAAACACAATCTGTAGGCGTAGCATTACAGGTTGTTGCAAAGGCCGATGGAGGATCAAAGTTGAGATCTGCCGGATCAACACCGCTACTAACCATCATACGGATAATCGCCGTGCGAACGGAAGCCGGATATTGAGTAATAGTCGCGCTACTGATCAGATTTGTCTCACTGCTGGCATCCCCGCCGCCTGAACGCGAAGACTGCGTCACGGCATAGGACAAAGCCGCAAAAAGTGCGACGGCGATCAAAATCAGAAACAAGACGTTCCCGCTTTCTTTCGAACGTGAAGCCGGAAGATGGGCCGGAATTTCAAACATTAAATCTCTCCATATTATTCAAACAACAACCACAAACTTATCCTTACGCCGACCAAGTATATCACCCTGGCGTATTGACGGAAACCTTATTTATCCTCAAAGAGGCGGCCAGCGGATATTTATCGCACTCGCGCCCGACGCATAGTCTTTCAATGCTGACACGCCAGCCCGACCCTCCGTTTTGGATATGCCCGATGGCTTCGCGAAACTGGCCAAAGGCCGCTGTCGTGCTCGCAGTAATCAAAACGGTCGAACCGCTGGCCTTGATATCCAGCCCGGTATAAACATCCTTGGCATTTTTGACGAAATTTTCAACTTCCGCGCCGTTGACGGCCATATCCTGAATTTGTGGCACGGCCGGCTTCAAAGCGCTGCCTTCGGCCAATTTAGTTCTTAAAGCCGTGAGTTCCTGAAGCTGAACGGTTGTATAAAGCCCAGTGGCGGCCGCGGTGGCCCAAACGGCTCCCAAAATGATCAGCATCGTTTTATTGGTGTTTTGCGGAAGTTTCTCCAAAAAAACATTGAGATCATCAGCTACGCGAGGGTTGGCGAGCTTTTTAAAAGAACGCCAGTTAATCCCACTTGCCATTTTTTTGAACGCTGCAAAATCCAAAACTTAAATCCGATCTTGTTTAAGGTATGAAACCGAACCCCTGCACTCGATTATACCTCATTTTATTATACTTTCCAGATGTTAAAGGGCCTTTAACATATTGATATATTTTAAGTATGGCTTGGGCCTATCCTTTTGATACGAAAACTTATCTGTTGCCGATGACACGAATACGTTCATCTTTCGAACGATCCTTTTCATCGACCCGCACACCGTATTTTTTGATAACGGTTTGTACGAAGGCAGGCGGCACCAGAGCTTCCCATTCGACACGGTCGCCTGTGACCTCATAGCGTACAAGCGTACTGTCCAGTTTGCTTAAACCATCCAGAATTTCCTGAATTCGTACCATATGCTTGATGGTGTTGCTCTGCATCGCGTTATAAGCATTGAGCATCAAATCATTCGCGGCCTTGTCTGTCTCACGTTTAACCGTATCCAGATCCCGCTTAATGAAATTAATGCTGATATAATTGAAGATGAGAATACTTAAAGCAATCCCGGCCACGGCTAAACCGGTAAAAATAAGCATGCGCACGGTCGCGCGTGAAAGCTTTTCCGTTTTGAGCGTCCGGTTTTGCCAAGGGATAATATCGGCGACCTCGGTATTGATCGTCACAAAATTGGCATCCATACTCTGAACGCGCGGCAAGATCGTCCGCGACGCGCCCAGAAAAACCTGCATCCGCCCCGTTTCCGGGTCCCAGCGCAAAGCCGAAGCCAAACCTTCTTGTTCATACAAGTAAACGGTTTCTTTATCCCAATGCTCGCTATTGCCCGGCAGCGCCGCCGCCAACGGGCACCAGCTATCCGGATTCGAGGACAAAGATGCCGAAGGACAGGCCAGATACCAGATCCGTCCACCGTCAATCGAATACACATAATGAACTTTTTCTGTGCCGCAGGCCTGAGAAGCAGCATTCCAGACAGCTTCGTCTTCGGTCCCCGATACGTGGGGGATGACCCCGCCGACAATATCCTGCGGCAGATAAGGCTGAAGATCGCGAACATAATTTTTGGCCTCTCCGGCAAGCATATCGGAAAGGCCGGGCATGGGCCGCGCCGCCTGCGCGCTCTTTCGCTGTTCCATAAAGCGGCCGCGCTCTAAAGCTTTTTGATCATCCTTCGTAGTCGCCACGTGTTAAGCCTTCCTTATACTGCCCCTTGCATCAAGCCGCCCATCATAGAATCCATACTCATATTCATCACGGTCAAGGCGTAGATGGCGCTTCCGAACGCAATGGCCAGAAAAACCCCGGTAATAGCAAACGCAATCCATACGATCATCGAGTGCTTGGACTTTGCCGCATGCGAACGCATTTCGGCGATAGACTCCATAACTGTAGCAACTTGTCCCAGGTCAGACAAGGCCGCAAGCTCTAAACGTTCATTCCGGCGCAGCGGCGCACGGTCAAGTGCCGACCCCAGTGTCATCCCGCGGCTCAGATCAGCCAGCGTATCCAACCAATATTGCGTCACATCCGGCGCTGCTGACGCTTCGGCCGATTGTTCCAATGTTGTGTTAATCGGCACAAGGCCGCGCAGCATCCGTGCCGCTGCCGACATCGAATCGGCAAAGGCCAGATCGCGCAAATAACCACCGATTAACGGAATTTTTCGCACCAAGCGCGCGGTCGGCCAGTCTTTTTTGCCGCGATTGATCCAGTAGGAAAAAATACACCAGCACATAAAAGCGCCCGTAGCCACGGAAAGATAGATCAATATATCCCACGTCAGCCCCAGACGATTGACCACCAAAGTGAACTTCTCAAGTTCGTCCGGATCACTGGGAGGATTGTCACGAAACCATTTTAAAACCATATCCTTCCCCGCCCACAAAGACGTCACAATCGAAAACACGTCAAAGCCGAGCCAACCCATTGTCCCCATAATCGCGCGCGTATTTTTGCGCTTCTGCGTAATCGACTGGATTGCGTGTGGAATGCCTTCAATCAAACGGTTTGCGCGTTCGCTACCGGCCAGAATCGCCAGTGTTCCGTGATCGAAGATATTCAGCGCCTTAAGTGCATCAATGACCCCCAGACCTCGGGCCAGCGCTTCCCGAGCGGGAGCAAGAATATTTTGCCTGCGCGGGTTGGTTTCGGCCTGAATGATTTTCCACAGCGCCACGCCCGGCGATGTCGAACCGGAGCGAAACTGGATACCGCGCAAAAGCTGGACCTGCCACCATGTCGAACGCGCCAAGAGCCGCTCAAGCGGTGAACGTTCATAGGGGCGGATACTTAAAACATAACCACCTTTCTTGGAAATGACCTCGCGTACGTCATCGGCGGTGGGCAGGTAAAATGTCTCGGTCGCTTTTTTAGCGCCGGAAGTTGTATCATAAGCAATTTCAGCAATCCATTGCTGCATAGGACAGGGGCCTTATTCTTCCAGATAAGACAGGGCGGCTTTCGGATCGACCAGCCCGCTCAAAACCAGATCGACCAGTCCCTCGCGGCGTGTATGGACAATCACCCCGTCTTCTTTGATCACATGGTTAACGTTATGAAGCAGAGCCTCATAAATCTCATTTCTCTGGGCCGGACCGACAGTAATTAAAAGTGCATCCAAAAGAAGTGTTCGCCCGGAAATCCCGGTACGGTTACATAGGTCACAACCCGATGTATTGTGACGGCGGATCTTGGCTTCAGGCTCAATCTTCAGGTGGGCGAGCTCGTCCGGACTCAGAATTTTCCCGGCCATATCCTTATGAGAGCAACCCTGACACAGGGTTCGGACCAGACGTTGGTTCAAAATACAGCGCACCTGCTGCGCCAGTGTATAGGTCGAGGAACGCTCGCGCGTATGCGGCATCAAAGAGCGCAAGCGCTCAAAAGTTTGCAGCGCCGTATCGGCGTGGATAGTCGAAATCACGGTATGCCCGGATTCGGCAGCCTTCAGCGCTGTTTCCACCGTATCACCATCGCGCATCTCCCCGATGATAATATAGTCCGGGTCATGACGCATCGAGGCACGGATCAAGTCAGCGAATTCCCCACCCGGCATCCCGGGGCGCACCTGCCATTGCGTGGCATAGCGCAACTCATATTCGATCGGGTCTTCGATCGTCAGGACATGTCTGCGCCGCCGGTCGATCTCTTGAATACAGGCATACAGCGTCGTGGTTTTACCGGAACCCGTCGGACCGGAGAGCAGGATCAAACCGCCGCCGCCCTTAATCTCGGGAGAAAGCAGTTTGGCCAGATATTCCCCGACATCCTTGTGGCGGCGGAAAAGCTCGTCAAAGCCTTTCAGGGCCGCGCGGTCAAGCAAACGCAGCGTTAGCTTTTCCCCGTCTTGGGCCTGCGGGCCGGCGGCCACACGCACGTCAATGGCGCGGCCTTGCCAGGTAAAACCAAACCGCCCGTCTTTAGGCGTGGTTCTGTCCCCGAAGTTCAGCCCGGCATCGCGCTTGAGCAAAGTCGTCAAACGTGCCATCGCATCGGGCGGCAGCAAATGCATCGGAATCATATCCCCGTCAATCCGGTACTGGATCCAGTTCGGCGCTTCGGGGTTGTTATCTTGCACAAGGTGAATATCCGAGGCGCGCATTTGCAGGGCTTCGGCCAGCATATCGCGCTGGAACTGGTTGAGCAGCAAACCGTTATCACTGTCGTTTAACCACAAGGCCAGCGTCTTCTCGCAGCGATCAGCCGAAAGATCGTGCACAGAGCGCAGCGTATCGATCAGTTCCTTACGGTCCCAGATTTCCGATTCCACGCGTTCGACGTGAAAGCCGCTTCGGCTGGCCGTGGAAATCAGCGTTTCAATCTGGCGCTCGTTAAGCTCTTGCAAGGGCGCAATGCGCAAAACCCCGTCGCTCAGACCGATCAGGTGAATACTTAAAGGCAACCAGGCTTGCACGGGTAAAATCGCGCGCAGCTGGTCTCCGGTCGCGCGGTCCTTAATTCCCTCGTCTTCAATATCGGAAGGTAAAACGGCCCCGGCCATATCCAAAAGCTGCTCGGTCGAGCGGGAAATACCCTGATCAAGCATCATCGATCGTTCGCGCTGGACCATATCCAGATAACGTTCGCGCCCCTCATGGGCGCGCCGCACACGTTCAGAAGCAGAGTGACGGCGCTCTACACCGCTTGGCGGCCCGCTGTCTTTCCTACGTTTTTCGGTATCTTGAGAGTCTTGACTGGCCATATTCTACTGAACACTGCTTTCCGCGTCCCCGCCGCTAGAGCTGTTTGTCGAAGACGAGGCGACAACCCGGTTAATAGAGGATAAAGAACGGTCAAACAGCAACAAAACACGGTGTTTTTTATGCACAAATTCAATGCCGTCGGCCTTAATCAGGGTCATCCAGGGCACACCGCCCAGAACGCTCTCTTCATTGTGAAAGACAATGCGGCTACCGCCGGGTCCGTTGATAATGGCCCGCGTTGGCGAAAACGAAGTGATTTTATAACCATCCAGCGTGCCGACCGGATTGGATGTGGCTCCGGTGCTACCGTTATAAGCCAAAGCCGCATTACGCGCCGCAGCTTCTTGTTGACTTGAGGGGACGCCGGCTTGCTGTGCGCTCTGCGAAGGCTCTGGCGTTTCGTCCGAGGAGAGGATAACCGCCGAGGGGTCGGACAAGACGATGGCTTTTTGATCCTGACTGACCGTTGAAACGGCGGATCCGCGCACGGGCAAAACCAACACGCCGCGCGCGCCGTCATGGAGAATCTGGATATCGTCCAAAAGCTCGCCGACACGCGTTGGCGACCATGAAATTGTGAGCGGACAAGCTTCGATCGGTTCCAAAATATCCCCGCCGGCGCAGCCTTCGGTTTTATAGCTCACGCCGTTGTCCGATCCTGAAACTTTTATATCTTCGATCGTCAAGGGCGCATCGCCCGAATTAACCAAAGAGACGGTAATCGTGGATGTTGTGTTGATATCGCCGCCGAAATCGACTTCTTTCTGCGAAGACACCAGCAGACCTTTACCCGGTACGGCTTGCGGGAAGGTTTCGGCTTCATTCACAGCTTCGGGAGCGTATTCGCCCTTTAAGGGGACGCTGGACAGACCTGCCGGACCGCTATGTTTGGCAACTAAAACACCCGATGACCGCCCTTTGAGCTTCGGCGACCACGTCACGGTGGCGATGCACGATTGCCCGGCGGCAAGCTCCTCGCACTCCCCTTTCAGGGAATAACCGGCCTGCTCGCTGGCATCAATATACAGATTGCTAATCTTGATAGGCGTAGAAGTGACATTTCTCAAAATGATAGGCTCAACAAGCGTTTGGCTGCTGCTCAAAGATCCGAAATCAAGCTCGGACGGGATCATCTCGATATCGCTGGTCAGGTTTTCGCCAGCCCCTTCGGCCGCTTCAACCGATCCGGAAATCGTAGAAGTGACAAGGCGGCTGCGTCCATTATGCGACATCAGCATCTCAATCCGCCAGGGCCCGGGCTGCAAACCTTTAACAGAAAGCGCAATCGCACATTCAGCGCCGGAGGGCAGGGGTTCTTCCTCACACTGGTTCAAGGAAACGGCGCTGGAAACAGTGGACGACGGGTAAAGCCGGATCGTCCCCGTTTCCACAGGACGGCCGCCGTCATTTTTAAATAACAGGACGACCTGCGCGGTGGCGCCGATCGGAATTGTGCCGCCGTCCACTTGCGGAGCAACGGGCGCAAGCCCTTCCCCGGTTGCGCCCGAAGAGCGCGCGCCGGGATCATCGAGTCCGGGATATTGCGCAAGCGTCGAAGAAGTCAGCGCTAAAGCACTGAAGAAAAGACAACCCGCATATAAAATCTTGTAACGCGAACGCATGATGATGTCGATGGTTTGAGTGATCCGGAAAGGACAAAAGGCAAATTTACTCTGCCGAGTGTAACACAAAAATTATCCACAGGATAATGGAAAGTGGCCCTTTGTAAGGCAAAAACCTTTTTTTAAGAAAAAACGGCCATGAAAAAGCGCAGAAATAAAGAAAACTTTATTCCACAGAACCCGCCGGATTGAGAAGATCCGCAGGAAGGCTGCTGCCGGTTGTGCCGGTATATTCGAAATCAGGCAACTCGCCATTGTTACGGCCGTTCATATTATGGCTCGGATCTCCTTCCGAGGTATAGACAATAACCCGCGGTTTAAGCAGGAACACAAGCTCGGTATTGGAAATGGATGTGGAACGTGAACTTGGGAAGAGTGGCTCATTAAAGCCTGGACCAGCTTTATCATATTGGTCGTTTTCACGCACCAATCCGGCAATCAGGAGTGAATCACCCGGGCGAATGCGAATCTGCGTTGACAACTCGCGCTCTGTTGTTTCGGGAAGCTGTAAAATCGTCCCGTCGGCTTCGAAATCCTGAAAACGTCGGAATTCTTGAAGGTTGATACCAATATTGCCGTAAACGGTCGATTTATCCCACGCACTGGAAATCGTCAGCGTAAAACCGGTATCCACAGAGTCGGTTTCGGTGGACACTGTTGTTTCTCCGTTTTCGATCGTCCGGCTGAGCGAGGATACGTAGTTCACCGTATCGGCCACGCGCAATGTCGCTTCGGCCCCGGATAAAACGGTAATTTGCGGCTGGGAAATCGTTTTGACCGAACCGTAATCGGAAATAAACTGCAGAACATTCGAAGTATCAAAGTTGGTATCGCCTAGAGCACTCGGCAACCCTATACTAACTGGCGTGTTGGATGTGGTGCCGATGCTGCCGGGCAAGCTGATGGCCGCGCCGCCGATCTTGCCGAACTGGCTCCAGTCAATCCCCATATTATTATCCGAATTCAAACCCACTTCCCAGATATAAACTTCGAAAACAATCAACGCCGTATTGGAGCGAATACGCTGGAAATAACGCTCGGCCAGATCAGCCGTACGGCTGGTGGCATCATATATAATCGTGCGCGTGCCTTCTTCGGTGATAGGCGTGGTTCCGGTAATGGCTTGCAGGCCCTTGGCCAAAGACGCCAGAATATCGGTATCGCCGCCCACTGGCGGGACGCTGACGGTAAAGGTTTGCCTGTCTTTAACCACCAACAGGCCGTCTTCAAACGAACAATATAAATCCGCAAGCCCGCAAACCTTACTGACAACACGGTCAAGCGGCCCGCGCAAGTTGGCCACGGTGATCGTGCGCGTGAGCCCTTGCTCGGTTTCAAAGGCCAACGGAATTTGATAATCCGCTAAAATCAGTTGTAACGCCCCGGCCAACGTTTCTCCGCGCAACTCAAACGGCCCGACAACGGCGTTGGGCAAACCGGTGCCGCCCTCAGCCTCGGGAACCAGCACATCGCTGCCCAAAGGCAGGTACAAAACACTGTCGGGTTTTTCGTTAATGGCTTCGGGGCGCGGATCAGCCATCGTCGGGGAGGGAATATGGGCGTTGCGGGCTTTAGGTGTTTTCACGTCCGCACAGCTGCCAAGCAGAAAACACAAGCAAAGGCCAAGAACCGAAACGGGACGAAGCACGCTGCGTTTTGGAGATAGGCCTGGCATTCCATCAATCCTGAATCTCATGCGCTTTCACTCCGATGTCCGAGCGTCCGCGCCACAGTTTTTAAAAGCCGATCGCGCTGTACGGGCTTCATTAAAACCGCCGCCACAGATAATTTGCCTGATTCGCTTAAAACATCTGAATTTTGGTCCCCGGTCACCAAAATAACCGGAGTTTTGACGCCCTCACTGCGGATCGTGCGAATAAACTCAAATCCGTCAATCGGCTCCATCCGCACGTCGACAATGGCCAGATGAATTGAAGGACTCATGTGTTCCAACGCTTCTTGTCCGTCATGACACTCCACGACCTCGTGTCCGTCATCATTCAGGAAACGCGCGATCTGCATCCGAACAAAATCATTGTCCTCTACAATCAAAATTTTTGAACCATGGCTCATGGTTAAACAGCTAGACCTTACAAGAGCGCCGCAGACAAAACATGCGGGCAGGGGGGATGGATAAGACAAAAGCGAATCAGTGCCAAAGGGCCTTGATCAGAGACCATTCTATCCCCTACGATAGCAGAAGTCTAGACCTTGGCTTTTAAGGGCCGTCATTCCCATGCAAATGTTTGCCTCTATATTAGCCTGTTTTCTCCTCTGTGCCGCGCTAGCGCTTTTATACAACCTTGCACGCATTGATTTGAAAACCCGTCTTTTGCCCAATAAACTGGTTTTTCCGTTTGCACTTTTGGGCGTTCTTTTTCATGCCGTTTTATCATTCGGCCTGCTGCCGCTCTCGGCCATGATGATCGGCGCGGCCCTGGGCGGCGGGATTTTGCTGGGCATTCGGACACTGGCCAACGCGTTCTATAAACAAGACACGCTGGGCCTTGGAGATGTGAAGCTGATGGCCGCCGCAGGACTTTGGCTGGGGCCGGATGTCTTGCTCGCTTTAACATTAGGGGCAGTGGCCGGATTGTTGCACGGGCTAGGCGTTGCCTTATGGACGCATCACAAAAATAAACAGCCCGTCAATCTGGCGCGGCTGGAAATTCCAGCCGGACCGGGTTTTATTGTCGGCATCCTGATCGGCGCTGCCGTAAAATTTCAGAGCTTGCCCACGCTTTTATTTTAATGTTATCTCGAATATCGGGGCAACCAAGCAGGAGTCTGTATGCAACATCTTTTGGGCATCGATGAAATCGACGCGGGCGCAATCACGGCAATTTTGGATAAAGCGCAGGACTATGCGGATAAGCTGAAACAGGGGGAATGGGATCAAACCCGCCTGAAGGGCAAAATCATCTTGCACCTGTTTTTCGAGCACTCTACGCGCACTTTGACCTCATTCGAGATGGCCGCCAAGCGTTTGGGCGCGGATGTGATTAACTGGAATCCTGAAACCAGCTCGTTGACAAAAGGCGAGAATTTTATCGACACCATCGACACCCTGACCTCGATGAAACCTGATGCGATCGTCATGCGTCATGCCGAATTCGGCGCGCCGAAATTTGTCGCCACCCGTGCAAAATGTCCCGTAATCAACGGCGGGGATAGCTGGCGCGAACACCCGACGCAGGCGCTTTTGGATGCGCTGACCATGCGCCAGAATTTCGGAAAGCTGGAAGGGCTGAACGTGACCATTATCGGCGATATCGCCCATTCCCGCGTCGCCTCTTCCAATATGCAGCTCCTTACCAAAATGGGTGCGCATGTGAGCGTGGTCGCGCCGGAAATCTTGATGCCCGAAAGCCTGCCTTTCCCACAGATCAAAGCTTATCATACGCTGGAAGAAGGTTTGCCCGGTGCGGACGTGGTGATGACGCTGCGCCTGCAAAAAGAACGTATGGACAAGGCGCTGATTTCCGATGCGGCCTATTTCAACGAATTTGGCCTGACCTTTGAGCGCCTCGAAAAATTCTGTCCCAAAGCCGTCATTATGGACCCCGGCCCGCTGGTGCGCGGTGTGCAAATGGAAGACAGCGTTGCCGAAGATCCTGAGCGGAGCCTGATCTTGCGGCAGGTCGCCAACGGCATCCCGACCCGTATGGCCGTCCTCGATATGCTGGTGGGGGGATAGGAATGGTTTCGAATTTTGTGGGCAATCCTCCTGAACCTATGTTGCTCCCGCTTTTTGTCGTTTTCCTGTATACTATAGCCGCCTACCTGATTGGCTCTATACCATTCGGACTGCTACTTTCTAAAATTTTTGGATACGGCGATATTCGCAAAATTGGTTCAGGTAATATCGGCGCAACGAATGTGTTAAGGACCGGGAATAAAAAGTTAGCGTTTATAACGTTGCTTTTAGATGCATCTAAAGCAGCCGTTTTCCTCCTTTTTCTTCAGATGGAGAGTACTCCTCACTCCAGCGGAGCGTACGATCCCACTATACATGTAATCCTTCTTTTATTGGGTTTTGTCGCCATCCTCGGCCATTGCTATCCCGTTTGGCTCAAATTCAAGGGCGGTAAGGGCGTGGCCACAGCGCTCGGCGTGTTGCTCGCCGCCGTGCCGATGGCTGGGCTGGTCGCGGTGACAACATGGGGGATTGTCGCCGGGTTTTTCCGTTATTCTTCACTGGCCGCGCTGAGCGCTCTGGCGATCACACCGCTGGCTACATTCTTGATATACGGCGGCGCGCCCGCCCTCATCACGCTTTTGATCGCCGCGCTGGTTTTCTGGCGTCATAAGGACAATATTAAGCGCCTGATGAAAGGCGAGGAACCGAAAATCAGACAGAAAAAGAAGGATTCTAACCACCAAGAACACTAAGAACACCAAGATATCGCAGAAAAACAAAGCGCCGCAGGCACTAAAAAACATCCGGCAGGTCGAACGTTTATTTTTATTACGCCTTCGGCGCAGTTTGTAAAGAACGCTTGGTGATCTTGGCGTGCTTGGCGGTTAAATATAAAACGGAAAAAACATGATCCAGCCCCTGAAAACGACTGAAGCGCCCAATGAGGCTGAAAAGATAGACTGGCTGCGTCTCTCGCGCACCGAAAATATCGGCCCTATCACCTTTTACCGCCTGCTCGAAACCTACGGCAGTGCCGCCAAAGCCCTCGACGCCTTGCCCGAACTCTCTCGCCGTGGTGGGCGAAAAAAACCCTTAAGCGCCGCGCCGCGCGTGCACATCGAAGACGAATACGCCGCCATACAAAAGCTGGGCGGCGACATCGTGATCGCCGCTGAACAAGACTATCCGTTGGCCCTCAGCGCCATAGACGACGCCCCGCCGGTGCTTTCCTACTTCGGCAATCCCAAGATCATGGGTCAAAGCTGTATCGGGCTCGTTGGCGCGCGCAGCGCCTCGCTCAACGGGCGCAAATTCGCTTTCCATCTCGCCGGAGAGCTTGGTCGGCAAAACCAGATCATCGTCTCTGGTCTGGCGCGCGGCATTGATACCGCTGCCCATGAAGGCGCGCTGGAAACAGGCACGATCGCCGTGGTGGCGGGCGGTCTGGATGTAGTCTATCCCGAAGAAAACAAGGCCTTGTTCGGGGTCATCGCCGAAAAAGGGCTGGTCATAGCCGAAAGCCCGCTCGGCACCGCGCCCAAGGCCCAGCATTTCCCGCGCCGTAACCGCCTTGTTTCCGGCTTGTCCAAAGCCGTGATCGTGATTGAGGCCACCATGCGCTCGGGCTCGCTGATTACCGCAAGACTGGCCGGAGAGCAGGGGCGCGATGTGATGGCCGTGCCCGGTCATCCGCTTGATCCGCGCGCGCAGGGGCCCAACCATTTGATCCGCGAGGGTGCTACGCTGGTGAGGAATGCCGCGGACGTTTTGGAAATAATCCGCGATTTTTCAGGCACCGGATTGCGCGAGCCTGTGTACCCGCAAAGCGTCTACGCCGGACCGGTAATGAGCGAAGAAAACCTCCCTGATAATGCGCGCGCCCGCGTCCTTGAAAATTTGTCCTTTACACCCATAACGGTTGACGAATTGCTCCGGGCATGCGATTTGAGTATTCCGGCCCTGCAGACAATCCTGCTGGAACTTGAAATCGCCGGACGCATAAAACGCGAGCCGGGAGGCCGCATAAGTTTGCTGGAAACAGGATATTAATTTGACCCAGAACCTCGTCATTGTGGAATCGCCGGCCAAGGCCAAAACCATCGGGAAATATCTCGGCCCGGGTTTCGAAGTGCTGGCCTCATTTGGCCACGTGCGCGATCTGGTCGGCAAAGACGGCTCTGTACTGCCGGATGAGGATTTCGCCATGCGCTGGCAACTGGGCGAGCGCTCGGCCAAGCATGTCAGCGACATCAAACGCGCGGTGAAAAAGGCCGATGCCGTTTGGCTCGCGCCCGACCCGGACCGCGAGGGAGAAGCCATTGCCTGGCACGTGCAGGAACTTCTCGAAGAAGACGGCCTGCTGGCGGGCAAAGACGTTCACCGCGTCACCTTTAACGAAATCACCAAAACCGCCGTGCAAAAAGCCTTTCAAAATGCCCGCGGTCTGGATAAGCCCCTGATCGAAGCCTATCTGGCGCGCCGGGCGCTGGATTATCTGGTCGGCTTTACGCTTTCGCCCGTTCTCTGGCGCAAATTGCCGGGCTCCAAATCGGCCGGGCGCGTACAATCTGTGGCGCTGCGTCTGATTTGCGAACGCGAAGCCGAGATCGAAATTTTCAAGGCGCAGGAATACTGGTCCATCGAAACCCGCTTGCATACACCCGAAGGCGCACCTTTTACCGCACGCCTGACGCATCTGGCGGGGAACAAACTCGGGAAGCTGGACATTAGCAGCGAAGCCGATGCACAAAAAGCCGTCGAGCGCATCCGCCACAAAAATCTGTCCGTGCAAAATATTGAGAAAAAGCAGGTCCGCCGCAATCCGGCCCCGCCTTTTATCACCTCGTCCTTGCAAATGGAGGCCTCGCGCAAGCTGGGCTTTAGCGCAGCCCACACCATGCGCGTCGCCCAAGGTCTATACGAGGCCGGATATATTACTTATATGCGAACGGATGGCACAACGCTTTCGGGCGAAGCGGTGGCCCAGGCCCGCAGCGTCATTAAAAAGGAATACGGCGATAAGTACGTCCCCGAAGCGCCGCGCCTGTATAAGTCAAAAGCCAAGAACGCACAGGAAGCCCACGAAGCGATCCGCCCGACCGACCTGTCGAAAATTCCCGGCCGGCAAGGCTCGCCCATGTCTGATGAAAACCAGCGCAGACTCTATGAGCTCATTTGGAAACGAACCGTAGCGTCACAAATGGAAAACGCTGTGATGGATCAAATGGCCGTTGATATTTCCGATGGAACCGACGATGTCATTTTGCGCGCCAATGGCTCGGTCGTCACTTTCGATGGTTTCCTGACCCTGTATCAGGAAAACGACAACGATGATGCGCCGGAAAAAGAGGGCGATGAAAATGATCGCCGCCTGCCGCCGCTTAACCAAGGCGATAAAACCAAGCTTGTCGATGTCAAGCCCGACCAGCATTTCACCCAGCCTCCGCCGCGCTATACCGAGGCCTCTTTGGTCAAAAAAATGGAAGAACTCGGTATCGGCCGTCCCTCGACTTATGCTTCGATTTTGCAGGTCTTGCGCGACCGTAACTACGTCACCATGGATTCGCGCCGCTTTATCCCGCAAGACCGCGGCCGCGTGGTGACCACCTTCCTGACCAATTTTTTCGCTCGCTATGTCGATTACGATTTCACGGCTAATCTCGAAGAAGAGCTCGATGCGATCGCCGGCGGTCATGTGCAGTGGAAAGAGGCTCTGCGCCAGTTCTGGGTGGATTTCAAAGCCGCCGTCGATCAAACCAAAGAACTGACCATCACCGATGTGATTAATCATCTGGACGAGGATTTGGGGCCGCACTTCTTTCCCGAAGGTGACGCTAGCCGCAAATGCCAGGCCTGTGCCGAAACACATGGCGATGGCCGGTTGGGCCTAAAACTCGGTAAATTCGGCGCGTTCATAGGCTGTTCGAACTACCCCGAATGTAAATTCACCAAGCCGCTTGTCGTGCCGGACAAGGAAGGCGATGAGGATTCTGATGCCGCCGCGCTGGCGAATGAGCCGAAAATTCTCGGCGAAGAACCCGGCACAGGCCGCACCGTATCTCTGCGCCGCGGGCCGTATGGTCCTTATGTGCAGATCGATCCGGCACCCACGGACATCGTGGATCTAGGCCCTTATGAAGCCGAGCTCAAAGCTTGGGAAGAGGCAAAGAAAGCTGCCAAAGCCGAAGGCAAAAAAGCCCCTAAAAAGCCGAAAAAACCCACCGCGCCCAAGCCTAAACGTCAAGGCTTGCCAAAGGGGCTATCCCCGGCGGATGTAACGCTGGAAAAAGCTTTAAGTCTGCTGGCCTTGCCGCGTGATGTCGGTGAGCATCCCGAAACCGGAAAAATGATCAAGGCCGGAATAGGGCGCTTTGGCCCCTTCGTCCAGCATGACGGAAAATTCGCCTCCATTCCCAAAGACGAGGATGTGATGACGATCGGCATGAACCGGGCTGTGGACCTGATCGCGCAAAAAGAAAAGCGCGATGCGGAAAAAGCGGCCAAAGGCACCGCACCGAAAACGGCGAAAAAGCCCGTTAAAAAACCGGCTAAAAAGAAAGCGACCAAAAAGAAAAAGAGCGCTTAAAGTACAAAAAAGAAAAGCGCCTTATAATCTTGCGCCCGGTGAAGAGGGTATGGTATATCCGACAGCAGCTCTATACTTTACGAAAATAAAATATAGAGTCATACGTTTTTAAGTCGTGAAAATCTGAAGTGTGGGCGCAACATCAATGCCAAAGCCTTTATATTCTTTTGTTACGGCGGCATTATTAACCGCTACCGCATCCGCAACGAGCCTCGAAAAAACTTCCAATCCGGAGTTTGAGAGTGCATCAACACTGAATCCCGCGGTCTATTTAAGCCCGATCGCCATTAAGGGCCTATCGCCCAAACCCAGAGGCCAGAACGATAACATGGCCCCCGAGGAATCCGTCGTCAGTGTCCGCGCCGCCAGTGACAACGGCCAGAAATTCTGCAGTATCGGCGGATTGATTTCCGCTTCGAAAAAACTGATTTCCTTGGGCGACTTTAAAAAAGGCGTGAAAGAGAATCTGGGCTGGGATAGCATCTTTGCAAAATATCCAGCCGTAGAGGGAAAGCGCAGAGCGCCGATCACGGATGCGCGCGTAGGTTTTGCCAAGTCTGAAAACGATTTCGGCTGGCAGCGCATGGGCTTTCCTCTACAGTCTTTCACCGAAGCGGGTCTTTTGGAATCGGACGCCAAACTACAAATCGGCGGCACGTATTATGCGGCCGATATTGATCCGAATAATAGCTATAACCTTAGAATTACCGACCCCCGCACACTCAACACTTACGTAGAGGCGCTGGCAAAGGGGGAGCCCATTACCGCCTACGCGCTCAGCGCCAATGAAAGAGCCCCCAAAGTGGGACAGTATATCTCCCAAGGAAACAGGGACGTTAGCGGTGAACTCACCGCCTGTTTGCAAGACTTGGAAAAAACCGATGTGATTGAATCGCGCGTGCCCACAATCACATTCACGCCGATTGAAATGACCAATCCGGACGGCAGCCCGCGTTTTCCGGTGGAAGAACTGAAACAGATTTTCGGGATGCAATGCCTGCCGTGGCCGGAAGACGCCGCGCAGAGTGCGCAGCTTGTCTCCGTGGATCACGGTACAGGGCTGCTGGCCCCGTTTGCCCACGGCGTAAAATTCCCCCAAGGCATAAAATTCGCCGACGGCACGTCTTTGCCGCCCGGTTCCATCGCCGTGGCCGATTACATCAAAAGTCAGGCCCCATATAGCGATAGCGAAGGTTATCACAACGGGCTGGAGCTTTCTGAAAGCCTGCAGGACGATACCAAAACCACATGCCTGAGCAATGTGCCGGTTATTTTTCCGGAGGATGAATATCCGGGCATCACCGGTATTCCACCTATATCACCGGTACCGCCCGGAAATCCGGATCTCCCCGATATTGTCTATTGGCCGCATTATCCCTACCCGTACGATCCACCTTACGGGCCACCATGTTGCGGCGGCGGGGGCGGAAATCCGCCGCCGGGAACGCCGCCCCCGCCTGTGATTCCACCCCCCGTGGAGCCTCCTCCCGTGGAACCGCCGCCCGTGGAACCGCCGCCCGTGGAACCGCCGCCCGTGGAACCGCCGCCCGGAAAAGTGCCTAACCCTTCGTCAGCATTCCTCCTCGCTGCAGGTATGATCGCTTTTGCGGCGCGAAGACTGAGGCCAACACGTAAAACAGCGCCGACCGCCAGCGGCTCTTCACCGCAGCCGGGCGCATAAACCCGATAGGATTTAATCGATAAGGGAGCGCTTTTGTTCCTGATAAAGCGCTGGGTCAAGCTTGCCCACGCCCTCGAAGACAACACAGTTGCGCCCGCCTTCTTTGGCCTGATAGAGCGAGGCATCGGCGCGCTCTAAAGCTTCCAAATACGTGTTTGGCTCTCCGGGATGAATGAGGGTCCCGCCAATGGATGTGGTCACGGGAATAGCTCCTTCCGGCGCGCCGACCTCAAAGACATCATCGGCAATCGAATGACGCAGGCGCTCGGCCACCATATGGGCGCGGCGCTCCGAAACATCGGGTAAAATCGCCACAAATTCCTCGCCGCCCGGCCGCGCCACAAGGTCAAAACTGCGCAAATTATCTTTCAAACGCTGGGCAAAGATTTTCAGAACCTCATCCCCGGCTTTATGCCCGTACGTATCATTCACCGTTTTGAAATGATCAATATCAATCATCAACACGGCCAGGGATTTATTGCTATCCTGATTTTTCTCTAAAAGCTTTTGTAGGTGCACTTCCAGATAGCGCCGGTTATACAAACCCGTCAAACTGTCAGTAAGCGCCAGAGACAGGCTCAAATCATACGTCGAGCGCAAACGGGCTTGAAAACGATGCCGGCGGATCTGTGTGCGCACGCGCGCCAGTAATTCGTTACGGTCCACGGGCCGCATAATATAATCATGGGCGCCGATCTCAAGACCTTGGGCAATGCGCTCCATATCCTCCGGGCCGCCGACCATAACCAGCGGAATATGACGCGTACGCTCGGTATATTTCAAATGAGAACACAGCCTCAGCCCGTCTTCTTGCGCGAGATTTAGGCTGACAATCATCAATTCGAAATCATATGTTTTTGTAAGCTCCAGAGCCTCCCGACCGCCGGTGACGCTGGTGACCTCATCGTGGTCGCGCTCTAAAGCTTCGCGCATCTTGCTCAGTTCGAAATCTTTATCCTCGACGATCAGAATTTTGGCATTTTCACACGATTGTGTTGTAACGCTGGCGGTTTCTTCGACAACACCGAGCTGGGTCGCCGTATTTTCGCGCATCCGCCACTCATCGGTCGACATCTTGAGCCGCACTAAAGAGCGCACGCGGGCCATCAGCGCCGTGTCGTTGATCGGTTTGCTCAGGAAATCATCCGCCCCGGCCTCCAGCCCGCGCACCCGGTCCTGCGGATCGGTCAAAGCTGTGACCATTACAACCGGAATGTGCGCGGTTGCCGGATTGGCTTTGATCCGCGTGCAAACCTCAAATCCATCCATACCGGGCATCATCACATCCAGCAGCACAAGGTCCGGGCTTTCCTCCTCGACTTTACTCAACGCTTCGGGCCCGTTCATCGCAGTCAAAACGTCGTAATAATCGCGCATCAACTTGGCTTCCAACAGCTTTACGTTGGGCAAAATATCATCGACAACCAAAATACGCGCAGACATCCGCTTCCTTTTACTTCAAATAGCTCTCAACGACTTCCATGAAACGAGAGACGGAAATAGGCTTGGAGATATAATCTTCACAACCGCCTTCCCGAATCTTTTGCTCGTCCCCCTTCATGGCAAAGGCCGTAACGGCAATCACGGGTATGGATTTAAGATCTTCATCGGCTTTAAGCGTTTTTGTGACCTCCAGCCCGGAAATTTCCGGCAGCTGAATATCCATTAAAATCAAATCCGGTTTATGGGCGCGGGCCATATCAACCACGTTGCGCCCGTCATTGGTTTCAACGGTCTGAATACCGTGCGCTTTCAGCAAATCGTGAAACAGCTTCATATTCAATTCATTATCTTCAACGATCAGGACGGTCTTGCTCATGGGCTATAGCTTCAAAAAACTCACATATCTCAGATTATAATGTGTTTATTGCTAAACGGTTAAAGTGTATAGGTTTTAAGGCTCTTTGAGAACCTTATTTTTCGGCGAAAGGAAGCATTAATCAGCTTTCAAAGAGTGCGCTCTGGCCGTGCATTCGTCGGGCAGCTCCTCAAGTGCGACAAGTTTTTGCGAAATCGTGAAATCATCATATTCGACGGTCATATCGCTGATGATGCCGTTTTCGTGGAAAACGAGGTCCATTTCATAATCGGCGGTATCTTCTTCGCTGTTTTCAGGAAAAAACGCAAGCCGGACTTTCCGGGCCTGCGATTTTAAAAGCGCGGTATCAACATTCTCGTGCGGTCCAGATAGGAGAGGCGAAACAGTTTCTTGGCCGATAAAACTGTTAACCTCGACAGGCCCTTCGACGTCGCTGCCGTCAAAAATGGTGGCCTTGTAGAATGTTTCTCCGTTCTGAATGCTTTGAATCACCGCGCTGGTATGGGCAACCGGAAACAAAGTGCCTCTGGCCAGTTTATAAGAAAGATGCTCCGGCCGCGCATAATCGACCTGACCGTCTTGACCGGGTTTGATGGCGGCATCCCCGCGAATCTCTTCAAACACATCACCGTTTTGCCGCCGCTGGGAGCTAAACAAAAGCTGCGTTCCGGCAAAATCCTCGAAGGTTGAAAAATGACTGGCGATATGTACGGGCGGCGTATCGGCATATTCATAGAACATGTTGAAACGGTGATCGGACACCCAGCCCTCACAGCTGCGCTCAAGCTGATAAAACATCTGCCCTGAAATATTGACGACTTGCGATCCGCTATGGGTCGCGATCAACCTGATATCGTAGAGAGCTTTATGAGGAACAAAATTTTCGGCCGTTTTACCGAGATTGTGATGCAATTTGGCTGTATGTGCCGCGCTGCGATCCATCAATCTCTCGCGGTTCATCCACAAAATACCGGCAAGCAAGAGCGCCGGAATAAGAAGAAGCAAGGCAGGATTGAAAAGGCGTTGAGACATATAAAACCTGTGTGAGAAAGGCGGCTAAAGCCAAAACTCCCCGATCATAGCAAACCCCTGTCTCATTAGAAAGGGATAAGCGCCTGTGTAGAGAGTCTTTCTGATCTGAGCCGAAAAATAATGAGCTTGGAACGCGGCAGGACAATTATGCCCGGCAAACGCTGCCCAAGGCGGGAAAAAATGGCCTAGTTTTACATAAGAAAAAAGCCTTAGGAAAGGTGGGGAGCATCAGAGGAAAGTCATAACATATTGATTTATAATAAAATTATTGATTTCCGATTCTGGCACGCCGTTCGCAATACTTTTAACAAACAACAAACAAAACTTTAGGGATTGCCAATTAGGGATAAAAAAAGGGTAGCATTTATGACTTCGGATATATTGCAAGATCAAACCTCTCATAACGCCCCGGCGCCATCATGGACGCTGGCGAAGATGCCGGCGCAAAGCCCGAGTGCAAACACGCTGCATTTACGCAAAAATATAGAGCTGTCCCGCGACGCCGGATTTATCGAAGGCCGCCACGATATTTTCGATCTTCTGGCTCGTCATGGCCATGAAAAAGATGCTCTCGAACGCTCCTTGGGTGCCACGATCGCGCTGTTGAGGCGCTCTGGAGATATGTTGCGCGAGGCTGAAGAAACGATTGAAGTGCAAAATGCGCGCCTGGCACAACTGAATGAACAAATAAGAATCGAACCGGTTTCCGGTCTGCTCAGCCGTCGCGGTTTTGCCGAAATTCTTACCCGGGAGGTTGCGCGCACAAACCGTGGCCAGAATTCAGGCGGCTTGCTGGTAATGTTTAGCCTTGAAAATTTGAGCCGGATTCGCCGCCAGCACGGATCAAAAGCCGCCAACCGCGCCGTCGAGCTAATTACAAAAGCGCTTAAGGACGAAACCCGCATTGAAGATCATGCCGCGCGGATTTGCGACGAGGAATTTATCCTGCTCTTTACCGCCACACAAATGAAAGACGCACTGGAGCGCCTGCAAAACATGGCCATGCGCCTGAATAAACTGTCCTTGATCTGGGACGGCCGCGAAATTCGCCTGAATTTGAGTCTGGGTCTGAAGACCTACGAAACGGGCGAGGACGCCGAAGAAATTTTCACGGCGCTGAACGAAGATTTACAACGCAACCGCAAAGGACAAGCCATGGCGCGTTAAAAAAATTACTCCTGGCCTGCCGGCCCTCCCCAACCCGAACCCAACCCAAAACGGCAGGCAAACCCAAGAAGCCCGGTCTTTTCAGAACAAACCTCCAAACTGAAAAGCCGGGCTTTCCCTTTCTCTTCGGCCGGTACGCATCTCCTCTTTTGACTTGGCCCAAAAAACACTCTAAAATCCCGATTTATGGAAGCCGCAGATTTAGTATTCAACACCCAAGAGCCGGAACGCGACGGCCCGGCCGATAATGATGCCGTTTTCGACCTTGAGCCTTCGCCGCTCATGGCCGATCTTTTTTCGCGTCCCGTTCATGTAGGGCTGGATTCACGCTCTGAAAATGACCGCAATCGCATAGTGATCGAACTTGAACGCATGGGAATGCGCCGCCGTAGCGGCCTCAGGCCGCAAGTCCTCATTCCCGAGCGCCGTAACGGCTCTTTGGCTCTGCTCGGCGATCTTGACGGTGACAGAGAAGCCGAAGAAGAAAGACGCGCCGTTCTTGAGCGTTTTCTCGCCGCAATGGCATACTACGATGCTCTGTACTATCAAACACTGACGTTGGTCCAGAACGCTATGGATCAAACCGATCAGGCGATTGAAGTCTTGGATCAACAAATCGAGATCATCGAAGCCGATCAAAATCCGGCCGAAAAGCTGATGGGCAACTTTAACCCGGACAGTCCGGCACAAAAACTCAAAGACCGCCGCTCGCGGTTGAAAAATTTCCGCGACAAAACCTTGCGGGCACATCAAGAAACCCTGCAATCGAAAGAAAATCTTCCATCGGAAGAACAGCTCAACAAGATTCAAATACAAATTAACAAAGAAACGGCCGAATTAGATATTTCCGCTCTGGCCAGCGCCAATCCGAAAGCCGCGAAAACTAAGGGCAAAAGCGGCAAGAGCAAAGCCGGCAAAACGGACGACGAAGATGAGAAAGAAAAGCCGCCTATGCCCGATCTGGGCAACGACGGGGCTTAAGCATTCAAGGCTAAGCTGCTTCTTCGCTGCTCACCAGCTTTTTCGGCAAATTCAGCTTTAAATGCAGATCTTTAAGCTGCTGCTCCAGAGCCTCGCTAGGAGCACCCATCATCTGGTCTTCATATTGACCGTTCATCACAAACGCGTAGACTTCGCGTAAATTCGGCTCATCGGCCAGCAACATGACAATTCGGTCGATCCCGAAGGCCAGCCCGCCATGCGGCGGCGCGCCGAAGCGCATAGCGTTCAACATGCCGCCGAACTTGGCTTCCAGCACATCCTTACCGTATCCGGCCAGACCAAAGGCCTTTTCCATGATTTCCGGCTTGTGGTTTCGGATCGCACCCGAAGCCAGCTCGAACCCGTTACAGACGCAGTCATACTGGAAAGCATAGATGTCGAGTGGGTCTTTATTCTCCAGATCATCCATCCCGCCTTGCGGCATAGAAAACGGGTTGTGCGAGAAGTCGATTTTCTGATGCGCTTCGTCGAATTCATACATCGGGAAATCGACAATCCAGCAGAATTTATAAACGCCTTGCTCCCGCGCGGCTTTATGCCCTTCAGGCAGGGCGCTGCAAATCGCATCCCGCGCTGCGCCTGCGAATTTCGCGGCTTTGCTTTCGCTGTTACAGACAAAGAACACCGCATCGCCGTCTTCTGCGCCGCAAATCTCGCGGAGTTGGGCTTGCGCCGCTTCCGGGATGAACTTTGCGATCGGGCCCTTACCTTCGCCGCCTTCAAACAAGACATAGCCAAGCCCCGGCGCGCCTTCGCTCTGCGCCCAGCCATTGAGCTTGTCAAAGAAGCTGCGCGGCTGGTCCGCCACGGCCGGTGCGCGGATCGCCCGCACCACGCCGCCCTTTTCAATCACGCCCTTAAACGCCTTAAACTCCACATCATCGCGCGCGAAAACATCCGTCACATCGCAGATTTCCAGCGGATTGCGCAAGTCCGGCTTATCCGATCCGTATTTGAGCATCGCTTCTTTATACGGAATGGAGGGCAGCCACTGTACGTCGCGTTTTTCGCCCGTGAAATCGGCAAACTCCTCGAACAAGCCTTCAATCACCGGCTGGATTGTGGCATGCACGTCATCCTGCGTAACAAAGCTCATCTCCACATCGAGCTGGTAAAACTCCGCCAGCCGGTCCGCGCGCCCGTCTTCATCGCGGAAACACGGGGCGATCTGGAAATATTTATCAAAGCCGCTCATCATCAAAAGCTGTTTGAACTGCTGCGGGGCTTGCGGCAGGGCGTAGAATTTCCCCGGATGCAAACGCGAGGGCACGAGATAATCGCGCGCACCTTCCGGCGAAGACGCCGTCAAAATCGGTGTCTGAAACTCCTGAAAATCTTTGCCCCACATGCGTTTGCGAAGTGAGGCAACCACATTGTTCCGCAAGCGGATTTTATCCTGCATTCTCTGGCGGCGCAGATCGAGATAACGATAGCGCAAGCGGATATCCTCGCCCGCCCCGTCGTCTTCGGCTACCTGAAACGGAATGACGTCCGCCGCCGATTGTAACGCGGCCTCTTCAATGACAATTTCAATCTCGCCTGTTTCCATTTTCGGATTGACTGTTTCGGGCGTGCGCGCGGCCACGCGGCCCGTAATCGTCACTACGCTTTCCGGGCGCCATTTCTCGACTTCGCCCAGCAAAGGCGAGTTTTCCTCGACCACGCACTGCGTCAACCCGTACGTATCGCGCAAATCAATAAACAAAACCCCGCCGTGATCGCGTACCCGGCTCACCCATCCGGACAGGCGAACGCTCTGGCCTTCATCGCTTTTGCGCAAAGCCGCGCAGGTATGGGTTCTGTATGTGTGCATGGTGCAATCCTTAAACTTTTAAAATCGTGTCATCCAAAGGCATTTTTTAACCACAAACGCCGCAGACTCACAAAGGTTTTTTTCAAATCCTGTAAAAAGACCCTTGGCCAAAGCCCCCATTGATGGTTAAACAAAGGGCATGTTAATCACCGGCCAAAAACAACTCGATGCGCAGATCAAGGCTTTCGCCGCCCACGACTTTATCACCGTGGACACCGAATTCCTGCGCGAAAAAACCTACTATCCAAAGCTCTGCCTGATCCAGATCGGCGCGCCGGACAAGGAAGCCGTGGCCATCGACCCCTTGGCCGACCATCTGGATTTGACGCCCGTTTATGATCTGCTGGCCAACGAAAAAGTCCTTAAAGTCTTCCACGCTGCGCGGCAGGATCTGGAGATTTTCTTTAATCTGACGGGCAAAGTGCCGACCCCGATCTTCGATACGCAAATTGCCGCCATGGTTTGCGGTTACGGTGATTCGGTGGGCTATGAAGCGCTGGTGCGCAATATTACCGGCCACAGCCTTGATAAGAGCGCGCAATATACCGATTGGTCGAACCGCCCCCTAAGCGATAAACAAATCACCTATGCGCTGGGCGATGTGACTTATCTGGTCGATCTCTACGAACACCTCAAGGCCCAGCTCGATAAGCAGGGCCGCACATCCTGGGTTTATCAGGAAGAGGAAATCCTGTCCGATCCGAAAACCTATAGCGTGGATTTCCAAAATCTCTGGCAGAAAATCAAAATCCGTTCGCCAAAGCCGAAAAATCTGGCTGTTTTGCGTGAACTGGCGATCTGGCGCGAGGAAGAAGCGCAAAAGCGCAACCTGCCGCGTCCGTGGGTGATGCGTGATGAAACGCTGGCCGACATGGCTTCGCAAATTCCGCAAACTCTCGAAGCCATGAAGAAAATACGCGGCTTTTCCGCCGATCAGGCCAAAGGCAAAATCGGTCAGGCCTTATTGGTCTCTATCAAAACCGCGCTGGCTGGTGATCCCAAAGACTGGCCGCAGCCAAAGAAGAAAAAACCGCTTCCCCCTACGGCTTCGGCCACAGTTGACATTTTGCGCATGCTGTTAAAAATCCAGAGCGCGCAGCACGGCGTCGCCGCAAAATTGATCGCCAGCAGCGAAGATCTCGAACAACTGGCAGTAAAAGAAGCGCCCGATATTCCCGCGCTCAAAGGCTGGCGGGCCGAAATTTTCGGCCGCGAAGCGCAGGCGCTAAAAAAGGGTCTCTTGTCCATAGGTCTGAAAGACAATAAGATCGTCAAGTTACATGTAGGCAAAGACACAAAAACCTATGGCTGATGCTGAAAATTCAACTGCACCGCGCACGCTGTTTCTTTTGCGCCATGCCCAGGCGCTCTCCACACCCGCCGGCGGGCAAGATTTTGATCGTAAACTTTCACCCAAGGGTATCGAGGACGCGCAAGCTTTGGGCCGTCATCTGAAAAGTAAAGGCTATAAACCGGATTTTATTCTGTGTTCATCGGCGCAAAGAACCCGCCAGACCTGTGAAAATATTATCGAAGGCTACGGGAAAACTTTCAATGTTGAATATACAAAAGATTTATACAGCGCCACACGCGGGCAGCTTTTAAACAAAATACAGGATGTCCACCCCAACATTCACAGCTTGATGATGATTGCCCACAATCCGTTTATATACGAACTGGCCGCTTTTTTGGCCTCCTCCGGTTCCGATCATATGCTCTCGCGTCTTTCGCACGGTTATGAACCCGCCACATGCACTGTTTTTGATGCGCCGTTTGCAGGCTGGTACGAGATCGACCCACGGCGCATGGTTTTAAAAGACATCTTCAGCCCGATTGATTATAATGCGCCCGAGCGTCCGACGCGCTGGATGTAGACCTGCCTAAACCGAAAAGGAATTCAAATCATGCTGCACAAAACCGCGCTTCACGATCTGCACAAAAAACTTGGCGCCAAGATGGGCGAATTTGCCGGTTACGACATGCCGCTGTATTACGGTGAAGGCGTTGTCAAGGAACATCTCTGGACGCGCGAAAAAGCCGGGTTATTTGATGTATCCCACATGGGCCAGGCCATGATCGAAGGTCCGGAAGGCGGCTGCGAGGCGCTGGACTTGATCCAGAAGCTCACCCCTACGGGTTTTGAAAAGCTCAAAAATATGCGCACAAAATATACGGTGCTACTCAATAAAGAGGGCGGAATTATCGATGATTTGATGATCACGCGCACGGGCGAAAACGGCTTCCATTTTGTCTTGAATGCCGGATGCAAAGACAAGGATATGGCTTGGATCAAAAGCCATATGCCGGAAAGTTGCACATTCACGTACTTCGATGATTGGGCCTTGCTGGCCTTGCAAGGGCCGAGCGCGGAAAGTGTAATCCGCGATGTGTTGGGCATTGATCTGTCTGATCTGGCTTACATGGGTGTATGGGGCGCGGATGATTATTCCATGTTCATTTCCCGCCTTGGTTATACGGGCGAGGACGGATTCGAAATTTCCGTGCCCAACGACAAGGCGCAGGCCTTGGCGGAAAAGCTGCTGGCGCATGCCGACGTCAAACCCATCGGGCTGGCGGCCCGCGATTCTTTGCGCCTCGAGATGGGCTACGCGCTCTACGGCCATGATATTGACGCGACCACCTCGCCGGTCGAAGCGGGGCTTGAGTGGGTTATCAGCAAAGTCACGCAAGGCTATTTCGGCTATGAGCGCATTCAAAAAGAACTCACCGAAGGCCCGCAGCGTACAATGATCGGCCTGAAACTCACCGAAAAGGGCGTGGCACGCGAAGGTGCGGAAATCCGCAATGCGAAAGATGAGATCATCGGCCACTTGACCGCCGGCGGTCCGTCCCCAAGCCTTGGTGAATCCATAGGGCAGGGCTATATCAAAACAGGCACGGCCAAGCAGGGCGATCAAGTCTTTGTCAACGTGCGTGGGCGCAATATCGCCGCACAAATCGCCGCCCGCCCGTTTTTGCCGGCCAGCACAAAATCGGCGAAAAAAGCCGCTGCGTAATAGTCGCACCTTGACTCGCTTATACGTTTGCCGTAATGAACGGACAGAAATGTTTCGAAACAAAAAGGCATGTCACCTAAGTGCTAAAATTACGGCTTTTGCAAAAATTCATACATCTTTTGCTCATTCTGGCCTTTGTATCGGCCGGGGCTTCTCCGTCATGTAAATTTATTTCGGGCGAAAATCAAAGCCTGCTCATGGAAATCTGCAAGGCTAACGGTCAGATTGAAACGCTTGAGTTTGCCATGGACGGGCAATCACAAAAAAAACCAGATCGTTCGGATCATAAGGAACACGCAGACAATGATTGCGCCTTTTGTTTTGCAAGCGCCCATCTCAAACTGAATGCGCTACCGAAAACAAAAACTCTCTCATCCGGTCTTGAAAGCCAGACGGGTCTTCTGATCACAAGCGCGGTTATTGCCCGCCAAAGTGCCCGCCATTTCTATGCTCCGCGCGGCCCGCCCACGCTCTCCTGAAAAAAAGTATCACAACCAAATATATTTTTTTAGGAGTTTTATATCATGAAAGTATTGCAAACGGCGGGCCTGCTGGCCTGCATCCTTATAGCGTCCACACCGGCTTTGGCGCAGGAAAGCTGCCACGAAATGACCGATCAAACAACCCACCACAACCACAGTGCGATGCATAGCGCGCCTATCGGTGTGATGCGTGAACATATGCACGGTGCCGGCAAATGGATGGCCTCTTATCGCTTTAAACATATGGCGATGGATGGTCTGCGTGATGGCACACGCGATATCAGCGCCGAAAGCGCCGTGACAAACTATGCCAACCCGAACGCCCCGCCATCGACGTTCCGCGTGGCTCCTACTGAAATGAGTATGGATATGCACATGCTGGGTGTTATGTACGGCGTAACCGACTGGTTGACCGTTATGGGTATGGGGACCTACTTGAAAAAAGAAATGAAAAGCATCACATTTTCCGGGATGAGCGGCACGACCCCTTTGGGAACCAATACCGTTAAAACATCAGGCTTCGGCGATTCCAATATTGTTGGCTTGGTCAGGCTTTATAACAGCGAGATGCACCATTTACATGCTCAAGCCGGGATGAGCGCTCCTACCGGCTCGATTACCAAGCGAGGTGAGATGCTCACACCGATGAACACGCGCATGAATATGCGTTTGGCTTATGGCATGCAACTTGGCTCGGGTACATGGGACTTTCTGCCCGGCCTGACCTATACCGGTCAAAACGGACCGTGGGGCTGGGGTACGCAATATCAAGGGTTTGTACGCCTCGAAAGTGAAAATGACGAAGGCTATCGTCAGGGAAACAAACACATGCTGACCGGCTGGGCCACCTATGCATTTAAACCATATCTCGAAGGCCATGCGCGTCTGCAGGGGGAATACATGGGAAAAATTCATGGTCGCGATGCACAGATCGTCTCGCCGATGACCGGGTCCGATCCGGACAATTACGGCGGCCGCCTCATTGATGCCGGCCTCGGCCTGACCTTTAAACCAAAGATCGGACAGCGCCGCAACAACCGCCTTGGCTTGGAAGTGACCGCACCGATCTATCAAAATCTGAACGGTCCGCAGCTTAAAAGGGATTGGAGCATTACAGTCGGCTGGGGACAGCGGTTTTAAGATACACGTCAAAGGAAAAACCCGCCTTTGTTCCGAGGCGGGCTTTTATAATCTTTGCATAAAACGAATTAAGCCGCTTTCGCCGCCGCTGATTTTTCTCGCATAATCTTGGCTGCTTCGACCATGTTTTTCAGCGCAGCTTCAGTCTCCGGCCAAGCGCGGGTTTTCAAGCCGCAGTCCGGATTAACCCAAATCTGGCGCTCGTCCAGATTCTTCTTGGCTTTGTCCAGCAGATCAACCATTTCCTGCGTAGAAGGCACGCGCGGGGAGTGAATATCGTACACGCCCGGTCCAATCTCGTTCGGATATTTGTACTCGATGAACGCTTCCAAAAGCTCCATCTGAGAGCGTGAACACTCGATTGAAATCACATCCGCATCCATCGCCGCGATGGAATCGATCACATCGTTGAACTCTGAATAGCACATATGCGTATGGATCTGCGTTTCATCGGCCACGCAGCACGATGTCAGGCGGAAGTTTTCAACCGCGTTATCCAGATACTCTTTCCAGTCCTCACGGCGCAGCGGCAAACCTTCACGGAAAGCCGCCTCATCGATCTGGATCATACGGATGCCTGCTCCTTCCAGATCGGCCACTTCATCGCGGATCGCCAATGCGATCTGGCGCGCCGTATCGTTGCGCGGCTGATCGTCACGGACGAACGACCATTGCAAAATCGTAATCGGACCGGTCAGCATCCCCTTCATGATTTTATCGGTTTGCGCCTGGGCATATTTGGACCATTCCACGGTCATAGGCTCGGGGCGGGACACATCGCCGAAAATGATCGGCGGCTTCACGCAGCGCGAACCATAGGACTGCACCCAGCCATATTTGGAGAACGCAAATCCGGCCAGTTGCTCGCCGAAATACTCGACCATGTCGTTACGTTCCGGTTCCCCGTGAACCAGCACATCAAGATCGGTTTTGTGCTGGAAGTCCACGACCATCCGGATTTCTTTTTTCATCGCTTCTTCGTAAGCGGCCTGGTCAATCTCGCCTTTTTTGAAAGCCGCACGGGCATTGCGGATATCCTGTGTTTGCGGGAAAGAGCCGATCGTTGTTGTCGGATACAGCGGCAGATCCAGCGCTTCATGCTGGATTTTCTGACGCTTGGCGAACGCCGAATGACGCTCTTTCATATTTTCGGTGATATTGGCCACGCGCTCTTCCACGGCCTTATTGTGAATACGCGAAGATGTTTTACGGCTTTCCTGCGCTTTGTTACTGGCGGTCAATGCGGCGGCAATCGTTTCGCGGCCCTGATTAGCGCCTTTTGCAATGGTCGCAAGCTCGCCGAGCTTTTGCGTCGCATAAGCCATCCAGCCCTTGAGCTCTTCATCCATTTCGGTTTCGGAGTTTAGATCTACCGGTGTATGCAGCAAGGAGCAACTCGGGGCAACAAACACGCGCTCGGAACCCAGAGCAGCCACAGCCTTTTCCACCTTGGTTAGGGAATCGGCGAGGTCGTTCTTCCAGATATTGCGCCCGTCCACAACGCCCAGAGAGAGCACTTGTGTCTCCCCGATCAAAGACAGCGCTTGTTCGATATCTTTATGGGCATCATTCGCCGTTGTGTTGCCGCGCCCAGACCCGCGGCATAAATCGATATGAATACCCTCGACAGGCAGGCTAAAGGCCAGCTGGGCATTGTCTTTCAAGCTTTCAAAATAGGTTGCGACAAGAACCTTGAGGTCCTCCGGCTTTTTCAAACCGTCATAGGCGGCCTTGATCGTACCTTGTCCGATCGGACACAGATCCAGCGCGAAAACAGGCTCGTCAATCTGTACCCATTGTGCCCCGCGCGCGGCCAGTCCGGCCAGAATTTCGTTGTAAACCGGAAGTAGTTTTTGCACGAACGCCTTGTGATCAAAACCTTCATATTGCGGCTTGCCGAGGAATGTAAAGGTCGCCGGACCGATCAGCACCGGACGCGTTTCAATCCCCAACGCTTTGGCTTCCTCATAGGCTTCGAAAACTGTTTCGCTCGAGAGTTTAGGCTCCATGCCTTCTTCGAATTCAGGCACGATATAGTGATAGTTCGTATCATACCACTTGGTCATTTCCATGGCGGTTACATCCACGCCGCCTTTTTGTGCGCCGCGTGCCATTGCGAAATAGGTATCCAGATCAACCTTGCCGCCGTCATGCTGGTAACGCGAAGGGATCAGGCCCAGCGTTGTAATCATGTTCAAAATTTGGTCGTAATAGGCAAAATCGTTCGAAGGAATATGGCTCAATCCGGCGTCTTTTTGCAGCTGCCAGTTATGCGCGCGCAGACTCTTTCCAACAGCCAGCAATTCATCTTTTGTGCTCTTGCCTTTCCAATAGGCTTCAACGGCTTTTTTCAATTGGCGCATATCGCCGATGCGCGGGAAACCAAGATTTGTAGCCAGAACCATCATAAACTCCTTTTGAGTAAGTTTTCTTAAATTTTTGCCGAGATTAAACAGGTGTTCGACGCTTTGCAACGATTGTTTTAAATCGCGGTTTAGGCGTTTTAAAGCGCTTCCACAGCCTCTTTCGTCATCGCGGCTTTATTCAGCGTGTAATAGTGGATGTGACCTACCCCTTGCGTCGCCAGACCAAGGCTCTGATTGACCAGCAAATCCAGTGCAATCTTATGGGCTTCTTCCGGCTTGCCTTCCAGCCCCGCAAAGCGTTCATGCAGCCAGTCCGGCACGCTGGCCTGACAGCGCCCGGCAAACCGGCACATGTTTTTGAAATCGTGGATTGGCAACAAGCCCGGCACGATCGGCGTCGTAATCCCGGCCTTCGCGCATTCATCGCGAAAACGGTAAAACACGTCGTTATCAAAGAAAAACTGCGTAATCGCCCGATCAGCTCCGGCATCGCACTTGAGCTTCAGCGCGGCTATATCGCTGTTGATATCGCTCGCATCGGGATGTTTTTCCGGATAACACCCGACCGAAATCTCGAAATCATGCCAGCTTTTCAGACCCGCTACAAAATCCGATGTATACTGGAAATAATCCGCATCCGGATCCAAAGGCCAATGCAAATCATCGGGCATATCCCCGCGTAGCGCCACGATATGTTTGATGCCCGCCGCCCACAGCGCCGAGGTAAACTCGTGCAACTGGTCTTTCGGCGTATTGATAAAGGTCAGGTGCGAGCCGATAGGCAGGCCGGTCTCTTCTTTCATTTTTGCGATTGTATCGACTGTGCCCTCGCGCGTTGAACCGCCAGCCCCGTAGGTCACCGTCATATATTTTGGCCCCAGCCCGGCCAAAGCAGACACGGCCTCCCATAAATGCGCCGCTGCGGCTTCACTTTTGGGCGGAAAGAATTCAAAGGAAAATGTTGTCGCTTGTGTCAAAGAACTCTCCTGCTGGCCGGTCAATATAAGCTAGGATAATACTAAGACCCGAAACCGTTTTTGCAAACTTTAAATATCACGCCAAAGCTTGACCGAAGACGTAAAACGCATTACCTCAACTTTATGAGCAATTCATATGACATCATTATAGTGCCAGACCCGGTTTTGAAACAAACGGCCCAACCTGTCTCCAAGGTTGATGCCGCTGTGCAGAAACAAATGGATAAGATGCTGGCCACCATGTACGAAGCCCCGGGCATCGGTCTGGCCGCCAATCAGGTCAATTTACTCAATCGCGTACTGGTTATGGATCTGGCGCGCAAGGATGAAGGCGAAGCGCCGACCCCGATTTGTATGGCCAATCCTGAGATTATCTGGGAATCCGAAGAATTAAGTGTGATGCAGGAAGGCTGCCTGTCCATCCCCCAGCAATATGCCGATGTCGAGCGTCCGGCGCGCGTACGGGTGAAATATTTAAATCGTGAGGGCAAGCAAGATGAACTAGAGGCCGATGGCTTGCTGTCTCACTGCGTTCAGCACGAAATCGACCACCTGAACGGTGTACTGTTCGTTGATTACCTCTCTAGCCTCAAGCGCAACATGATGCTGCGCAAGGTGCAGAAACTCAAGAAGCAGATGGTGCTTTAGGTCATGCAGCCGCTGCGCGTCATATTCATGGGCACGCCCGACTTTGCCGCTGCCGCCCTCAAAGCGCTGGATAAGAGCGTACACGAAATCATCGCTGTCTATTCCCAGCCCCCCCGCCCCAAAGGCCGAGGACACAAGCTCCAACGCTCTCCCGTCCATGAATATGCGGATGAGCATGGTATTCCGGTCTTCACACCAAAATCTTTGAAAAACGAGCAGGCGCAAGAGGAATTTTCATCCCTTAGAGCCGATATCGCCGTCGTCGCGGCCTATGGCTTGATTTTGCCCAAAGCCGTTCTAGAGGCTCCCCGATATGGCTGCCTCAATATACACGCCTCGCTGCTGCCGCGCTGGCGCGGGGCCTCGCCGATCCAGCATGCGATCCTCTCCGGTGATGCCGAAAGCGGCGTCACGATCATGCAGATGGATGAAGGTCTTGATACCGGCCCGATGATCGCCGAAGTGGCCGTGCCGATCACGCTCGAAACGACGGCCTCGGACCTACATGATGCGCTGGCCGCCGAAGGTGCTGGGCTCATTGTCGAGGTTCTCGACGCTTTGGCGCGTAATGGCCATGTGCATGCACATCCGCAAGATGATGCGCGCTCGACCTATGCGCCAATGCTTAAAAAAGACGACGGCCGCATTGATTGGACCCAAAGCGCGGGCCACATCGACCGGCAGGTGCGCGCGCTCAATCCATGGCCCGGTACGTGGAGTGAGGCTGGAGAAAAGCGTCTGAAAATCCTCAAAGTCGAAATGACGGACCAAAATACAGATCAACCTCCCGGCACACTTTTAGACCGTAAGGGCCACATAGCCTGCGGTACAGGTCAGGTCCTCCGTCTTGTGCAGGTCCAACCTGCGGGCAAAGCGGCCATGGACGCAGCATCATCCTTTAACGGCGGATACATACAAGTGGGGAGCGTTCTTGAATGAGCGCAAGTCAAACCCGCTATAAACTCACAATCGAATATGATGGCAGCGATTACGCAGGCTGGCAACGCCAGCCCGACCGCCCGTCCATTCAGCAAGCCTTGGAAGAAGCCATTCACGGATTTTGCCAGCAAGATACTCGCGCGCAAGTTGCCGGTCGCACCGATGCGGGCGTTCATGCCCGCGGGCAGGTCGTTCACATCGATATGGCACCGCTGAATAAACCCATGCAGCCTTTTGAAATTGCCAAGGCGCTCAATGCGCATCTGCGTCCACAGCCCATCAGCGTTTTACAGGTCGAGGAAACGAACGAGGATTTTCACGCGCGCTTTAGCGCCGTCAACAAGCTCTACCGCTACCGCATCGTGAATCGGCAAGGGTTTTTAGCCCTTGATCAAAATCGCGTCTGGGCCGTGCGCCGCCCTTTGGATGCGCAGGCGATGGCGCAGGCCGCCCAAGTGCTTTTGGGTCAGCATGACTTCACCACGTTCCGCGATTCCGAATGTCAGGCCAAATCGCCTGTTAAAACGCTGGATCGGCTGGACGTAACAACCCGTCCTTACGATGAATGCGGCGGCGTAGAGATTGTTATCGAAACCGAGGCCCAGTCTTTCCTGCATCACCAAGTGCGCAATATGGTTGGCTCGCTGGCGCTGGTCGGCGAAGGCAAATGGAGTAAAGATGACCTGCATAAGGCGTTACTGGCCAAAGACCGCAAAGCCGGTGGCCCGACGGCTCCGGCCGCAGGGCTGTATCTGGTGCGCGTAGATTATTAAAGAGATTGTCCTATTGTGAATTTTGTATAATGATAGAAATATACATTATACAAAAATAAAAAACTAAACAGGAGGAGGCAATGGCCGCAATTGAAGGGCAGGGGTCTACTGCTATACGCAGACAATTTGGAAAAGTTGTCGGTGTAATACGTTCTAAAGGGCCTCGAATAGGCTCTGTGGCTTGGAAAAAAGAAAAATTCGGCGGACACTTTGAAAGGCATTCTACGGTAGATTGCCAAGGAATCACTGTTGAAGCAGAAGACGGAACAACGTTTAAAACAGGGAATAACATCGGCGCCAAAGAAGGTGACAGAGTGTCCTGGCAAGTAAATGACGGGCAAAGATGCGCCTTGATTAGAGATTTGCGCTGCGAACGCGCCGACTGACTTTTAAAAAGAACTGACTTTTAAAAAGATAGGCGATCTCTGCCGCCCCGTGTTAAGGTGGACGGAAACAAAGAGGATCCTCATGCTGCGCGCCTTATTATTTATCGTCGCTTTACTTTGTACGCTTCCGGCCTATGCTCAAAGCGCGGATTACATGGGCTATCTCGAGCAATTGATCAATATTAACGGCTATAGCCCCGAGCAAAGCCCGCATAATGAGCGCAGCCGCGAAGTATTATCCGACCGCGTCATTGACAAAACCAACCATGTTGTCGGCGAAGTGCGTGATGTTTTCCTGAACGATCAGGGCGAAATTATGCGTCTCGATGCGGATTTTAACCGCCTGAAAATCGGCACGTCCCGCCTGGTCCTCGATTATAAAGACATGAATATCGAACCCTCCGGCAACGGCTATAAACTCGGGATTACCGACGATCAGCTCATTGATATGTTCCCCAGATTAAAGGCGTTGCAAAAAGCGTATAAGCCGGCGCAGCCGCTCTACGCTCTCCAAAGTTTCCAAGGCGCCGCTCTAAATGATACACAAGGACATAAGCTGGGGCAGGTCGAAGATGTTTTGTTTGACAAGCTGGGCGGGCGCGCCGATTTTCTCTTCGTGTCCTTGACCTATAAAACTATGAGCGGGCGGACACTGGCCCTGCCGTTTGATGCGCTGTTCTATGCTCCCGGCTACAAAAAACCGCAAATTACAGCCCCCGACGCCCTCGTACAGGCTATGTTGGAAGTTGCTGGCCGAAAGTAACGAAAATTTAAAAATTTATTCGATAAAATACTATAAAACGCATAAGCTTTTGCAAAAGTGTTGACTCATGTCAAAGCGTTTGGCTATAAAGAAGATGTCTTTGAGATAAATCCATAAAAACTTGGGTATTTTGAAATGGAGCCGCGGGAAATCGGCCCTTGATTTTAGAAAAACGCTTGAACAAAAGCGAAGGACTTTACAAAAAATTAAAATTAAACGCTATAACAGCCACCGGCGAGCCTGTTTCAAATCCCCGAAAAACCCTTAATTATCGAGATATAAAAGCTTTAACCCACCGAAAGTAAAACCGCTTTTGAACGGATACATACACGAAAGACCTCCCCGATGAATTTACAGGAATTAAAAACACGCTCTCCGGCCGAATTGCTGGCCTTTGCTGAGGAGCTGGAAATCGAGAATTGCGCCTCTATGCGCAAGCAGGACATGATGTTCGCCATCCTCAAGCAACTGGCCTCTCAGGATGTTCCTATTTCCGGCACCGGGGTTTTGGAAGTGCTGCAAGATGGTTTTGGTTTTTTAAGAAGCCCCGAGGAAAATTACTTACCCGGTCCGGACGATATTTATGTTTCTCCGTCCCAAGTCCGCCGCTTTGGCTTGCGTACCGGTGACATTATCGAAGGGGAAATTCGCGCGCCCAAAGATTCAGAGCGCTATTTCGCTCTACTGCGCGTCAGTTCTGCTAACTATGAATCCCCGGAAAAGCTGCGCCACCGCATTAACTTTGATAACCTGACGCCGCTTTACCCGGAGCGTAAAATCAATCTTGAAATTGATGACCCGACCAAGAAAAACTACGTCCAGCGCGTTATAGAGATGACATCGCCGATCGGTTTTGGTCAGCGCGCTCTGATCGTGGCCCCGCCAAGAACCGGTAAAACGGTCATGATGCAGGAAATCGCCAAATCAATCACGGCGAACCATCCGGAAGCTTATCTGATTGTGCTCTTGATTGACGAGCGCCCCGAGGAAGTGACCGACATGGCGCGCTCTGTTCGCGGTGAAGTTGTCTCTTCCACATTCGATGAACCGGCCTCCCGTCACGTACAAGTGGCTGAGATGGTCATGGAAAAAGCCAAACGTCTGGTCGAGCATAAGCGTGATGTCGTGATTTTGCTCGATTCTATCACCCGCCTGGCCCGTGCCTACAACACAGTTGTGCCCTCTTCGGGTAAAGTGCTGACTGGTGGGGTAGACGCAAACGCCCTGCAACGCCCCAAACGCTTTTTCGGTGCCGCGCGAAATATCGAACAAGGCGGCTCCCTGACCATCATCGCCACAGCCCTGATCGACACAGGCTCGCGGATGGACGAAGTCATCTTCGAAGAATTTAAAGGGACAGGGAACTCTGAAATCGTTCTGGATCGTAAGATCTCCGATAAACGCGTCTTCCCGGCGATTGATATTCAAAAATCCGGAACCCGTAAGGAAGAGCTTCTGGTCGATAAAGACACCTTGCAGAAAATGTGGGTGCTGCGCCGTATTCTCAATCCGATGGGCACGGTCGATGCGATTGAATTCCTTTTGGGCAAAATGAAGTCGACCAAAAACAACGACGAATTCTTCCAAAGCATGAATCAATAAGCGCACATAATTTTTGCATGCAAAAATTGTTAATGGACTGAAAAAACACACATTAGAAAATACTTTTGTAGGTTATTTCTATCTTTCCGATCCATTTCAATGTAGAATCAAACAAGCGCCGCCAAAATGCGGCTGGCCTTTCTAAAGCGTATCCATAAGATTTAAAAAATAAAACGCGTTTCAAAAAGCGCGTGGGTTGTTTATGTCACAATAAAGTTGGAGACTCTCTATGTTTTCGATGTTTGCCAATAAAAAAGAAACCGCTGTCAAAGAGATTGCGCCGGAGCAGATAAACGACAATACAAAAGCTGCAGAGCAGGATCTTGAGGCTTTGGCAACCGCGCTCGGCGAGATCGTCAAAGGCCAATACAAAACGTTTTCATGTGCGGATGAAGAATTGCACGGCGTGTTGAAAAAATTTGCCTCTACATTATCCGAAACACAAAAGACACAATTGATCCGCTCCGTGAATCTGTCCATGAGCGTCAACGAAGCTGTTTTTGCCGGTGCGGAAATGAGCCGTGGTGCATCTGAAATCAATGAGCGCAGCAATGGAATGGCCGCCGCCGTACAAGAGCTGACAGCCTCAGTTGAACAAATAGCTAGCTCCACCGAACAAGTGGCCGAAGAAGCCGGCAGTATGCAGGAAATTTCACGTAAAGGCATGGATTTGTCTTTATCGGCGGCCTCGCAAATGAAAGAAGTTTCTTCGGCTGTCTCGCAAACCGTTGACAAACTCAACAGCTTGACAGAAGCCTCCAAAGAAATTGCTGCCGTCGTTGGCTTTATTTCCGACATTGCCGACCAGACAAACCTGCTGGCGCTGAACGCCACGATCGAAGCGGCGCGCGCCGGAGAAGCCGGGAAAGGGTTCGCCGTTGTGGCCAACGAAGTGAAGGAGTTGGCAAATAAAACCTCGCAAAATGCGCAGCAAATCATTGAAAAAGTCAAAACGCTCCAGCTTGAAACCAACGCAATCAACACCACGATCGAAGCGGTTGTCCGCGCTGTGGATAGCGGGGAAGCGGCCATTAAGTCATCCAATCAGGAAATGGAAAACGTGCTGCAGGCCGCTTCAAAAATCACGCAGCAGTCCCAGAACGTGGCCGAAATTCTCTCCGAACAGAAAATGGCAACAAACGAAGTGGCCGAAGGCGTCAACCTCGTGGCATCTATGACGACAGAAAACATGAAAAAGATTGATGTGACGCTCAATGCTATGGATTCTGCGGAAAAAGTTCTGGTTGAACAGTTGCAGGGTTTCGTCGGTCAGGAGATCGAGGCCTTGACGGTCTATCTGGCAAAGTCTGATCATATCATCTGGAAAAAACGCCTGGCCAACATGCTGGTCGGCCGCGACAGCCTGAACCCCGATGAATTGGCCGATCACACAAGCTGCCGTTTGGGTAAATGGTATTATGCGATTACGGATGCCAAATACAAAAACCATCCGGCTTACGCCAAACTGGAAGAGCCACACCAAAAAGTACATTATCACGGTATTGAAGCTGCGAAAAAATACCGCGACAAAGATCTTCAAGGAGCCATCGCACAAGTCAAGCTAGCCGAAGAAGCGTCTGTGGATGTTATTAAATACCTCAATGAGCTCTTAGAGGCATAAACCCGAAAACCTAAAACGGGCAGGGGTCTGTAAAGTTAACGACCTGTCCGTCTTTTGGATGATGCAGCCGCAAACTCTCCGCATGCAACTGCAGACGATCAGCCGCCTCGTGCGCCGCTTCATGTGCATAAAAATCATCACCTAAAATCGGATGCCCGCCATCCTGTGTTCCCAGCTCCAGCATATGTACGCGCAACTGGTGCGAACGCCCGGTCAGCGGCGTCAAACGCATCCGCGTTGAAATCGCATCACGTCCGATAACCTCCCAGTGCGTGCGCGCAGGCCGTCCATGCTCAAAGCACACTTTTTGCAAAGGCCGGTTTTCCCAGTCGCAACGCAAAGGCAGGTCAATCTCTCCGGACTCCCCGTCAACGCATCCCCAAACGCGGGCGACATAAACCTTATGCACCTTACGCCGTTCGAACTGCTTGCCCAGATTTTGCTGCACCTCTTTGTTGCGCGCCATAATAAAAATGCCCGAAGTCTCCATATCCAGACGATGCACCAAAAGCGCCTCCGGATAATGCTCTAAGACACGGGTTTGCAGACTATCAAAATGCTCTGCGGGTTTACCCGGAACGCTCAAAAGCCCGCTGGGTTTGGAAAAAATCAAAAGATGTGCATCTTCATAAAGAAGCGGCAAATCGCCTGAAGGAGGCGGATTATAGACAAAGTCAGGCGGCTTAGAAAAATGATCGGAGCGAAAACCCATAACCGCAAACCGGATTTTAAGAAAACACGACTTTAACGCCGCGCTTTTTGAAGTAGCTTTGCATCATTTTGCGTCCGGTGCGGTTATTCTGCGCCAGCCTTGCAGTTTCGAACATCGCTTCTTTGTCACCGGCCGCCGCGAGTGCTGCCTTCAGATTGGCAATATGCAGGTCGATATCCTCGTTATCATTTTGCAAGGATGTATAAACGGCCTCAATCGCTTCGTCTTTTGTGAGTGTGCTCATAACTTTAACCTCTTTAAAAGTTTAGTCCGATTTAACCAGAACGGCCGTAAAAAATCCATCCGTGCCGTGCCGATGCGGCGTCAGGCGCATGTAAGGACTCCCCAGCCCCCGCGCGTCATCAAGCGCCTGCACTTTGAAGTCATCATGCCGCGCCAAAAACGCCTCGATCTGATCCTCATTTTCATCCGGTAAAAGCGAGCATGTAGCATAGACCAGCCGTCCACCGGGCTTAACCAAAGGTGCGACTTTATCCAGAATTTCGGCTTGAATGCCCGTGAGTTCCTCCAAAGACGGTCCGTAAACCCGCCAGCGCATATCCGGATTACGCCGCCATGTCCCTGTTCCTGTGCACGGCACGTCGGTGAGAACCAGATCGAACTTGCCTTTTTGCCGCTTGATCCATTTGCGGTTTTTCTCATCCTCAAGGCACCGCACTTCGATAATGTCGGCCAGCCCCGCCTTTTTATAGCGCGCGCGGCCCTTCATCAGGCGCTTTTCATCCAGATCCATCGCCACGATCCGCCCCTTGCGCTCCATAGCCGCGCCCAGCGCCAAGGTCTTACCGCCCGCCCCCGCGCAGTAATCAAGCACCTGCATACCGGGCTTGGCATCACACATATGCGCAATGAGCTGCGAGCCTTCATCCTGAATTTCGATCCAGCCCTTTGAAAACGCTTTGGTGCGCGAGAGATAGGCTTTGTTTTCGCAGCGCAGCCCCCATGGACTATAGGGCGTCTCGCTGACCTTTACATTATCGGCCTCTAAAAATTTTATGACTTTGTCCTTAGGCGCTAAAAACGTATTCACACGCAAATCCAAAGAGGCCGGCTCCAAAAGCGCCTCCATCTCGGTCGCAAAATCCGCACCGAAATAAGCACGGAGTTTATCTTCATACAGCGCCGGACATTCCACCGCGACGCTTTCGGGCATATCGGGATGATCCATCGCCCGCCCGCTCAAATGCCCGAACTGCTTGAGCTCTTGTTCGCTTAAGGCTTCCGGTGCGTATTTGCTGCCATCAAACAGATCCTTGATCCGCTTTTTATCCGCGCCTTCGCCCAGCGCCAGCCAGCACAAAACCCGTCCGCGCGGTGTATCCTCAATGCCTGTTTTCGCAAGCCACCATCCTAGCCGCGCATTATGGCGCATGATTGCATAAGCACGCTCGGCAATCTCCGCGCGGTCTTTAGAGCCGATATAACGCCGCACGCGCATATAATCGCCGATGCGGCTATCCATCGGCACGCGTGCATTTTCAAGGCTTTGCAAGATATCTATATTGGCTTGAATGCGTGATGCGGGTTTCATTGCGCAAGCCCCTGTAAGCCGTAACCAATGCCATAGGCTAGCCCGGCGGCACTCAGGCCGATGGCCAGTGTTTCAAACCCGTGCCATAACCAGCTATGCACTGACCACAGGCTTTTTGCCGCCCCGATCAGGAAAAACGTCATAGCCGATAAAAACAAGGCCAAAGGAAAAGCAACGCCAAGATCAACGCCCAAAAGATACGGCAGCAAAGGCATAGCGCCGCAAATCATAAACGATAAAAACGTAAATAAAGCCGCTTTAAAAGCAGAAGGTTGATGACCGGACAGCCCGTATTCTTCGACCATCATCACATCCAGCCAGAGATCTCGGTCGCGCGTGATGGTAGCCACAATCTTCTCCAGAGCATCGCCCTCGAACCCCTTGGAGGCATAAATCTGGCGCACTTCTTCGCGCTCGCCTTCGGGGTAGCGCTCGATATGCGAAATCTCGATAGCCCGCAGGCGCTCGTAATTATCGCTATCGGTCTTCGTGCCGCTATAACACCCCGCCGCCATCGAAAACCCGTCCCCGACCAGATTAGCCAGCCCCAAAATCACGATCACAATTGGCGATAAGCCAGCCCCGACAACCCCGGCCACCACGGCAAAGGTTGTGACAACCCCGTCAATCCCGCCATAGACCCATTCTTTCAGATAAGGCGAGGACGGGCTCTCGCTCAGGCGCGCGCGAATGGCCTCGGGGGTATGTTGGTGCTCGTGCAATAAACTCATATTAAATCTGCCGATCCGGTAAATACCGGCTTTTGTAACACAGTCATTGTGAAAAAAACATCCGGCTTTTTAATTCTTCTTTACTTAAAAGAATGTTCAGAGCAGATTTCTTCTGTTAAGAGCTGCGGAATATAACGACGAATACCTGAGGGCTTGAGGCGTGCTGTCGACGACATTTACACCGAAATTATTTTCTCTGCTGCGCCAGGGCTATATGCTGGAAACGCTAAAAGCCGATATGCTGGCCGGTCTGACCGTGGCCATTGTGGCGCTGCCGCTGGCCATGGCCTTGGCAATCGCCAGCGGGGCATCACCGGATAAAGGGCTGGTAACCGCAGTCATCGCCGGATTTTTGATTTCGTTTCTGGGCGGCTCCAGAGTGCAAATTGGCGGCCCGACAGGCGCGTTTATTGTCGTCGTCTTTAGTGTAATTGCTGATCATGGCTATGATGGGTTGGTGCTGGCAACGATGCTGGCGGGCATCATCTTGATTATCGCCGGATATGCCAAATTCGGACAGGTCATCAAATATATCCCCTATCCTGTGATTACAGGCTTTACCACGGGGATTGCCGTGATCATTGCCACGTCCCAGATTAAAGATTTTTTGGGGTTGAAAATAGGCCAGGTTCCGGCAGATTTCATACCCAAATGGTACTTCTATTTTGAACATATAGAGACGTTCGATGCTCTGACCTTAATCATAGGTTTGATGACTTTAGCGATTATTTTGATTTTAAAACGGTTTACGCCGAAATGGCCCAGCTATCTGATAGCGATCATCCTGATTTCGGGACTGGTCTATATGCTGCAAATCCCGGTCACAACGATTGGCCTGCGCTATCCCGATATTCCATCGGGTTTGCCGCTGCCGGAGCTCCCGGTTTGGAACACGGAAAAGTTTTTGGAAATTATTCCGGCGGCCTTCACCATCGCCTTTTTGGCCGGTATAGAAGCGCTGCTCTCGGCCACGGTCGCAGACGGAATGACAGGATACAAACACCGCTCCAATCAGGAACTGGTAGCTCAAGGCGCCGCCAATGTCGCTTCGGCCTTGTTTGGTGGTTTGCCGGCCACAGGCGCGATCGCCCGGACGGCAACCAATATCAAATCCGGCGGCAAGACCCCTATGGCTGGAATTTTCCACGCGGCATTTATTCTGATCTTCATTCTGTTTTTAACCGGAGTGATAGCCTACATCCCTTTGGCCGCGCTCTCGGCGATATTATTTATCGTGGCCTGGAATATGAGCGAAATAAAACACTTCATCCATATTTTCCGTTTGTCAAAAAGTGATCGCTTGGTGATGATCCTGACGTTTTCGCTCACGGTTCTCGTCGATCTAACGGTTGCGATCGGTGTCGGCGTGACCTTGGCGTCTTTGCTGTTTATGCACCAAATGAGCCAATCGGCAACGCTGTACGCGCAGGGTCGGAAAATCCGCGACACATCCGGCGAACAGAGAAAAGAAGAAGATACCCAGCGTGATGAACTACCTGAAGGAGTCGAAGTCTTCAGAATTACAGGTCCGATCTTTTTTGGCATGGCCGATAAAATGCTCGAAACTATGCAGGCCATCGGCGAAATGCCAAAGACTCTGATCGTGCGGATGAAATTAGTTCCGTATATGGATGTAGCGGGACTAAATGCTCTGGAAAATATGATCAAAACCTGTCAAAGCAAAGGCAGTCAGGTTATCTTGAGCGGCCTGCAACCCCAGCCCAAAGACATGTTGAACAAAGATGGCGTCCGCGATGATCAGAAAAACATATTCATCGTCGGCAACTACGAAGAGGCCATCGCGCTGTCTTTAAAACTCTCGCAGGACAATCAATCGCCGGAGTGAGCTCCGGGCGGCCTGATTAAAAAGAATAACGCACGCTGGCATAGATATTACTGTTGTCTTCCAACTGTCCGAAGAACGTGCTGCGTTTTTGACCATAGAAAATATTGCCGCCCGCTTCCGCCGTCCACTGGTCGTTCAGCTTGTATTTAACCTTCGGGCGCGCATAACCGTCGCGCTCGCTGGGCGACCAAAAATTAAACAAGGACAGAGTCAAATCCTGATTCATCATCATTTTCGTCAGGCGCACGGTCACGACTTGCCGGTTTTCCCGCGGCAAAGGCGATCCGGCGGGCGCATTGCGTTTCAGCGCGTCATAATCCAAAGTGCGTTCAAGATTATATTGCACGCCGCCCGTGAGCTCGGTCGCTAGTTCCTGTTCATAACCGGCGAGAAAGCGGAATTGATCGTTCGGCATCACCGGATTGACCCCGCTGTTATCATCGCGGCTATCATAATAGGCCGTTTCGAGATTGCCGATCCCGGCCGCCACAGGCCCGCGCACGCTCGCACCATAGACAGAAAGCCGCGGGAATACGGCGCGCACATTGGCTTGATCCAGACCTTGCGGGTTTTTCCAGTAGCCGTCATAGAAATACAGCGCCGTTTCATACGCGCCGATATTGCGGTATAGCCGCGCCGACCATTCATCTTCGGCAAACCAGTCGGATCGTGGATCGGTTTTTAAAACATTGGAACGTCCGGCCACATTGCCTACGAATGGATTGTAAACGCTTATGCGCGCGCCGTCGGAAAAACGGTCGGAGTCAAAATTCGGCGTATAAACCACATCCAGATTGGCCAGATCGCTAAAGAATGAAGTTTTCAACGCATCGGACGGCGCTTTGAGATACTCTTCATCGCGGCCGATGAAAAAAGAGTCAAAATCTTTCGGGAACAAATCGTTGAGGAAAACCATATCTCCGGTCCCCCAGGTTAGAATCTGCCGTCCGGCCTTGATATCCATGAAATCGGTGGCGCGCCAGCTCACGAACGCCTCGCGCAGATCGACCCAGCCATCGCCGTTATCCAGATCCACCGCCCAGCGGTCCGCCACCGGATCGGCCACAAAATCAGCCGTCACGCGTGCGCTTACCCCATAATCCCAGAATTTTTCACCTTGGAGCTGCAAGCGCGCTTCGCCAATGCTGGCGCGTTTTTCGTAAGGTTGACCGGCCAGACGGGCCCCGGCGCGGATCTCGAAAAACCCGCTAAAGGGCAGGGCAGACCCGCCATCGTCAAAGCCTGTATCGGTATCCTGATAAACGCTGCTCTCATCCATCACCAGCCCTTCGGGCAGACCCGGTTCATCGGTTGGTGCGCTGTTGTCGCCCATATCCAGACCTGCGGGCAGCGAAGGCTCACTGCTACCGCCCAATCCTACGGGTAATGACGGCTCCGAGGAGGCCACCGGAGCGCCGCCGCCAAGACCAAGCGGCAATGCAGGCTCTTCAGCCTGCACTGTGAAAAAAGGGTAAAGACTGGCCGAAAAAACGACCGCCGTTAAAAGAGCGTATCTCATTATCTCTTAATATACTGGTTAGGGGGTTGGCGCAAATAGCGTTCGGTGAAAATATCCTCCGGCAGGCCGACATCATATTTCACATCGCTATAGGTCAAAACGGTTTCCCCACCGGAGCGCAAATCCTTCATTTTGCCCATGGTCACGGTCGGATACCCTTGGATAGTCTCGACCTTCTCGGCCGTCGCCTCGCGGTATTTCGTCCCGTTTTTATCGTAGAACTCGATTTTTACCGGAATAAAGCTCTGCTTGTGGATATAGCTCTTGTAAGAACTGAACTCCACGAGATTGGGCTTTTTCGGTACGCTTTTAACAACGTAGTAATTATCCGTTGTCTCTACGAGCTCATGCTTGTCCTCATCCGGATTACGCCCGGACACATCTTCATAGAAAAAGTGCGAACCGACAAAGCTGGTACGCTCGTCGCTGGCGGCAATACGCTTCACAAGATCCAGAGCCGGCAAATATAACCAGCGGTCGTCATCCGCCCCGACATGCTTCCACACCATAAAGGCGGTTTTGTTTACATCGGCCGGACGGTTGAAATACACATAGAATTTCTGCTCTTTATCACCAGAGCCGATATCTTTGCGCAGGATAACAAAGTCGCGCGTACGCTTACGCCCTTGTGCATCGGTGATTTCCATTTTGACGCGGGCGCGCCCGTCCTCGCCTTTATAGTAGGCTGCATTGTTGGCCTTGGCTACGATGTCATTGACATCGGCGGCCCATGCAGGCGCAAAAGACAAACCCAAAGCCAGTGTGGAAACAGATAGCGCAGTTAAAAGTTTTCTCATGAGGCGCTCCTTTCTTTTTTAAACAGGACCTTTTCTAATATTGTGATCAATGCTGGCAAGATCAAGAGAGTGGCGACCCCGGCAAAAAGCAAAATCGCGGAAATGAAGAAGCCAACAGTCTTATACGGCACCAGCGGCGCAAAGAGCAAAGGCGTAAAGCCAACGCCAATGACAATCACATTGCGGGCAATCGCGCGTGCAGGCTCGCCAAAGACAACGGGAATAGTTTCTTTCCAGTTCGGCTTATCCTTGGCCGCCTCGCGGCTGCGCGCCAGAAAGTGAATAGCGTAATCCACCGCCAGACCCAAAGACAGGGAAGACAGCACCGCCACAGGCATATCGTAGTCTTTCCCCACCAGACCGATAATTCCGTAGATAAAGGCAATTGTAACGCTCAAAGGGACCATGGAGAGCGCCCCCCAATAGACAGAGCGGAACAGGACAATCATCATAATCAACACAATCACGAACGATCCCAAAAAGGCTTCGGCCATGCCTGATACCATTTTATCCTGCCAGATGACATTGATATAGGTCAGCCCGAACCAGTTATGATTGACAGCCACGGGCGCAGGATTTTGTGCAAAGAACGTATCCACGGCTTTGATCACTTTACCCATATCCTTGTTATCGCCGCTCTTGAGCTGGATCCACAAAACAGTCTTATCATAGGACGGCGTTGTGAAATGCCACAGATCATCGGGGCGGTGCGAGTTTTGATAGGTGATCAAAGTCTGCGCCACCGCATTTTGCGTATCGGGGATGCGGTAAGCCTCCTCCTTGCCGAGGAACAACTCGCGGTGCACGGTCTTGACAATGTCCGGCAAAGCATTGGATTTACCGACCAGACCGGTGCTCAGAAGATACGCTTGCAGCTTCTCGACATAGCCCAGCATATCGGGCTGTTTAAAGAGCTGGATCTGCGCGGTGGCCTGATCAACGACCGACGCCAGCTCATCCCATGCATAATAGGTTTCATCATCGGCGGCTTCGTCCTGACGCTCATAAATATAGTTTTTCACACCCTCGACCCCGCCATCCAAAGAGGCCAGATCGGCTTGCAATTGTTTGCTCTGTGCACTGGGGCGCAGACCAAGCTCGCGTGTCAACGTATCTTTGAATTGCTGCCCCAAATCGGCTTGGGGTGATAGCTCCAGATACGCCATATAGGTTCCCGCAAACCGCTTGTTAAGCTCGCGGTCGGCCACGCGGATATCATGGCTGGGACTAAACCATTTCACAGGATTGTCGTTGATCTGGATACGGGAAATCCCGTAAGCGGATATACCGAACATCACCAGCATCACCAGTAAAATCAACTTGGCATGCGTATAGGTAGCAGGCCCGAGTTTTTTCAGGATTTTCGCCAAAGGAGAAGCCGCATCGGCTTCTTCGTGTCCTTGCAGGCCAAAGCCCGAAAGGGACTCTTCTTTCATGAGCATGATATAGGCCGGAACCAGCGTGACTGTGAAAAACCAGGCCGCAAAGACCCCCAGTGCAATGAAAATACCAAACACCTGCACAGGCGGGATCGGCGTGAAGGCCAAAGAGCCGAAACCCGCCGCCGTCGTCAAAGACGTGAAAAGCATGGGCTTGGAGAGCTCTTCCATGACATGATCGAGCGTTTTGCGACGGTCTTTATATTTCGGATATCCGTCAAAAAAGTCCGAGAGAATATGCACCGCATCCAAAACGGCAATCGGCATGATAAAGACAGGGATCATCGAACTCATGATATGTACGGTATGGCCCGTCATCACCAGCAAGCCCATCGTGAAAATGACCGAGACCATCGCCACAATCATCGGCGCGATAATCAGTTTCACGCTCTTAAAGAAATACCACATCAGCGCAAAAATAAGTGCCATCGCCATCGGCGCGGAAATGGCCATCTGGATGAACATCTCCACCCCGAACGTATCCTGCGCGACGGGCAGGCCGGTGATATAATACTGATCGCCGCTATTCTCGAAAGTTGCGATTTTATCACGGAGCTGCTGCGAAACTTTATAGCTGATATTTTTAGAGGTAATTGGAATGTAAAGCGCCAAAGCCTTCCCGTCACCGGAAACCAGCGTGTCTTTGAGAAACGGCAGGTTCATGGCCTTTTGCCCGATAGCCTGCGCCTCGCCTTCGGTTTGCGGCGGCTGCGCCATCAGCCATTCGAACTGCACGGTCCCCAGACCGCCTTGCTCGATATTATCGACATTCGAGGGCGAGAGGATATCGACTTCCAAAACCCCTTCATTTTCACCTTGATCGTTCTGCCATGTAATGGTGCGGGCAAACTCACCAAGATCATAAATATTTTTCAGGGATTGGACGTTAAAAACGCCGTGCGGGTTGCCTTCATTGACGACGCCGACGACGATAATATCATGCAGCGTATATTCTTTTTTACGTTCGTTATGAAACACGCGCACCGGCTCATCGGCGCTGAGCATGTTTTCCGGATCCGTATCAATCGACAGTGCCGGCAAAAACGGTATGGCTTTGGGAAACAGGCTCGGCAGAGCCACACCGAGAATAAACAAGAAACTCAGTAAAGCCGCCATCCGCATAAACAGCTTTGGCTTTTCTGAAGCAATTTCCGGTAAATATTTCATAAACTCTCCATGGTTAAAATAATCACAGCTTCTGGCGTTTGCGAATGCCCAAGAAGCGCAGCATATATTTCTCATATAGCGGCGAAACGGAACCCGTTTTGACCTTGCGCAGGAAGTACCATTCGAACAAAATCTTGCCCCAGTGTACCCATTTTCCCCCGCGCATCCACGCCACATTACGCGGCGGAATTTGTGGAATAGCCACAAACGCCACGCCGGTATCGCCCATATCGGCCAAACAAATCGCATTCCACGTTGCCTTGCTGCTCGGCTCTCGGCCTTTGCAAATATCAATGATATTGTGCGCCGTAGCGGCCACCATAGATTCAATCATATACCCGGTTTTGGGCACGCCCGTAGGAACGGGAGTCGCTTCTTGTGGGGCAATCGCCACGCACACGCCGACAGAAAAAATATTTTTATAGGTCGGGTTACGCTGGTATTCGTCGATAATGACAAACCCCTTATCATTCACCAATCCTTCAACGCCGACGATCGCATCCACACCGGCAAAAGACGGCAACATCATCGAATAGCCGAACGGCAATTCGTGTTGCTTTTTCGGCGCGCCGTTTTCATCATGTTCGGTAACATACATCATGCCATCCTCGACTTTATCGACGCTGGCATTGCAAATCCATTTGATGTCACGTTTGCGCAGTTCGCTCTCCAGCATGCCTTTGGAATCGCCAACCCCGCCAAGCCCCAAATGTCCGATATAGGGCTCGGAGGTTACATAGGTCATCGGCACTTTATGGCGCAGCCCGGCCTTGACCAGATCGCGGTGCATAATAAAAGCATGCTCGTAAGCCGGACCAAAGCACGACGCGCCCTGTACGGCGCCGACAATAATAGGCCGCGGATCTTTTTTAAACTCTACCCAGGCCTCACTCGCTGTAACCGCGTGATCGACATGACAAACCGATTGAGTATAACCGCCATGTGGCCCCAGCCCTTCAACGCGCTCAAACGCCAAACGCGGCCCTGTGGCCACGACCAAGAAGTCATAGTCAACGTTTCGCCCGTCAACGAGCTCAACTTTGTTGTCTGTGGGGTGAACCTTTTTTGCCGCCACCGGAATAAAATCGATATTCTTTTTCTTTAAATAAGGGGCCAGCGGCACTTCAATCTGTTGGCGTTTGCGCCAGCCCACGCCGACCCACGGGTTAGACGGCACAAAGTGAAAGGTCGGCGAATCGGAAATCACCGTAATCTTATGTCCATCCTTGCGTGAGCAGGCCGCGCGCATGTCATACGCCATGGAAACGCCGCCAATTCCTCCGCCTAAAACTACGATATGTGCCATTTCGAGATGCCCTTTCCCTGAAAAACCAGCAGGCCAAACAACCATGGCGTGCTCTTATTTAAAAGCTTCCCCCGGCTTAAAGCCCGCTTTTTTTAAGATCATGGCCAGCGGACAAAACCCGGTGAACGCAGCTTGAAACATATTCAACCCCACAAAGCCGGTCAGAAAGAACCATCCGGGGTGAATAAAATATCCTAAACCCAAACTTGCAAGAATCACAAGCCCGGCGAATGCAAAAATAAAACGGTCGATATTCATTGACGAAGCTCCTCTCTTATATTAGTATAAGGTAAATTACATTTTTTTTATATACAAATCAATCCTGCAATGCACAAATTGCAAAAAAGGACGAAAAAAATGGATTTAAACGAGAGAAAGACCAAATCGTAGCAAAACGATGGAGGGCACAATGAGTAAACACGAAGAAATGGCCCCGGCTTTGGAGGCTTTGAAAATCTTAAATCATCCGGTGCGCCTGAGTATTTTGTGCAACCTGATCGAAAAAGGCGAAATGTCGGCCGGAGAAATCGTCGAGCAGGAAAAAACCATGGCCAGTCAGTCACAGGTTTCGCAATATTTGGGCTGGCTGCGGGAGAAGAAGTATGTCCAATCCCGCAAGGATGGCCAGTACGTTTATTACAAAATCGCTTCTGACGAAGTGCAGGCCATGGTCGAATTCCTGCATAAGATGTTTTGCGCGAAAAATAATCGCAGCATCTGCTCCGCAAGCATAGGGACTTAATAAAACCCGCCTGTGCCGGTCTGGGTATCGGGCGTCGAGCCTGAAGACGGGGCAGGCCCTCCGGGCGAACCTGATGGCCGCTGGTAAGGTGGCGGGTCATAATAATTTTCTCCGCCGGGTGGGCGTTGGTCTTGAAAGAACGGACTCCCCGAAACAGATTCCGAACTGTCCTCGTAATTATAGCCGCCGGTTTGGACATCATAAGCATTTTCAGCGTAAGGATCTGTATAACGCTCCCCGCTCCCGCTATACATCACATGAATCCCGCTGCCGTCGAGAATATACATCTCGTCTGTAGGCTCTGTGCCGTTGATAAAGGCCTCCCAGATAACCTTGGCATCACCGGGTTGCGCCCGCGCGCCGGTCGCGGCGTTGATCTGTACATTGCGGATCCCGTTAGGCATACGAAAAGGTAGCAAAGGCTCGTCTTGCAAAGCCTCTTCCATAAATGCTTTGAAAATAGGAACGGCCACAGACGATCCGGTTTCTTTTTTGCCCAAAGAACGCGGCTCGTCAAAACCGGCAAAAACGCCGACAACCAGATCCGGCGAAAAGCCCATAAACCACGTATCTTTGGATTCGTTTGTTGTCCCGGTTTTCCCGGCCAGCGGCCGCCCGAGTGATTTAATGCGCACGCCTGTGCCGCGCTCGACAACGCCTTCTAAAATTGAAACCATTTGATAAGCAGTTCGCGGGTCGGCGACTTGCTCGCGCTCATCGGGCACATCCGGTGTGGACTGGTTTTGCCAGCGGATCAGCGGCCCGCAATTCCTGCAAGAACGCGCATCATTGCGGAAAATCGTATCGCCGCGGCGGTCCTGGATGCGGTCGATGAAAGACGGCGTAATTCTTTTCCCCCCGTTCACCAGCATTCCGTAAGCCGCCGTCAGCCTCAGGAGAGTTGTCTCGCCGGCCCCCAGAGCATTGGACAGCATCGACGGCATATCCTCATCAATCCCAAAACGCTTGGCGTAATCGGCGATCATGTCCACGCCCAGATAATCGGCCAGCCGCACGGTCATCAGGTTTCTGGATTTCTCAACGCCCACGCGGATAGGGGTCGGGCCGTAATATTCGTTGGAATAGTTCGTCGGGCTCCAGAAGTGCCCGGGCCGGTCTTCAATCACAAACGGCGCATCCAAAACCAGCGTGGCCGGCGTAAAATCATGCTCCAAAGCCGCCAGATACACAAACGGCTTAAAAGCCGAGCCGGGCTGGCGCTGGGCCTGCGTAGCGCGGTTAAACTCGCTGCCGCCATAGCTGTAATGCCAGCCGCCTTGCATGGCCAGCACGCGGCCTGTATGCGGGTCCATAGCCACCAAAGCGCCCTGAACGGCCGGAATTTGAGCCAGTGTATAAGCGGGCTTTGCGCTGTCCTCTGTCTTTAAAGGCGCAATCATGACGACATCGCCTTTTTGCAGTACTTGGGAAACTGCTGAAATAGCAGGGCCAAGCGCATAGCCTTGATTCATCGATTTGCGAGCCCACTGCACGCCGATCAGCCCGATGGTGGCCTCACCACCGCTTTTAAGACCGAGGCGTGCGCTTTGCTCACCGCTGTTCAAAACAACAGCCAAACGCCAGTCATTGAGCATACCCTCCGGCGCGGCAATCTCCTCCAGTTGCTTCTTCCAGCCCTCCAGACTCTCAAGATGCTTGACCGGCCCACGGTAACCATGCCTCTGATCATAGGCCATAAGCCCTTCACGTAAGGTGCGCTCGGCAATGTCCTGCAAACGCGGATTGATGGTCGAACGCACCGCCAAACCGCCGCCGTAAAGGCTGTCCTCGCCATAGCGTTCCTTGAGTTCCCGGCGGACTTCTTCGGCGAAATAAGGCGCATGCACACTGCGCGATTCATCTTCATTAAATGTTTTCAAAGGCGCAAGTCTGGCCATCTCGGCCTGACTGGCCGTGATATATCCGTTCTTTTCCATGCGCCGTAAAACCTCGTTGCGTTGTTCCACCGCTGCTTCATGATGCCGCACCGGATGATAGTTATTGGGCGCTTTCGGCAAGGCCGCCAGATACGCGGCCTCATCAATCGTTAGCTCATCTAAAGATTTGTTAAAATATTGCAAGGCCGCCGCTGCAACGCCATAGGCGCGCGCCCCCAGATAAATCTCGTTCAGATAAATCTCCAATATCCGGTCCTTGCTCATCGCGCGCTCGACGCGGCTGGCCAAGATGGCTTCACGGATTTTGCGCTCGATCTTCTGCTCGTTGCTCAACAGCATGTTTTTGACCACCTGCTGTGTAATTGTCGAGCCGCCGACCATATTCACGTCTTTGCCCATCTTGCGCAGCGCAAAGAAATAAGCCGCACGGGCTACGCCCAAAGGATCAACGCCGTGATGAGTGTAAAAATTCTTGTCCTCGGCGGAAATAAAGGCCTGCTTGACGCGGTCGGGAATTTTATCAATCGGCACAAACACGCGTTTTTCCTGTGCAAACTCGGCCAGCAACCGCCCGTCCCCGGCATAAAGCCGCGTCACGATCGGCGGCTCGTAAGTCTTTAATTGCTCGTAATCGGGAAGATCCGCGCCGTATTTGTTCAATACATAAACCGTCAGCCCCAGCCCGGCGACAAGCCCGAGAAAGCCAAGAGAAAAAAGCCCTAAAAATGCGTACCAGAGATATTTCATTCCATCCTGCTATCAAGCCACCCGGCGCGTCATAGGTCCTTCGGCGCGGCCGTGAATAAACTGCTCAACATACTCATTCCCTGAATCATCTAGCGCATCTACGGGACCCGTCCAGACAATTTTCCCCTCGTGCAGCATCGCCACATAATCGGCAATCTTGCGCACGCTACCCATATCATGGGTAATCGACAGGGCCGTTGCGCCCAGTTCTTGAACTTGTTCAACGATAAGGTGATTAATCACATCGGCCATAATCGGGTCCAGCCCCGTCGTCGGCTCGTCAAAGAAAATAATCTCCGGTGTGGTGGCCACGGCGCGCGCCAACCCGACGCGTTTTTGCATCCCCCCGGACAGTTCAGCTGGATAAAGATCGGCCGTTTCGGGTTTCAGGCCCACAGCGACAATCTTCTGCACGGCAATCTCGCGGGCTTCCTTGCGGTTCATGCGCCGCCCCTGAATCAGGCCGAACGCCACATTTTCCCAGACCTTCAAGGAGTCAAACAACGCCGCCCCCTGAAACAGCATCCCGAATTTACGCATCAACTGATCACGTTCCTTAGCACCCAGACCGACAGTTTCCTGCCCGTCGATCAGAATAGAACCGCTATCGGGCGCCAAAAGTCCCAAAACGCATTTCAGGGCCACGGACTTTCCCGTCCCCGACCCGCCGATAATCACCATCGACTTGCCCGCAGGCACCTTTAAATCCAGCCCACACAAAACATGTTTAGGCCCGAAAGATTTGGTCACGCCGGAAAATTCTATTTTGGGCACAGTCTCGCTCATGAGAAAAACACCTGCGTCAGGAGATAGTTAAAGATCAGGATCAGGATCGAGGACGACACAACCGCATTCGTGGTCGCCGCGCCGACCCCTTGCGCACCGCGCCCGGAGTTAAACCCGTGATAACAGCCCATGATCGAAACGATGAAACCGAATGCCCCGGCCTTCACAAGGCCTGAAATGACGTCCATGCGCTCCAGGATATCCCAAGTCTGGCTCAAATAACTACCCGGACTAAAGCCCAGATTATAGATCGCCACGATATATCCGCCGTACACCCCGATAATATCGCCGATCAGCACCAGTACGGGCAGCATCAGCGTTCCGGCGATCACCCGCGGCGCGATCAGATATTTAAACGGGTTCACAGATAAGGTTGAGAGTGCATCAATTTGCTCGGTCACGCGCATTGTGCCGATTTCTGCTGCAATCGAAGCCCCGACGCGCCCCGCGACCATCAAACCGGCTAGAACCGGAGCCAGCTCACGCGTCACGGACAAAACAACGACGCCCGCAATCGCGCTCTCGGCATTAAAACGCGTAAAACCTGTATAACTCTGTAGAGCCAGCACCATCCCGGTGAACAGCGCTGTCATCCCCACCACAGGCAGGGAATAATAACCGATATCGACCAGTTGCCGCCAAAGCTGCGAAGGGAAATAGGGCGGAATAAAAGAATGATAAACCGCCCGCGCAATAAAATGCACCAGCCGTCCGGTACGCTCGAACAGCCCCAAAATTGCCGTTCCGACCATGCGAAAGATATTAAAAGAAGTCTTCGAAGTAGCATCCATTGATGTTTATTGACCCTGTCTTTATAAAGAATAGAGACTAAAACATTGTGTGCATAAGAAAAAGACCTTTTTCATGACAAACGAGCAAACACACCTGTTAAAAATAGCCCCCGAGGATCTTGTATCGCTCAGTGCGCTGGAACCGGAGCATAATATCCGCATCGAACTGGCCTATGCGCGCTCCGATAACCTTCTGCTGGGCGAGCCGGTTTATCGCTCTGATGCGCAGCTTTGGGCACATAAAGATTTAGCCGCCATTGTATTAAAAGCCGCCGAAAGCCTAAAAGCGCAAAACCTGCGCCTGATCGTCTATGACTGTCTGCGCACGACGGATACGCAGGCTCTGATGCTTCAGACGCAGCGCGTCAAAGACCATCCGCACTGGCTGGAAGAACCAAGACTGCTCTCCCCGCCTGGCACAGGCGCGCATCCGCGCGGCATGGCCGTGGATTGCGCTCTGGAGACGTTCGAGGGCGAGTTGCTAGACATGGGCACGCCTTTTGATTTTTTATGCGATGATCCGTCCCCCAAAGCCAACCCGGCGCACCGCCAGCACCCGAATCTCTCCCCTCAAGTCATGCAAAACCGCCGGATTTTAGATCAGGCTCTTGGCCAGGCCGCCGAAGAGCTCGGATTGCCGCTATGGCCTCTGACGCAGGAATGGTGGGACTTCCGCTTCCCCTCCGAAGTGTCCGAACGCTATGCGCCGCTCTCTGATGCGGATTTGCCGCCAGAAATGCGCTTGGCGCTCCGCTCTAGATAAACTCTTTTGTAACGCGGCCCCAGCGCGGTCAGGATTTCATAGCCGATCGTTCCGGCCTTGGCGGCTAAGGCATCCGCGCTTTGATGTGGCCCGATCACCTCGAACATGTCGCCGGCATGCGGACGCTGATCCTCCGGCACGGCGCTCAGATCGACAATTACGCTATCCATCGACACCCGCCCGCGAATGGGGCAGGCATAGCCTTGCCAGAATAATTCGCCGCGGTTGCTCAAATGTCGAAAAACCCCATCCGCGTATCCCGCGCCGACAACGGCCAGCGGTGTTTTATTTTCAAAACGATACGTAGCGCCATATCCACAAGTCTGGCCTTTTTTAGCCGTTCTAAGCTGTAAAACAGGCACCTCTAATTTCACAACGCCGTGCATCGGATTATTCTGCTCCGGCGCCGGATTAAGCCCGTACAGCGCCATGCCGGGCCGCACCATATCCAGATGATAATCGCCGGATGCAAAAATCCCCGATGAATTGGCCAGCGATTTCAGAGCCTTTGGAAAATGCGCCGCATAGTGCAAAAACTGTGCATGCTGGCCCGCATTCATCGGATGCGCAGGCTCATCGGCGCAGGCAAAATGGCTCATCACCATACGCACATCCAGCCTCTCCAAGAGCGCAGGCGAATCTGTAATCTGCGCTGCTTCCCGCGCCTCAAGACCCAGCCGGTTCATCCCCGTATCAAAATGCAGCGCCGCAGGAAGGACCGCGCTCATTCTTTGCGCTAAAGCCCGATATGCGTCGATCTGCTCAAGGCTGTTCAACACGGGAATGAGCGCATTATCTTGAAAAACCGCGCGATCACAGGCAAAAAATCCGTTCAGAACATAAATCTCGGCGCTTGGCCCCGCCAAAACCGTGCGCAGCGCCGCCCCTTCCTCTGCACTGGCCACAAAAAACACCCGCGCCCCGGCGCTATATAAAGCCGGAGCCACCCGGCCCATCCCGCATCCATAGCTATCAGCCTTCACAACCGTCGCCACAGCGCACGTTTTGCCCACGCGCTGGCGCAGGAACGCATAGTTTTGCACCAGAGCTTGCAGGTCAATGCTCAAAAGGCCGCGCGCTGAATCCATTAAAAATTTCCCTTTAACCTTTTCTTAAACCCCCGCCCGTATAGTAGGGAGCATAATAACCGGATAAACGGCAATAAAACAGTAATAGAGAGTAAAAAATAGAGGGTGTAAAAATGGAACTGTATACTGAAAAACAGGGCGATTATTATCTTTTGACACACGGTGACCAGCAGTGGGAAATGCGTCTGGAGGGCAATGATCCTGTATTTATAGATCATAAGACCGGAAAGCCGGTAGAAATGAGCGTTATTAATGCTGCAATTCTGTTGAACCCCAACGATCCAACAACGGCTGAAAATTCGACAAAATTCAGCCAAGCCTATGCAGCCTTGAAACAAATACAAACCGCGACACCCGAAACCCAAGTCGCTGCCGCGCCGCCAGCACCCAAGGATGCCACGTTCGAATTGCATGGGGATCATGGCTATAAAGTGACGTCACCGGAGGATGAAGCCGTTGTGTTTTTGGAACTGGTCGATAACGAAAAGGCGTGGATGGATGCAAATCATCAGCCCATCGCAGATAATTCTCAACTACAAGACTTCATAAAGACAGTCGAAGCTCAACATAACGGAACGGACGTCGAGGCAGCCACGGCTGATCTTCGCGCCCGCCACCAAGCGGCTTTGGCCGCTGAAGCCGATGACTATGCCTATCCGGTCGCAGGAACGACGGCCACTGCGACATTCCCGACGCAAAGCGACGTGGAGAACGCGCCTATCGTTGAGGCTGTTAAGCCTGATGTAATGGAGAAAGGCAAAGTATCCACAAACTCAATTCCCGCCGATCAGGTTGGTGATTATATGGCCGCTTTTCAGGCCGATGCAGCGGAAATAGCAGATATAGACATCACAAGAGCCGATAACGTGGCGTCAGTGCAAGCACCCGTTACGCCACAATTCGCCGCCGCCCAATCCGCGCCCGCCGCACCGCCGCGCCCGGTCCAGCAGATGGCGATTATGGGTTCGGGCACTGGAGTTGAAGGCTATGATCCGAAAGTGGAAGCGCTGCAACAGGCCTTGATTAATGCGGACCCGTCCTACGCAAACGTGTTGGCCTATTCCGGCAGCAACGGCGTCGATGGACAGGAAGGCCCCAGAACACGTGCGGCTATCGAAGGCTATGCAAAAGCGCATGGTCTGGATGCAAATGCGATGAGCATTGATGACTTTATTGCGGCTGTTGAGCAAAACACGCGTGATGCACACGCGAACATAGCTCAAACGCAAACCCAGGACCCGGCCAAACCCGCCGTCGAAAGAGCGGCTGAGCCTGTAGCAAATAATGATGGTCTATCGGAAACGCAAAGAAGAGCCGCTGCGGGCACGGGACCGGAAACCCCGCCGTATTCGCAAGATATCGTCTTTTTCGATCCTGCAAGAGCGGATGCATGGACCAACTATCAATCGGTTATGGGCAACGTCAGCCCTCACCATCTTGACCCCGTGGATGTCACACAAGGAATCGACAGTGTCTCCGTAAGAGAACAAGACATTGCCTGGGCCAAATCCATGGGCTATGACGCCAAAACAGGCACTTTCGCCAACCCGGCAGATGCAAACGCCGCCGCCATCGGCGTGCTGGACATCAAAGCCAACGGGCAAATCCAGATTGTCCGCGTTGACGAAAAGGGCGGTCTGATGCGCGCGGATATCACCGATTACATCCGTGAAAACGGCATGAGCGGTTTCGACAAGCTCGCCATCATGGATAACGGGACGCTGAACGATAAAATCGCCAATGCGTTCGCCGCGACAAAGGCCATGAATGACGGGTTCGATCCGAAAATCGGCATTGTCCTGAACATGGAAAAAGGCGCGTTTTTAGGTCTGGGCAAAGATGTGCAATATCAACTCCACGCCTATCAGGACGCTCAGGGCCATCTCAAAATCGCCATGGTTTCGGATCAGGACAATGACCTGATTTCCCGCGCCGAACGCCAAACGCCCAGAGCGGTGCTGCTGGCGGGCGTCAGAGACTTTGACGATCTGGGCTCGATCGACGGCGCCAAAGTGGCGATCAAAGACGGTCAGGGCGCGGAAGTGATTGATAAATCAACGCCGGCCCAAGGATACGGCGTAGCGGTCGAGTCAAAAGATTTGATGCCGGGCGCGACAAACCGGATTTAAAAATCGGTTATTCGCTGCTGGCGGAAAAATACCCGATGTGATTCGGATCCAGATCCGAAAAGCGCGTCAGGTTTGGATCAAAATACATTTTCACGGTCCCGATGGGGCCGTGTCTTTGTTTGGCCACGATACATTCGCCGATATTATGCGCGCGCTCCATGCTTTCCTGCCACTTCATATGCTTTTCCGTGCCCGGCTCCGGCTCGGTCCGCGACAAGTAATATTCTTCGCGGTAAACAAACATCACCACGTCCGCATCCTGCTCGATAGAACCCGACTCCCGCAAGTCCGAAAGCTGCGGACGTTTATCCTCGCGCTGTTCCACTGCCCGCGAAAGCTGCGACAGAGCAATCACCGGAATTTCAAGCTCCTTGGCGATGGCTTTCAGCCCGCGTGTAATCTCCGAAACCTCTAAAACGCGGTTGGCTTCGGACTGGCGGCCTCCGTTCCCGCGCAAAAGCTGGAGATAGTCCACAACCAGCATATCCAGCCCGTGCTGGCGCTTGAGCCTGCGCGCACGCGTTCGCACCGCCCCGATCGACAGCGCAGGCGTATCGTCAATATAGAGCGGCACCTGGCTCATTTTTTGCGCCGCCTCGACAAAGGCGCGGAAATCTTCCTGCTTGATATTGCCTTTACGGATCGCATCGCCGGAGATCCCCGACTGCTCGGACAAAATCCGCCCCGCGAGCTGTTCGGCCGCCATCTCGAGGCTGAAAAACGCCACGCGCCCGCCTTGCGTGCCGCCGCTCTCGGCATAGGCTTTCGCCGCATTAAACGCCCAGTTCACCGCCAGCGCCGTCTTCCCCATCGACGGCCGTCCGGCCAGAATCAGCAAATCGGAATTTTGAAACCCCCCCAGTTTCTTATCGACATCCATCAGTCCCGACGTTACCCCCGTCACATGTCCGTCGGACTTATACGCTTTTTCCGCGTGTTCAATGGCGGTCAGCACCGAATCGCGCAGCGTAATAAACCCGCCCTTCACCTCGCCGCTTTCTGCCAGTTCAAACAGGCGCATTTCCGCGTGTTCGATGGTGTGCTGCGCATCCTTGTCCAAAGAATGGGTAAAGGACTCATTCACTACATCTTCGCCCAGCGTAATGAGCGCCCGTCGCAAATGCAGTTCGTAAATCGCTCGCGCATACTCCTCGATATTAATGACGTTGATCACGCCCGCGGCCAGATCCGCCAGATAGGCCGCCCCGCCGACATTTTCCAGGTCTGCGTCTTTCTCGAAATAATTTTTCAGTGTCACCGGCGAAGCCGTTTGTCCGCGCTCAATCAGGGTAATAATCGCGGAAAAAATCCGCTGGTGCGCCGGTAGAAAAAAATGATCGGCTTTTAAAAAGTCGTTTATTTTCTCATAGCCGCGGTTATCCACGAGCAACGCCCCGAGCAAGCCCTGTTCGGCTTCAGGGTTGTGCGGCAACATCCGGTAAGCCGGAGAGTCATCATTCTGAGGCCCGGCTAAATCTTCGGGACGCGTCTGAAGGGCAAGATCGTAAACCATGAAAAAAAGCTAGCAAACATAAACCCTGCTCGCTAGCTTTTTAAAATTTTAAGATGTGAATAGCGGGGAGAACTTACGCCTCTTCGCTATCCTCGGCCGTATCTTCAGCAGGCTCTTCGCCTTCTGCAGCCTCGGCGGCTTCTTCGGCAGCCTTTTTAGCGGCAGCCTTTTCGGCGCGTTTGGCCGCACGCTCTTCTTCTTTAGCAGCGTCCTCGGCAGCTTTCTCGGCTTCTTCGGCGCGGCGTTCTTTTTCCGCTTCCAAAGCGCCTTCTTCCAGAACCTCGGCCAGAGCTTCTGTCTGGTCTTGTTCTTCGGCTTCCGCCTGTGCATCCGCCAGCAAGGCTTTGCCTGTTTCGGCTTGAAGCGCGGCTTCTTCGTTAGTACGGGCAATGTTCACCGTAATGGCGACCTTCACCTCGGGGTGCAGGGCGATATCAACAGGGAACAAACCGATCGTTTTGAAGTTTTGGTTCAAAGCCACCATATTGCGGGCAATCTCGATATTGCTGGCGTCTGCGGCGGCCAACGCGATATCGCGGGCGTTCACAGACCCGAAAAGCTGGCCGCTTTCGGAAGCCTGACGGATCAGGGCAATCTTCAGGCCTTCCAGCTTCTTCGCCACTTTCTGGGCTTCGGCTTTGCGCTTGTCGTTTTCGGCCTCCAGAGTTTTCTTCTGGGCTTCGAAATAGGCAATATTGGATTTGCTGGCGCGCAGGGCTTTCTTCTGCGGCAGCAGGTAGTTGCGGGCATAACCGGGCTTAACGGACACGACATCGCCCATTTGACCGAGTTTTTCCACGCGCTCAAGCAAAATAACTTGTGTAGACATTGTTCAAATCTCCTTCAAACTTTACCGTGAAGACGGCCGCGGGGCACGCGGGGCTTCGCTTTCTGTGCGAACATAAGGCATCAAACCCATAAAGCGGGCGCGCTTGATAGCGCGGGCCAGTTCGCGTTGTTTCTTCTGGGATACAACCGTAATCCGGCTGGGCACGATTTTCCCGCGCTCGGAAATATAACGGCCCAGAGTTCTGGTATCTTTCCAGTCAATCGCCGGAGCGTTCGGACCCGTAAACGGACAGGTCTTGGGACGACGGAAAAACGGACGTTTTTGAGGTGTTGCAGTGCTCATTATGCGGCTTCCTTATCATTTCTTGAATCATCTTGAGAATCACGATCATGCTGCGGACGCATCATCACGGACGGCCCGGTAGACAGCTCGTCAAGTTTGATCGTCAAAGAGCGCACGACATCTTCGTTCAGGCGCATCAAACGCTCCAGCTCGATCAAAGCTGCCGCAGGCGCATCGCTTTCGATCAACGTATAGTGCCCTTTACGACTTTTGTTGATTTTATAGGCGAACGTCTTCAGGCCCCATTGCTCGACCTTGTGGATTTGGCCGCCCATATCGGTAATAACTTTGCTAAAGCCCTCGGTCAGGGTCTTCACCTGAGCCTCGGTCAGATCTTGCCGTGCGATAAACACGGTTTCATAGTAAGGCATATTTATGCTCCTCTTGGGTTAACGCCCCAAAGATAAAGAGATCAGGCTCTATCCCGGGGCCAAGCCGACCCTCATTAAAGACCGGCGAGGTTACGAATGGCCGCGACTATGGCCCAGCCCCGACCAAAAAGCAAGGTTTTTTACGAATCTTTAAAATTTTTACGAAATCTTTAAAAAATTAATCGCGGCCCACAAAGTGTTAAGAGGGTACTTACTCTATATATAAGGTCTAAATCGCATAAAATAATAAAGTAATTTCAAGTGCTTGATAATTTTTATTGGAAAGTGCGCCGCTTCTCTATAAGGTAAAAACAACTCAAAAAATTATGAAGACGCGTTAACTTTTTGTTTACGAATTAAGACTATTTTAACGGAAATTGCATAAAATTTTAGAGACATGAACGAATTTTCGGGTGCTGAATGGTAAGCATTTTAAACGACACAGGCTACAAAAGTGCTTTTAATGAAGTCACAGACGTCAAAGGCGTTTTGGCGGCAGATCCTGGCTACCATGTGACAGCCACAGGCCAGACGATTGCACAGAAAAATCTTAATTACGGCGCCAAACAAGAAACAATCGGCCGTGTAGGTATCGATCTTCTTGATCAAACGATCCACAAAAGTGCCCCACAAACCGCTCTGTCCACACTAACGGGGCGTAATTACCTACAAGATGCATCTTTGAAAACAAGTGCATCGAACCTGACATCGGGTACGAGCGCAGGCGGCAACATTGATTCTGCCCGCACAGGAAAGCAGCTCAAAAGCCAGCTGGGCGATACGATGAGAGATTTTAAAGCGGATTTGAAGGCAGCCCAACAATCTGTTCGCAATGCCATGCAACAAGGCGCAGAAGGAACGCCGGGTATAAACCACGACAGAGCCGTTAATAGTTTTGCCCCGCCGGCCAATCGCAGTGATGCAGGGATGGCGATGTCTTTAGCGGCGGGCAGCGTTTACGGTTTTATGGCTGTAACCTCGGCAATAAGCGAAGTCAAAAGCTCAATGAAAGGCAATCTCTCGCCGGCACAAGAAGCGCAACTGGCCGACAAAATGCGGAATCTTCTGGTCCCGCCGATCGATCCGAGCACCGGAGAGCCGCAAGGAGATCCGGCTGTGGCTAACAATTTCACGCCCGAGGCTTATAAAGCACTGGCAAAAATGGAGCCGCCGGAACTGGTCAAGCTGTTCAAGGAAGTCATGAGACCGCCTGAAATGCAACCGGAATACATAGCGATAGCCGCCGCACAAACCAAAATCGGCAATGCCTTGAATACAAAAGTAGAAAAAGCAAGCGAAGCCGTCGTGGCCAAAGCGTCAGGATCAATCAGCGCGGAAGCGGTAAAAGTTGGTGAAAACACCGTAAGCGATGTGAAAAAGAAAGTCGTCAATGATGGCGACGGACCGTCTGATACGGGTGTTAAGGCGAGCTGGGCTGAATTGCCGATTGCAGCAGTCACCGTTGACAATACCGAAACCACGAGAGGGCCGGTCACTGTGAAGGTAGCAAAACCGCTGGTAAGTATGGCGTCGATTAAAGAAACCTTGGCCTCCGTGCCGAAACCGCCGCCAGCGCCGAAATACGACAACGAGCCTGCCCCGCTTGCCGCTGTGGCATAACGTAGCTGCTTAAACCAAAACGCTAGCCATCCTGCGCGGGTCTCTGCTATCCTGAATGTATGAGCTCAAAACCGTTTCCACCGCAAAATCCCGCACCTGAAAACCCTGTTCGTTCCGTATGTGTCTTTTGCGCCTCGTCCGACAATGTGCCCGAGATCTACAAAACAGCCGCCGCCGATTTGGGGCGCCTGTGCGCGCAAGAGGGCTGGCAGGTTGTCTATGGCGGCGCGCATTCCGGCCTGATGGGCCTCCTCGCCGACAATGCGCTGGCCGCGGGGGGTGAGGTCGTCGGCGTGATCCCCGAATTTCTCAAAAACCGCGAGCGAGCGCATTCCGGCGTAAGCAGACTCTACACGACAAAAGACATGCACGAGCGCCAGCAAAAAATGGCCGAACTCTCCGACGCGTTTGTCGTTCTGCCCGGCGGGCTGGGGACATTGGCCGAATTCTTCGAAGTCTTGACCTGGAAACAGGTCGGCCTGCACGACAAGCCCATCGCGCTGATGGATATCGGCGGCCATTGGGGGCCTCTGGAACAAATGATCGGGCAAGTCGCCGCGCAAGGCTTCATGTATCAAAACCCGGAAAATCTCTACACGATTTTAAAAACGGTTGAAGAGGTGAAAAATTTTTTGCATACAAAAGCGTAATTTGCGCTTTATTTGCAATGAAGAGCCCTGCTAGACTAGGCTGCCGATAAAGGCTAGAATAAAACCGGAAGAATATTGTAAAGCAAAGACACCCGAACTGTGCAATACCATCACTCAAAAGACAAAGCCGAAGAGCTTTCGCAGCAAGCGCTGGATCGAATCCGCAAGGACGGCTTGAAGCTGATCCCACAGACCTTTGAACTCTGGTACGCATATTTTTCAGGTGAAAATCCGGATGTGATCCGAGCCATTGATCTGCTGGAAGCAAAAAAGCAAACCATTACGAATGAAAAATGTGACGAAATCTATAATCAGTTTCTAAATCGTTCAACGCAGGAAAAACAGGTCACCGAAGCCGGCCACAAAGTCCAAGACACGATCCAGGCCATGAGCTCTCAGGTCGATGACATCAAATCAGCCAATATAAAATATAAAAAGGCCCTGGAAGAAGCGTCCGAGCGCCTCTCCGGCAACATTGAAATGAATGAAATCCGTGAAACGCTTGATACGGTTGTTTCTTCGACAAACGATGTGATCGCCCGGAACGCAGAACTCGAACAAGAATTGGAACGCTCTTCTTCGGCAATGAAAGCGCTACAAAAAGACCTGGAAATGGTGCGCAAGCAAGCCCTGCTGGATGGGCTGACCAATCTGGCCAATCGCCGGGCTTTCGAAGATAAAATCCTGCAAATTATCGAAGATTCTGAGAGCAGCGGTCAGGCCTTTTCGCTGCTCATCATCGACATCGATCATTTTAAAAGCTTTAATGACACCTATGGACATCAGGTCGGCGATCAGGTCTTGCGACTCGTCTCCAGAACATTGATTGAGGGTGTGAAAGGCCGAGACTTTCCCGCGCGCTACGGCGGAGAGGAATTCGCGGTGATTTTACCGGAAACAAATATCGACGCAGCTGTGAGAGTCGGAGAATCCCTTCGCAAAGTGATTGCCGGCAAAGAATTAATCAACCGGAATTCCGGCGAGGTTTTGGGCCGGGTTACAATTTCCGGCGGCGTGGCCCAATATGTAAGCGGTGAAGCGATTGAGAATTTGATAGAGCGCGCCGATACGGCCCTTTATACAGCCAAGCATAATGGCCGCAATCAGGTGACAGCCGCGCCGATGCCTTCGCAAAAATATGGCTCTCAGGCTAAATCCAATTAACAACAGACGGAAAATCCGGACTTCTTTCTTGCTTTATAGAGCGCGGGCCTTTAAGGATGACGCCGTGATAACAACAGGATTTGAAAGCCGTGTATAACTACCTCGACGAACTCGAAGCCAAAAGCATTTATATCATCCGCGAAGCATACAACCGCTTGACGCCCTTGGGCATGATGTGGTCGATCGGCAAGGATTCCACAGCGCTGCTCTGGATGGTGCGCAAAGCCTTCTTTGGCCGCGTACCGTTTCCTGTTGCCTTGCTCGATACGGATCAGGAAATGGACGAGGTTTATGCCTTCCGTGATCGCTTGATTAAGGAATGGGATCTGGAATGCATCAACTGGCCGTGCCCGCCCGAAGAAGAGATGGACCAGACCTTGCCGCCCAACACCCGCAGCGCCATGCGCAAAACCGAAGGGCTCAAAGGCTTACTCGAAAAACACAAGTTCAAAGGTATGATCGGTGGAATTCGCCGCGACGAACAAGGTCTGCGCGCCAAGGAACGCGTTTTTTCCCCGCGCTCTATGGATGGCTCGTGGGACTTTAAAGACCAGCCGCCGGAATTCTGGGACCAGTATAAAACCGAGTTCCCCGAGGGCTGTCACCTGCGCGTCCACCCGATCCTGCACTGGACGGAAAAAGACATCTGGCGTTATCACCTGCGCGAAGGCATCCCGTTCTGCGAGCTTTATCTGGCGCGTGAAGATAAAGAGACCGGAAAAATGATGCGCTACCGCTCTTTGGGTGAGAAAAACATCACCTTCCCGGTTGAAAGCAGCGCCGCAACAATCGAAGAAATTATTCACGAACTCGAAACCACCAACACGTCGGAACGCGCAGGCCGCGCCATGGATAAGGAAACCGAAGACAGCTTCGAGAAATTGAGAGCGCGGGGGTATATGTGACAGAAGTCTTGACCTTCCATTTATGAAGGCCTTAGACGATGTCATCCCTGCGAAAGCAGGGATCCGGTAAAATTACCTGAAATTTCTCGCCGTTCTCGAAATGACAAAGAGGAAAAAATGACCAATAACCCTACAAAAAATATGCAGCAGCTCCGCGTTGTGATTGTCGGTCACGTCGATCACGGCAAATCCACCCTGATCGGCCGCCTCCTCTACGATACGAATTCTTTGCCCGATGGTAAATACGAAGAGTTGCAGGATATTTGCAAACGCCGCGGCACAGACGTGCTGGAATGGAGCTTCGTCCTCGATGCATTTCAGGCCGAGCGCGATCAGGCCATCACGATTGATACCACGCAAATCTGGTTTTCAACCGCAATGCGCGATTACGTGATTATCGACGCACCCGGTCACCGTGAATTCCTCAAGAACATGGTGAGCGGCGCGGCCGCAGCCGATGCGGCCATCCTTGTTGTTGATGCCTCCGAAGGCGTGCGCGAGCAAACCAAGCGCCATGCCTATCTGCTCTCGCTTTTGGGTCTGCGTCAGATTGCCGTGGTGATTAACAAAATGGACATTGTTAACCACGATACCGAAGTGTTTGCCGATGTTTCGCGCCAAGTGGATGAATATCTTAAATCCATCGGCCTGAGTGCATCCTTCATCATTCCGATTTCCGCGCGCAACGGCGATATGATCGCGGGCCGCGGTGAAAAGTTGGGCTGGTACAAGGGCAAAAGCCTGATTGAAACCCTCGATGCATTCGATTATGAAATGCCGCCGCTTTCGCGCGCCCTGCGCTTCCCCGTACAAGACGTCTACCGCTTCGGCGAAGAGCGCATTCTCGTGGGCCGCGTTGAAACCGGCATGATCAACAAAGGCGATAAAATCCTTTTCTCCCCGACCAACGAAGAAGCAATTGTCACCGCCATTAAAACCTGGCCGGAAGACCCGGCCAAGGTGCAGGCTGGCGCGGGTGAGGTCATTGGTATTACTCTGGATGAGCGCATCTTTGTCGAACGCGGACATATCGGCTCACACGTCAAAAACCCGCCGATGCTCTCCAACGTCTTTCGCGTGAACCTTTTCTGGCTCTCGTCCAAGCCGCTCAAAGTCGGCAACAGCTATAAAATCCGCTACGGCACCAGCGAAGCCGTAGTCAACGTCCAGTCCATTGATATGGCGATCGACACGGACGATCTGGCGCAAAACGAAAAAGCGGGTGAACTGCGCAAAAACGCCGTCGGCGAAGTCACCTTCCGCGCACAAGATATTCTGCCTATCGACCCCTACACCGATAACCAGAAAATGGGCCGCGTCGTTATTTATGACGGCTACGACATCGCCGGAGGTGGTTCGATCAATATGGAGGGCTATCCCGACCAGCGCCATAACGTCAATCCGGTCTCGCAAAACATCTACATGGTGGACTCGCTGTTGACCGATGATAAACGCGCGCAAAGCATGGGTCATCAAGGCGGTATTTTCTGGTTTACAGGCCTGTCCGGCGCCGGGAAATCAACACTGGCGATGGCCGTTGAAAAAACATTATTCGAAAAAGGCTATCATACCTATGTGCTGGACGGCGATAACGTACGCCACGGCCTCAACGCCGATTTGGGCTTCTCACCGGATGACCGTACTGAAAACATCCGCCGCGTCGGCGAAGTGGCCGCGCTTATGGCCGATGCGGGTCTAATTGTTATTACGGCCTTTATCTCGCCCTATCAGGAAGACCGCAACCGCGCCCGCAAAGCTGCTCCGCAAAAATTCAACGAAATCTACGTCAGCGCCGATCTGGAAACCTGTGAGGAGCGCGATCCCAAAGGCTTGTATAAAAAAGCCCGCGCTGGTGAGATTGCCGAATTCACCGGAATCGATAGTCCTTACGAAGCGCCGTCAAACCCGGAAATGGTTGTCGATACGCAAAGCAATGACGTCAATACATGCGTTGCGCAGGTGATGAATTATATCGAAAGCCGTGTGCAGCTCAGACACAGCATGCAAACCGATCAATCGATGAAGGAAAAGAAGCTTGCAAGCTAACCAAAGCGCATCACCACAGGATTTGTTAAACGACCGCGCCGCCCTGTGCGAAGCCATACGGAATATCGCGCTGGAAGCCGGCAAGATCACCCTTAAATATTTCAATAACCGCAAAGACGCAGGGATCACAGCCAAAGGCGATGGCTCGCCGGTAACGCTGGCCGATCAAGAGGCTGAAAAGCTGATTAACGAGCGCTTGTTAAACCTGCTTCCCCACGTGCCGATCATTGGCGAAGAAGCCGTCTCCGAAAGCGCCGCACCCGACTTAAAAGATCGCGAAGACTATTTCTGGCTCGTCGATCCGCTGGACGGCACCAAGGAATTTATCGGCGGCGGCGGGGATTATACGGTCAATATTGCGTTGATCCATAACCGCAAGCCTGTTCTGGGCGTTGTCTATGCTCCGGCCAAAGGCGAGCTTTATGCAGGCTATGATGATAAGGCGCTGTTCTGGGATGAAAAAACCGGTGAGGAAAGACCGGTCCGTGTACGTCAAAACCCGCCCGAGGGCCTCAGCGTTGTCGCTAGCAAAAGCCACGGCGATGAAGGCAAACTTGGAACGTTCCTGAAAAATTATAAGGTCAATGAACTTATTAAGTGCGGCAGCTCTCTAAAGATCTGCGTGATCGCTGCCGGACAAGCCGATCTTTATCCGCGTTTCGGCCCGACCTGCGAATGGGATACGGCGGCCGGAGATGCCGTTCTGCGCGCCGCCGGAGGCTTTATGAGCGACGAGCATGGCGGGGAAATGATCTATGGCGGCCGTAATGAAAAATGGCTCAATCCTGAATTTATCGCCAGTGCTTTTGATTGGCGCGCCCATAATGTATAGTTGTTCGAAAATATGATGAACTGCCACTCTCGGCCGCGCGCGACCCATGAAAAATATCGTCATTAGCCTCTGTACTTATCGTCGCCCCGAAGGCCTGAAAGCGCTTTTTGAAAGCTTTAAATCTTTGCAGATTCCAGATAGCGTGAATCTGTCCGCGCGCGTAATCGACAATGAACCCACGCCCGCGGCACGGGAACTTGTGCAGCAATTAGCGCAGGATTTATCCTTTTCCATGCACTATGTTCATGAACCCGAAGCGGGCATAGCCCCGGCAAGAAACCGCGCTCTAACCGAGGCGAAAGACGCGGACTATCTTGTTTTTATAGACGATGATGAAACCGCTGCACCGGACTGGATTGAAAAACTCTGGGATGTGCAAAACCGCACAAAGGCCCATTTTGTGCAAGGCCCTGTGATCCTCACCGTGGAAGACCAAGCCGATCAATGGTGGATCGACAGCCTATTGTTTCGTCTTAAAACATTTCCCGATTGTTCGCCGCGTCATGAATCCTGGAGCAATAACGTGATGATCGACATGGATTTTGTGCGCAAAAATAATCTGCGCTTCGATCCCGCGCTGCGCTTTGACGGCGGCGAAGATACGCTCTTTTTTCAGCAAATGACACGCGCCGGCGGCAAGGGCGTATTCGCCGCCCATGCCAAAGTCTACGAAGTTCAACCCAAAGAGCGCTTAAACTGGCGCTGGGCATTGCGCCGCCAGTTCCGCAACGGCAATACTCGCGGTATGTGCGCAAGGCGTTTACAAATACTTCCCAAAGCCATCACGCATACGCTCTTTCGCAGCACCACCTGCGCAGGACTAAGCATTGTGTTGCTGCCCACGGCCTTGATCAAGGGTAAAACCGGGCTAGCCAATGCTGCCACATACGCCGCGCGCTCTTTAGGTATGCTCTGGGGGCTGATAGGAAAGCGGACCTTGGAATATGCCCGGCAAGAAAATCCTGAAACGCGGAGTCCGGCATGAACCCACAAAGCTCCTCCGTTCTCATCATTATTCCGTGTTTGAATGAAGAAAACTATATCGGCGCTTTGGTCGAAAAGCTGGTCGCCGATACAAAAGATTTATCCGCGCGCATCATCATTGCCGATGGTGCAAGCACGGATCAAACGCCCGAGATCGCCAAGGCGCTGGCGCAAAAATACGAAAATGTCGAATATTTGCATAACCAGAAACGCCTGCAAAGCGCGGCGATTAATCTGGCCGTCGAAACCTGCGCGCGCGATGAAGCCTATCTGATCCGCATTGATGCCCATGCCGATTATCCGGCCGATTTTTGCTCGAAATTGCTGGAGGAGGCTGAAAAAATGCAGGCAGCTTCCATCGTAGTTTCTATGCAGACAGAGGGCAATACGCCTTTCCAAAAAGCCGTCGCCGCCGCGCAAAACTCAAAGCTCGGCAATGGCGGTTCCGCCCATCGAAGCGCAGGCGGGCAGGGAAGCTGGGTCGATCACGGCCATCATGCCCTCATGCGCATTGACGCCTTCAAAGCCGTCCAAGGCTATGACGAGAGTTTTTCCCACAACGAAGATGCGGAACTGGATTACCGCCTGCACAAAGAAGGCCATAAAATCTGGCTCACCGGGCAAACCGATATGATCTATTATCCGCGCAGTGCGCCGTGGCCTTTATTCAAACAATATTATAAATTCGGTCAGGGCCGCATCCGCAATATCCTCAAACATAAAATGTGCCCGCGCTTGCGCCAGATGATCCCCGTTGGCATCGCACCCGTAATCATAATGGGCCTGGTTTTAGGCAGCCTGCATGGGGTGTTCTGGCTTCCGGCGCTTTTCTGGTCTTGTGTCTGCCTAAGCTATGGAGCGCTTTTGGCGCTGCGAGCCAAAGACCCTGTTCTCGGCCTGTCTGGACCTGCGGCGATGATTATGCATCTGGCATGGTCCTTGGGCTTTTGGTCGGGTCTGCTCAAATACGCAGGGGAAGCATAAGCTATGAGCCTGCAAAAAATCGATATTTGCATCTGCACTTTTCGCCGCGATCACATCACGCAGACCATGCAATCGCTGGCCGGTCTGAAAACGCGCGAGACTTGGGGTGTGCGTGTAATCATCGCCGACAACGATGAAACACCGACCTCAAAAGAAAAAGTCGAAGGCACCGCCAAAACCCTGCCGTTTCCGGTTCTCTATGTTCATGCGCCCGCCCGGAATATCTCGATTGCCCGCAATGCGTGTCTGGACGCGTCGGCAGGCGAATACATCGCCTTTATCGACGACGATGAAATCGTCGAACCTGTCTGGCTGGAGGCTCTCATGTCCAAAGTCGAAGAAACGCAGGCCGATGCGGTTATAGGCCCCGTGCATGTGATTTATGGCGAAGACTGCCCGTCATGGGTGCGCAACGGCAATTACCATGCCCGCGCCGCCGTGTACGTGAACGGGGAAATCACCACCGGCTATACCGCCAATCTTTTATTCAACGCCGCCATGCCTGCCTTTAAAGGCCGCCGTTTTCACCTCGAACTGGGCCAAACGGGCGGCGAGGATTCAGCCTTTTTAAAAGCCGCTTACCACGATGGAGCAAAATTGGAATATGCCCCGCAAGCCATTGTCAGCGAGACTATACCGCCTGGGCGCACTCAATTTTTATGGCTCGTCCGCCGCCGTTTTCGCGAAGGCCAAACTCACGGTATGATGCTGGGCCAGCACCACTCAAAAAGCCGCGTAGCTGTGCTCAAAGCCATAGCGCTGGCAGCCTCTAAAGCAGTCATATCCTTTGCGGTTGCGCCGCTTTTTGTATTTTGGCCGCACCGCTTTAATTTCTGGGTTCTGCGCGGTATCATGCACGCAGGCGTTGTATCGTATTTTTTAGGCCAAAAAACCCTGATCCTGTACGGGCAGAATAAGGCGGATTTGTAGAAAACATGAGCATGAATAAATATAAAGCTCTGAGCGTCATATGCGTGCTTTTCAGCCTGTTGTACTCGTCAGGTGCGCAAGCCGCGCCGTTATTTTGCCTCAAAGCGCCGGGCCTAAGCCCGCAATGCCATTATGATGATGCGCGTCAATGCCTAAAGGCGCGAAAAAGTATAGCGAAAGCGTATTGCACGATTAACGAAGCGGAGATCAGCCTGCCGCGATATAGCACCGGATATTTCTGTCTAGTCACGTCTCAGCGCCTTGTGCAATGCCATTATTCAGGATTTGAAAGCTGTATACACGATGCAAAAAGCAAAAACGGCGTTTGCGTGCGTAGCCTTAAAAAGCCGCCGCCAGGCAAGGCGTTTGAATGGCACATAGAGAATAATGACTAAAAGCATACGAATGAAGGCGAAGGCAAAAACATATCGTTTTAAGAAAACGCTTCTAATTATTGATTCTAAAAGAAAAAAGCTGTAAATGTAGTGCAGGAAAAACTGAAGGACATTCACCGATGAATTGTTTCCGTCTGATCTTGATAGGGCTGCTGCTCATTAGCGCGCCAATGCTGCAGGCCTGCGAAACGGTACAGACCGAAGACGTGGCTGCGGCGCCCCAAGCCGTAATTCCGGTTCTGGAGTTACCCGAAGAATTGCCGCCCTATCGTTTGCAAATCGGCGATGTTTTGGATCTTAAAATGCTGTTGAACCCGGAACTCGACGAAGAAGTCACAATTCGTCCGGATGGTAAAATCTCCACGGCTGTGGCGCAAGATATTATGGCCTACGGGAAAACGCCGGAAGAATTGCAGGCCGTTTTGAATATGCGCTATGAAACGCATTTAAATGATCCTAATGTGGCTGTCATTGTTCGCTCTTTTGCCCCGTCCAGAGTGTATGTATTGGGAGAAGTCAATAATCCCGGCGAATATATAGCGGTCGGTCAAAGCTTAACGATGTTGCAAGCCCTGTCGATGGCCGGAAATGTTAAAAATTCTGCTAAGACAGACGACATCGTCATCATTCGCAGAGGCGGAGGCGAACAACCAAAAGCCTACGTCGCAAACTATGATGAGGCAACGACGGGGTTAAACCCGATGGCCGATGTCCGTTTGGTGGCCGGTGATGTGGTTTTCGTGCCGCGTACGGCTGTCGCCGAAGCGTATGTGAACTATGAACAAAGTGTGCAACAATTTATCCGGCCCGCATTCAACATGGGCCTGACTTACAGGTTGGACAATTATAATAATTAAATTGCCGCGAAAGCTAAAAACGAAATGATGGATCTTGAGTATAACCTGCGCGGATTTTTACATCTGTTCTTCAAGCACAAAGCGGCATTGCTGCTTTGGGCGCTGCTGGTTATTGTGCCCGGTCTATTTTTCGTAGCGCGTTTGCCGGTTTACTATGAAACCAAGGGCAGTATTTTGCTGAAATTCGGTGAAAATGCCCGCCCGGAAATCAACCTGCAAGGCCATAACCAGAGCGTTCGCTACACCTATAACGAACGTGAGGAAATCCTGCGCTCGAACGTCAAAATCCTGCAAAGTCCGGATTTAATAAAAAGCGTTATTCAACAAATAGGGCCGATGCAAATGTATCCTCAACTGGATGACGCTCCGGCGGCTTCCGGTAAGGAAGCTCTGCTCAAAGCTCTCAAACGCGCGAAAGAGAATTTAAAAGTCAGCGCCGGAGTCGACAACAACTTGATCGACATAGAATTTCGTCATAACAAAGGCGAAATGGCGGCTGAATTTGTACGGCTGTATATTGAGGCGTTCAAAGAGTTGCACACTGAAATATATGACACGCCGCAAATCAACTTTTTAGAAGAACAGACGCTCGAAGCTCTTCAAAAAAGAAATCAGGCTCAAGAAGATTTTGATATCTTCAAACAAGAGCGGGGTGTTTCCGAAATCGATCAGGAAATCGAACAGCTTTTAAAACAAAAAAATGAGCTTTCGGCCATCGCTTATCAGGCTGTAACCAAAGCGCAGGAAATGCTGGCAGAACTCAAAGCCAAAGAAGCGGAAATGACGGCGACATATCGCAAGGACAGCCCTCTCATCAAAAGTGTACGCGAAAGTATTTCTGCTGCCGCCGCGCAATTAAACCAGCGCAAAAGCGAACTTAAAAAACTCAACGCTACAGAGGGCCTGCTGGCTTCTCAAAAATCAGAGATCGACGAACGCATTGCATGGCTCGAAGAACAGCGCGGGCGTTATAACGAATTGCAGCAACAGCTCAATCTCAGTGAAGAAAACTATAAATATTACCGTCAGCGGCAGGAAGAAGCGCGGGTGAACAATTTGCTCAACGCACAAAACATAACGCGCATCGCGGTCATCAGCCAGCCAAGCGTACCGCTTGAACCCGCCGGGCCGAAAAAACCGCTGTTAATGGTTGCCATGATCATACTCGGGCTTTGTTTTACGTGTGCCATGGCATTGACGATGGAATTGATGGATGATCGGCTGAGCTTCCCCGCCCAGATCCGCGCACGCTTTGGGCTGCCGGTTTTGGCAACTTTCGGAAAAATTGAAAGAGTGCAGTAAATGGCCTTGCAAAAACCGACGATAGAAAAATGGCAGGATTTGATCATCAAAAACGGTTTGCCCGCGCAAAGTGTCGATCTGGACTTTACGCCAAAACTACCCGGTGGCCGGCTGGCCTCACTCCTGAGCGCTATGGATGCGTTGTCAGCAGACAAACCGAAAAAGATAGGGACGATGACGCATTTCACCAGCGCCTATGATCACGAAAATGCCGGGACTATTGCATTGGAAGCCTCTTATTTCGCTGCGGCCCATGAGCGCCGCAAGGTCCTGTTGATCAATGCAACAGCGCAGGGGTACCGCATCCATACCGAAACCGGAACCTACCCGGATATCTCTTTGGAACATTTCACCGACACACTGGCGCGCACTGGAAAAACGCAAGGTGTGCCGATTGTCAATATTCGCGGCGCCGGCCTGTCATATGCAACCTTGTTTGATAATAAACCCTATCAAAATCCGTCTTTTAACATTCTTATCCTGAAAGACATGTTCGAAGCCTTGAGGACTGTCTATGACACAATCATCATCCATTCCGATCAGGCCTTGCAGGGAGGCATTGCCGGAGCATTGGCTCCTTGCAGCGATGGAACAGTCATAATTATTCAGGCCGAGCGCACGCGCACCCCGGTGATTAAGGAAATGATTGCGATGATTGAAAATAGCGGCGGCAAAGTGATCGGCAGCGTCATGACAGAGCGTAAATACTATATCCCGCAATGGCTCTATGGTCTGTTGTTCAAAACCAAAAAACGCGATTAGGCCAAACAATGGATGAAAGACAGGGGTTAGAGCGCCAAAAACGCCGCGCCCGCATCTATAGCGGGCGCATAAAACGCACGCTCACGCGCGGCGGGCTAAAACACAACTGCCTGTTTCTCCACCTGCCCAAATGCGGCGGGACATCTCTCTCCGAAGCGCTTTATGCCACTGTACCGATCCATAAACGCATAGGCGTTTTGGATGCTGTTTCTACGCGCCGGGCGGCATCAATCCTCAAATATGATGAAGATAGCCTGACCAAAACGCATGAAGACATGGAAGGCGCCGCCGCGACCTTCGCCTTGCGCGAAAAAATGATGCTGGCCTATATGTGCGAAGATAAAACGCTGATCCACGGCCATGTGCTGTTTTCCCCGATTATGTGGAAGTATTTCGGCGAAACTTACCGTATAGTGACTGTCATGCGCGATCCGGTTAAGCGCGCACTCTCTAATTTTCGTATGAATGTCGCCACTGGTGTGCTCCCGCCGGATCCGGATCAGTGGCTAGACGGCATTCAGGGCCTCAATCATGCCTGCGTCAATTTAAGGTACCTCTCCGGCGTGGCCGATATCCCGCGCGGTCAAGAGGCGACCTTATTACCGCAAGCCCATGACGCGCTCGACAGACTCTCTCTCGTGGGGTTTTTGGATGAAATGGATGTCTTTCTCGACCGCTTCGCTGCGCAGTTTGGCCCGCGCCCGCGCCTCTACCGTTATAACCGCGCCGCCGAAGACGTGCAGATCACCCTCAATAAACAGCAGACGGCGCGCCTTGAACAACTCTGCGCCCCCGATATTGAACTCTACAAAACGGCCTACAAAAAATGGGGCAACGCCACCTAACGTATGGTTTGCAAAACAGGAAATGGTGCCGCATGGGTGATTTGAACACCCGACCTTTGCTTTACGAAAGCACTGCTCTACCACTGAGCTAATGCGGCGTATGAGAAAAGCTTTTAAGCAATAAAAGCTTTGGCTGGAAAAATCAATATAGAATGAAACGACCTTCTAAGCTTTAAAAGCATAGAGCGCCACGGCCGCGGCGTTGGAGACATTCAAGCTGGCGATCGGCCCACCGGTCGGCAGCCGGACAAGCTCGTCGCAATGCTCTTTGACCAGATAGCGCAGCCCCGGCCCTTCGGCCCCTAAAACCAGAACAGCCTTGCCTTTGGAGCTATTGACTTCGCCGATGGTGCGCTCGCCGCGCTCATCCAGCCCATAGACGAAAAACCCGTTGTCCTTGAACTCTTCAAGCGTGCGGCTCAGGTTCGTGACAAAGGCGACGGGAATATGCTCGACTGCGCCGCAAGCCGTTTTGGCCAGAACCCCGTTTAGTGCCGGGGCGTGTTTTTTCTGCATCACCACACCATCAGCCCCCAGAGCACAAGCGCTGCGCAGGATGGCCCCCACATTATGCGGATCGGTCACCTGATCCAGCATCAAAATAAGCGCCTCGCCTTTATCGCGCGTGGCGATCATCAGATCATGCTCCGAAAACTCCGCCCCGTCCGAAGCCGCCAGCGCCAAACCCTGATGCACGGCCCCCGACGGCAACATCTTCTCCAGCGCTTTTTTATCAAGGATCGTCGGGGCCGGACGGCGCAAGCCCTTTTTCTGGGCTTCACGCAAAACGGCCTCAAACCCGCTCTTGGCTTGCTCTGTCACGTAAAGAGCCTGCACATTGCGCGCCGGATTCAACCAGGCTTCGCGCACGGCGTGAAAGCCGTAGAGATTGGTCTGAGCTGTTTTCGTATGCATATTTTTCATGGCTTTGCACATTACAGGCTTGACAGAAGCGGCGAAAGTCTTTTTTCTGCGTGTTTGTAAATTCGACGTTTTCCGTTAACGGAGGGGTGGTCGAGTGGTTAATGGCAGCGGATTGTAACTCCGCCGACGAGAGTCTACGCAGGTTCGAATCCTGCCCCCTCCACCATTTAGTCCGCAATTTGAGACACAACGGAGAAAACTTCCCCATAAAGCCCGCCGCGTACCATGCCAACCCAACTTCGGTAGATAGCATTAAATTTCTAAGATGGTGATTTCGGGAAAGTGAGCTGAACCATATGGTTGTCAATTTGAGCTTTGACACCCTTTACAAACAACTTTGCAGTAGCGGACAACTAAAAGCTACAACGGGTGAAACGGTTATCGCACCGTTTGCCTTCGTCTCGGTGCTTGCAGGAGCTTTCCTGCTTGCCAATTTGGTTGCACGTATTCAACTGGGCGATACTGCTGCGGTATTTAACGACTGGCGCATTAACCCTTGGCGTTCTCCCGTTTCGGAAATGAAGCGGTGTTGGAAAAAAAGGCAATACTGCGAATGTTGTGACCGAGAAGAAATTCAAAACGTCAATCTGAAACTTTGGGCTGTTTAAATGCAGTCTAGAGATCATAGTGAGCACGATTATCCATAAAACTGTGTGATAACGTACGGTATGAAAGCCTGCTCGTGGTACAATGCGCAAGCCTTACAGAGCCGCCCTAAACCGTAATCAACGTGCCTGCGGTTTCAAGGCCTTCAACATCGCTGAGGCCGGTAATGTTTTGCAGCACGGCGATAGTTTTGGCCGCATACTGCGTGCCGCTTCCGTCCTGATCGACGATCACCGTGCTGTCCACACCGTTGTCGGTCACCGTCACAAAGTCCGTGATCGCATTGGTGAGCGCATCATAGCCGAACAATACATCGGCAATATCCAGCGCATCGCCTTCCCCGGGATTAAAGTCCGTAATCGTGTTAAAACCCCAGCGCACATCATCGGCATGCAGATAGATCGTATCCGCGCCCGCCCCGCCGGTAATGATGTCATCAGCCTTGCCCGGCGCAATCCAGTCATCGCCCGCCCCGCCGTCAATATGATTGAGCAGCACATTTCCATACAGAATATCCGCATAATCAGAACCGATCAGCCCCTTCATCTGCACCAGCGTATCCACCCCGGCCCCGATGGTATCTTGCGGGCCGATAATCGAAAGATCGACCGTAACCCCGCTGGTCGCGCTTTGATAACTCGCCGTGTTAAAGCCGCTCTGCCCGTCGATCAGATCATCCCCGGGCCCGCCGTCCATAATATCGCTGCCGTGAAACCCGTAGAGGAAGTCATTGCCTTCATCGCCAAAGATCAGATCGCCTTGCTCCCCACCGTAAATCGTATCGGAGCCGCCCAGCCCGTGGATCGTATCGATCCCCCACAGCCCGTAGATCAGATTGTCATTGTTATCGCCGTTGATCGTATCATTCGTCGTATAGCCGAAGATCGGGCTGCCAGCCGGCAGCGGATCGAACGGCGCGAACGTGCCGTCGCTAAATTGCAGGGCCTCGATGCCGTAGAGCACATCCGTACCGTCGGTGCCGAAGCGGTCTTCGATCGTGATGTAATCCCCGAAATCCGTGAGCGTGTATTGAGCGTAGTATCCGGAGAAGACAGCCGTATCGTATCCCGCCCCGCCGTGAATTGTGTCATTCCCGCGCAGGCCCGTGATCGTATCGTCCCCGTCAAAGCCCAAAAGATCGTTTTGCGTGTCATCGCCCGTAATCACATCGCCGTAATCCGAGCCGCGCACGGCCCTGAAATTCACAATCGTATCAATACCCGCACCGCCGGTATCTTGCGGTGTGCTCAGGCGCAGATCAATCGTAATCCCGCTCGGCGCGCTGCGGTAGCTCACGATGTCATAGCCGACCCCGCCATCCATGTCGTCGTTGCCCGGCCCGCCTTCGATGAAATCATGCCCCCAGTCTCCGAAAATCGTATCGTTATCGTCCCCGCCGTAAATCTCGTCGTTCCATCCCCCGCCGTCGATCTGGTCATTCCCGGCCAATCCATGGATCACATCCGCCCCGTCCAGACCGCTGATAATGTCATCCCC
>JAGRIU010000035.1 GCA_020443075.1 Alphaproteobacteria bacterium
AAAAGGGCGAGAAAGGCGCACAAATTGTTTTCTGGAAATCTTTTGAAGTCGAGCCAGAGGACGACAACCAAGAAGCCGAAACCCGTATGTTTGCCCGCTATTCGAGCGTGTTCAACGCCGATCAGGTAGAAGGCTATGATTTACACGCGGATTTTGTTCCGTCCGACATTGAAGCTATTGGTGCGGCTGATGCGCTGATTGATGCAAGCGGCGCAGATATTCGCCATGAAGGTGGGCGCGCCTTTTACAGCGTGAGCGGCGATTATATCACTGTCCCCTGCCCCGAATATTTCAAGGCCACCAAGGAAAGCACAGCTACGGAAAACTATTACAGTACGGTTTTCCATGAATTGACGCACTGGACAGGCGCAGCCAGCCGCCTAGACCGCGGCAAGCATAATAAATTCGGGGATGCGGCCTATGCCTTTGAGGAATTGGTTGCCGAATTAGGCGCGGCTTTCCTTTGCGGCTCAACAGGCGTTGAATCCGCCCCGCGAGAAGATCACAGCCAATATATTCAAAACTGGCTGCAAGCCTTGAAAAGCGACAAAAAATTCATTTTCGCGGCCAGCTCACAGGCGCAGAAAGCCGTCGATTATCTCTTTTCATTCCATGAACAGGCGGAGGCGGCATAAGCCGCCCCCCCCCTACCCTTTTTTACACCCCACAAACAGGAAAGACCAAAACAATGAAATACGAAGTACAGCATTACACCCTTTGCGATGGCTGGATTAACACATGGAGCATCGAAGAAAACGGGGTTTCTACGCCGGAAGTTTTCGACAGCAAAGAAGAGGCGCAAGCCGAGATAGATGCGTTTTTGCAAGAAATCGCGGAAGAAATCGAACAAGGCGAGCGTGACCCTGAAAACGGCTACGATGCCGAGGATTTCCGCGTTGCAGAAGTGCAAGCCAATTAACCCCGCAGGCAGGGCGGGCGCAAGCCCCCTGCCCTGCCTTATTCCCCCAACATTGAAAGAAAGGAAAATCCAATGAGACAGCAAATTAACATCGAAATTATTATGGAAGCAGATGCCGAAATTTCGGCGGGCGTGATCGAGGATTGTATTTTTGAACAGCTTTCCCAGACTGACAGCGACCGTACAGAGGTTTTAAGCGTTACCGCCAAGGAAGACGCCCAAATTTACGGCATAAGCGAGGAACAGGGCTATATCTGGGATATTCGGGATGCTGAAAGCCTTCACGTTCATTGCCCCGGTTCATGGGAAAACGATACCGGGCCGGAAGGCTGGTATGCCGTCAGTGACGAGGACGGCATTAAAGCCTACGCCGGAACGGAAGAAATAGCCTTTCAGATCAAAAATGCCGCGCTTAAAGCCGATAAGGCATTACAGATCATCGAAGCGTTTCTAGCCCTTGATGATTGGAGCGACGATGCCATAGCCCCGCGCGGCCTTGTCAAAAAGGCACAAGCCTTTGTGGCCGCTTTGAGAGGCGGAGCGTCTTGACCTATCTGGCCTATGATTTACCGCTGCTTTCCACTACTTCGCATTACGTAATGTTAATTATCATTACATAATGCGAAGTAGTGGAAAGCAACGTAACGTAAATTATCGTTAATTAATGTTACTTAGTGTGAGGTGATTTTATTTTATGGGGTTTTAAGTCACTTAATTTTGTGTTAGCTTATTTTGTGTGACGCAATGTTACGTAACGTAAAATAAAACACCCCAATCCTTTGTTCTAAGGAGCCGACAATGCCAGTAATTTCATTTGCCAACTCTAAAGGCGGTTCAGGAAAGACCACAAGTGCCCTGCTTTTAGCCTGTGAATTAGCCCAATACAAAGATACGACCCTCATTGATGCCGACCCCCGCAGACCTATTACGGAGTGGTATAAAATCAAAGGCGGGCCAGATCGTCTAAAGGTGGTCACAAATTCAGATGAGAACACTATCCTTGATGAGATTGAACAGGCTTCCGCCGAAAGCTCTTTTGTTATTGTTGATCTGGAAGGCGTTGCGTCGCGCTTGACCAGCTATGCAATCAGCATGTCCGATCTGGTTATTATTCCAATGAAAGAGCAACAACAGGACGCTTGGGCGGCTATGGATGTTATCAAGCAAATAAAAATGGAGAGTAGGGCGCGCCGGACAATGATTCCGTTCTCAATTCTGTTTACGCAAACGCGCGTTGTTGCCAAGTCCCGGACAGCGCGCCACATCGCTGAACAATTCCGCGCTACAAAAACTATTCCATGCTTACAGGCTGAAATTAATGATCGTGACGCTTTTTCTGCGCTGTTCAATATTGGTGGTACTATCCACGATCTTAAAACCAGTGATGTAAATAATATTACGGCTGCTAAAGAGAACGCCAATGTTTATGCGGAAGAGGTTGTCCGGATTTTACGAGAAAGCAAAAAAACTAAGGAGGCTGCATAATGTCTGAAAGAAAAGCCCTGAATCTTGATGATTTTGACGATTTTGAAGTAGAACCCAAAAAAACAAAGCCAGTGACCCGCAAGGAGATTGATAAAACGGCCATCTTTCCTAGCCGGCAAGCGGAAAGTCATGTCAATTTGACTGTGCGTATTCTTGACGATGAAGGGGAGCGTTTTAAAAAGCTGTGCAAAGAACATCGGTATCCTTACGGCGAAATGCTTACCATTTTGATGGATACTTTCGATAAGCAAGGCAATCAGCCTTAATTTTTTCCAGAACGTCTTTACTTTTTCCACGGTTTTATCCCATAAACTGTGGAAAAAGTATCTGGGAAAGGGTGAGATTTGGCTAAAAAACGTAAAATCAAAATCAATTACGAGCTGGAGTATTACGCCGCTTTTGACTGGCGCGGGAATATCTTGGACGCGACGATTAAAAGAACGAAAACTGAAAGCCTTGAGGCTTTAAAATGCTTTAATCCGCCTGTTTCAGGGCATTCTTACGATTACGAAGTTTTGCCAATTATGATCGGGGTTGATACCCGCCAAAGTCAGCAGGAGCTTTTCAAGGATGAGTGAGATTAGCAATTTCAAGGATCTCGGCATCGAGGAAGATGAATTTGCAATTGATTTTGTCGATGAAGAGGGCGGGGCAGGGCGCATTGATTTATTTTTCAGGACTGACGTTGCCGCCGAGATATTCCGGGCGGCTTGCGAACGGGCAGGGCTTTCCCAGGAAGAATATTTACGCAGATTATTCTTCCCTTAATTGGAATCCACATTATAGCATGTTGCGCTGAGTGGGATTTATATATTTTCCCACATTGACATTTTCCCACTATTTTGCTATTCTTAAGGAAATAGGAGAAATGTTATGGAACAAATTATTCAGCAACTTCGGCCGGATTCAAAAGGTCGGATAAGTTTAGGAAAACTGGCCCAGGGAGTCAGCAGTTTTCAGGCACGGCAAATGGAAGATGGTAGCATCGTCCTTGAACCTTTCGCTGAAATTCCCGCCCGCGAAAAGTGGTTGTTTGACAATCCGCCTGCGCTGAATGCCGTAAAAACCGGACTAAATCAAGCCGCTGCCGGAAAAGCGCGTACCCTTGGTAGCTTTGCGCAATATGTTGATGAGGCTATCGACTGATACATGGCTTTCATCCTCAAATTCACGCCGCAAGCGGAAGCAGATTTACAATCGCTTGAGGCGGATAAATCTTTGCTCAAACGCCTCAAGGCTGTTCGCAAAGCGCTTGGCTATCTCGAAACTAATCCCAGACACCCAGGTTTGAATACGCACAAATACAGCGCTCTGAGCGGGCCGAACGGAGAAGAGATTTTCGAAGCCTATGCCGAAAACAGAACGCCAGCCGCGTACCGGATATTCTGGTTTTACGGCCCGGATAAAAAAGAAATCACTATTATAGCGATTACGCCGCACCCCTAAAACAGCCTCTATCAATAGGGCGTTTCCGGTTTTTCAAACCGGCCAGGCTCTATGTGCTAAGGCATCCGGTCGCCCGGCTTGCCGCCGGCCCGCCAGATACCAAGCACACCGAACCCCATAAATGGGTTTCGGCCCATACGGGTGACGATCCTTAACGCGAAAGTGAATATAGCATCGCTAAAGCGATACTTTCTATAAGACGCATCTGCCGATGCTGGAAACCCCTTGACCAGCTTATATCAAAATCAGGAACGCCTACGGCTGTTTGTAAAGCACCTTCCGCCGTAAGAAGATTGTAAGGCAGCAAAGCTGCCAACATCCTCTAACGGTCTCCCGAGAAGGTGCTTTACAAATCCCTGAGTTTTGATCGAACGTCCTTTTATTGTCCCGCCCGGATAAATCCGTGCGGGGTATTTTTTGTCTTTTTTTTAGGACGCTCGCCGCTTGGCAAGGTTTCAAGCGAACGGACGAAAAGAAGAAAGGACAATCCAATGCAACAGAGCGATACAACACAGCAAACCCCAGAAATCGTATATCCATTATGCGAACAGGATTTGAACCAGTTTACAGGTTCGGAAAACTGGTACAGATACAGCGTTTTTCAGCCATTTACTTACACAGATGGCGTTCAATATGTTGCAGAAAAAGGCGGCGCATACTGGCTGTTAGACAAGATTTTTGCCTGTCAATCATGCGTTCCCGGCCTCATAGACGAGCCAATGTGTTTTTGGGAATTGACCCTGAATAAAGAAGGGCAGGGGGCTAGACTTGTTTGCACCGATGGGAATTGTAAAGAGCTTTACACTGAAAATATCCTGTTTACGGACTTTCCGCTGAAAAAGATTAAATTCTACTTTCAGAACAACGTCCTGTTTTTACCGAGTGAATACTAGGGGAGAGCAGGATATGATCCAGAAACTCGATTTTTCCCGTTTTAAATCGGAAATCAATTTAACCCAATATGCCGCGCATCTTGGCTATGAAATTGACCGCAAAAAAAGCACCCGTAGCAGTATCGCTATGCGAAGCGGCGCGGACAAAATCATCATTTCACGGCGCGGGGCATTGTGGGTTTATTTTTCCGTGTCGGACGATAACGACAACGGCACGATT
>JAGRIU010000036.1 GCA_020443075.1 Alphaproteobacteria bacterium
CGCTTGATGGGGGTGTCGGGATCAGAGGCCATTCTTATGCCCAGTAATCCCCCGAGGGATACGCCTAGCCAGTCAACGCTTTGAGGTTTGTTGTAGCCAAGATGTGCGAGCAGATTTTCCAGATCAAGGATGTACTGGCTGTAGTTGTAATCCAGCGGGTTGTCTAAAAAATCGCTGCGCCCACGGCCCGGCAGGTCGATGGCGATGACGCGGTAGCCGTTTTTCACAAGTTCAGGTGCAAGGTAATCAAAATCGTGGCCGTTGCCGGTCAGGCCATGTACGCAGATGAGAAGGTGGGCGTTTTCTGCGCCCCATTCACTGTAATAGAGCGCATGCGAGCCGTTTTTGTGCGTGCTTTGGAAAGTATGTTCTGACACGCTCATGTGCATTTATCCGTGTCCGGCGAGTTGGCCGTGGCAGTGTTTGAATTTTTTGCCTGAACCACAGGGGCAGGGAGCGTTACGCTGGGTCTTGCCCCATGTTTCGGGATCATTTTTGTCAAACGGGGCATCAGAGCGGTTGCGTAGCGGCATCTGGCGGACGTTTTTGCTGTTCTGCATGTCCTGCATGATGCTGCCTTCGCCTTCGAGGGCCGGATCGTCGCGGCTTTCGTGGAATTCTTCTTGTTGTCTGCGCGGCGGGAACGGTGTATCGGCGGCGCGGATTTCCACAAGGCTCAAGGTCTGGGTGATGCTTTCGCGCATTTGATCAATCATCAGTTCAAAAGCGGCGAAGGCTTCGGTTTTATATTCGTTCAGCGGGTCTTTTTGACCGAAAGCGCGCAAATTAATGCCCTGACGCAGGTGGTCGAGCTGGAGCAAGTGCTCTTTCCATTGCTGGTCGAGCAGTTGCAAGACGATGGATTTTTCCATACGCCGCCACAGATCGCTTCCAGTGTCGGCGACTTTGGCGGCGATTTTCTTGTCTGATTCCTCGGTGATGCGCTCTAAAAGCTCGGCATCGGCGATACCTTCTTCTTTGGCCCATTCGTCGATCGGCAGGTCGAGGCCGAGCAGGCGTTGGCATTCAGTGTGCAGCGCGTCGGTGTCCCATTGTTCGGCATAGCTGCCGTGCGGGATGGTGGCGCGGATGGTGTCTTCGATAACCTCGTGGCGCATGTCGCGGACCAGATCCTCGACGCTTTGGGCTTCCATGATTTCGCGGCGCTGTTCGTAGATGACTTTGCGCTGGTCGTTCATCACATCGTCGAATTTGAGCAGGTTTTTACGGATTTCGAAGTGCATGCCTTCGACTTTGGCTTGCGCGCGTTCCAGCATCTTGGAAATCAGCGGATGTTCGAGGGCTTCGCCTTCTTGTAATCCTATGCGGGCATTGCCCAGAAGGGCTTCGAGTTTGTCGCCGGCAAAGATGCGCATCAGGTCGTCTTCGACCGAGAGGAAGAACATGGAGGCACCGGGGTCTCCCTGACGGCCGGAGCGGCCGCGGAGCTGGTTGTCGATGCGCCGCGATTCATGACGCTCTGTGCCGATGATATAAAGTCCGCCTGCTTCCATAACGGTTTTTTTGTCGCGCTCGATTTCTTCGTGGATTTTGTCGATCGCTTTTTGATCCGGGTTTTCGCCGAGTTCTTCGGCGATGCGCATTTCGGCGTTGCCGCCGAGCTTAATGTCAGTCCCGCGGCCAGCCATGTTGGTGGCGATGGTCACGGCACCGGGGCGTCCGGCCTGACCGACGATGTAAGCTTCGCGCTCGTGATGGCGGGCGTTCAGGACGTTATGCGGGATTTTTTCCTTTTTCAGGCGTTCGGACAACACTTCCGATTTTTCAATTGAAACCGTGCCGACCAGAACAGGCTGTTTGCGTCCATAGCATTCCTTAATCAGATCAACGATGGCATCTTCTTTTTCGCTCAGAGATTTATAGATTTTATCCTGATTGTCGATCCGGGCGACGGAAACGTGCGTTGGAATAGAGATGACGCCGAGTTTATAGATCTGGGCAAATTCTGCGGCTTCGGTCATGCCGGTTCCGGTCATGCCCGCCAGTTTCGGGTACATGCGGAAGTAATTCTGGAAGGTGATGGAGGCCAAAGTCTGGTTTTCGTTTTGGATATCGACGCGTTCTTTGGCTTCGATGGCTTGGTGCAGGCCTTCGGAGAGGCGGCGGCCATCCATCATACGGCCTGTGAATTCGTCGATCAGGACGACTTTGCCGTCCTTGATGATGTAATCTTTGTCCAGGTGGAAGAGTTTGTGTGCCCGTAAAGCCTGATTGACGTGGTGGACGAGCGCGACGTTCTGGATGTCGTACAGGCCTCCGCCGCCCAGCAGGTTGTTTTGATCCAAAAGCTGTTCGATGTGTTCCATACCGTCATCGGTCAGGGCAACACTTTTGTGTTTTTCATCAATCTCATATTCTTCTTTTTTAAGGTTAGGTATGAGCTTGTCGACCGCGGTGTAGAGTTCGGCGGCCGATTCGGACG
>JAGRIU010000037.1 GCA_020443075.1 Alphaproteobacteria bacterium
AGAGGTTGCCAAAATCGCAGATCATCATAAGATGTTCGTCGTCGGGATAAACCCGGAAGAAATAAAAACAGTGAGCTAAAAAACTATGGATACTGATAAACGTTTTTTCCTGATAGCCGGAGAACCCTCGGGAGATGTGCTGGGGGGAACCCTAATCCATGCTTTAAAAGAAAAGGGCGTGCCGATTGCGAATATCAAAGGCGTTGGCGGCGAAAAAATGATCCACGAGGGCCTCAAATCCATGGTGCCGATGGATGAGCTTTGTGTCATGGGCCTTTGGGAAGTCATAAACCAGATCGGCCGCCTCAGTCGCCTGATTGATTATCTGGTCGAAAAGATAGAAAAGCTCCAGCCCGACGTTGTTGTGACAATCGATCTGCCGGATTTCAACTTCCGCCTGTCCGATAGATTAAAAAAGCGTGGACGCTATAGAGGAGCGCTCGTCCACTACGTCGCCCCCTCCGTCTGGGCGTGGAGGCCAGACCGCGCCAAGAAAATAGCAGGGTTTCTTGACGGTTTGATGTGCTTGCTGCCGTTCGAACCCGAATATTTTACGCAGCACGGGCTGCGCACCGAATTTGTAGGCCACCCCCTCGTTGAAAACGACAAGAGCAAATACACAAGACATACCTTCTGTGACAAATACGGCATTGATACGGACAAAACCATCGTTGGTGTTTTCTTCGGCAGCCGCGAGTCTGAAATCAAGGCCATGGGTAAAATCCTGCGCGAGTCGATAGATTTTCTCTATGAACAGGAAAAAGACATTGTTGTTCTGGTTCCAACACTTTCAGCCTTGGAGTTAGAAGTAACAAATCTTCTCAATGGCTTGGAATGCCCTGTTTATATGAGCCTCAAGGAAGATGAAAAATGGGAAGCCTTTGCCGCCTGCGACGTCGCCATGGCGGTTTCCGGCACAGTCGGACTGGAGCTGGCCTATATGGAAGTTCCGCACGTCATCACCTACAAAGCCCACCCACTGACATGGCTGATCGTCAAATTCCTCGTGAAAGTCAAATACGCGCATCTGGCCAATATCATTCTCGACAAACCGCTCGTGCCTGAACTTCTGCAAGGGCAAAGTAAAGCGTATAACATTGTCAAAGAAGCCCTGCGCTTGATCCGCTATGAAGAAAAGCGTGCTGAGCAAATAGAAGGCTTTCAGCAAATCGGAGCGCTGTTGAGACCGGAAAGCGGTTTGCTGCCGTCTCATAAAGCAGCCGACTTCGTATTGGAAATGGCGCAAAAATCAAAACGCCGCCGCAGACCTACACCCAATCAACCCGCCCCAAAGGCCACGCCTGCACAAGAGAGTACGCCGCCAATTGTCAAATCGTCCCCTCAAACACCGCCGCAAGAAACACCGGGCGAACAGGCGAAGACACCCGAGCCAAGCGCAAAACCAATGAACGATTTCGAGCGCCTTTATAAACTCGCGACAGATATCCTTTCGCCCTTGTTGCAGAAACTGCGGCGCTAAAAGCTTGTTTTTACAGAATGTGACGTATAGTGTGCTCTTAAACTTTTTAGGGAGGAAAAGTAATGCTTACAACTGATGAATGGGCGCTAAACCGTTTTAGAATGACCGAGAAAGAAAGCCTCCTGATGACATGGATGCTCCACGTTCAGGCTGTTCTGGTCAGTACTGGTCTTTGTAAAAACTATAACAGTTGTGTCAGCGTAGACGGAGATTCTGTTGTGGTAACCTACCCACACCAAACCGGCGATCCCGATAAACTAAAACGTATTCTCGACAGCATACCTCAAGAAAGGGATAGAGGGACTAACGCGGCATCATTAAGTACGGAAGAAAACACAACCGTATGGCGCTATATGCCATCCGAACCGACTTCAGCCAAATTGTAATTATTTCCGCTTATCCATCGGCACATAAGGGCGCTGCGCCGGACCGGTGTAAAGCTGGCGCGGGCGGCCAATGCGCAAGGATGGCTCCTCGATCATTTCCTTCCACTGTGAAACCCAGCCTACGGTCCGCGCTACGGCGAACAATACCGTAAACATGGAAACAGGGAATCCCATAGCTTTCAAAATAATACCGGAATAGAAATCCACATTCGGGAAAAGCTTGCGCTCGACGAAATAATCATCCTCTAAAGCAATCCGCTCAAGCTCCATTGCCAGCTCCAGACGCGGATCATTAATCCCCAGATCATCCAGAACCTCGTCACAGGCTTTTTTCAAAACGCCGGCACGCGGGTCGAAGTTTTTATAAACGCGGTGGCCAAAGCCCATCAAACGGAACGGATCATCCTTGTTTTTGGCTCGTTCGATAAACTCGGGGATATTTTTCTTGTCGCCTATCTCATCCAGCATTTCCAAAACAGCCTGATTGGCCCCGCCATGGCTGGGTCCCCATAGAGAGGCGATCCCCGAAGCAATACAGGCAAACGGATTGGCTTGAGAAGATCCCGCCAATCGCACCGTCGATGTGGAAGCGTTTTGCTCGTGGTCTGCATGCAAGATCAAAATCTTGTCCATCGCGTTGGTCAGCACCGGATTGACCTGATACGGCTCGGGCGGCAGGCCAAAACACATATAGAGGAAGTTTTCAGGAAAATTCAGGTCGTTACGCGGATACATAAACGGCTGACCGACCGTATACTTATACGTCATCGCCGCCAGAGTCGGAATTTTCGCGATCAAGCGATGAGCCGAAATCTCGCGCTGGCGCGGATCCCATATATCCAGAGAATCGTGGTAGAACGCGGACAAAGCGCCGACCACACCGCACATAATAGCCATTGGGTGTGCATCACGGCGGAAACCGCGATAGAAATAGTTGATCTGCTCATGCACCATCGTGTGATAGGTGATATCGCGCTCAAATTTCGTGAACTCGGCCTGGTTCGGCAAATCCCCGTTCAACAACAGATAAGCAACCTCCATAAACGAACTATTCTCCGCCAGCTCTTCAATCGTATAACCGCGGTGCATCAAAATGCCTTTTTCCCCGTCAATGAAAGTCAAACGCGATTTGCAACTGCCCGTCGCCGTAAAACTGGGATCAAAGGTAAAATGCCCGGTCTGCTCGTATAATTTACGAACATCAATCACAGGCGGCCCACAGGTCCCCTCAAGAACAGGCAACTCAACACTGTCTCCTGTGTTATTATTCGTTAGAGTAAACGTCTTTTGATTCTCGGAAACGGATTCGGCGCTCATATTCCCCACTGTCCCTTATCTGCTTGAAAATTATAGATCTTATAGAAATGCCCGCGAAGATATTGCAAAGCACAATACGGCCATTGTAAGCCATTTCTAAAATCAATCAAGGGTATTTCAGTTTCCCCTCCCTGATAAGCTAAGCCAAGGCGGCGCGCACACGTGCAAGGCTCTCGTCCCGGCCCAAAATCTCTGCCGCATGAAAGACCGAGGGAGAAACCGTCGTTCCGGTCAGTGCCGCGCGCAAAGGCATAGCAACCTTGCCGAGCTTGCCGTCTTTATGTTCTTGCGCCACAGCCTTGCACACATTCTGAATATCGTCCGCCGTAAAAGAAGGCAGCGCTTCAAAAGCATCCAGCAGAATTTTGAGAATATCTTTACCGTCCTGATCCAAAAGCGCCGCCGCCTTTTCATCATATTCAAATGGTGAAACGCGTGCATAAAATACAGATTCATCAACGAACTGGATCAAAGTCTTTGCCCGTGATTTTAACTCATCTGCGCTCTGCATGATCCGCTCTTGCGCGGCTGAATCCGGTTCAATGCCGTGACGGATTTTATACAGGGGCAGGGTGCTCTCCAGTAAACGCTGGTTGTCACATTCCTTGATGTAATGCGCGTTCAGGCTCTCAAGCTTTGCAAAATCAAATCGCGCCGCCGCCTTGCCGATATGCTCCAGATCAAACCACTCCAAAGCCTGCGCCATGGAAATAATCTCATCATCGCCGTGGCTCCAGCCCAGCCTGAGCAGATAATTGCGCATAGCCTCGGGCAAATACCCCATATCGCGGTATTCTTCAACGCTCGCCGCGCCGTGCCGTTTCGACATTTTCGCCCCGTCCGGCCCTAAAATCAGTGGTAAATGCGCATAGACAGGTTTATCCCATTCCATCGCCTCGTAAATCACATTCTGCCGAAACGCATTATTCAGGTGATCGTCGCCGCGAATAACATGAGTGACCCCCATATCATGGTCATCCACAACAACAGACAACATATAGGTCGGCGTCCCGTCAGCCCGCAGAATAACAAAGTCATCCAGTTGTTCGTTCTGCACCGTGACATCGCCTTGCACTTCGTCATGAAGTGTTGTTGCCCCTTCTAATGGAGCCTTGATACGGATCACCGGCTCAACACCCTCCGGCGCATCCTCGGCCCCCTTATTCCGCCAGCGCCGGTCATAAAAAGTCGGCTTGCCATCGGCCTTAGCCTTCACGCGCATTTCCTCAAGTTCTTCTTGCGAACAATAACAGCGATAGGCCAGCCCTTTATCCAAAAGTTCCAAGGCTACCTCCGCATGACGGTTCCGTTGTTCGTACTGGGATACAATCTCACCGTCCCAATCCAGATCCAGCCATTTCATCGCGTTGATCAGCGCAACAACCGCCTCTTCATTATGCCGCGCACGGTCCGTATCTTCGATCCGGAACAGCATCTTTCCGCCATGACGACGCGCATACAGCCAGTTAAACAAAGCCGTGCGGGCTGTGCCGATATGCATGAAGCCAGTAGGCGAGGGAGGGAAGCGCGTAATAATCGTCATGAGTTGTTGATCGTTGTTCGTCGTTGGTTATTCGTTTATCGTGATGCCTCAAACGATTAACCAAAATATAGGAAACGTTCAACGAAAAACGCAATGAGCGCAGAAATCTTCAACGCGGATCTTTCGAAAGGACATGCGCTTAAAGATGCAGTGTTGACGGCTGTCTGGACGCAAAAAGACCAATTTTTCCTTTGGCTGCCCGTGCTTTTCGGAAGCGGAATAGCGCTCTATTTCTCCCTGTCCCAAGAACCGCCAGCATCGCTCGTCATAACCGCACTCATCGCTATAGCGGCTTTATTCACCGTAACATACAAAGACATACACAAGCGTTGGCTCATCGCATTTATCGCTATGTTTGTTTTCGGTTTTGCCGCCGCTCAATACAGAACGCATGCAGTTTTCACGCCAATCTTGAGCAAAAAAACGGGCGGCGTCGATGTCTCGGGAATAATTGACAGTATCGAAGACAAAGAAGAGAGGCGCGGCCAGCGCGTAACCTTAAGTCACGTGAAAATACAAAGGCTGGCCCCTGAAGAGACACCGCGCAAATTCCGCATCAGCTTCAAGAAAACGCAAGACATTCAAATCGGGCAAAGTGTCTCCGTACGCGCCAATCTCAGCCCACCGTCACCGCCCGTGCTGCCCGGCGGCTTTGATTTTCAGCGTTATATGTATTTCAAAGGCATCGGCGCGACAGGTTTCGCCTATAGCAATATGGACGCAAAAGAAACGGGAGACGTCAAAACGCCTGTATTCAAAAACATCCGCCGGAACGTAAGCCGCAAAATCAACGAGGCTCTGGATCATAAACCGCATCAAGCCGCTATCATCAATGCACTGCTCACCGGACAACGCGGTGCTATCAGCGAAAGCGACGCAAACGCCATCCGTGACGCAGGATTGGCGCACATGCTGGCCATTTCAGGCCTTCATATCGGTTTGTTCACAGGCATAGTCTTTTTCGCCGTGCGCTTGATATTGGCTCTCATTCCCGGCTGGGCGCTCAAATACCCGATCAAAAAATACGCCGCTCTGTGCGCCATGGCCGCAGCGCTTTTTTACATGTTTTTAGCCGGCGCAACAGTGCCAACACAGCGCGCGACCTTGATGACGGCGATCGTTTTACTGGCCGTTTTTATGGATCGCTCGCCGCTATCGCTCCGTCTTGTGGCTACTGCGGCTTTAGCAGTGCTTATTATCGCACCGGAAAGCCTGCTTTCAGCCAGCTTCCATATGTCCTTTGCCGCCGTCACGGCGCTGATCGTCGTCTACGAAGCCATGCGTCCGTGGTGGGCGGCACAATACGCCCACAGCGGAATGATAAAACGCGCAAGCCTTTACGTGCTGGGCATTTGTTTGACCAGCCTGATCGCCAGCATTGCCACCGCGCCGTTCGTGCTGTTCCATTTTCAAAAAATCGCGCTCTATGGATTGCTGGGAAACGTGCTGGCTATGCCGATCCTGAGCTTTATCGTCATGCCGATGGGAGTCTTATCGTTTTTGTTAATGCCATTTGGACTGGAGGGCTACGCCTTGCAAGCTGCATCCTTCGGTGTTGACGGTATTTTGAAGATTGCCCATGAAGTTGCGAGCCTAGATCACGCGGTCTGGCGCGTGAGCCTTTGGCCAACCACCGCGCTCCTTTATTTTACGGCGGCCTTTTTGTGTGCGGCGCTGCTCAAAGGTAAAGCCCGCTGGCTCTCACTGTTGCCACTGGTATTATCAACGTTTACTCTCAGCCAGATACAAACGCCTGCCGCATTAATATCGCAAAACGCAAAACTTGCCGCCTTTGTAGAGGATAGCGGAGCCGCCTCGTTTTCGAGCCTGAATAAAGAACGCTTTGTCCGCCAAAGCTGGCTAAGTGCCTTGGGGATGCCCGAAGATCAAGCACGCAAATGGCCCAAGGAAGGGGAGCAAGACAATATCTCATGCGGTCCGCAAGGATGCCGTTTGCACAGCCGTGCAGGAATTATCGATGTTTTGAAAACACAAGCTGGTTTCATCCAAAGTTGTAAAACCGCCGATGTTATTATCGGGATGGAGCCGTTGCGCCGGAAATGCCCGGGAAAAATCGTCATCGACAAATTTGATGCATTCAGAAACGGTGCCTACGCGATCTACCCTGATAGAAAAGGCAAGGGGCTTGTCGTCAAAAACGTCGAGCAGCAGCGTAGATCTCGCCCATGGAATGCCGGATTTCAAAAACGTCAAAAAGGCAACATACAGAAAAAGAATCGAGGGCATCCCGTGGACTAAGTCCTCTTCTTCTGTACCAAAGATCGAATGATCCTAATGATACGTCCGGATCAGCCCCGCCAGACGCCCCTGAATTTTGACCCGATCAGGTTCTAAAATGCGCGGTTCATAGGCCTCGTTTTCTGGCTCAAGAACAATTTTATTTCCCGCGCGGCGTAAGGTTTTCAGCGTCGCTTCCTGATCATCAACCAGAGCCACGATAATTGCGCCATTCTCAGCCGTTTGACAGCGTTTAATGATAACGATATCGGAATCATGAATCCCGGCATTAATCATGGAATCCCCTTCAACCGTCAAGGCATAGTGTTCACCGCCGCCGACAATGCCTTGAGGTAGAGACAAAAAGTCCCCGTCATGCTGGATAGCTTCGATCGGCGTTCCGGCGGCAATTTTCCCGCATAACGGCACCTGATCCAAAGAGGGGGAAGCCCGCTCCGATGGAGATGGAAACGTGCTAACATTATTTTCCAGAGCCGCAGGCGGTTTAAAACCCTCGGGAAGTTTTTTTATCGCCAACGCCCGTGCACGGTGTGGCAAACGCTCAATATATCCGCGCTCTTCAAGGCCGCTGATCAAACGGTGAATCCCCGATTTTGATTTCAGGCCCAAAGCTTCTTTCATCTCTTCAAAAGACGGCGGGACATCGTCTTCCCCGAGACGTTCATGAATAAAGAGCAACAAATCGCGTTGTTTTTTGGTCAGCATCGAAAAAATCCTCTTCTGATGTGATGCGCAGATGTTCCCCTTAAAATCCACGAATCATAAAAATATACACTATTTGTTCTACTTTAGTTCACCTTTCATGTCAATTTTTTCCGAGCAAGCCCCGTACAGCCGCACCAATATCGTCTTGACGCATCAGGCTTTCACCAACCAAAAACGCTGTGTATCCGGCCATTTCCAAGGCATAAACGGTTTCGTAATTACTCAGGCCGCTTTCTGCGACTTTCAAAACATCCGGCGGCATCTGTGGCAAAAGATCGAACGAGGTCTGCACATCGACGCTCAAGGTTTTAAGATTACGGTTATTAACGCCAACCATCGCCGGATTTAAGCGTAATGCTCGCTCCAGTTCCTTCGCGTTATGGACCTCGACCAGCACATCCATGCCAAGATCTACGGCCAACCCATAAAGTTCATCCGCCATATCATCCGAAAGCGCGGCCATAATCAGCAAAATGCAATCCGCACCCAACGCCCGCGATTCATAAATCTGATACGGATCAAGCATAAAATCCTTCCGCAAGACGGGCAAGGACACCACGTCTTTGACCTGGCGCAAATACGCATCACACCCTTGGAAATACGGTTCATCTGTCAACACGGAAATGCAGGCTGCACCGTTATCTTCATAGGTCTTCGCAATCACGGCCGGATCAAAATCGGCGCGAATAAGCCCCTTACTCGGAGAGGCTTTTTTAACCTCGGCAATCAAGGACGGCCCATCCATAGCCCTTAGAGCCTGAATAAAGCCGCGCGGCGCTTCGGCATCTTTAATCTGCGCCTTTAATTCGTCAAGACTGACCGCGTTTTTTTGCGCGGCGACATGTTCGGCCTTGCGGACGCATATTTCATCCAAAACGCTCATTGGCCGTACTCTCTGGAAAAACGGATATAATCTTTCAAAGTCTGCAAAGCCAGCCCCTGATCAATCGCTTCGGCCGCTTTTTGAACGCCGTCTTTAATATCCGTAACATCGCCATGCAAACACAAAACGGCCGCCGTATTGGCTAGAACAATATTCCGGTAAGCGCATTTTTGCCCTTCCAAAACCGCGCGCAAAGCCGCAGCGTTTTCCTCCGCACTCCCACCCAACAATGCCTCAGATTTATTGGTTTCAAGACCGAAATCCACCGGACTGATCGTCCGTTCTTCAATACGGCCCTCCGAATTCAGCGTCGCGATAAAAGTCGGCCCCGTCGTCGTAATCTCGTCCAGCCCGTCTGAGCCATGCACCACCCAAGCACTTTTTGTGCCCAGACTTTTAAGCGTTTCAGCCATTGGCCGCACCCAACGCTTGTCAAAAACGCCGAGCAACTGGTGGCGCGTGCCCGCAGGATTGGCCAGCGGGCCGAGCAAATTGAAGATTGTGCGCCGCCCCAGTTTTTTGCGCACTTCGCGAACATTTTTCATAGCTAGGTGATGACGGGGTGCTGCCAGAAAGGCGAAATTGAAATGCTTCAGCGCCTCTTCTAGTTTTTCAGGAGGCACATCAAGATTAATGCCAAGCTCAACCAGAACATCGACTGAGCCGGATTTGGAACTTGAAGCTCCCCCACCGTGTTTTGCCACCGGCACGCCGCAGGCCGCAGACACAAGCGCCACCGCCGTGGAGATGTTGTAGGTGTTGGCGCCATCTCCGCCGGTGCCGCAGCAATCCACCGCGCCATAAGGCGCTTTCAGGCTGATGGCTTTTTTGCGTAAAACCTTGGCAGCGCCGCTCAACTCCTCCACAGTTTCCCCGCGTTCGGCCATCCCCAGCAAAAACGCGGAAAGATCGTCGTCCGCAACGCGGCCCTCCATGATCTGGCTCATAGCCTCAATCATTTGCTCTTCATTCAAAGGCGTTTGGCCATCGTAAAAGCTCATAGGGATGCGTCCTTACAAAAGCGCGATAAAGTTTTCCAGCATCGCATGCCCGTGCTGGGTAGCAATGCTTTCGGGGTGAAATTGTACGCCGTGAATAGGCTTTATTTTATGCGCCACGCCCATGATAATGCCGTCCTGAGTTTGCGCTGTGATCTCAAGACAGTCCGGAACGCTCTGCGGCTCAATGACCAAAGAATGATAACGCGCGACCTCTATGGGTGAAGGAAGGCCCTTAAACACGCTTTTACCTTCGTGCTGAACCAAGGAACGCTTGCCGTGCATCGGAGTAATCTGGATGATCTTCCCGCCCAGAGCTTGCCCGATTGTCTGATGCCCGAGGCAAACCCCGAGCAGCGGCAAATCATGTTCTTCGGCGGCTTTTACAAGCTCAAGACAAATCCCGGCATTATCGGGATTGCTCGGTCCCGGTGAAATCATCAGCCCCTTGGGTCTTTGCGCGAGAACGCCCCCCACATCAATCTGGTCGTTGCGGTAAACGGCCGTGTCCACACCTAAATCACCCAGATATTGCACGAGGTTATAGGTAAAGCTGTCGTAATTATCGATCAAAACAATCATGGCCCACTTTATCACCCGCACGGCAGGGCAAATGCAAGAGGTATTTACCTGCTACACAAAGCCGTTTATGCTGGCGCGCAATGAAACGCTACCACAATCCCCGCGGAACATTTGTGTTCGTATCTATCTCTGTCGCTTTGATGCTGACGGCAACCGCCGTCCAAAGTGTGCTGCAAAAGAACAATCCTCCGGCAGGCATGAAACCGACAATAACAATAGAAAAGCCTAACCCGAAAAAAGAGCCCCTTAATTATCAAAAAGTCATCGACCCGCGCGAACCAAAGCCGTTTCTCTATGAAGATTTAAAGACGGTCGAGCCAGTGCCGGAATCCATTCCCGAATACAAAGAACCGGAAACAAAGCCACCACCAGCGCCCGCTGACAAAACGACACTCACTAAACCACCCTATAAAATCGCCATCATCATCGACGATATGGGTATGGACCGCAAACGCTCCAGGGCTATGGTCGATCTTGATCCGCGCCTGACCCTCGCATTCTTGCCCTACGCGCCGGACCTTGGCGGCATAACGCAAGACGCCAAAGCGCAAGGCCATGAACTGATGATCCACATGCCGATGCAGCCCACAAACCCGGATCTGGATATCGGCAGTATTGGCCTGCGCGAGAATATGAGCGAAGAGGAGTGGGGCGAGCAACTAGACAAAGCCTTTGCGGCTTTTGACGGCTATGCAGGCCTAAACAACCACATGGGTAGCCAACTCACGCAAAACCCGCGCGCCATGCAGTTCGTCATGGAAAAGCTAAAGGACAGGGGACTGTTCTTTATCGATTCCAAAACCATAGCCGCGTCTGTAGCCGCCGATATTGCCAAAGAGAGCGGTGCAAAAATGGCTTCGCGTGATGTGTTTCTCGATCACGAAAATACAATTGGGTTCGTTCGCGGCGCTCTGGCAAAAACCGAAAAACTGGCTCTAAAAAACGGCTTTGCCATTGCCATTGGTCACCCGAAAGACGCGACGATAGAAGGCTTGAGAGAATGGCTGCCGACGCTCGCAGCAAAGCAAATCGAAATCGTCCCTGCTAGCACCTTAACACATAGTTATGCGGTTGCGAATGCGGGAGAATCTCAAGAGGTCAAGCCGCCTGAAAACCCCACTTTGGAGCAAAGCCCAGAGAGGGAGAAAGAGGAAATTATTTTTTCTGACCCGTTGCCTGAGACATCTCAATCGATTGCTCCGCTGCCCGAACCAATGCCTGGGCTTTATTGACCGTCTCCTGATACTCCATCTCCGGGTCACTATCGGCGACAACGCCCGCCCCGGCCTGAATATACATCTTGCCGTCTTTGATCAGCGCCGTGCGGATCGCGATACAGGTATCCAGCGTGCCGTTGGCCGAAAGATAGCCCACGCCGCCCGCATAAGCTCCGCGGCGGCTAACCTCGACCTCGTCGATAATCTCCATCGCCCGCACTTTCGGAGCCCCGCTTAAAGTTCCGGCCGGAAATCCCGCAAACAGGGCATCGACAATATCCAGAGAGCTTTTGAGCTTGCCCACAATGTTGGAGACGATATGCATTACATGCGAGTAATATTCGACAATGAACTGATCCGTCACTTTGACACTGCCATATTCGCTCACGCGCCCGACATCGTTGCGTCCCAAATCCACCAGCATCAAATGCTCGGCGCATTCCTTTTCATCGGCCAGAAGCTCGGCCTCCAGAGCCTTGTCCTCTTCCGGCGTAGCACCGCGCTTGCGCGTTCCGGCCAATGCGCGGATTGTCACTTGCGAATCGCGCACCCGCACCAGAATTTCAGGACTCGCCCCGACCAATTCAAACCCGTCCAAAGACAAATGAAACATGAACGGCGAAGGGTTAATCCGTCGCAAAGAGCGGTAAAACGCCAGAGAAGGCAGATCGTAATCAATACTGAAACGCTGGCTGGGCACGCACTGGAAAATCTCGCCCTCCAGCGTGTATTGCACGATCTTGCGCACCGCATCTTTATACGCGTCTTGTGTCATATTCGAGCGCACATCTAACGGCGCGGATAGCGCCGAAGGCTTCTCCAGAAACGACAGATCTTTAGGGCGTTGCAAAGCCTCTTTAAGCCCCTGCAAGCGCGTCTGCGCATCGGTCAAAACGGTGTCACAATCTCGGCCCGTATTGTTTGCATGCTGATAAACCGGCACGACAAGGCATGCCATTTGCTTAACGTTGTCAAAAATCGCCAGAGCAGAGGGGCGCATCAAAACGCTATCGGGAATATTCAGATCGTCCGGATTGTCATCGGGCAGCTTTTCAATCAGCCGCACCATGTCATAGCCGATATAGCCGAACAGGCCGGAAACCGCCATCGGCGGCAAACCTTGCGGCACAGTATCAATCTTTGATTCATTCAGCGTTCGCCGCAAGGACGGCAAAGCCTCACCTTCAATATCCGACCAATTCCCGGATGTATCACAGACATCCACCGCACCGCCGCGGCATCTCCAAATCAGATCCGGATCAAACCCGATCACGGAATAGCGCCCCAGCGTCGTCCCGCCCTCAATTGATTCCAAAAGAAAAGAGTAGGGTGCGTCTCCGCAAAGCTTCACATAGGCCGAAACCGGCGTTTCAAGATCGCTCGACACCCATTCCCAGACAAGTTGTGTCTGTCCGGATTCAAAAGCGCGTATAAAATCGTCGGGATTTACGGACGTTGTCATTGATCCTGACTTCCATAAACGCGGTCAATCAGAGGCTGATTAATTGTGGCCGGAATGCTCTGGCTGATCGCATCCAGATAAAGCCCGAGCGTTTCATTCTGACCTGAAGACACCAGACCATCCGTCAGTTGCTGAAGAGCTTCATCGCTAGAGGCTTTACCCAAATGACTGGCCGTGACGCGCGCAATAGCCCGCCCACCGTCAATCGGCAAAACAAAGGCTTCAGAAACAGGGGCTTCAAAAATTTCCGCCAGAGATTGCGAGATCAAAGGTTCGGGAAGTTTTTTTGAACGCTCCACACTCTCCAAAATCTTGATTACCCCCAAATCCGAGAGTTTTTCACCGCCCTGAACAGCGTTAAGTTTCTCGTCCACGAACGCCGCATTACTGACCCGGCGTTGATCCTCCATCCACTCCGCCTCCAATTTGGACTTAACCTCTTCAAAGGACGGGAATGATTTAGGCAGTATAGAATCCAGATAAACAGCCGCCAGACGCCCGTCAGGCATTTCGGCAACCGAAGACGATTCACCTTCATTCAATTCAAACAGATTTTCTAGATATTGCGGCTTATATTCGCCCATATCCCCTAAAACGGCTTGAGCGTTTTTATCCTGCCCGTAACGGCTCGCGGCCGGAAGGTCTTTGATCTCGACGGAAAGCTCCTGCTTGATTTCATCCGGCCCGGCGCCGCCGGCCAGCAAGTCATCAAGCTGGTCCGCCATCGCAAAACGCGCATCACTTAACCGCGTGACTCTGAGCTCTTTTTCAAGATCGCCGCGCACGCTTTTAAAACCATCCGTATGCGCCGCCTTGATCCCTTTAACGACAACAATTTGCTGCCCCAAGGCCGTTTCAATCGGCCCTATCATATCACCGCTTTCGGCATTGAATACATCGGCTTGCAGATCTTCCAGTAAATCCTCTTCTTTAACGTCTTGCGGCGGCAAATAATCGGTGACATTGCCCGTTACGTCTTTAACAGCCTCTTTCAAGGATGTTCCGCCCTTAACCTTATCGGCCACAGCTTTGGCCCTGTCAGCGCTTGCGAGAATGACCTGCTCGATCGTCCGCATCTCCGGATAGGTGTAGGCAGCAATATTGGCATCATACTCCGATTTCAAATCATCTTCGCTGATCTCCATTGTCTCGTCCAAAGACGCCGTATTGAGAATAATCAACTTCCCGCTGCGCATTTCCGGAACGGCATACGCATCCTTGGTTGTTTCATAAAAGGTCTTTAGTTGTTCTTCGCCAGGCTTTTGAACGTCCTTGAAATCCGCATCCTTGAAAGCCACATATTCGATGCTCCGCGTTTCTCCGCCAAAAGCCGCCATATCTTTAACAAATGCTTTCGAAACACCGCTCATGCCGCCGACCAAGGCTTTGCTGAAAATGCTGTTGGTCATGTCTCGGCGGATTGAATCAACAAGTTCACCCTCGCTCATCCCCTGATTGAGCAGCACAGCCTGCAAGACATCCTCCGGCTTTTGCCCTTCACCGGTCATCGGCGCCAAAAGATTCATAATCTCTCCAGCCAGAATTTTCTGATCAATCCTCATATTGTCCCGCGCGGCGGCCTGAAACAAAACCCGTCGCTGAATCTCGGAATTCAGGAATTGCCCCACATAGCCCAGCTTATAGGCTTGATCAACACTGAGCCCTGTCTGTGCCAGAGTGCGGCGCAAGGAACGATCAAAACGGTGGATGGAAAGTTTTTCATCACCAATGCGCGCCACATCGCTGCTGCCCACGCCGCCGCGAAAGACCCCCGTCACATCGGAAAACACCAACCCCCCAACGGCCAGTGCCAAAAACCCGAAAAGAATAAACTTCCCCAGACCGCCCGATGCTTTTTTATTCAGCGCGTTCATAACCATTTTTCGTTCCTTTATCCCTTGTCTTGCACTCAATGACCCTGCACTATAGGGCGGAGATTGTGACGGGGCAAGCACCCAGAGAAGTAAAATTTGAGAGTATGGATGATGAAAAAACTGATTGCCGGAAACTGGAAAATGAATGGTTCGCGCACACAAGCGCGCGCGTTGATTGCCGATATTGTCAACAACCTTAGTCAGGAAGAAGCTATTGTTGAAAAGGCTGATATCCTGGTGTGCCCGCCAGCCCTTTATATATCGGACGTCCGTCATGCTTTGCGCGGTTATCCGAAAATCAAAATCGGCGCACAAGATTGCTCGTCCGAAGAAAACGGCGCTCATACAGGCGATTTATCCGCACAAATGCTGGAAGACTCCGAATGCGCCTACGTGATTCTGGGGCATTCCGAACGTCGCCAAAACCACGGGGAAACAAACGTCATCGTTGCTCAAAAAGTCGCAAGAGCCCTCAAGGCCGATCTTATCCCCATTGTTTGTATCGGAGAGACACAAGAAGAGCGCGATGCAGGCCGCGCGCAAGAAATCGTCCTCTCTCAACTGCAAGGCTCGCTCCCCGATCTCGAATCATTCCATGAAGTCGTCATTGCGTATGAGCCTGTATGGGCCATCGGCACCGGAAAAACAGCCAGCCCGCAAGATGCGCAGGAAATGCACACATTGATCCGCGAAAATCTCAAAGATCTTGTACCAAAGCCTGAGAAGACGCGCATTCTCTACGGTGGGTCTATGAAACCGGAAAATGCGAAAGAGATTCTGGCCTGTAAAAATATAGACGGCGGTCTGATTGGCGGCGCCAGCTTGAAAGCCGATCAATTTCTTTCTATTGCAAGAGCCGCATAAATGAATTAGAAAGCACTTCCATGGAAAACGTAATCCTTGTCATTCATCTGTTATTGGCCTTGGCAATTATTGGTCTGGTCCTGCTCCAGCGCTCCGAAGGCGGTGGTCTGGGCATAGGCAGCGGCGGCGGGCTCGGCGGGCTGGCCACACCGCAGGGCACAGCCAACTTTTTAACGCGCGCCACAGCCATTTGCGCCGGGCTGTTTTTCTGCACCAGCTTGTTGCTCGGTATTCTTGCCGGAGCACATAGCCGCTCGAACCAGAGTATTCTGGATGCCTTGCAGGATGAAAAACCGGCCGTAACGGACACACAGAATGAAGCGCCGGTTCAAACCCCGGTTGAAACCTCGAAAGAAGCCCCAAGCGTACCTGTAGCGGAATGACACGATATATCTTTATTACTGGCGGCGTTGTTTCCTCATTGGGAAAGGGCCTCGGCTCCGCTGCGCTTGGCGCATTGCTTCAAGCACGCGGTTATAAAGTCCGCCTATGCAAACTTGACCCGTATCTGAACGTCGATCCCGGCACAATGAGCCCGTTCCAGCACGGCGAAGTCTATGTCACCGACGATGGTGCGGAAACGGATCTTGATCTCGGCCATTATGAGCGCTTCACTGGTGTACCCGCCCGTAAAAACGATAACATCACCACCGGACAGGTCTATACCGAGGTGCTGGCTAAAGAGCGTCGCGGCGATTATCTCGGCGCCACTATTCAGGTCATCCCGCACATTACAAATGAAATCAAAGATTTTATCCTCGAAAAAGAAGGGACCGCCGACTTTGTATTATGCGAGATCGGCGGAACGGTCGGCGATATTGAATCTCTGCCGTTCTTAGAGGCTATTCGTCAGTTCGGTAACGAAGTCGGCGCGGACCGCGCACTATTCATCCATGTGACGCTCTTGCCCTATATTCCTGCCGCAGGCGAGCTTAAAACCAAACCGACCCAGCACTCGGTCAAAGAATTGATGAGCTACGGGATTCGCCCGCAAATTCTCCTCTGCCGCGCCGACCGCGAAATAACGGAAGACGAACGCGGTAAAATCGCGCTTTTCTGTAACATCGCCCGCGAAAAAGTCATTCCCGCGCTTGATGTGTCCTCTATCTACGAAGTGCCGCTATCTTACCACGACGAAGGACTGGACAATCAGGTCATGGACAGCTTCGGCATTAAAGACGTTGCTAATCTGGATCTGTCGATCTGGGACGATATTATCGCCCGCGTCAAAGAACCGGAAGGCTCCGTCAAAATCGCCATCGTCGGCAAATATACAAATCTGGCCGACAGCTATAAATCGCTCAACGAGGCCCTGATTCACGGCGGCATTGCCAATAATGTCAAAGTCGAACTTAAATTCATTGAAGCCGAATTGTTCGAAAATGAAGACCCAACGCCGCATCTCGACGGTGTAAACGGCATCCTCGTTCCCGGCGGTTTCGGCAAACGCGGCACAGAAGGAAAAATTCGTGCGGTCCAATACGCTCGGGAGAAAAAAATCCCGTATTTCGGAATTTGTCTGGGGATGCAAATGGCCATCATCGAAGCCGCCCGTAATCTCTGCGGTATCAAGGGCGCAACCTCCAGCGAGTTGGAGGAGGGCGGTGAACATATCGTCGGCCTGATGACTGAATGGGAACAAGACGGCAAGAAACGCGCCGGCACGGAGGAAGAATTGGGCGGCACGATGCGCCTGGGGGCCTATCCGGCACACCTTGTTGAAGGTTCAAAAGTTGCGGCCATCTACGGCGCTCAGGATATCAGCGAGCGTCACCGCCACCGCTACGAAGTTAATATTGCGTACAAAGACAAACTAGAAGGCCAAGGCCTTAAGTTTTCAGGACTTTCTCCCGACGGAGCGCTACCGGAAATCGTCGAGCGCGAGGATCACCCGTGGTTCATCGGGGTGCAATTCCACCCCGAACTTAAATCCAAACCCTTTGACCCGCACCCGCTCTTCGTGAGCTTTATCAAAGCTGCAGTCGATCAAGGTCGATTGGTGTGAGTATAAAATCGGCTTACCTCTTCCCATAGAAGAGAAACTCCACTAAATATAAAGCCATGAAAACCGTAAAACTCGCCGCCATTGAAATCGCCAACGATAAGCCTTTCACCCTGATCGCCGGACCATGCCAGATGGAAAGCCGCGATCACGCATTCGAAATGTGTGGTGCGCTCGTCGAACTCACGGCCAGATTAGGTATCCCGTTCATCTACAAATCCTCGTTCGACAAAGCCAACCGCACCAGTTTGCACGGTCAGCGCGGCATAGGATTGGAAAAAGCTTTACCTGTTTTCGACGATCTCAAAAAAGAGTTCGGTGTGTCGATGCTCACCGATGTGCATACAGAAGAACAATGCGCAGCTGTGGCTGATGTGATTGACGTTTTACAAATTCCCGCCTTTTTGTGCCGCCAGACAGACCTTCTCATCGCCGCCGCCAACACAGGCCGCGTCGTCAATGTCAAAAAAGGCCAGTTTCTCGCCCCGTGGGACATGAAAAACGTCGCCGCCAAAATCGCCGAAAGCGGCAATGACAACATAATGCTCACCGAACGCGGCGCCAGTTTCGGCTATAACACGCTTGTCTCTGATATGCGCAGCCTGCCGATTATGGCGCAAACAGGCTATCCGGTCATTTTCGATGCCACCCATAGCGTCCAACAACCGGGCGGGCAGGGCACGTCTTCCGGCGGTGACCGCACCATGGTCCCGGTTCTGGCGCGCGCAGCGATCGCCGTCGGCGTCGCAGGCGTGTTCATGGAAACCCACCAAGACCCTGATAATGCGCCTTCGGATGGCCCAAATATGGTTAAACTCAGTGACTTACCGAATGTTCTTGAAACGCTGCAAAGATTTGATAAAATCGCGAAAACCGTGTAAAATGGTAGGAGTAGGAAACTTTTTAACTAAAATAGGCAGGATGCTTATCATATGACTTCAGTGGCCGGCGCATCGAGATTTTACAACGCCTCGACTCTTGCGAATGTAAGAGGGCTGGCTGCCCAATCGTCAAACCTTCTGGGATCCCTTGCCAGCAGCATAAACCTTTTAGATTTCGGTCGTCAAAACGCAATCAAAGGCATCGGCCTATCCAGCAATGCACGGCTTTTAAACAAGCAATATCTGGATTCTAACAAATCAACATACAACCAGATTTTTTCTCTGGGCTTGGGGACAACAGCAACCGTTGAAGGGCTTCAGCAGAACATTTTAGCCCTGCGTGCAAAAACGCCGGATCATAAACTCGCCCGCTCTTTGCGTGGCAGCGTCGTAGACGAAGAAGCCTAAACAAGTTTTAAGTTACCGGTTGCAAGTTACAGGAAAAACGTTACAAAACATCTTGTAACTGGAAACCTGTAACTGGGAACTTAAATCATGACCGCCATACTAGACATCCACGCCAGACAAATTCTCGACAGCCGCGGCAATCCGACCGTTGAAGTTGATGTCACACTGGAAAGCGGAGCAAAAGGACGTGCCGCTGTGCCTTCTGGAGCCTCAACAGGAGCCTATGAAGCCGTCGAGCTGCGCGACGGAGATAAAACCCGTTATAACGGCAAAAGCGTCCTCAAGGCCGTGAATAACGTCAATACGATCCTCTGCGAAGCGTTATGTGGCCTGGATGCGGAAGAGCAGCTCTTTATCGATCAAACAATGATTGAAATCGACGGCACGGACAATAAAGCCAAACTCGGTGCAAACGCGATTCTTGGCGTGTCTCTGGCCAACGCTCGCGCGATGGCCGAAGAGCTGGATATGCCGCTCTGGCGCTATGTTGGTGGCTCTTATGCTCATACGCTGCCGACACCGATGATGAACATCCTTAACGGCGGCGCGCATGCCGATAATCCGGTCGACATTCAGGAATTCATGATCATGCCGATCGCCGCCAAAGATTTTTCCGAAGCCCTGCGCGCCGGTGCAGAAGTCTTTCACGCCTTGAAAAAACAGCTCTCCGAAGCGGGTTTGAATACCAATGTTGGCGACGAGGGCGGTTTTGCCCCGGCCGTTAAATCCTCTCAAGAAGCTCTGGACTTCATCATGAAATCGATAGAATCCGCTGGTTATAAAGTGGGTGAGGAAATCGCCATCGCTTTGGATGCGGCTTCCACGGAATTCTACAAAAACGGCAAATACCATCTCGAGGGTGAAGGTAAAGTTCTCGGCTCTGATGAAATGATCCGCTACTACGAAGATTTGTGCGCCCGTTATCCGATTGTCTCGATCGAAGACGGTCTGGGCGAAGATGATTGGGCCGGATGGCAAGCGTTCACAGCGGCCCTCGGCGACCGCGTCCAGCTTGTCGGGGATGACCTCTATGTAACCAATGCCAAACGTCTGCGCCGCGGCATCGAGGAAAAATCCGGCAACGCCGTACTGGTCAAGGTCAATCAAATCGGCACTTTAAGCGAAACCCTGCAAACCATCGAAACTGCTAAAAAAGCCGGGTTCGGCATCATCCTGTCTCACCGCTCCGGTGAAACCGAAGACAGCACAATCGCCGATCTCGCTGTGGCCACAAACGCCGGACAAATCAAAACCGGTTCACTGTCACGCTCTGACCGCATGGCCAAATACAACCAGCTTCTGCGCATAGAAGAAGAGCTCGGCCCGCAAGCCGCCTATGAAGGTGCAGGCTTTCTACGCGCGCCTTTGAATTACTCGGGAAAGAAAAAGGCCGCCGCATAAAGCGAAGCACACGGCATGTCGGTAGGCAAAAGCACAAAAAGCAGGGGCGGGGGGCTCTTCATAACCCCCACCTACGCAAAGCTGTATCTGCTTCTGGCCATGCTGCTCATAGCTCTGCCCTCGGCTTCAAAGCTCTACCACGGCTTCACAAACAAACTGCTTGTCTCCCGCCCCTTAACTAACGGCACGTTTTTCGAAGAAACTGTGATCTATATGAAGTACCACAGCCTTTTTAGCGCACGTGGCTATATCATCAATAAACCCGCCCGGATCAGCACACAAAAAATGCAAGCCCTGCGCCGGACGTTTCCGAATCTTAAGGCCGTTTATATCTCCGGCCCGTTAGGTGTAGAACAGGAATACTATCAAGTGTCAGAAGACGCAAACGGACAAATACGTTTCAAGGATGTCGATCCCAATATTCCAAATCCTGAAATAACGCACCTGTACACAGGCTACGCAGGCTGGACAGTATTTCAGCTCAATATGGAAGTCTTCAAAGGCGGCTGGGATGTCATTCCAAACGATCCAGAGCTTGTCATACGAACGCCAGCAGAAAAGATATGGCCGTTGGCCCGCCAGCGCATTCCAGCCGTACAAAAAGCCCATAACCGCGAGCGGCTCTGAAAAAATATCAAAATAAATTCCGATTTAAAAATATGAGTCATTTGAATCGCTTAAGTCTGTTTGTTCCCTTTTTGTACACATTAAGCCATTGAATCCTTTGAATTTTTCGACTTGTCCACAGGGCTTAAATATGATTCTATAGCTTCATGAATCGACTTCAACTCCACACACGATTGCTTCAGGGAAATTTGCTCGCCGTTATAGGTTTGTGCCTGAGCATTTATTTCTGCTATCACGCCTTGCAAGGAGAGCGCAGCGTTGTCCGTTTGCTCATGGTGGAGAAAAATATAGCGACATTGTCAACAATAGAAGACAAAACAATTGCTGAAAGAGAAGTTTTAGAGAAAAAAGTTTCGATGATGCGACCCGGATCTATTGATTCTGACCTTTTGGAAGAACGCGTGCGTATGGTTTTGGGCTACGGTCAAAACGATGAGCATGTCATTTTAAGCAATTAAATTACAATTTCATCCCCTTTTTATAATTTTTCTTTTCTTTTCAATATGTTGCGCCGCACAAAACAAGGGTTTTCACTGGAAACGCTATTTGAAAAGGTGTAAGTCCATAAGATCAATCATCAGACGTGCGAGAGGACAAAGGCGTGGCAAAGTCAAAAAATGAAAAAAAAGCAGCTCATTTAAAGGCCGTCCCCAGCAAGGCCGCCTCGAACAGTGCACCGGACCCCACTGTCGAAGAGCTTCTAAAGTTCTACCGCAACATGCTGCTCATCCGCCGCTTCGAGGAGAAAGCGGGACAGCTCTACGGCATGGGCCTGATCGGTGGTTTTTGTCACCTGTATATCGGGCAAGAAGCTGTCGTCACGGGCGTGCAATCCGTACAGGAGCCGCAAGACAGCGTCGTAACGTCCTACCGCGACCATGCGCACATGCTGGCCTGCGGGATGGACCCTAAAGGTATCATGGCCGAGCTTACAGGCCGCGAAGGCGGCTACTCCCGCGGCAAGGGCGGCTCCATGCACATGTTCTCCAAAGAGCAGAATTTCTTCGGCGGTCACGGCATCGTCGGCGCAGGAACAGCTATCGGTGCGGGGCTTGGCTTTTCACACAAATATAAAGGCGACGGCGGCGTTGCGCTGGCCTATATGGGTGACGGCGCCTCTAACCAAGGGCAGGTCGCCGAATGTTACAACATGGCCGCGCTCTGGAA
>JAGRIU010000038.1 GCA_020443075.1 Alphaproteobacteria bacterium
AATGATATTGGCGATGACGAGGTTTTGACTTATAGCGCACGGCGGCTGGGCGCGATGTTGGAGCGTTACGGGGCGAGCGAGGCTGTTGTTGCTTTTGCGCGTCCGCAGCCTTCGGGCGGGCTGGAGGTGCAGATTTACCGGACGGACCGGGCGCGGCCTGAATATGTGCACCAGGTGCTTCAGCCGTCTTTGGACGGTTTTGACGATGCGGCGCTTTATAAAGCGGCGGCTGGGAAAGTCAGGGAGGTTTTGCGTAAAGACTGGAAGTCCAAAACAGTCGTGCGCTCTGTGCAAGCGCCGGAGGCTATGACGAGTGGGGCTTTGCAGGCGCGCGTGCAATTTTATTCTTTGAATGAATGGGCCGGATATCAGCGGGCTTTGCAGCGTGCAACGGGGATTGTCTCTATTAATTTGAAGGCTTTGAGTCCGCGCGAGGCGTTTGTCGAGCTTGTCTATCAGGGCGGGATGGAGCGTTTGCGTTTGGCGTTGGCGCAGGCGGATTTGGATTTGGGCGGGCCTGTGCAGGGCGCGGGGTCGCTTTTATATGATCTGCGCTGGAAGCGTGCGCCTGTGATTGGTGCGGCTTCTGGTGGGGTTTCTCCGGCGCAACCGCAGATGCAGGGGCCATCGCCCGCAGTTGATGGTGTTGGTCAACAACCTCCTGCGCAGACACCTTATGCGGGGATGGACGGTCGCGGGCCTTCGCGGGCCAGTGATCGTGCTTATAGTGCGCAGTTTTAGATCGGATTTCGTCTGGTTTTATAAAAGGGGATTTTTATGAGTGTGCGTGGGCATTGTTTTTTCTGGGGCGTGGCGTTTGCCGGATTTATTGCCTTTGTATTTGTTTTTAAAAGTGTTTTATTGCCGTTTGTTTTGGGGGCGGCCATTGCCTATCTGCTTAATCCGCTGGTTGGCGGTCTAGGACGTATCGGGATTGCCCGCGGGCCTGCGGGAATGATGATTCTCGGCGGGTTCTTTTTATTGCTGTTTGTGTTCTTGGCTGTGATTTCTCCGGTGTTGTACAAGCAGGTTTTGCAGCTTGCGAAAGATTTTCCAGGATATGTGGATCAACTTTTGTTGCTTTTAGCGCCTTTGTCGCAAAAATTTTCTGAAATAACGGGGCAAGAGGCGGTTCTTGATTTTGATTTGAAGGCGCTTCTCAATACACATGGCGGGCAGGCGATTAACATTGCCGGGGAGATCCTCAAGCGGTTGGGTGCCGGCGGGCAGGCGGCTTTGGATATGTTGTCCGTGCTCGTTTTTACGCCGCTGGTGGCTTATTTTCTGATTAAGGAATGGGTAAAAATTTCCGTATGGGTGGAGGGGATGTTGCCGAAAGATCATAAAGGGACAATTCAGGATTTGCTGAGCCAAATCGATACCAAGATTTCCGGTTTTGTGCGCGGGCAGATCAGTGTGGCAGTCTTTCTCGGGGTGGCCTATGCGGTGGCTTTGACGATTGCGGGGCTGAAATACGGGTTTTTGATCGGGCTGAGTGCAGGGCTGCTCTCGATTATTCCGATGGTGGGGTCGGCTGTGGGGTTGATTGTCAGTGTGGCGGTGGCGTGGTTTCAATCCGGGGATTTGATGTTTGTGGCGATTATCGGCGGGATTTTTCTGGCCGGGCAGTTGATTGAAGGGAATTTTCTGACGCCCAAGCTGGTGGGTGAAAGTGTCGGAATGCATCCGCTTTGGGTGTTTTTTGCGTTGCTGGCCGGGGGGAGTTTGTTCGGGATTTTGGGGATGCTGTTGGCTGTGCCGGTCGCGGCGGTGGCCGGTGTGTTGCTGGCGTTTTCGATTACGCAATATAAGCGCAGTGTTTATTATTTCGGGCAGAGCGGCGCGGATGACGAGGGCGCGCAGCAGGAGATTTCCGTGAGGGTTGCGGACGTGCCGGTAGACGTGGAGCCTGTGGTTGTGAGCGATGAGGGCGTTGTTTCTGATGGGGCGCCGGAGGCCGATGGAGGGGCGCCACGGGATGGCTAAGTCGGGCGCGCAGCAAATTCCGCTTGATCTGGCCGGGCGCAGTGCGTTGGGGCGGGAGGATTTTTTGATCGGGCGTTCCAACCGTGAGGCGGTGGAGTGGATTGATCGCTGGCCGGAGTGGCCGGCGCCGCTTTTGGTGATTAGCGGGCCTGCAGCGAGCGGGAAGTCTCATCTGGCGGCAGTGTGGCGTGATCAGAACGGCGCGCGCATGGTCGAGCCTAAAATGCTCGAGAGCGCGAGTGCCGAAGAAATTTTTGCGGACGGGATGCCGCTTGTGCTGGACGGGCTGGATTTGTGGATCGGTAGCCGGGAAGCGGAAACGACGTTGTTTCATCTGTATAATATGTTTCGCGAAAGCGGCGGTTTTTTTCTGGCGACCAGCCGGATGGCGCCTGCGGCGTTGGAGTTTGCGCTACAGGATCTGGCGTCGCGGTTTCGGGCTGCGCCGCATGCGGTTATAAAGTCGCCAGATGATACATTGTTAGCATCTGTTTTGATAAAGCTGTTTTCGGATCGGCAGCTCCGCGTTGGGAATGATGTGGTTAATTATATTTTACCGCGGATGGAGCGCAGTTTTGTTGCTGCAAGAGACTTAGTTGCTAAAATAGATTCCTTGGCGCTGGCGCAAAAACGCGCGGTGTCTATTCCGCTGGCACGCGAGGCGCTGATGATGGCGGGAGGTTAGTCTTTTCCTGCTATAGGGGGTCCCTGTGATCGTTGGCGGGGGTGCTCGCGTGATGTTCTGTGTCTCCGTTGATGTATCTTCTGTCACCGCTATGAATAATAGGTGCCTGTGACGGTGCGTTGGGGACAAGGTCGCTGGGCAGTGTTTCCCGATGGAAGATTTCAATTCCGTTTTTTCTATAAAAACTTTCTATACCGCGGTGGTTTGTGTCTCGGCTATTGAGGTAAACGATGTTAAACCCTTCTCTTTCAAAAAGAATTTCCAGCATTTTGGCGAGGTAAAAATTACCTATGCCTCGATTTGTATATTCCGGATAAAGGCCGATTTTGTTGATTTCGATGGGAACAGCCGCCGCTTCAAGTCTTTGGGTGGCCTTGAACATATTAACGGCTTCTAAAGAGGCTAATCCTGGTGCTTCTACGTGATCGTCCGTGTACGGTCTTTCTAATGGGGGGATGCCTGTTACAAAACAAAACCCGATATCTTCTCTATGCCCGTTTTCTCTTCGTTCGAAGACGTAAAGTCTTGATTGCGGCTCATTAATGATTGCTTGTAAATAGGGTTCGTTAGCGGGCTGGAACAGTCCGCGTCTGTCCCATCCATATTCATGCCCGACTTTTGCAACATGTGCTCGCAATTCTTCAGCGGAAAACCCATGGGGTTCATACATTTTGAGCCTTAAATCTCTGTTGGCGCTTTGCAATGCTTTGTTTTTTTCTTTGAAAACCTGATCATAGGCGCCTCTTGAAAGGGCAAAGTGCCAGAGTTCAAATGTCGGGTCGCTTAGGGGTCTCAGAGGCTGATTGAGGCCTCCGGCATTCGTTTCGAATGCTGTTTGTCTTAATTTTCCGCGATTTTTTTCAAACTCAGTCATGATTCAAATTCTGCTTTATGCGGTTTTTGCGTCTTGCGCGTTTGAATTTTTCGGGATCTGTGCTCTGTCTTCCCATGCAATGTTGAACAAGATTCTAAAGCTGTTTGCAAATTCTTCCTGTTCCATAATGCGAATGGCTACATCGTCTTCCGTGAAGTCGATAAAGGCTAGTTTGTTTCCGTAGGCATAAAATGTTTTTTCGTTAAACAGGCTTGGTGGAAACCATCTATATTCGGCCAGTCCTGTTGCAATGAAGAGGTTTTCGCCTTCTTTCACGATAATTTTGAAGGAGAAGTCTCTTTCGATTTTGCCCATTCTTTCTATGTGGTTTTCGTACCATTCTTTGCCGAGCCATTTGTAGAACTCTGAGGGGACGCCGTTGAACTGGCAAATATCTGCACCTGTGGCGATTGTTGTTTTGTAGACATCGTCCATGAAAGCGCGGAAGCCTTCCTGACCGTTTAGAGTTCTTATTTCGCCTGTGCGTTTTTTGACGCCGGTGGTGCCGATGAATTCGATATCGGCGCGGTCGAAGGCGGTTTCGATTTTATGCAGGGTCGTCGAGTTGGGCTTGTTAGTGCCGTTTTCGATGCGGGCGATGCCGGTCTGGGACAGGTCGGCGTGCTCGGCCAGATCTTGCTGGCTCCAGTCGAGGAGGGCGCGGGCGGCTCTGATTTGTTCTATACTCAACATCGGCGGTGTTCAACTTCCCTAATTATTATGTCCTTAAAATGTCCTTTATATACATGGGTTTAACCCTGAATATACAGGCGGTTTGCAAACGGTCTTTTTCTAAGGTGGCACTTGTATACGCTCCTTTCAAAGCTTTGTCCAGTGGTTTTTTTATATGTAAATAAAATTTTGTACTAAAAAAAACATTTTTGTTTATTTATTATAACTTTGCTCTTGACAGCGTTATAAGCTTGCTTTATATGAAGTTTCGAAAGCACAAACTTCTGTTATTTTTGTTTTGTTCCTCCTTAGTTAGTGAGCGACGGGGCATGCAGGTTTGATGTTTTTGAATCCCCACACACGTAACTGGCCGGTTGGTTTTCCCCCCAACCGGCCAATCTTTATTCTCGTCGGCCTTATTATTTTGTTTTCTTGAGGGCTTTATTCTATTTTAACTCCAATTATGCCTGAATTGCCAGAAGTTGAAATTGTGAAGCGTGGAATGGCGCGCTCTATGCAGGGCTGTGCGGTCGATAGCGTGGTTTTTAACCGCGGCGATTTGCGATTTCCTTTGCCCGAATCTTTGCCAGAATCCCTGCGCGGGCGCGTTCTTGCTCGTTTGCAGCGGCGCGGGAAATATATTCTGGGGTTTGCCGCAGGTGGGGCCGGGTTTGTTTTACATCTGGGGATGTCCGGGCGGATCAAGATTTTCGAGCCCGATCAGGCCTATGTCCCGCAGAAGCACGACCATGTGGTGATCCGGATGGAGGGTGGGGTTGTCGTTGTTTTGAATGATGCGCGTCGGTTCGGGTTTTTGCTTGGGGTGGATGAGCAGAGCTGGGAGAAGGGCGAACCGTTTGCTTCTATGGGGCCGGAGCCATTGGAGAACGAGTTTGACGGGCCGTGTTTGCAGCGTGCTTTGGAGGCACGGCGCGGGCCGATTAAGCCTGCGCTTTTAGATCAGCACGCTGTGGCGGGGATCGGCAATATCTACGCGTGCGAGGCTTTGTTTCGTGCAGGGATTGCGCCGCAGAGACCGGCGTGTTCCTTGAATGCGGATGAAGCGAGCGCTCTGGTGCGGGCGTTGAAAGCTGTGTTACTCGAGGCGATTGAAGCGGGTGGGAGCTCTTTGCGGGATTATCACAACACCAAAGGGGATCTTGGATATTTTCAACATCATTTTGCCGTGTATGATCGCGCCGGGCATGGCTGCCCGGGCTGTGATTGTGATAGGATAAAAACAGGCGGTGTGCAGCGCATTGTTCAGGGTGGGCGTTCGACGTTTTATTGTCCGTATAAGCAGGGATAGGTCTTCAGTTTTATGGTCCGGTTTTGTTTAATTTTTTTGTGTCTCATAACGTGTCTGGTGTCTCCTCCAGTGTCTCCGGCGTTTGCGCGGATTGTTTCTTTTTCCGCTGTGATTCCTGATGTGCCGCTGGTCCCCGGGACGGTCGAGCTTGAAGATCAGGGTGTGTCATTTGACAAACCCGGCGGCCGGGTCGCCGAATCGGTTGTCGATATGGCGGATGTTTCCAAAGCGTTTGTTTTGTGGTTTTATCGGCAAAGCCTTCCCCAATTTGGCTGGACAGCGCAGGCGGATGGTGATTTTGCTCGCGAGGGAGAGGTTTTGAGCCTGGTTTTTGAGCCGGAAGAGGCTCCCAGTTTTTTCCGGATTGTGATAAAACCGCGTTAAATCAAAATCGTGCTGTGCGTGCTTTAATTTTGCGGTCTTAAAAATTTTAAAAAAATCTTGGGATAATTCTTGACACTGAGGCTCTAAAGCGCGTATTACTCTGCGATCGTTGAAGATAAAGGTATGGGCTTGGCCGCGCGCCGGGCTGTGTTTTGAAAAAGAGGTTTTTATACACATGGCTAATCATAAGTCAGCAGAGAAAAGAATTCGTCGCAATGAGCGTCGTGCGCAGGTTAATAAATCCCGCATGAGCCGCGTGCGCACATTTATTAAAAGAATTGAAGCCGCTTTGGCGTCCGGTAATGCGAAGGATGCCGAGGAGGCTTTGAAGGCTGCCCGTCCTGAAATTCAACGCGGCGTAGCTAAAGGGTTGATGCATAAGAATACAGCTTCCCGCAAATTGTCTCGTTTGTCATCACGCATCAAGACACTCAAACAGGCCGCATAACGGTCTTCGGTCAAAAGACAAGTTTTTAATCTGCTTTTTGACCATTTTATTTTAGTATAAATATTTTTTATTTGCCTTATAAAGTATTGTTTATAGGGCTGTTTCCTTTTTTTATGTGAGTCTATAGTAAAAAAATTTCTTTTTTTGATGTTTTTGATTTGTTCTTATTGCCAGCGGTCAAAAAATTAGTGTAGTCTGAAAATATACAGCAAGACAGTGAAGTGCGGATAGCGCGGTTTTCCTTGGTTTTTGAGGGGATGGTCTTGTTTTCCTTAGGCGTTCGAGCGTTTGTTGTGTGTGACTGGCGCGTTTAAGGATTTCAATCCGGATTTTTCGGGGTTGAAAATGGGGATGATGGTCTCTTTGAGTATTTCTTCTGGTTGTTTACAGCTTTGAGGGAATAGAGAAGAGGCTTGATGGCCTTGAATTCAAAAATAGATGAAGGAAGCCGTGTTGCCGGGTGCGAGGATCGCTTTTGGCAAGCCCTTTTCTGCGGTCTTTTTTTAGTTTGTTTTTGAATTCGCTTGGAAACTTGAAGAGTTGTTTTGGCGTTTATGTCGGTTGGATGTCTTTGGTTTACGGGGGCTTTCGCTGCGGGCGTACAAAGGGGCAAAAACTAGACAGAAAGTGGAGATCAACAACAATGTCAGATGTTTCGGGTAAATCTGTTGCTTTAATTCGCGGCAATGCTGAGTATCAAGATGCGTCACTGGAGCCGAGTCCGGAGATTATGAAGCTGTGGAATGTGGTTCACAATGATATGCGCGGCGAATTTGGCGAAGCGATTTTCCGGAGCTGGTTGAAGCCTTTGACGCTTCAGGCTTTTTATCATGGGACGATGGAAGTGTCTGTGCCGACGCGTTTTATGCGGGACTGGATCCAAAATCACTATGCCGAGCGTATTTTGGCGATGTGCGTGGAGGCCAGTGAAGAGATCAAGCGTTTGCAGATTGTTGTTGTACAAAATGCGATCATTGATGATGAGCCGATCGAAGCCAAACCGGCCAAGGCGAATCAGAATAAGAAGATTGATCTCTCCGAGGTTTCTTCACCTTTGGACCCGCGTTTGACGTTTGAAAGTTTTGTTGTCGGCAAGCCCAATGCGTTGGCGCATGCGGCGGCACGCCGTGTGGTTGAAAGCATGAGCGTTCCCTTTAATCCGCTGTTTATCTATGGCGGCGTGGGGCTTGGCAAAACACATTTGATGCATGCAATTGCCCATGCGATCGAAGATCAATATCCGGAAAAAACAGTGATGTATCTTTCGGCCGAGAAGTTCATGTATCAGTTCGTCAAGGCGCTGCGTAGCGATTCGACGATGGCGTTCAAAGAACAGTTCCGCAGCGTCGATGTGTTGATGATCGATGATATCCAGTTTATCGCCGGCAAAGAATCCACGCAGGAAGAGTTCTTCCATACGTTTAATGCGCTGGTTGACCAGAATAAGCAGATTATTATCTCTGCCGACAAAGCACCAGGCGATCTGGCCGGTGTGGATGAGCGTTTGCGTTCGCGGCTGGCTTGGGGCTTGGTCGCGGATATTCATCCCACGACGTATGAGCTTCGTCTCGGGATTTTGCAGTCCAAGCGCGCGCAGCTTGGTGCGGATGTTCCTGATTCGGTTCTCGAATTTTTGGCGCTGAAAGTGACCAGCAATATCCGCGAACTGGAAGGGGCTTTGAACCGGATTGTCGCGCATGCGGATGTGTCCAAATCCGCGATTACGCTGGAATCCACACAAGAAGTTTTACAGGATCTGTTGCGGGCGCATGATCGGCGAATCACGATTGACGAGATTCAGCGCAAGGTTGCCGAGCATTATAATCTGCGGATGGCCGATATGCATTCGGCACGCCGGGCTCGTAATGTGGCGCGGCCTCGGCAGGTGGCAATGTATCTGGCCAAGCAGCTCACGGCGCGGTCTTTGCCGGAGATCGGGCGTAAATTCGGCGGGCGCGATCATACGACTGTGATGCATGCGGTGCGCAAGGTCGAGGAACTGATCGAAGAGGATGCACAAATCGCACAGGATGTTGATGTCGTGCGCCGCGCACTGACCGGTTGACGCTCTTGAGGTTTTACGCTGGCGTCGTTAAGCAGCGGTTCGAAAATGCTCAGGTACTTTGTTGTACATTCCGCTTTTCTTACCTTGCTTGCCTAGCCAGCGCAAAACCTCACTTCGCTTGGCTTGAACAAACGTAAGCGTCGGCTTAAAAAGCTGTTTGATTAATGCGTATTAGGGGCTTTGCGGCCCCTTTTTTTATTACATACGGTACATAGTGCAATCGTAGGCGGAATTATCGCATGCCGTTCTTTTATCAAGTTCTTGTTGTACCCGGATGTAGAGCGGGTTATCGGCGATGATGCATTCGTAGGACTGTTGCTCGGTGGCTGCGTTATCAAAGCGGATGTGGAGCGTATTATCCCCCGGGTCATGAGATGACAAAATATCTATTCTGCCCACGGGTGTACATTTTTCCTGATTGGGTGATATATCGGTTGTAAGGATCAGGTGTGGGTTGTTTGTTATCGCATTGCGTGTTTGTGGCGTCAGATCTGCTGTTACAAGCAAGGATTCTCCTCTCCCGTTGGGGGGGATTCTGAATGCTTCCTCAATGATTACCGTGCCGGTTTTGTCTGCGGGTGGATGTTGCTCGCTCATTCTTATTTGCTCACACAGTTGTCTTTACGTAAGATTTTAACTGTTGAGGGTTAATTTTTCTTTAAACGGGCGTTTGAGTGGCAGGATATCTTGTCTTTGAGAGTGGTTTGGGGTTGAATTGCCTCGTGGTTTTGTTATCTAGCGGAGGAAGAGGTTTTTTGTGACAGATAACAATGCTCCCCTTATTGTCTGGTTCCGGCAGGATTTGCGATTGAAAGATAATCCGGCTTTGAGCGCGGCGGCGCAGAGCGGGCGGCCACTTTTATTTCTTTATATTCTTGATGATGACAATGCGCAGGGCTGGGCGATGGGTGGGGCGAGTCGCTGGTGGTTGCATCAGAGTCTGGCGCGCTTATCCGATTCGCTTGGCGGGCGGCTGTGTTTTGAAAAGGGCGACGTGGCGCAGATTTTGCCCAAGCTGATTGAGGACACCGGGGCGGCGGGTGTGTATTGGAATCGCTGTTACGAGCCGTGGCGGATCAAGCGCGATCAGGCGATTAAGGCGGCGCTTAAAAGTGAGGGGCTGGAGGCGCGCAGTTTTAACGGGTCTTTATTGTTCGAGCCGCAGGATGCGCTGAAGTCCGATGGGACGCCGTATAAGGTTTTTACGCCGTTTTACAAGAATGGCTGTTTGGGGAATGCTCCGCCTCCGCGTAAACCTGTCGGCGTTCCTAAGGGTTTTAAGATTTTTGAATGCGCGCGTTTATCTCTGGATGATCTGGGGTTGATGCCTTCGATTCGTTGGTATGAAGAGATGGCGCAGGTTTGGCAGCCTGGAGAAGCAGGCGCGCAGGCGCGTATGCTGGCGTTTTTTGAAGAGGGTTTATGCGATTATAAGGCCGGGCGTGATTTTCCGGCCAAGGAGAGCGTGTCGCGGCTCTCTCCGCATTTGCATTTCGGAGAAATTTCGCCTCATACGCTCTGGCAGGAGGCTAGAGCTGTGGCGGCGCTGGAGGGACTGGAGGCGCAGGGCGAGCATTTTTTGCGCGAGCTTGTCTGGCGGGAGTTTTCTTATAGTCTGCTTTATCATTTTCCGGATTTGCCGCGCAAAAACTGGCAGGAGAAATTCGATTCGTTTCCCTGGCGGGACGATGCAGAGGCTTTGCGGCGCTGGCAGAAGGGGCAGACGGGATATCCGATTGTCGATGCGGGGATGCGCGAGCTTTGGCGCACGGGCTATATGCACAACCGTGTGCGGATGATAGTCGGGTCTTTTCTGGTTAAGAACTTGCTGTTGCACTGGCATCACGGGGAGGAGTGGTTCTGGGATACGCTGGTGGATGCAGATCTGGCCAATAACAGCGCGAGCTGGCAATGGGTGGCGGGCAGTGGGGCGGATGCCTCCCCGTATTTCCGGATTTTCAATCCGGTGACGCAGGGCGAAAAATTTGATGGGCGCGGTGAATATGTGCGGCGTTATGTGCCTGAGCTAGCCGGCTTGCCGGATAAATACCTGCATCACCCTTGGGATGCGCCGGCGGAGATTTTGCGGCAGGCGGGGGTTGTTCTGGGTGAAACCTATCCCAAGCCGATTGTGGATTTGAAAGAATCGCGCGGGCGGGCTTTGGATGCATTTGCGCAGGTTTAGCTTTCTTCTGTGTTTTTTTTGTAATAGGGTCTGATCTTATGACACATACGATTGAAGAGGTGCGGGCGCTCTATCACCGTCCGCTGTTGGATCTGGTTTATGAAGCGGCGGGTGTGCACCGCGCGCATCACGCGGCCGATGAGATGCAGATGTGCACATTGCTGTCGATCAAGACGGGTGGGTGCACCGAGGATTGCGGGTATTGTTCGCAGAGCGTGCATAACGATGCGCCGCTCGAAAAAGAAATCCTGATGAAAACCGATGATGTTTTGGAACAAGCGCGCAAGGCTAAGGACAGCGGCTCGACGCGGTTTTGTATGGGGGCGGCTTGGCCGCGCGTTCTGGACGGGCGGGCGTTTGACCGTGTATGCGATATGGTCAAAGGCGTCTCCGATATGGGGATGGAGCCTTGTGTGACGCTGGGGATGCTCAGCGAAGACCAAGCCAAACGGCTGAAAGAGGCGGGGCTGAAGGCCTATAACCACAATCTGGATACGAGCCGTGAATTTTACGACAAGGTCATTACGACGCGCGGTTATGATGAGCGTCTGGAGACGCTGGAAAATGTGGCCAAGGCTGGAATTTCGGCGTGTTGCGGCGGGATTTTGGGGCTGGGCGAATCGGAAGAAGACCGGATTTCCCTACTGCACACGCTTTGTAATCTTGATCCGCAGCCTGAAAGCGTGCCGATCAATATGCTGGTGCCGGTTGAAGGCACGCCGTTAGCGAATGCGCCGCGGCTGGATATTTTCGAGTGGATTCGCTGTATCGCGGTGGCGCGGATTTTGATGCCCAAGGCGATGGTGCGCTTGTCGGCCGGGCGGCTGGAAATTTCCAAGGAAGCGCAAGCGCTGGCGTTTATGGCCGGGGCGAATGCGATTTTCACGGGCGAGAAGCTGTTGACGACGCCAAATCCTGAGAAGGATGCTGATTATGCTTTACTCGATGAACTGGGCATGAAACCGCGGGCACCTTATCAAGATGAAGACATTTCCGGGACATCTGAAGCGGCTTGAGGAACAAGGGCGGTATCGCTCTTTGTCATCCGAGGTGCGTGGTGTGGATTTAACCTCCAATGATTATTTAGGGTTGGCGGGGGGTGATTATCTGCGTGAATCTGCGCGCCGCTTTTTCGAAGAGGGTGGTGCGGTGGGGAGCGGCGCTTCGCGGCTTTTGCGCGGGCATCATGAGGCGCATCTGGAGCTGGAGGCGTTTGCGGCGGATTATTTCGGGGCTGAGCGGGCGCTGTTTTTTGCCAGCGGGTTTCAGGCCAATATTGCTTTGTTTCAGGCCTTGCCTGCGCGCGGGGATGTGATTGTGTTTGACGAGTTGGTGCATGCCTCAGCGCGGCAGGGCATTCAGGCCAGCGCGGCCAAGCATATCAAGGCGCGGCATAATGATACGCAGGATTTTGAAGATGCCTTGAAGCGAGCGAAAGAGCTTGTTTCTTCGGGGGGGCAGATCTGGATCGCGGTGGAATCTGTGTATTCGATGGACGGTGATTTTGCGCCTTTGGAAAGCCTATATGCGCTGGCTGTGGCTTATGATGCGGTTTTGATTGTCGATGAGGCGCACGGCGTCGGGGTGTGCGGGCCGCGCGGAAAAGGAGTAAGCGAGGTTCTTGTGCAAGCGCATGGCTATGAACGCCTGATTACATTGCATACGTGCGGGAAGGCAATCGGGGTGGCTGGCGGGCTGGTCTGCGGATCGGCGGATGTGATCGAATATCTGATTAACACAGCGCGCGGGTTTATCTACTCGACCGCGCCGATGCCTGTTCAGGCGCATCTGGTGCAAAAGTCACTTGAATTTATCGGGTCTGAAGAAGGCCGCCAGCGCCGTCAATCTCTTGCCTCTGTTTGTGATTGTGTAAAATTAAAGTTAGGGGGAGAGGGGAGCCATATCGTTCCTATTATTTTGGGCGCGGACGAGGTGGCGCTGCGGACAGCTGCGGCTTTGCAGGCGGCCGGATACGATATTCGCGCGGTGCGCCCGCCTACCGTACCGGAAGGGACGGCGCGGCTGCGCCTTAGTTTGAGTGCGAATTTGACACAAGCGCAGATGGAGCAGTTTGTTCGAGACTATAATCTGCTTATCCCATAATCAGTCTTTCGGGGTGTTCTTCCGATATGGATAATAGCTTTCCGTACGGGTCGGTCAGTCGTCCTGTCGCCGCATCTGTGAAGCTTTCGGCGAGCGGGTCGTTAAAGCGGTTGTTTGCAGGATTGAACGTAAATCCAGTCACTATGTCTACGGGCGATTTTCCGAGCTGCGTGATTACGTATTGGACATTCAAGTCGCCATTTTCTTGTTTTATAAGAGTGTGGCTCTTTCTTATTTGGCCGATTTCCGGGAAGGTATCTGGTGTTTCAAGCGCGGCCAGTTTGTTGAGTGCGGCCAAAAGGTTTTCTATGGTTTGATGTTCGAATTCGTATTCATCCTTGGATAAGATTTTTTCCGGTCCCAAGGACCATTGGTCGTGGGCTCTATAATATATGGGTATTAATGTTTTTACATTGAAGAGACTATTTTCAGGTGAGCTTTGTGCTCTTTCTTCGTGGAAATGCAGTGCATATCTATTAGGCAGCAATATGTTTCCGTAGAGTGTTCCACGTGTCAGTCTCAGGTGCGCACCTAATGCGGGTAGAGCGTATAAATCGTTTGTGGTGTATTCGTCCATAAGGTTTTATATTTGCCATAAGTTTTTATGTCAAGAAATTATGGTCATTTAATGCTCAGTTGTTTAAAACACTTCCTATGAGTAACAAATTCATCATAACCGGGACAGATACGGGGATTGGCAAGACGGTGGTCTCGGCGATGTTGATGCTCGCGCTGGATGCGAGTTACTGGAAACCCGTTCAATCCGGTGTTGAGGGCGGGGTTGATACGAAGCTTGTGCAAAAGCTGACCGGGTTGCCCGCCGAGCGCTTTTTGGAGGAGCGCTATATTTTAAGCGAGCCTTTGTCGCCGCACCGTAGCGCGGAGTTGGACGGGGTGGAGATTGATCTGGCGCAGCTTTCGCCGCCGAAGGTTGAAGGGCCTTTGATTATCGAAGGCGCTGGCGGATTGATGGTGCCGTTGACGCGGAAAAATCTGCTGATCAATCTGTTTAAGACCTGGCAAAAAGACGAGCGCATTCCGGTCATTTTGGTGGCGCGCACGGGGCTGGGGACGATCAATCACACATTGTTGTCGCTGGAGGCGCTGTGGGCGCGTGATATTCCGGTGCAGGGGATTGTTTTTGTCGGGGAGAAAAACGAGGACAATATCCGCACGATCGCCGCGTTTTCACAGGTGAAAATTCTCGGGCATCTGCCGATGCTTGACTCTTTGAACGCGCAGGGTTTAACTGCCGCCTTTGGAGATAATTTTAACCTTGGCGATTTTAAAGATTAAACCGCCAAGACACAGAGACACCAAGTTTTTTGAGTTTTATTGCGCCGGAGACGTAAAAGGCAAACATTCGGTCTGTTGGGTGTTTATTTATTATCTCCGGCGTTTTGGTTTTTGCGATATCTTTGCGCCTTTGCGTCTTAGCGGTTATGAACGAATAAGGATTATATATGGCCCGTGTTTCGCCGATCTGGCATCCTATGACCCAGCATAAGATTTTCGGGCGCGCCGTTGCGATTGAACGCGCGGAAGGGGCGCATCTTTATACCAAAGACGGGCAAGACATTATCGACGGGATTTCGTCGTGGTGGGTGAATACGCATGGGCATTGTCATCCGAAAATTGTCGAAGCCGTGCAGGCTCAGGCGGCGAAGTTGGAGCAGGTTATTTTTGCCGGATTTACGCATGATCCGGCGGAGAAATTGGGGCGCGGGCTTTTGCGAATGGTCGGCGCGGCTTTTGAAGGGGCCGGCGGGCTGCCTTTGGAGTTTGTTTTTTATTCCGATAGCGGATCGACGGCCATAGAGGCGGCGCTGAAAATGGCGATCGGTGCGTTTGCGCATAAGGGCGAGAAACGCACGAAAATTCTTGCGTTGGATGGCGGGTATCACGGGGATACGTTCGGGGCTATGGCGGCTGGCGGGCGCAGCGTTTTTAATGCGGCCTACGAGCCGTATCTGTTTGAAGTCGAGCATTTGCCGTTTCCGGAGGCCGGGCAGGAGAAAAAGACTTTGGCAGCGCTGAGGACGTTTTTGCAGCGCCATGGTTCTCAAACGGCGGCGTTTGTGTTCGAGCCGTTGGTGCAAGGGGCGTCGGGCATGCGGTTTTACTCTCCGGATTTGTTGCGGCATATGGCCGGTTTGTGCCGTGAATACGGTGTGTTGTTGATCGCTGATGAGGTGATGACCGGTTTTGGTCGTACGGGGAGTTTGTTTGCGTGCGTCAGGTCCGGTTTTATTCCCGATCTTATGTGTTTATCCAAGGGGTTGACGGGTGGATTTTTGCCGATGGGGGCGACGTTGGCGACGCGCGATATTTACAAGGCGTTTTATCACGATGAAAAAGCGAAAATGTTTTTTCATTCAACCTCTTTTACCGGGAATGCCTTGGCGTGCGCGGCGGCGCTGGCGTCTTTGCAGATTTGGGAAGAGGAGCCGGTTTTGGAGGATGTGGCGCGGATCGAGGCTTCGCACAGCCGCGCTGCGGGGTGGTTTTCGGCGCGCCCCGATGTTGAAAATGTGCGGGTGATGGGCTCTATTTTTGCGCTGGATATTAAAGGTGCTGACAATGGATATCTCGCGCCTGTGGGCGCTCAGATTTACGATTACATGATGGCGCACGGGGTTTTGCTACGACCGATGGGTGACTGCGTTTATATCCTGCCGCCCTATTGCATTGAAGAAGCGGATCTTGAGTATATCTATGCAACGCTCTGGGCGGCGCTGGATTCGCTGCGCGGGGATGTGGAACAGCGCGCGGCTTGAGGCACGGCGAGCACAAAAAAGATCCCCGCTTACGCGGGGATTCTTTGTTGTAATCAATTTACCGAGATTTATTTTCCGATGAAGCTCGAGACTTGCTCATTCATTTCGGCGGCGCGTTCGGAGAGTTGTTCGGCTAGAGCCAGAAGTTCTGTTGCTGAGGCTCCGGTTTGGCTGGAAGCTTGCTGGATGCCGGACGTGTTATCCGAGACTTCCGTTGTGGCTTTAGCGGCTTCTTGAACGTTACGGGAGATTTCATCAGTCGTCGCCGTTTGTTCTTCAATGGCGGCAGCGATGGCCGAACTGGCTTGCGAAATTTCGTCGATCGTTTTCTGAATGGCGGCAATCGCGTTGACGGCATCGCTTGTGACCTCTTGCATGCTGGAGATCTGTGCCTGAATTTCATCGGTGGCTTTTGTGGTTTCCAGGGCCAAAGATTTGACCTCGCTGGCAACAACGGCAAAGCCTTTTCCGGCATCGCCGGCACGGGCAGCTTCGATGGTTGCATTGAGTGCCAGCAGGTTGGTTTGTTCGGCAATGTCGTTAATCAGGTTGATGACGTTACCGATTTCATGCGAGTTTTCGCTGAGTTTACGGACTACTTCGCCTGTTTGCTCTGCTTTTTGCACGGCATCGCGTGCGGTTTCGTTGGAGCGGGCTACCTGACCGGATATTTCCTTGATGGACGCTGTCATTTGCTCGGCAGCGGCGGCTACGGCCTGAACGTTGGCTGAGGCTTCTTCGGCGCTGGCGGCCACAGAGGTTGATTGAACAGACGTTTCTTCGGCGGCTGCGGATAGGGATTGTGCTGTGCCTCTGACTTCACCGGATGATTCAGAAACCACATTGGCGATTCTTAGAACATTTTGCGCCAGATTTTCTTGCTGCGTAATGACGGACCAGCTTACCATTGGGCCGATATAATGGCCTGTTTGATCGACGATGGCGGCCACGTTCAGGTCCAATGTTTCTTCGCCGAGCTTGATCTTGGAGTGATAAGGCAGGTTATTCGGATCAGCCAAAATCCGGCGTTGATGCGAAGGATCTTTGTGGAAGCGGTCGATGCATGTTCCAACGAGATCGTCGGCTTTGATCGGTAGAAGATGTTCAATTGTGCGCAGGGTTTCAATACTGGTGTTGTTGGCAAAGACGACTTCGAAGGTTTCGGGATCGGCCATCATGATATTGATCGGCATATTGTCAATCATGATTTTCAGGCGTTCGCGTTCTGTGCAGACGGACCAGCCCAGAACCAGCTTTTTAATCTTGCCGCTGGATGTGCGGATGGCATCGACGTGCAGATCCAGCATGTGTTCGCCTAGGCGGATAATCGCTTTATGCGGCAGATTGGCGGGAGAGGCGAGGAGTTTTCTTTGATGTGAGGGGTCTTTGTGGAAGATGTCGATGCATTGGCCGACGATATTGTCACCCGATACACCTTTGGGTAGAAGGTGCGTGAGCGTGTTAAGCGTGTTGATGCTTTGTTTGTTGGCGTAATCAATGACGAATGTCGCCGGGTCGCACGTCATAACGTTGATCGGGATAAGGTCTAAAACTGTTTTGAACTCAGGGCTTGAAGAAAAGAAAGGGATGATGTTCTGCACCGCGTTGTCCACAAGATCCTCCTATGGTTGTTTTTATGTTCGATCAATACTGTCTGTAAGAATCATATATCAGACCCGTTTGGAATAAAATATGTATTTGAGAAGGGCTCCATGATTTGCATACGTGCATATGTTTTTGTTTTTTGTGAGCGGACTTGGGCTTAAAAATCTATGAACAAGGCGAAATATGGTCTTTTTGAGCTAAATTGCCTGTGCTAGTATCCGATTCTCACTATAATTATTTACGGAAGAGTTACCATGAAGCTGAGCATTGACCGTGCCGCCCTATTAAGATCATTAAGTCATGTGCAGAGCGTTGTTGAGCGCCGCAATACCATTCCTATTCTTTCCAACGTGTTGTTGAAGGCCGATGACGGGGTTTTGTCGCTGGCGACGACCGACATGGATCTTGAGATCGACGAATCGGTGGCCGCCAATGTGATGGAAAAAGGGGCGACGACGGCTCCGGCGCATACGCTGCATGACATTGTGCGCAAGCTTCCCGACGGCAGCGATGTCGAATTGTCTTTGAACGCCGAAGGCACGCAGATGAGCATTAAAGCCGGGCGTTCGCAGTTTAAGCTGAGCTGTTTGCCGGTGGCTGATTTTCCGGAGATCGGTTCGGGGTCTTTGCCGAACGGTTTTTCTTTGCCTGCGGCAGAGCTGCGCGCTTTGATCGACCGGACGAAGTTCGCGATGAGCACGGAGGAAACCCGTTATTATCTGAACGGGATTTATCTGCATGAGGCCGAGCATAACGGTGTGGCTGTATTGCGGGCGGTGGCCACGGACGGACACCGTCTGGCGCGGTTTGAAATGCCGTTGCCGGACGGGGCTTCGGGGATGCCGGGAATTATTATTCCGCGCAAGGCGATTGGAGAGCTGCGCAAGCTGGTTGATGAAGCGGCCGATACGATCACGATTACACTCTCGGAAAGCAAAATCCGTTTTGCTTTTGATCATATTGTTCTCACATCCAAGCTGATTGACGGGACATTCCCGGATTATCAACGGGTTATTCCCGAAGGTAATGACAAGGTGGTCGAGATTGATGCGAAGTCTTTGACTGCTGCCGTGGACCGTGTTTCGACGATTTCCGATGGCAAATCCCGCGCGGTCAAGATTACCCTGAACGGTAAGCAGATGACGATTTCGGCGTCTTCTGCCGAGTCAGGCAGCGCGAGTGAAGAGCTGGAAGTGAACGGCGAAAGCGATATCGAGATCGGCTTTAACGCCAAGTATCTGCTGGATATTACCTCGCAAATCGAAGGCGAGGGATGCCGTTTTACGCTGGCCGATCCGGCGAGCCCGACGATTATTCAGGATAATTCGGATACGAGCGCACTGTACGTGTTGATGCCTTTAAGGGTTTAATCTAGCCGTTTGCATTTGTTTTCTGACAGTGTTGCTGCGCGCCTCAGGTAGGTTGCCTACATTTCGTCGCTTGCGCCTCGCCAGAAAACAAAGCTAAACGGCTATGGTTTGAAGGATGGCTTTTTCGACTCGTCCTAGCGAATTTGTGTTTATGGGGTTGTGATGAAAGCAGTTTTTCTTGATTTAGAGACATACCGGCAGGATGAAAGTCATGTGGCGCAATTGCGCGCGGTGCATGAGGATTGGACTTTGTATGAGGGGACGGAGTCTGATGAGGCTCTGATTTTGGGGCGCATCAAGGGCGCTGAGCTGGTGGTTCTCAACAAAGTGAAAATGACGCGCGGGGTTTTTGAGGCGGCCAAAGACTTGAAAATCGTGATTGTCGGGGCGACGGGGGTTGATAATGTGGACCTTCAGGCGGCGCGCGATCATGGGGTGATGGTGTGCAATGTGCGCGGTTATTCAACGCCGGGGGTGGCGCAATATGTCTTTGCGGGTGTGTTGGAGCTTATGAGCTCTCCGGCGCGCTATGATGCTTTGGTGAAAAGCGGGGCGTGGCAGAATAACAGGGATTTTTGTTTGCTGGATTATCCGATGTACGAGCTCTCTGGCCGGGTGATGGGGCTGGTTGGTTATGGCGATATTGCACAAGCAGTGGAGCGAATCGCGCGGGCCTTCGGGATGGAGGTTTTGGTAGCCGAGCGGGCGGGGGCGGAGTCTGTTCGCGCCGGACGTGTTTCTATGGGCGAGGTTTTACGGCGATCGGATGTTTTGTCTTTGCATTGCCCGCTTACGGCCGAAACGCGCGGGTTGATCGGGGCAGAGGAGCTGGCCTTGATGAAGAATACGGCTGTTTTGGTGAATGCGGCGCGCGGCGGGGTTGTGGACGAGGCGGCGTTGGCGCAGGCTTTGCGGGCGAAACAGATTTTCGGGGCGGTGGTGGATGTATTGACGCAGGAGCCGCCGAAAGACGGGAATCCTTTGCTGGATCCGGCGCTGGGTAATCTGGTGATTACGCCGCATTGTGCATGGGCGAGCGTGGAAGCGCGCCGGAGAATGTTCGAGCAAATTGCGGCGATTATCGAGAGTTATAAGGCCGGGACGCCGATTAACCGCGTGACATAAGAGCATCCATCGTTTAGCTTGACTCGCGTCACTCGTCGCTTATGTACGCTGCGCTCCTTGTTCCTAATTCAATCTAAACGCTGAACGCTCTAGAGTTTTTTCTGGGAATGTCTTAGTTGAAGTGTTCTCTTGTTTAGGCTCAGGCGGTGGCGGGTCTGCGGTCTTCCAGTGGATATACGTCCGGATACGGGTGGGCGTCGTTGCTGATGGCGGCAGAGACTCCAGTTCCGCCCTTAACAGTGTCGCTAACAGCGTTTCCAAATTCAAGAGTCACTTGTCCTTTTAATACCGGCATGATTTCACCCTCTCTAGTCTTTAGTTTTTTATTGTTTTTTATTTATAAGTGCTATTCGTTAACGCATCGTTAATTTGCGCGGCGTGGCCCGCGTTTTTTATGTGTTATGCATACCTGACATTGTATTGTCCGGTGTCAAATTAAGAGTTGCGCGGTTGCTATCTCGCGACATACAAATCCTACTGGCGAATAAAGCCTCCTGAGCATATTCAGGGTTGTTTCTTACCGCTTGTTGAAATGTTGGCTTCATGGAGCACACCTTTCTCTAATATCAGGACTGCGTTTTCTGTTGAGACGCCCTTTCCGTCATGTGTACGAAATATTATTTTCGTCGGGTCGTTCTCGTCCGTCTTAGGTACTATATTAAACAAAAGTTTATTTTCCGTTAATGAATCGATCTTGATCAAGTTTTCACGGCCATTGAGCAGGCTGATGATGTTCATGACGGTTTTTTCGGTGATTTCCAAATCTTCCGTCGTATCGAGCAGCGTGTATTCGCCGACCGGCTCATAAGCGCCCTTTTCGTCTTTATACATAAAGATCTGGAAGGCATGGGCGATCAGCGGGTTACGCTTGTATATAAAGCGGGGTTTTTCGCCGCTGTCGTTAAAAGAGGTGTTGAATTTGTCGCTCATCCGTGCATTTTAGCATGAAATAATTCACTAAAAAAGAATTCAAAGGAAAGAGAGAATACGATGAGCGCATTACCGCAAAATCTGGAGCAGGATTATTGGGTCGCCGATATGGGGCTGGCCGAATGGGGCCGCAAGGAAATCGAGCTGGCCGAGGTGGAAATGCCGGGCCTGATGGCTTTGCGCGCGGAATATAAGGGAAAACAGCCGTTGAAAGGCGCGCGGATTGCCGGATGTCTGCATATGACGATCCAGACGGCGGTTTTGATGGAAACGCTGGTGGAGCTTGGGGCTACGATCCGTTGGAGTTCCTGTAATATTTTTTCTACGCAAGATCATGCGGCTGCGGCTATGGCGGCGGCTGGGATTCCGGTGTTCGCCAAAAAAGGCATGAATGAGGAAGAATTCTGGTGGGCGATCGAGCAAACAATTCACGGGCCCGATGGCTGGGTTCCGAACATGATTTTGGATGATGGCGGTGATTTGACGCTGCTTATGCATGACAAGTACGAGAGTTATTTCGAGGATATTCGCGGGATTTCCGAAGAAACGACGACGGGTGTTCTGCGCCTGAACGATATGGCGAAGAAAAACGAGTTGCTGTGCCCGGCGATCAATGTGAATGATTCGGTCACCAAGTCGAAGTTCGATAACAAATATGGTTGCCGCGAATCCTGCGTTGATGCGATTCGCCGCGCGACCGATGTGATGATGGCCGGGAAAGTGGCTATGGTCTGCGGTTTTGGTGATGTGGGTAAGGGCACGGCGGATTCTTTGCGCAATGCCGGGTGTCGCGTGATGGTTTCGGAAATCGATCCGATCTGCGCTTTGCAGGCGGCGATGGAAGGTTTTGAGGTTGTGACGATGGAAAACGCCTGTCCGCGCGCCGATATCTTTGTCACCACGACGGGGAATAAGGACATTATTACGATCGATCATATGCGGGCGATGAAAGACAACGCGATTGTCTGTAACATCGGCCACTTTGATAACGAGATCCAGACCGAGGCTTTGCGGAACCTGAAATGGACGAATATCAAGCCGCAGGTTGATCAGATCGAGTTTCCTGATGGACACAAAATTATTTTGCTGGCCGAAGGGCGGCTGGTGAATCTGGGCTGTGCGACGGGGCACCCGTCTTTTGTGATGAGTGCGTCCTTTACCAACCAGACACTGGCGCAGATCGAGCTGTGGAATAACCACGGCGAGTACGAGAATAAAGTCTATGTCTTGCCCAAGCATCTGGATGAAAAAGTGGCTTCTTTGCATCTGGAGAAAGTCGGGGCGACGTTGACGGAGCTGTCCAAAGAGCAGGCCGATTATATCGGTGTGGATGTGAAGGGTCCGTTCAAAAAGGACGAGTATAGATATTAATTAAGTACGTTCTGCGTGTTTCTCTCTATCGATCATCAGGATGGACCGAAGACCCTGCTGCTTGCGGCAGGGTTTTTCTTTGCAAGAAGCTTTTGCCGCGCGGGCGTGGAGTTGGTATGCTAGGACTCTACGTGTTTCCATTAAAAGAGGGTTTTTTCATGATTTACCGTGTAGCTCTGTTGTGTGCTTTGGTTCTTTTGTCATGTCCATTTTTGTCTTCTGGGGCTTTGGCGGACGAGATTGCAGCCTCGGCGGATTTGAAGGCCGCGACGGTGTATTCGGACCGGGCGGCTTTGACGCGTAGGGCCAGTGTTGACGTGCCGGCGGGTAAGCATGTGGTGGTGTTTAAGGATTTGCCGACGACTCTCGATCCGGATTCTCTGCGCGTGGAAGGCGAGGGGAGCACGCCGGTGATTTTGGGTGCGCTGAGCTCAAAAGTTGTGCATGAGACAGAACTGGTCAATGAACGCGAGAAAGCCTTGAGCGACCAGTTGGAGGCGCTGGAGCAAAAACGTTTGGGTCTGGAAGCCGAGAAAAAGGTTTTGGAGAGTAAAAAGGCTTTTTTCGAAGGGTTGTTGACGCAGGCGACGCGCAGCGCGCAGGAAGAGATTTCGGTCTATCAGTTCAATACCGATAAATGGACGGCGGCGGCCAATGTTGTGCAGGCGGGTTTATCTGATGAGGCTAAGGCTCGGCTGGAACTGGATGTTCAGCTTAAGGCTTTATTCGAGGAGCGGCAAAAGATTCAGAATGAGCTGAACCAGATTCGTACGGGGCAGAAGAGCTTTTATGAGATCCGTTTGCCGGTGGAGGCGAAAAGCGGCGGGCGTGTGCGGCTTGATTTAAGCTATCAGCTTCCCGGTGCGTATTGGCGGCCGGTGTATGATGCGCGGCTGGATACGGCCAGCGGGGCGCTGGCGTTGACGCAATATGGCAATGTGGTCCAGCGTACGGGCGAGGACTGGAGCAATATCGCGCTGACGCTTTCGACGGCACGGCCGCACCGCGGGGCGAATATGCCGGCTTTGGGGCCGATGTGGGTGGATCTGTGGCAGGCCGTGGCGCGTAAGGCTGCGGCTTTTGGCGGCGCTGTGTCTAATGTGGCCATGATGGACGCGGCCGCACCGATGGCGATGGAAGAAGAGATGGTTGGAGATGATGAGGATTCTCTTGATAGATGGAGACGTTTGCAGGAACAGCGCGTGGCGGCCACACCTCAGGCGGCGGTGATTAATACCGGCGGGTTTACGGCCGAGTATGAGATTCCGGGTCTGTCTTCGGTGCCTTCGGACGGGAGCGAGGCCAAGGTCTATATCGGTGCATTTGATACCGATAACAGTTTGAAGGTGCATATTTTGCCACAGTTGGGTAATGAGGCTTATCTGGTGGCCGATGCCACATTAAAGGGTGAAGCGCCCGTATTGCCGGGCGTGGTGAGTTTGTTTAGAGACGGGGCGTTTGTCGGGCGCGGGTCTTTGCCTTTGCTGCGCGCGGGGGCGGAATATAAGCTGGCATTCGGGATTGATGACCAGATCGAGGTCAAGCACAAGGTTTTGAAGGATGAAAGCAGCCAGAGCGGCATGTTTGTTGGCAAGAGCGATGTTTTAGAGCGCTGGGTTGTGAGCGAGATTCAGAATTTGCGCAAAAACAAGGTGTCTATTGTGGTGGATGAAACCGTGCCAACGAGCAAAAACGAGAAGATCACTCTGGAGCTTTTGGGTAAACAAACGACGCCGGGATACGAGAAAGATGCCGATAAGATCAAGGGGCTGATGCGCTGGTCTTTTGATCTTGAGCCGAAGGCAAAAAAAGATATTCATTTGGGCTGGATGTTGAGCTGGCCACAAGGCAGTCAGATCCAAGGCGTGCAATAGAAAGGGTTTTGTTCGGCTATGGTTTCATCATCTTCGGGTTTTATGATGCGTGGTATGCCTTTTTTAGGGGGCGGGCGTTTACGCGAAGAAAAAGAGCGGCTGGAAGCTTTTCTGGCGGCTATGCCGGGAGCATATTGCGGGTGGTCTTCAGGCGGGGATATTGCACATTCGCAGAGTTTGAGCACGCTTTTAGGGTTGGAGCGTATCGGCTCTCTCGTCGATATTCAAGGCGTGTTATCGCCGGGGGATGCGGCGGCGCTAGAGGGGTGTTTCGAGCAACTGCACAATCTCGGGACGCCTTTTTTGTTGCAGTCCAAGACGTATGACGGGCGCAAAATTTTTAAAATTACTGGGCGGCGCGGACAAAGCGAGAGCGGGGCTTCGTTCAGCGTTTTATGGTTCGAGGATGTTAGCGAGGCCCAGCGTGCTTATGATGAATTGGCCGATCATGCGCGCGAGAAAGAGGCGTATTTCCGGCGGCTTGAATGCGCGTTTGATAGTATTTTATCGCCGCGCTGGCTGCGTGATAAGGATGGGAAACTGATTTGGGTGAACCGCACCTATACCGATGTTGTCGGGCATACGCTCACGGATATTGTGCGTGACCAAAAAGAGCTGACGGGGAGCGTGCGTAAAACCCAGCTTAAGGCCAAAGCGGCGCAGGATAAAACCTTGCTGGGGCCCGAGCAGGCATTGAAAGCGCTGGAAACCGGAGAGCCGCAGAAAGCGCGGGCGCATGTGAATGTCGGCGGCCAGCGTTTGTTGATGCAGATTCTCGAGATTCCGATGCCCGAGCTGCAAATGACTTTGGGCGTGGCGGAGGATATTTCCGAGCAAGAAGAAATCCAGAATCGTTTGGCGCGGTATCAATCTTCGCACCGCGAGCTTTTGGAGCAGCTCCGCAGTGCGGTGGCGATTTATACGGCGGATGAACGGCTGGAGTTTTATAATAGCGCGTTTGCGCAGCTCTGGCGGCTTGAGGATGGGTGGCTCAACACGCGCCCGAGCCTGGGCGAGATCATGGAGAAGCTTCGCGAGACGCGGCGTTTGCCGGAGCAAGCCGACTTCAGGCATTTCAAGCAAAGCTGGCTCAGCATGTTTACGGCGTTGATTGATCCGCATGAGGAGATGCTGTATTTGCCTGACGGTAGCGCAGTGCGGATGCTGGTGATCCCGCATTCCATGGGTGGGCTGATGATGAATTTCGAGGATGTGACCAGCCGTTTGGAGCTGGAGTCATCCTATAATACCTTGATTGCCGTGCAGAAAGAGACGCTGGATAATTTGAGCGAAGGCGTGGCTGTGTATGGCGGGGACGGGCGTTTGAAGCTGTGGAATCCGGCATTTGGGCGCTTGTGGAATTTAAACCCGGAAGATCTGGACGGCGAGCCGCATGTGAATTCTTTGGTGCAGAAGATGAGCGGCTATTTTACGCCGAGCGAATGGCCGGTGCGCAAGGATGAACTGGTGAGTAAGGCGCTGGATAGGATGATGCATGAAGGGCGTTTGGAGCGGGCGGATAATTCCCGCGTTGATTTTACGACCGTGCCTTTGCCGGATGGGGGTGTGCTGGTGACCTATCGTGATGTGACCGATACGGTGCGGGTGGAAAACGCGCTGCGAGAGAAAAACGCTGCGCTGGAGGCTGCCGAGCAACTCAAACTGGACTTTCTGGCCAATGTGTCTTATCAGCTGCGCACGCCGCTTAATGCGATTATGGGTTTTAACGAGCTCTTGGATCAGGAATATTTCGGTAAGCTTAACGAGCGTCAGCATCAATATACGCGCGATATTCATGCAGCCAGTGAGAAGTTGATGGATCTGGTGAATGATATTCTGGATCTATCCACGTTAGAGGCGGGTTATATGAGTCTGCAGTCCGAGGATATCCCGGTTTACGAGATGATGCAGAATATCAATGATCTGGTGGCGAGCTGGGCACGTAGCGACTCGGTTAGTATCCAGATGAAATGTGCGAAGAATATCGGCAAGATTACGGCAGACCGCCGGCGATTGAAGCAGGTGATGATCAATTTGATCCGTAATGCGATCAATTTTACGCCGGAAGGGGGCACGATCGAGTTTTCGGCCAAGCG
>JAGRIU010000039.1 GCA_020443075.1 Alphaproteobacteria bacterium
GAACAGAGCATCCGGCTGGCCGCCCATAACTTTGATCCCCCCGATCGACAGGGTCAGCTTGTCGCGCTCGCGCGTCATCATCAAAAGCTCTTTCTTGGTCCGCAGCGCGCGCTGTTCATCACTAGAGAGAACGTCTTCCAGTTCGCGCAAACGGTTAATCGACTTTGTGATCGTCTTCCAATTTGTCAACATCCCACCAAGCCAACGGTGGTTCACATAAAACTGACCACAACGCTTGGCGCTCTCAGCAATTTGCTCAGCCGCTTGACGCTTCGTGCCTACAAACAGAACACGCCCGCCATTCGCCACGATATCACGCATGGCTTTCAAGGACTCATTCAACAAAGGAACAGTCTGTTGCAAATCGATAATGTGAACATTGTTACGCACACCGAAAATATAGGTGCGCATTTTCGGGTTCCAACGACGTGTGTTGTGACCGAAGTGAACGCCCGCTTCCATAAGCTGACGCATAGTAAATTCAGGAAGAGCCATAGTCTTTCTCCTTTTTCTTCCAGTTGATACCTCTGCAGGCCTTGGTTTCCCTTCATTAACAAAGAAACACTGGCTAAGGAACCTGCATGTGAATTCAAGCGAAGCGCAGTCCCCGCGAAGGCGGGGATCCATCTCGCTTGTGACGCGGTTTATACGCAAGGCAAATCCCAAAAGCAAGAAAAAAATTTGACAACACCAAGCTTGTCATATAACCAAACGCAGCCAACTATAACATCGAAAAAACAAAAAAATGACCGCTAAAGACTCAAAACAAGTCGTCAGGAATCTTTTTCCATCAAGAAACGAAAGCGAAGAAGAAAAGCCAAAAGAAGCCGAAAGAAATCGGTTTTGACGACCACGCCGATCACCCCGGTTACAACTAAAAGCTAGCCTTCAGAAACTTCGAGCACGCCCTTTTGCGCGCGGATCGTATTGCGCGCCGCCGCGCCGAGCTGCCAACGACCGGGCAGACGCATTTGCACACGCCGCTGCGCATCAATGTGCACATAAAGATTCACAACGCTATGCCCGCTGCCCTCCTCGTCCAGAGCCGCCTTGATCGCCTCCACAGGCCCGCCGTCATCAATGCGGATATTCACCGCACGAATTTTTCCTTCCAAAGCCGGCTCTAACGGCTCGATCTTGCTACACGTAAAACGGATCTGGTCTTCGCGCTGCTCGGCCTCAACGCTCAACAACAAGGAATTCCCGGCCTCCAGATATTCACGGCTCGCATGCAAGATTTCAGAAAACAACGTCACTTCAAAAATCCCCGTCGGATCGGATAATTGCAAAAACGCGTACTTGCTGCCTTTTTGCGAAACTTTTTCCTGTTTTTTGAGCAAAACCCCGGCCATCTGGAAACGCGAAGCCGGAAGTTCCTGCAACGCCGCCTCAACAGCGGCATAACTGGATATTTTCAAGTTTTCGAATTGCTGCTGGCGGCTATCCAGAGGATGCGCCGAAAGATAAAACCCGACCGCTCCAAATTCGCGGCCCAATTGCTCCAACGGATCCCACGGCGTCACAGCAGGCAAATCCGGCAATCCCAACGCCGTATCCTCGCCGGACGCCGGACCGCCAAACAAGCTCTCCTGACCGCTTTCCCGCTCTTCAGCCAAAGACTGCGCATACCGCAAAACAATCTCCGCCGATGCGGCCATCTGCGCACGATTAGCGTTCAAACTATCAAAACCACCCGCACTCGATAACTGCTCAAATTGACGCTTATTCAATAACTTGTAATTAATTCTTGAAGCAAAATCTTCAATGGATTTATAAGGGCCATTCAAGGTTCGCTCCTCAACGACCCCTCCCATCGCCGCCTCTCCAACTCCCTTAAGAGCCGCCAACGCATAGCGTACAGCCTCTTCTTCAACGACAAAATCAGCAAAAGAGCGGTTCACATCCGGCGGCAACATTTTCATCCCCATCCGGTCTATATCCTGCTTAAACACGCTAAGCTTATCCGTATTCCCCAAATCCAGTGTCATAGATGCCGCCATAAACTGCAAGGGATAATGACATTTCAACCACGCCGTCCAATAACCGATCAAAGCATAGGCCGCCGCATGGGATTTGTTAAAACCGTAGCCCGCAAATTTGGCGATATTATCAAAGATCGCGCCCGCCTGTTCGTTCGGCACATCATTATGCTCCTTCGCGCCATCAACAAACATTTTGCGCTGGGCATCCATTTCCGCCTGAATTTTCTTACCCATCGCCCGCCGCAAAAGGTCGGCCCCGCCAAGCGAATAGCCCGACAAGGCCTGCGCCGCGCGCTGCACCTGCTCCTGATAGACCATAATCCCATAGGTCTCCTCAAGAAACGGCTGAAGCAAAGGGTGCATATAATCCGGCTCTTCCCGTCCCTGCTTCACATCAATATATTTGGGAATATTATCCATAGGACCGGGACGATAAAGCGACACAAGCGCGATAATATCGCTAAACTTGTCCGGCTTCATTTTTCGCAAGACATCGCGCATACCCGCCGATTCCAACTGGAAAACCCCGACCGTCTCACCGCGCGTCATAAGCTCATAAGTCGGCGCATCATCCAAAGGAATCTCAAGCGCATCAATTTTCTGGCCCGTCTGCTCCTCTACCATCTTCAGGGTTTTATGGACCACCGTCATGGTTTTCAGCCCCAGAAAGTCGAACTTCACCAGTCCCGTTTGCTCGACAAATTTCATGTTAAACTGGGTCACCGGCATATCCGAGCGCGGATCACGGTAAAGCGGCACAAGCTCATGCAGCGGCCGGTCCCCGATCACAAGCCCCGCCGCGTGCGTTGACGCATGGCGATACAACCCCTCGAGCTGAAGCGCAATCTCGATAAGCTTAACGGACGTTTCCTCTTTTTTAATCTCCAAACGCAAATCCGGATCGTCATCCAGAGCCTGCTGCAAAGTCACAGGGTGCGCCGGATTATTCGGAATTAATTTAGCCAAACGGTCAACCTGTCCATAAGGCATTTGCAAAACGCGCCCCACATCCCGCACGGTATTGCGCGCCTGCAACTTACCAAAAGTGATAATCTGCGCGACCTTGTCACGCCCGTATTTCTCCTGAACGTATGAAATCACCTCGTCACGTCGTTCCTGACAAAAATCCACGTCAAAGTCCGGCATAGATACACGCTCGGGATTCAAAAAGCGCTCGAACAGCAAATCCAGCTCAAGCGGATCAAGGTCGGTAATCTTGAGCGCCCAGGCCACAACAGAGCCAGCACCGGACCCCCGCCCCGGCCCGACCGGAATATCATGTTCTTTCGCCCATTTGATAAAATCCGAACAAATCAAAAAATAGCCCGGAAAGCCCATATCAATGATAATGCCGAGTTCAAACTCAAGACGCTCGTAATAAGGCTGTCGATCCACAGACGGGTCGACAAAGTTCTCCAAACGCCAATCCAGCCCCTGCTTGGCCTGCGCCCTCAATTCTTCGATCTCGGAGCGCCCACCCTCACAATCAAAAGGCGGCAACAGCGGCGCAACAGGCTCAAGCAAAAACGAACAACGCTGCGCGATCACGCTCGTATTGGCAATCGCTTCCGGCACATCGGCAAACAAAGCCTCCATCTCCGCCGCGCTCTTAAAATAGTGCTCAGGCGTGACCTTGCGGCGATCTTCCTCGGTCACATAGCGCCCCGCAGAAATACAGAGCAAAGCGTCATGAGCCTCATGCGCCTTACGATCGACAAAATAACAATCATTCGTCGCCACCAAAGGCACATCATGTTTATACGCCAGATCAAGCAAAGCGCCTTCGATTGCCTCCTCTTCCGCCCATCCATGGCGCTGCAATTCGACATACAGCCGATCAGAAAAAACGTTCTTTAGGAATAAGAGCTCCTCTTCGGCCTTCTCATTTTGCTTATGATACAGCGCATCATTGACCGGCCCCTTTGGCCCGCCACTCAAACAGAGTATCCCCTCATGATACTTTGAAAGCTCGTCGCGGCTAATCACCGCCCGCGCATCAATATCCCCGGCCATATAGGCATCGGAAACAAGCCGTGAAAGATTACGAAAGCCCGCCTCGTTTTGCGCCAGAAGAACAAGCTGGTGATTTTCATCCTGATACAGCACCTGCACACCGATAATCGGCTGCACACCGCTTTTGGCGGCCTCTGTGGCGAACTCCATCGCCCCGAACATATTGGATGAATCCGTCACCGCGACCGCAGGCATGCCTTGCTTAACGCAAAGCTTCACAAGGTCCTTGACCTTAATCGCCCCCTCCGCCAGCGAATAGGCGGAATGCACACGCAGATGAATAAAGTGATTCATGGAAGAAAGTCTAACAATATAAAACCGTCAAAAAAATCAAAATCATTAAAAATTGACACCCGCAAATTTTTGTCATAAACAAACCCAGAAAATAAGGAGTTGTGTAAAATGATGACAGCAGAAGACGATAGAGATGAAAAAGCGCTCTATACAAATTGGATCAGACTGGGCGATAAAGCAGCCCGCGATAAAATTATAAGCAATGCGCTACCTATGATATGGCAACAGGCAAAATATCTGGCACAAAATGACAATATTAACCTGCAAGCGGATGAGCTTTTCGGCGTTGGCCAACTAGGCGCTCTCAGATGGCTCGATAGATACAACATCGGTTCGACCACCCCCCCATCAATTTACATAGCGGAAAAGTCCAAAAACGATATGATAGATCACATCCGGTCTATATATGGTAGAAACATAGGCAAAAGAAATTGGATTTCAAATGATGATGGGACCAGCATAAACTCAGCAATAAGCCAAGACAAAACAACAGATGCAAATTATTTAGTTGAGTGTGATGAAATATCAAAACTAAGGCGCGTCTTTTTAGAAACAAGAATGACCGATGAAGAACGCATATTTCTTGAAAATGAGCTTTCTGACACCCCCCTAAGCGCAGAAGAACTTGCTGTCCAACATCGTATCGGATCATCAAGCATAAAAAGGCGTTTATTTCCAAAGCTAAAAAGACGAATAAGCAATATAGCACCAGAATGGATACCTGAAACCACCTAAACACATTACTAAAACGCGCTCAAACGCCCGCCTTTAAGCTCCAGCCCGCGGTCCATCTGATCGGCCAGCGTCATATTATGCGTCGCAATCAGCGCCCCGATATTGCGCTCGCGCACCTGCTCCAAAAGCACGTCAAACACCTCGCCGGACGTTTCGGGATCCAGATTTCCCGTTGGCTCGTCGGCCAGCAGCAACTTCGGATCATTCGCCAAAGCCCGCGCGATCGCCACGCGTTGCTGCTCCCCGCCGGACAACGCCGCCGGACGGTGATCCAGCCGTTTCCCCAGCCCCAAAGAACGCAAAATCGCCGCCGCATAATCCTTGGCCTCATCACGCGCCATTCCGGCGATAATACGCGGCATCGCCGTATTTTCCAGAGCCGTAAATTCAGGTAACAAATGGTGAAACTGGTAAATAAAGCCGATCGTTTTCAGGCGTAACTGCGTACGTTCTTTGTCCTTCAAATGATGCGCCGGCCGCCCGTCGACATAAATCGAACCGGCCGTAGGCTGGTCCAGCAACCCCGCAAGCTGCAACAGCGTCGATTTCCCTGTCCCGCTTTGCCCCACTAGCGCGACAAGCTCTCCGGCCTCGACCTTTAAATCCAATCCCTTGAAGATGGTGAGCTTGCGCCCACCCTGCACAAAGGTCTTCTCCAAACCGTCTATTTGTAGCAATACGTCATACATATTATTCATACCGCAGCGCCTCCGCCGGATCGAGGCGCGAAGCCCGCCACGCGGGATACAATGTTGCTAAAATCGACAAGGAAAACGCCATCAGCACCACGGCAACCACTTCATGCCATTCCACCTGCGCCGGAAGCTGCGATAAAAAGTAAATTTCGGCAGAAAACAATTCCGTTCCCGTTAAGCCCTGCAGCCATTCGCGGATGCTTTCGATATTCACCGCAAACACAATCCCCAAAATCGCGCCGGATATTGTCCCGACAATCCCGATACTCGCCCCGGTCAGAACGAAAATCCGCATCATATTCCGCCGGCTCGCCCCCATTGTGCGCAAAATCGCAATATCCTGCCCCTTATCCTTCACCAGCATAATCATCGAGGAAATAATGTTAAACGCCGCCACCAGTATAATCAGCGTCAAAATCAAAAACATCACGTTCCGCTCGACCTGCAGAGCGTTGAAAAAGCTCTGGTTCATATCGCGCCAGTCATAGACCCCCGCCTGTCCGGCCAAAAGCGTCGTCACTTCCTTGCGCACGGACTCCAGCAGATCCGGATCTTTCAAAAACACCTCCAGAGCGCTCACCGCGCCGGGCATCTGGAAGAATTTCTGCGCGCTATCCAGCGGCATAAAGATAAACCCGCTGTTATATTCATACATCTCCACATCGAAAATCAAAGCCACCGTATAGGCACGCTGACGCGGCATAGAGCCGAACGGCGTCGATTTGACCTGCGGCGAGGTCAACGTAATCTTGTCACCGGGCTTAAGCCGCATTTTCTCGGCCAGCACCTTGCCGATCGCCACACCGGAATCCGCATAATCATCCAGACTGCCCGCCACAATGGAATCACGCAGAATTGTCCGGTTTGTAAAATCGGCCCAGCTCATCCCGCGCACCAAAACCCCGCTGGCGCTTCCGCCCTTGGACACCAAAGCTTGCCCCTCCAGAATAGGCGTGACCATCGCCACGCCGCGCACCGGCACGATCTTTTCCTTCAGATAATCGTAATCATAGAGCGGCCCTTGCATCGAATAGACATTCATATGCCCGTTCAGCCCCAAAATACGGCTGAAAAGCTCCTGACGAAAACCGTTCATTACGCTCATCACGATAATCAGCGTCGCCACGCCCAGCATAATCCCGGCAAAGGAAAAACCGGCAATCACACTGACAAAGCCTTCGGCTTTTTTAGAGCGCAAATACCGCCACGCCACCATCCGTTCAAAAGGAGAAAACATCCTAATACGCCTTCGCAATCAAAACACTACGCCCCTCATCGGCAAACGGCATGTTACGGGTCGTCAAACTATGCTCTTTCATCACCGCCTCAAGCGCCGGATCGTCTAGCACCGCAACCGGCATGCGTACAAATCCCGTCTTTCCGGCGGCAAAAAACGCTCCAAGCTCCTCAATAGAGGCCGCTTCATGCGTATTCTCGTCCCGAAAACGCCGCACGCGCGCCAGCATATCCTCGTGAATCGCGTCCAGAATGCCCTGCGCGCCTTCAATAAAACTCTCAAGGCTTTGCGTTGTCTTGCTCTCACGGCCCAAATCACGGCGCACATGCGTCACCACGCCCTCTTCCATCTCGCGCCCGCCAACCTCGACGCGCAGCGGAATACCTTTCTTGATCGCATCCCACATTTTATCGGGCGTACGCATCTCGCGCTCATCCACTTTCGCGCGCAGGCCTTTGGCTTTTAGTTTGGCCGCCAAATCCGAACAATACGCCAGAATGTCCGCATCCCCCTCGCCTTTCAGCACAGGCAGAACAACAATCTGCTGCGGGGCAATACGCGGCGGCATCACCATGCCATCATCATCGCCGTGCATCATAATCAACGCACCGATCATGCGCGTCGTAAAGGCCCAGCTTGTCGTGTGGCACAATTCTTCGCCACCCTCTTGTATCTGATATTTGATATTAAAGGTTTTGGAAAAAGTCGTCCCCAGATCGTGCGTCGTACAGGCCTGCAAGCCTTTCCCGTCCTGCATCATCGTCTCAATGCAATAGGTTTCATTCGCCCCAGGGAAACGCTCTTCCGGCGTCTTTACGCCTTTAAACCCGTCCACGGCCAGATACTCTGTAAAAAACTTTTCGTACAAATCCAGCACGTGCAAACAATCGCCTTTTGCTTCTTCATGGTCCTTAAAAGCGTTATGCCCTTCGTGCCAGAAAAACTCCCCCGTACGCAGGAATATGCGCGTACGCATTTCCCAGCGCAGCACGCTGCACCACTGATTAAGTTTGAGCGGCAAATCACGGTAGGATTGAATCCAGCGGCTCATCGCATCGCCGATAATCGTCTCCGATGTCGGACGAACAACGTATTTTTCCTCCAACTCCGCTGCCGGAGCCGGAACCAGAGCGCCGTTTTCATCGGCTTCCAGGCGGTGATGCGTCACGACCGCGCATTCTTTGGCAAAGCCGTCCACATGCTCTGCCTCTTTGGACAGAAAACTCACTGGAATAAGCATCGGAAACGAACAATTTTGTACGCCGTAATCTTTCAGCCAGCCATCAAAAATATTAACCATATTCTCCCAGACCGCCCAACCGTAAGGCTTCACCGTCATACACCCGCGCGTCGGCGCGTTCTCGGCCATATCGGCGGCCTTGATCACCTGTTGATACCACTCGGGGAAATTTTCTTCGCGTGTCGGCGTAATCGCTGTTTTGGCTTGCTTGCTCATAGGTTTTATTCCGTATACTGCCCTTCTATGATTTCGGTTTCAGGCGTTGAGGGTAAGGGATCGCCTGCGCCTTGTCCATGCAGAGTTTGCTCTGATTGCGTTTCCGTCGGCAAGCGCTTAGAACACAAAGCCACCGCAGGCCCTGACAAATCCTGTCCGTTATAGGCTACGCGCCCGTCTTTATAAATCGAAATCATCCCCACATCGGGCTTAAGCTCTATCCCCTGCGGTAAAACCAGATTAAATCGCTGCGCCAAATCCACCGTGATCGGGATATTCACAACATCAATCCCCGCATCCAACGGATTCACATCCGCCGCCGCGACCGGGACGCCATGCACATCAACGCCGGGTTGATACTCCGCACTAATTCCGGAAGGCGCTTGAACGTTATAATCGGCCACAAGACGGCACAACGCCTCGTCCTGCGCCCATGCCAACACTGGAAAAACAAACAAACAAAGCATAAAGAATAAAAATCGCATCATTTCTTATCCCCCTGCGCCATCGTATCGGCCATCTCGCGAAAACTAATCACATCAGCCTGTATCAGCATATATATAACCAGCCAAATCACAATTGCCAGCAGCGTCGTATACAAAACCTTCCGCTTTAAGCGCGGATCATCCGGCTTACCCGTTTCATCGCGCTGCAACGAAAACGGCAGCACGGTAAACAGCGCCACCCACCAGATCAAAAAGAAAACAACAATGCCAGAAACCAAGCCCATCTTAAAAAAAATCCTTTCTCACGTTTAAAGCATAAGCACCGTTAACACACAAAGAGAAATGGAGCGAAAACAATGGTTTTCGAGAACCGGAAGCGGAACATACATTTTAGTATTTGAGAACCGGAAGCGCAGAAAACCATTGTTTGCAGGCCATTTATCGCAGTGTGTTAGACTCTCATCACATGAACAGTTGTCTTGGGTTTTATCCCCAGAACATGCTGGCAAAAACGGCGAATACCGATGCGCAATTCCTCTCCCACCAGATGATCATCCATCCGGTCTTCCCAGCTCATATCCTCCAGCACATCCAAAATCTCGTCATGCAAACGGTCCTCGATCTGCTCTTCCCCCGCATGATCCTCGTCAATCAACCCCACCGTTTCTAATTTTGGCTGCCCCAACAGTTCCCCGCGCCCATCCAGAGCCAAAGACGCATGCACAACACCCGTAAATTGCAGCTTGCGCCGCGCCACGATAGACTGGTGATCGGCCTTGATAATCCGCTTTTGATCCACGGCCAGAATATTCACCGCCACATGATCAATCATCTCCGCCTTGCCCGGAGCCAGACGAATAACCGAACCGTTCGAGGGCACAAGGGTCTGCGGCACCTGACATTTACGCGCAAAGGCTGCATGCGCATCCAATTGCACCCGCTCGCCATGCACAGGCACGACGATCTCGGGCCTCAGCCATTGAAACATCTGCGCAATTTCGTCCCGGCACGGATGCCCGGACACATGGATCAGATTATCCGTATCGCGCGGCGCCACAATGCGAACACCGCCCGCGCTCAAATTATTTTTCACCTGATTAATGCTGGTTTCGTTCCCCGGAATGGCCCGCGCCGAAAAAATCACCGTATCTCCGCGCTGAATCCTGAAATCTCCGCGAAAATCCCCGCGCGCCAGCTTCGCCAGCGCCGCGCGGTATTCCCCTTGTGAACCTGTCACAAGAACCACAAGCTCGTTATCCGGATAGGTATGCAAATCCCCTTCCGGCACAAATTCAACGCCGTCCAGCAACCCGACTTCGCGCGCGCAAGCAATCATCCGGTGCAAAGACCGCCCGATCACCCCGATCTTGCGCCCGCATTTCTCCGCCGCCCGCGCAATACTGAGAACCCGGCCAATATTTGAAGAAAAACTGGTAATAATAATCTTACCTTCGCAAGCCTTGAATTCAGCCAAAAGCCCGGTCTCGACATCACTTTCCGATCCGGCGCGCCCGTCCACTTCAGCATTAGTAGAATCCCCGATATACGCCAAAACGCCTTGATCACCAGCCGCCTTAAAAGCCGCCTCATCACTCGGAACTCCAACAACAGGGCGCGGGTCCAGATTCCAGTCTCCGCTATGCACAACCCGCCCGTGCGGCGTTTCGATAATCAAGGAACACGCATCAGGCACCGAATGCGCCACAGGAACGAACTTCACTTTGAAAGCGCCGATTTTAACATCATCGCCCGTATGCACGACATTAATCTTGAGATTGCGCAAATTCTGTTCTTCGAACTTCTTATGCAACACCGCCGCCGTAAACGGCGTCGTATAGATCGGCACCTGCAAACGTTCCCAGATATAGGCCATCGCCCCGACATGATCCTCATGCGCGTGGGTAATGATAAAAGCCTTCAGGCAATCTTCGTTGTCTTCCAGAAACGCCGGATCAGGCAATAGCAAATCAATACCGGGAAATTTTTCGTCGGCAAACCCGACCCCGCAATCCACCGCGATCATATCCCCGTCGCAGATATACGCATTCAAATTAACACCGAACTGTTCGCTGCCGCCCAAAGGCACAAAAAACAACCCATCTTCGTTACATACTGAATTAGTCATACTCTTTACTTTCTTACCTCTTCAAACCACGATAGATCTCGTAAAGCCCCTTAAGAGTTAACTCCCGGTCTACCGCTTCGATCTCGTCAATCTCCTGCGCGAACATCTCCGCCAACCCGCCGGTCGCCAGCACCAAAGGCGCTTCAAACCCGTTTTCCTCTTTAAGCCCCGTCAATAGTCCGCGGATCAAGCCAGCATAGCCCCAATACAGCCCCGACTGCATCGCCTGCACTGTGGTTTTCCCCGTTACGCGCGCCGGTTTTTCGATATTCACGCTTGGCAGCTTTGAGGCCGCCCGGTGCAGCGCCTCCAGTGACAAATGAATCCCCGGTGCAATCACGCCACCCGCATAGGCTCCATCAGCATCAATCACATCAAAAGTCGTCGCCGTGCCAAAATCAATCACAATCGCCGGCGTGCGGTAGTGAACCCGCACGGCCAAAGCATTGACCAGCCTGTCCGCCCCGACCTCTTCCGGACGCGGCAAATCAATCTTGATCGGCACATTATCTTTACCGACAAAAAAAGGCGCGACTTTCAGATAGCGGTCACACAAGCGCTGTAAATGATAATCGCAATCCGGCACAACCGAAGAAATAATCACATCTTCAACCTGCCCCAGCTCCAACCCCGCCAGAATAAAAAGCTGGTTAAGCTGCACCGCATATTCGTCCGCACTCCGGCTGCGCTGCGTATGCAGACGCCAGTTTTGCAACAGCGCGCCTTCGCCATCAAAAACAGCAAAAACAATATTCGTATTTCCGGCATCAATCGCCAAAAGCATAGGATTTCATCCTTTTTACGTCAGGTACACATCGCCTGCTGTGATGGTTTGTAACCGATTTCCGTCCAAAGACAAAATTAAATTCCCCTGCCCGTCCAGCCCGTAAAAACGCCCCTGCCGGATATCGCTACCGATTTTAACACTCAAAGGCGTTCCCTTAGGATGCGCGGCCGCCAGCCAGCGCTCCAAAATTTCCGCATTTTGCCCATCCCGCCAAGCCGCATACAGAGCCTCGATTTTCTCCAGAAACACATCCTGAAAAGCCTCAGGCGTCACGGGCACGGACGCAAAATCGTTCAACGCCGCCCCCTCTTCCGGCGCGCACGCCAAATTCACCCCGACACCAACCATCAAGGCTTCAACCAGCCCCTGCGCCGATAAATCCGTCTCCAGCAAAATCCCGGCACATTTACGCCCGCCCAGCAATAAATCATTCGGCCACTTGAGTTGCAGCCCCTCTTCAGAAGATAAAAACGCTCGCGCCGCCTGATAAACGCCAAGTCCTGCCAACAAGGAAAATATGCCGATCTCCCGTGCATCGCAGCCCGGTCTGAGCAATAAAGACAGATAGAGATTTCCCGCATCCGAAACCCACGTGCGCCCGTGCCGCCCGCGCCCACCGGTTTGCCGCCCCGCGCGAACAAGCAGCCCTTCCGAAGCTGCACCCGCGCGCAAAGCCTCCTTCAACACATCTTGCGTGCTGGGAACCTCCTCAAAAAACCGTATGTCGGAAAAAAAACTCACTCTGCCTGTTCAGTCACGACGACCTGACCGGCAAAAAACGGCGAAACAGCGTTATCAGCCATATGAATAAACGGCATCGGTTTGAACACGAAACCGATCACAAAACACAAAACCACAGCCAGAATAAAGCGGCGGGCAAACGGCACTTCGGCATCAAGCGGATCTTGGACGTCATCAAAAAACATGACCTTGACGATCCGCAGGTAATAAAACGCCGCCACGACAGAGGTCAAAAGACCGAATGTCGCCAGAACATAATACCCCTCGGCCACCGCCGCGTTAAAAATCAAAAGCTTCCCGAAAAATCCAGCCAAAGGCGGGATCCCGCTGATCGAAAACATCAGAATAAACATCGCATAAGCCAGCCCCGGCGCTGTTTTGGACAAACCGCTCAGATCGCTGATCTTGGTCGCTGAAAGCCCCTGCCTGCGCATTGAAAGCACCACGGCAAAAACCCCGGCCGTTGAAATCATGTAGATCAGCAAATAAAGCACCACCGCGCTCACCCCTTGCGGACCACCGGCAACAAGTCCGATCAAGGCATACCCCATATTCCCGATCGAACTGTAAGCCAGCAGGCGCTTAATGTCTTCTTGCACAATCGCGGCAAAAGACCCGACAACCATCGACAACACGGAAACAAAGTAAAGAATCTGCACCCATTGCTCGGACAGCGCCCCGAAAGGCTCCATTAACAAACGGATTAAAAGCCCCATTGCCGCCACTTTCGGTGCAATCGCAAAAAAAGCGGTCGTTGAGGTCGGCGCGCCCTGATAAACATCCGGCGTCCACATATGAAACGGCGCCGCCGAAATTTTAAACACCAACCCCGCCAACACAAAAACCAGCCCGATTATCAGTCCTAGAGGCAAAGCCTCAAGCCCTGTCAAAGCGCTGCCGACAACGTCAAAATCAATCGATCCGGTAAACCCGTAAATCAGGGAAATCCCGAACAGCAGCATCCCCGAAGAGAGTGCTCCGAGCAAAAAATACTTGATTCCGGCTTCGGCCGCTTTTCTGGAATGACGGTGAAACGCCGCCAGCACATACAAACTCAAAGACTGAAGCTCAAGCCCCATATAAAGCGCCAGAAAGTTATTCGCCGAAAGCATGAACATCATCCCGAGCGATGCAAACAAAATAAGCACCGGATACTCGAAACGCTCCATGCCTTCTTGAATGATATAACGCACGGAAAGCGCTAAAGATGATATAACCCCGATCAACAAGATCAGCTTCATAAAGCCGGAAAACTTGTCAAACACGAAAAAGTTATTCAGCGCTGTCTGCGGCGACCACGATAAACCGAGCAACAAAATGATGGCAATCACGCAGCCCAGAACGCTGGCCCAACTCACCACCCGCGCCGAAGAATTACCATGAAAAACACCGACAATCAAAAGCCCCATCGCCACGAAGGCAATGAAAATTTCAGGCACCAAAGGAATTAAATTAAAATCATCCATCATCAATTGGCTAATTGCCCCTCATTATCAACGGCCCGCACATCGACAGGCTGCCCCGTCTGATACAGTGAAATCAAGCGCTCAACCGATGGCGCAATCTTGTTATTCACCTGATTGGGAAAAACGCCAAGCCACAAAACCAGAACAACCAACGGCGCCAAAATCCAGAATTCGCGCAAGCTCAAATCCGGCATGGCCAAAGCATCATTATGCGCCGGAGGCCCGAAAACAACACGCCGGTAGAGCATCAGCATATAAGCGGCCCCCAAAACAACACCTGTCGCCGCCAAAGCCGCATAAACCGTATGAACCTGAAAAGTCCCGAGCAAAACCAAAAACTCGCCGACAAACCCCGAAGTCCCCGGCAACCCGACAGAACCCAGCATAAAAATCATAAACACCGTCGCATAACGCGGCATATTCTTCACAATCCCGCCATAGCGCGCCATTTCCCGCGTATGCAAACGGTCATACACAACCCCGACACACAGGAACAACGCCCCTGAAATTAACCCGTGACTAAGCATCTGGAAAATCGCGCCCTGCACGCCCTGCATCGTCGCAGTAAAAATCCCGAGCGTCACAAATCCCATATGCGCCACAGACGAATAAGCGATCAGCTTCTTCATATCTTCCTGCACCAACGCCACAAGCGAGGTGTAAATAATAGCAATGACGCTCAACACAAAAACAAAATCCGTAAAGTACGCGCTGGCCTCAGGGAACATCGGCAGGGAAAAGCGCAAAAAGCCATACCCGCCCATTTTCAAGAGCACGCCTGCCAGAATGACAGACCCCGCCGTCGGGGCTTCCACGTGCGCATCGGGCAACCACGTATGCACAGGCCACATCGGCATCTTCACGGCAAAACTGGCAAAAAACGCCAACCAGAGCCAATATTGCAAATGCGACGCCACAGGATTTTCCATCAAAACCCGAATATCGGTCGTGCCGGTCTGCGCATACAAAACCAGCATCCCTACCAGCATCAAAACTGATCCCAAAAGCGTATAAAGGAAGAATTTATAGGACGCATAGACGCGGCGCGGTCCGCCCCACACACCTATAATTAAAAACATTGGAAGCAAAACGCCTTCGAAAAAGACATAAAACAAAACCGTATCCAAGGCGCAGAACGTCCCGACCATCAGCGTTTCCAAAATCAGAAACGCAACCATATATTCCCTGACCCGCGTCTGGATCGCTTCCCAGGCCGAAAGGATACAAATCGGCGTCAAGAACACAGACAGAAGAACGAAAAACATCGAAATCCCGTCAACGCCCATCTGGTATCGAAAGCCCAGAGCTTTCAACCAACCGCTATCTTCAACAAACTGGAAATCCGCACTCTGCCCGTCAAAAAACAGATACATAAATATCCCGCCGATCAACGGAAACAAAGAGGTAAAGAGCGCAACGCGTTTGCTGTTCAGCGCCACAACCTCCGGTGCGCCGCGAATCATAAGCAACGCCAGAACCCCTGCCAGCGGAGAAAATGCAATCACAGATAAAAGCGGAAAACCTTCCATTTCGATCAAAAACCTTCTACAAACCTGCACCGCCGACGATAAGGCCGGGATTTAACTTGAAAACAAACCACGACACGATCGCAATAACCGCAATCATCATCACAAACGCATACTGATAGACAAAACCGCTCTGGAAACGCCCGAGCAGAGCAGCCACTTTATATGAAGCCCTGGCTGAACCATCCGGCCCAAAACGATCAATCGTCCCCTGATCCCCGATCTTCCAGAAAAAACGCCCGAACAAAACAGCCGTTTTAACGAACAAGAGATCGTAAAGCTCGTCAAAAAACCATTTATTGAACAATAACGCATGAACGGGCTTGAATATCCGAACAACAACCCCCGGCAAGCCGGTCGCAAACATATACGCCAGATACGCAAACGCCACGCCGACAATCCCGACAACCAGAGGCATAAACTTCACCCCTTCCGGCACATTGTGAGCAGCTTCCAAAGTGTCATTCTCGCCGCGAACCATCAAACTCTCACCCCAGAACGCATGCCGGTTCCAAGCGATATGAGACGCGACTTCTTCTTCATCAACAACAGGCGCTTCAACCTCAGCCTCCAAATCGATATCAACATTTTCATGTTTGGTATGGATGCTCGCGATCTCATGCGAAGGATGCCCGGCAACAAACGGTTCGTAAAAAACCATCCCGGCCAGCAAAGCCCCCGTTGCTAAAACAACCAAAGGCCCCAGCATCACGGCCGGACTTTCATGCACATGGCTTATAACCTTTTCCGAAGCCCTCGGCATACCGTGGAAGGTCATCAAAAGCAAACGCCATGAATAAAAAGCCGTCATAAGCGCCGCCGCAATCCCCATCCAGTAAGCAAACTCGCCGAACCAGCTATGATCGGCCCATGCCGCCTCAAGTACAATATCCTTGGAATAAAAGCCCGCAAACGGCGGAAAACCGGCCAACGCCAAAGATCCAACCCACATCAATCCATACGTCATCGGAATCTTCTTCCAGATCCCGCCCATCTTGCGCATATCCTGCTCATCGCTCATCGCGTGGATAACCGACCCTGCCCCAAGGAAAAGCAGCGCCTTAAAAAACGCATGCGTCACCAGATGAAACATCGCTGCGCCATAGGCCGAAACGCCAAGCGCAAAAAACATGTAACCAAGCTGGCTCATCGTCGAATAGGCAATCACGCGCTTAATATCGAATTGTGTCAACCCAATCGTCGCCGCCACAAACGCCGTACACGCCCCGACAATCGTCACCACCATCAACGCATCCGGCGCATATTCATAAAGCGGCGACATCCGCGCCACCAAAAACACACCAGCCGTCACCATCGTCGCCGCGTGGATCAACGCCGAAACAGGCGTCGGCCCCTCCATCGCATCCGGCAGCCACGTATGCAACCCCAACTGCGCCGATTTTCCGACCGCCCCGACAAACAGCAAGAGGCAAATCGCGGTCAAAGCATGCACCTGATACCCAAACAGCGTAAAATACGTCTCGGCCATTTCACCGGCCTGCGAAAAAATGCCATCAAAATTAATAGAACCGAAAACAACGAAAATCGCCATCATCCCCAGAGCCAAACCGAAGTCTCCAACACGGTTGACAACAAACGCTTTAACAGCCGCAGCATTGGCACTGTTTTTCTGGTTCCAAAACCCAATCAACAGATAAGACGCCAGACCGACCCCCTCCCAACCGAAAAACAGCTGCAAAAGGTTGTCTGCCGTGACCAGCATTAACATTGCAAACGTAAAGAGCGACAAGTAGGCCATAAAGCGGCCTTTGGCCGGGTCATGACTCATATAACCGATTGAATAGACATGCACGCATGCCGAAACGATATTGATTACGCACATCATCACGACCGAAAGCGTATCAATCCGCAGCGCCCAATTCACACTGAATTCACCGGAAGTCACCCACGAAGACAGAACCGTCTTATAAGGAGCCTCATGCAAAGCAACATGATAAAATAGATAGATAGAAACAATCGCTGCCAAAATGACCGCACCGCTTGTCACGAACTGACACCCGCGATCCCCGATTGTCTTGCCGAACAAACCGGCAATCAAAAACGCGACAAGCGGTGAAAAAACGGCCAGAAGTTCCATACTTTAAAGCTCCAATCCTGTCTGATCAAGCTGTTCGCGCGCCACAACATCACGCCAAGCCTCGTGATACGCAACAGGACGCGCGACTAATTCTTCATAGCGGCCCTCTTGTACTAAAACACCTTGCACAACTGCGTTTATATGCCTAAGACGGGCCAGCGCCTGCAAATCTTTTTCTAAGGGTTTTCTTTTCAACTTAGTCACCCCTTCAAGCTCGAAATTTCGTCCACGGCAATGGAGCCTTTATTGCGGAAGAACACCACCAAAATAGCCAACCCGATAGCCGCCTCGGCCGCCGCTACGGTTAGAATAAACATCGTAAACACCTGTCCGGCCAAATCGTTCAGATAAGAAGAAAACGCCACAAAATTAATATTCACCGCCAAAAGCATCAACTCGATCGACATCAAAATAACAATCACGTTTTTACGATTCAAAAACATGCCGAACACGCCAATCGTGAAAATCAACGCGGCGAGAGTGAGATAATGCGATAACCCGACTTCCAAGAACATATCCATAAAAACGCTCCTAAGCCCCCGACCCCGGTGAAACTCTGTGAATTTCCAGTACATCCGAAGGCCGGCGCGCTTGCTGCGCGGCCACAGACTGCTTGCGCACACCGGGACGCACGCGGTGCGTCAAGACAATCGCCCCGATCATCGCCACAAACAACACCAGCCCGGCAAGCTGGAACGCTAGAAAGTAATCCGTATAGAGGACCAAACCCAAACCTTTGGAATTGCTGACGCCGCCCAACGCAATCTCGGGCGTGCCCAAATTCGCCGACACATCCGGCGCAAAACTCCAAGCCCCGTAAACCAGAGTCAGCTCCGACAATAAAATCCCGCCGATCACCAGCCCCAAAGGCACATACTGCATCGCCCCTTTACGCAAATGGGCAAAATCGATATCCAGCATCATCACCACAAACAGGAACAACACCGCCACTGCGCCAACATAGACGATCACCAGAATCATCCCGACAAATTCCGCGCCCAGCAAAACGAACAGCCCGGCCGCATTAAAAAATGCCAGAATAAGAAAAAGAACGGAATGCACAGGATTACGCGCCATCACCACCATCAGGGCGCTTCCCGTCAAAATACCAGCAAAAAGATAAAAGGCCAAAGCCTGAACGATCATAAGAAGCTCTCTCGCTTTTTAAATTGTTCTAATCTTTAAGCGCGCTTTTCGCAAGCCTTGATCGGCAAAAAAAGCTCTTTATTTTCAAAAAGACACTCCCCGAACACAGCAAAACATCAAAAACAACAAAACAGAAAAAGCCCCCTTGCTGGCATAAAAAATTACGGGTATAAATTTATCCATGAAATCAATACTCTCCAAATCGTTCTTAACATCATTTTCCCTTCTCTTTCTCTGCACAACATCGGTGCAAGCCGAGGAAAACTTTGCTTTGATAAAGCCCAGCGCCCAGAGCGACATTCTCAAACTGGCCATTGGCTATTACGATGTTCTGGACGATCAGGACGGCATTGACCTTAGACTCGAATACCAGCCCTCCAGCGTTGTCTTTATTGACAACCTCCACCCGTGGGCCGGCCTTGAACTCACATCTCACGGCTCGATCTGGGCCGGAGGCGGTCTGGCTTATGACTGGAATTTCGAACCCGACTGGACCCTCACCCCCAGCTTAGGGATTGGCCTGTATAACAAAGGCGGCAGCGACGTCGATCTGGACTACCCGATCGAATTCCGCTCCCAGCTCGCATTATCCTACGAATACGACACGGAAAAGAAGGTCGGCTTGGCGCTCAGCCACCTTTCGAACGCCAACCTCGGCCACTCCAACCCCGGCACCGAAGTCATCAGCCTATATTGGTCATTCCCGTTTTAAACGTTTGAGAGGTTAGCGATACGGCGCATCGGCCAAGATATTCGCCGCGATCTGCGCTTCCCAGCGGTCCCCGTTATCCAGCAGCTTATCCTTGTTATAAAACAGCTCCTCACGGGTTTCGGTCGCAAATTCGAAATTCGGCCCCTCGACAATCGCATCCACCGGACAGGCTTCCTGACACAGCCCGCAATAAATACATTTCGTCATGTCGATATCGTATTTCGTCGTACGCCGCGAACCATCTTCGCGCGGCTCGGCCTCGATCGTAATCGCCAGCGCCGGACAAATCGCCTCACACAGCTTACAGGCAATGCAGCGCTCTTCGCCGTTCGGATAACGCCGCAGAGCATGCTCGCCGCGAAAACGCGGACTCAAAGGCCCCTTCTCGTGCGGATAGTTAATCGTCACGCGCGGCATAAAAAACATATATTTAAGCGTCAAGGCAAATCCCTTGACGATCTCCACCAGCAAAAACGAATTAACCAGGTTTCCAAACTTCATAAGCTTCTTCCCGCTACAAAATATTCTCTACAGTGACCGCCGAACACGCCGTTGTCAAACCCGACATATATCTTTTCAGCAGCTTCATATCTTCTTTCAACAACATCCACTTCGTCGGCGCATTATCCACCTTCGAAAAAACCTTGCGCCGCGTGCAATCATATGTGCCAACAACTTGGCCGCTCTTCGTATTATAAATCTGCGTGGTCATATTCAAAACCAGATCATAACGCGAAGAACTTCCGGCGTTGGGAACCGCATCCCAAGAGGTGATTTGCGTATCCACAACCAACGCATCCTTATAGCCCTTTTTCCGCGCCCATGAAACCACATCTTTCGGCGGTTTCTCCGCTACCAGAGTTTTGTGCTCACCCGCATACGCGCCTTTATCCTTTAGAGACTGAGCCAGCGCATCCTCAACCGTCCCCGCTGTTGACTCCATCTCGAGCGTCCAGCTTTTCTCGACGTTCTCTTTCCCGATCTTGATCAAGCTATTCAGAGAATCCCGTCCCGATTGAAAGGTCGCAAAAGGCGGCGCTTTTTCCTGCTTGATCAGCAACACAGACGGCACAGACTCCTTATGAGCGGGCTTTTTTGTCGGCGCAGGCGGAGCCTCATGCATCGCCGCACACGCCGAAAGCACAAAAATCAAAGACAGAAGGAAGAAATTGCGAAAACAGGACACCTTGATCACCATTGATGCTTAAACTTAGTACGCAACAACTCTAAGACAACCCCTGCCCCGGCAACGCGTCAAACGCCAGCAACAACCCGGCCGTCAGCACCACCCACACAAGGGTCAGCGGTAAAAACACCTTCCAGCCCAGCCGCATCAACTGATCATAACGAAAACGCGGCAAGGTCGCGCGCGCCCAGATAAAGAAGAACAAAATTCCCGCCGTCTTCAGCGCAAACCAGACAATCCCCGGCACAACCGCCAATGCGCTAATCCCGAACGGCGGCAACCACCCACCCAAGAACAGCGTCGTCGCCATCGCGCTCATCAAAATCATGTTGGCATATTCGCCGAGGAAGAACAGCGCAAACGCCATCGCCGAATATTCGACCATAAACCCGCCCGTAATCTCGCTCTCGCCCTCGGGCAAGTCAAACGGCGCGCGGTTGGTTTCCGCCAGAATAGACACCAAAAATACGATAAACATCGGAAACAGCAACACCTGCATCCACAACGGACGCGGCGCAAGCACAATCTCCTGCAAATTCAAAGACCCCGCGCAGAGCAAGACGCACACGATAATCAACCCCATAGAGACTTCATAGCTCACCATCTGCGACGCGCTACGCAATCCGCCCAAAAACGCATAGCGCGAGTTCGAAGCCCATCCGGCCATAATCACGCCATAAACGCCCATCGACGACACGGCAAACAGGTACAAAATCCCGACATTAATATTCGCCAGCACCCAGCCCTTATCGAACGGAATCACCGCCCACGCAATCAAAGACAGCGCAAACAGCATCATCGGCGCCATCAAAAACACCACGCGGTGCGCGCCTGAAGGGATAATCGTTTCCTTGGAAAACAGCTTCAGCCCGTCGGCAATCGGCTGTAGCAAACCAAAAGGCCCGACGGTCATCGGCCCCTGACGGCGCTGCATCCCGCCCATAACTTTCCGCTCAGCATAGGTCAGATACGCCACCGCCAGCAAAACGCCACCAACGATCAAAACCGTATAAAGCAATGTCCAGAAAGTCCAGATTGTGTAAGGGTGCTGAAGAATAAGGTCCATAAGATACGCCTTTTAAAAACACGTCTCCAAATTCATACCAGACTCAGCGCACAAGTCCACCGTCTTTTTCCCCGCAGGCACGAATTTTTTCACCTTCACGAACATACGCAAAATTGAAACTTAAAAAAAATCTGGCAAGCACAGAAAGCCTAGCTATGGCCAGCATTTACAGCCAGTTCCATCAACTCCCCTTTCACAAGATCAGGAGTCGTCCTAAGATCAGATCTTTGAAAAAGCACCTTCCCATCGCGCCGAAAAACGGAAGAAGCGCCATTCACAGAAGCACTATACTCCGTTGACAAATAAGTGCCGTCACTCTGGGGATCGGCGTCAAGGTCAACAACCGTCAATGTAAGTTCGCTTTGATCAGGAGACACGTGAACGTCTTGATCA
>JAGRIU010000040.1 GCA_020443075.1 Alphaproteobacteria bacterium
GATCCTTATATCTACGATGACCGGCTGTCCGCGGCTGTCATAGAGTTTCAAAAACAAAACGGCCTAAAACCCGACGGTATCGTCGGCAGCCAAACGCTGGAAATTCTCAACAAAACCAATAAGCAAAAAATCGGCCAGATCATCGCCAATCTGGAGCGCCTGCGCTGGGTTGAGGAAAACAAACCCGACAAATTCGTCGTCGTCAATATCCCTTCCGCCACGCTTTGGGCGGTGGACGGAGGCAAGGTCCAATTTGAAATGCCAGTGATTGTTGGCCGCAAAAAACGTCCGACCAATACCTTTGTTGCTCAAATTACAGGCGTGCGCTTCAATCCGACATGGACGGTTCCACCAACGATCAAAAAAGAAGATATTTTGCCGAAACTGAAGGAAGATCCTGAATACCTCTCGAGCAAAGGCATGGAACTCGTCAGCGGCGTAGGCGAAAACGCGTTGACGATTGACCCCGCTTCCGTAGACTGGGCGGCTATATCGGAGGACGATTTAAAACAGTTCAATATGGTTCAAACCCCAGGCAGCCACAACCCGCTGGGACAAATCAGGGTCTTGATGCCGAACCGCTACAATATTTACCTGCACGATACGAATGAGAGGGGCTACTTCAGCCGGGCCTCCCGAGCCGCCTCTTCAGGATGTGTGCGGTTGAAAGAACCCAAGAAAATGGCTGACTTTATTATGCGTTCAGGCAAAAGCTGGAATGATGCGCAAATGGAAAGCCTGTTAGGGGCCGGAAAAATGCGGGACGTTTTTATTAAAAATCCGATCCCCGTTTATCTGCTCTACTATACCGTCTGGATAAACGAAAAAGGGGAACTGGTTTATGGCAATGATTTGTACGGATACGACAAAAAATTAATAAAAATGCTATCAGATATTGACGGAATATTAATTCCTGTGGATAATAATGGTTCTATTAGGGCCGCTATGTCCGGCTTAAATAACTGATCTCTGAGTTATTTATTTTTCCTGCTTGTTTGACCTTTACTCGCCGGATTTTTCTGTTTAGGACTTCTCTGTCCTGTTTCTGCAAACATAAAAAATAAAAGGTATGACGCATGTTTGAGATAATGAGCCAGCCAACGCTGGAAGAAAAAGGAGTTGGTCGCCGTGACATCCTGAAAATGGGTTTGATCGGCACCTTGGCATCGACTGTGCCCTTTTTATTCGTAGGCGAAGCAAAAGCCGCAAGCACACCTTACCGTGTAAATTTTACCAATACACATACGAATGAAACCTTTAACGGAGTTTACCGCGTCGGCAATAAATATCTGCCGCAGGCATTCGAACGTATTAACCACATTTTGCGTGATCACCGCTCCGGCGAAGTTTTCCCGATGGACCCGCGCGTGATTGATATTATGGCGGCCGTGCAAAGAAAAGCGCGCCGTCCGATCGAGATTTTTTCCGGCTATAGATGTCCGAAAACGAACGCACGCTTGCGTAAGGCAAGTACGGGCGTGGCTCAAAACTCGTTCCATATGTACGGACAAGCCTTGGACATGCATATTAATGATTTCGGTACGTCTAACTTGCGCAACATCGCCTTGGGTTTGAAGGCTGGTGGTGTAGGATACTATCCAAAAAGCAAGTTTGTTCATGTCGATACAGGCAATGTGAGAACCTGGAACGGCTAAAAATCTTTTAAAATAGTTTTTGATCATATAGAGTGCCCTCTTTCTAAAACAGATCGAGGGCTCTTTTATGATTCTTATAGCGCTTGGCGCGAATCTGCCCAGCCGATACGGCCCACCAGAAGACACGCTGAAGGCGGCTATAGCCGAAATGCGAGCGCGCAGCCTTAAACTTCTCAAAAGCTCTTCCATATGGCTCACGGCCCCTGTACCGGCCTCTGATCAGCCATGGTATAGAAACGCGGTGATCGTCGTTGACACGCAGGAACGTCCGGCCGCGCTCATGGCGCTTTTACAAGGTATTGAAAAAGATTTTGGCCGTGTGCGCAGCGCCGGTAACCAGAATGCGCCGCGTTTGCTTGATCTGGACATCTTGGCCTTTCATGACGAAATTTTGGAGCAAGAGGGGCTTAAGGTTCCGCATCCTCGACTGCATGAACGTGCTTTCGTTTTGTATCCCCTTCAGGAAGTCGCGCCCGATTGGTGCCACCCCGTCCTTAAACATTCCGTTTCAGACCTGATCGCCGTTCTGCCTGCCGACCAAAAAATCGAGAAACTGCAAGTTGAAGAAAGGCAAAGGGCCGCGCAATGACCCTTCAAAAAAACAACGCAAAAACGATCCATAAAACCGATGAACCTCAACTTATGGGGATCGTCAACGTGACCCCCGACAGCTTCTCAGATGGCGGTAAATTCTACAATTCAGACAGTGCAATAGAGCATGGTCTTAAATTAATATCAGAAGGAGCTCATGTTTTGGATATAGGCGGCGAGTCTTCTCGTCCCGGCGCTCAAGTCGTTGATATAGAAAGTGAAATAAGGCGGGTCGTGCCCGTTATTAAGGAACTGAAGGCCGACGCTGTTCAAAATAACGTCCGGATATCCATCGATACGCGCAACGCCAAAACCATGGAAGCCGCTCTTGATGCAGGAGCAGATATTATAAATGATATCAGTGCACTAACGCATGATCCTCAAAGTGTTCACGTGGCGGCATCCGCGAAAAAGCCCGTTATTCTTATGCATATGCGCGGAACGCCGCAAACAATGCAGGGAAATCCTCAATATAACAATGTTGTAGAAGATATAATTGATTATTTTAAAACGAGAATTTCATTTTGTGAAACGCATCGTATCGATGAAAGTTTGCTGATTTTGGACCCTGGCATCGGTTTTGGAAAAACACTGGAGCATAACCTTCTAATTCTCAGAAACATAAAGAAATTTCATGCCTTGGGCTGTCCATTGCTGCTCGGCACCTCCCGCAAGAGCTTTATTGCAGCCCTGTCGCAAAAAGAGGCGCACAATGAACCGGAAAACACTCCACCCAACGAACGGTTAGGTGGCTCGATTTCTTCAGCGCTTTGGGGGCTGTCTCAAGGCGTGCAAATTTTACGCGTGCATGATGTAAAGGAAACGCTTCAGGCGATCAAAATTTACAGGGCTATTTCGGCGGCTGCGGAATCGTAAATCTCCGATCGGCTTTTTATAATTTCGCCGCTATCCTCACAAACAGAATATTCATAAACATCCCACGGAAATGTCTTTTGGGCTGTGGCAGGATGAAACTCATATAAGTGGGCGTTTTTAAACTTCCCCGGTGTTGGCAATCCGTACAGAGCGCCAAACGCGCGCATAACCCCGCCATGACAAACAATCAGCACTGGATCGTTATATTGAGCAATAGCCTTCGATTTTCCACGCTTTACGCGCGTGAAAAACGCTTGCGGGCTTTCCCCGTTGGGCACCTCCGGCCAGCCATTGAACATGAGTTCTCCGCAAATCTCATAGGGCGCACCTTCAAAATCTCCGGCATGAATTTCTGCTAAATCCGGATCTTCAAAAATCGGAGCCCCAATCCATTCATTTAAAATTAGCGCCGTATCGCGTGCCCGGCTCAAATGGCTGTGAAACACGCCCGCCGGCTTGATGTTCAGCGCTTTCATGATGTCGCGGGCTTTGGCCGCTTGCTCTCGCCCCAGCGCGGTCAACGGGCTATCCGTATGCCCGGCCATAACCCGCGCGGCATTGGCTTCGGTCTGACCGTGACGGATCATATAAAAAGGTTTCAGCGGAATAGGCATATATTACAGCACCACCAGTGCATTATTCATGTCTCGCAAAACCGCGACAATGCTTTGCGCCGCCAGCATGGAACTCTTCGGGTTCGCCGGGTCAGGACGGTTTTCAATGCGCGCGTGCAAAGTGCTGAATTCGCCGGTGACGGTAATTTCATGGCTATTGCCCTTGGCCTGCGGGTCCGCCCAGATTTCCACGCGGGTCTGCTCCGCACCAATCCCGGCCAGCGATAAAGTCGCCGCTACATTGACGTTCGCCGGAAAGCCCTTCGCGGCCTCCAAGGCGCTCCCTTCAAAGATCCGGGTCTTGCTCTCGATTTGCGCCAGATTTATCCCCATCTTATCCACATAGGGCGCGCCCTCGAACCCGCGCGGCGGCTTGGTTGACGCGATAACGCTTTTTTCAATCCCTAGCTCTTTCAAGCCCTTAACGCCATCAAGACCCGCCAGCGCACCAGATGGAACCAAAACGCGGCTTGTGGATAAGTCATGCATTTTCTGGATTTCCGGAAACATGAGAAAAGCGCAACTTGAGATCAAAACGAGGGTCTTTCCTTCAGCAAACACAGCCTCGGCCAGCTTAGGCACAATTGCGGGCGGCAAACATTCGACAATAATATCGCAGCGCGCAGCCAGCGTTTCAAAATCGACGATTTCTATATCGAATTCATCTGGCGGATTAAGTTCGCTCGCGCATTCCAGCCGTAGTCCGTCAATCCCAGCCAGCAGTGCGCGCGTCACAGCGCTTCCCAAAGCCCCTAAACCGGCGATCCCAACTTTTTTGATTTCAGATGCGTCCATTTTTCTGCCTTCCCCGTGTAAACGGGGATCTTTTAATTTTTTGTCAGATCCCCGCTTTCGCGAAGAACGCAATATACGCTATTTTATAGGCCATGGAAAACTGGCAAGATCAAGGCCTTATTTTAGCATTGCGTCCGCACGGCGAAACCGGAGCGATTGTCTCAATTCTTACAGAAAACCATGGCCGCGCCGCCGGCTACGTGCGCGGGGCAGGGGGGACGAAGATTCGTGGTACGTTAGAGCCTGGCAATCTCGTGGATGTAAACTGGAGTGCGCGCACCGAAGGCTCGCTCGGCACCTTTACGCTGGAACTCTCCCGCAATCACGCGGCGCTCTTTATGCAAGACTCTCTCCGGCTTTCGGCTCTGCAATCGGCCTGCGCTTTGTGTGATCAAGCTTTGCCGGAACATGAAAGCCATCCGGGCTTGTTCTATGGGCTGGAGGCCTTGCTGCAAACACTGGAGAGCGAGGTTTGGGGGGCGGCCTATATCATGTGGGAAATTGCGCTGCTCAAGGAACTCGGCTTTTCGCTCGATCTGACAA
>JAGRIU010000041.1 GCA_020443075.1 Alphaproteobacteria bacterium
CCACGCTCTCGCCGGCCCCGTACTTCTTCGCCAATGCCGCCGTGAGCGTCGTCTTCCCATGGTCCACGTGACCAATCGTCCCGATGTTTACGTGCGGCTTGTTCCGCTGAAATTTTTCCTTAGACATGTTTCAATGCTCCTTTTTAAAAACTTTAAATCTTTTATCTTAAACTAGGCCCCGAGGCTTTCCTTAACCTCTTGCGCGATTTGCGCCGGCACCGGCTCGTAATGATCGAACTGCATCGTATATTGCGCGCGGCCCTGAGACATCGAGCGCAGGGTGTTGATGTAGCCGAACATTTTCGCCAGCGGCACCATCGCGGTGATGACTTTGGCGTTCCCGCGATCATCCATCGCATTGACCTGTCCGCGGCGGGAGTTCAAGTCGCCGATAATATCGCCCATGTAATCTTCCGGTGTGACCACTTCGACTTTCATCATCGGTTCGAGCAGTTGTGGGCCGGCCTTTTGCATCGCTTCCTTGAAAGCGGCTTTGGCGGCAATTTCGAAGGCCATGACGGAGGAGTCCACATCGTGGTAAGCCCCGTCGACCAGACGGACTTTGAAATCCACAACCGGGAAGCCGGCGATAATCCCGGTTTCCTTGGCCAGTTCCAGACCTTTTTGAACGCCCGGAATATATTCTTTCGGCACGGAACCGCCGACGATTTCGGATGCGAAGCTGAAGCCCTCGCCCGGTTCAACCGGTTCGAATATAAGGTCGATTTTTGCAAACTGACCCGAACCCCCGGTTTGTTTTTTGTGGGTATAAGACAGTTCTGTAACCTTGGTAATGGTTTCACGGTATGCCACCTGCGGCGCGCCGATATTGGCTTCGACTTTAAATTCGCGCTTCATGCGATCGATCAAAATGTCGAGGTGCAGCTCGCCCATCCCTTTCATGATGGTCTGGCCGGATTCATGATCGACAGACACACTGAAGGACGGATCTTCGGCCGCCAGACGTTGAAGCGCCGTTGACATTTTTTCCTGGTCGGCCTTTGTTTTCGGCTCAACCGCAATCTCGATCACCGGATCGGGGAATTCCATGCGCTCGAGCACGATCGGATTTTCTTTCACACACAGCGTATCGCCTGTCGTTGTGTCTTTCATACCAACGAAGGCCACGATGTCACCGGCGAAGGCTTCATTGATTTCCTCGCGGTTGTTTGAGTGCATCAACAACATCCGGCCGACGCGCTCGCGCTTGCCTTTTACGGAGTTCTCAACGTAAGAACCGGATTCGATTTTACCGGAGTAAATACGGGCGAAGGTCAAAGAGCCTACAAACGGGTCGTTCATGATTTTGAACGCCAGAGCCGAGAACGGCGCATTATCAGAAGGCTCGCGCTTGTCATCTTCATCGGAGTCGACTTTTTTACCTTTAACAGCGCCGATATCCAGCGGAGAGGGCAAGTATTCGACAACCGCATCCAACATCGGCTGAACACCTTTGTTTTTGAAAGCTGTTCCGCACATTACAGGCACGAACACGTTGTTGATCGTTCCCTTGCGGATACAAGCCTTCAACGTTTTCTCATCCGGTTCATTCCCTTCGAGATAGGCTTCCATGGCCGCGTCGTCTTGCTCAACAGCCAGTTCGATCAATTTTTCGCGGTATTCAGCGGCTTTTTCGGCCAGGTCCGCCGGGATGTCTTCTTCGGCATAGGTCGCGCCCAGTTGCTCGCCGTTCCAGACGATCGCTTTCATGCGCACGAGATCCACGTGACCGACATAGTTGTTTTCTGCGCCGATGGGGAGCTGGATCACACAAGGCACGGCACCCAGACGGCTGATGATCATATCGACCGTGTTGTAAAAGTCGGCGCCGATTTTGTCCATTTTGTTCACAAAACACATGCGCGGCACGTGATATTTATCGGCCTGACGCCAGACAGTTTCAGTCTGTGGCTCAACGCCTGCGTTGGCATCAAACACGGCAATCGCGCCATCAAGCACGCGCAGAGAACGCTCAACCTCAATTGTGAAGTCCACGTGCCCCGGGGTGTCGATGATGTTCAAGCGGAAACGCTGGCCTGTGTAGGGACCGCTTTTGGGGGCATCCCAGAATGTTGTCGTCGCAGCAGAAGTAATCGTAATACCACGCTCTTGCTCCTGCTCCATCCAGTCCATGGTCGCCGCACCGTCATGCACCTCACCGATTTTGTGAGATTTACCGGAATAGAACAAAATGCGCTCAGTCGTTGTGGTTTTACCCGCATCGATATGCGCCATAATGCCGAAGTTCCGGTAGTTTTCAATTGCGTGTTCGCGTGCCATTTTCGTTGCTCGTCCTTGTCGTTTCTCGTGGTTCGTTATTTCGTTGGCTCATTACCATCTATAGTGCGCGAAGGCTTTGTTAGCTTCGGCCATTTTGTGCGTATCATCGCGTTTTTTAACCGAGTTACCGCGCTCATTCGCCGCATCCAGCAATTCACCGGCCAGACGCTCGGTCATTGTGTTTTCGGAGCGCTTACGGGCCGCATCGATAATCCAGCGGATCGCCAGCGCCATTGCGCGCTCGTGACGGACTTCTACCGGGACCTGATAGGTTGCACCACCAACGCGGCGGGAGCGGACTTCCAGTTTCGGCTTAACGTTTTTTAGCGCGGTGTGGAAAACGGCTAAGCCCTTGCTTTTGAAGGTCACGACGGATGAGCCTTCGCCCTCGCCTTTTCCTTCGGTCGTTGTCGTTTGGACATCGCCGCCTTTTTTGTCCATAATTTCCAGCGCGCCATAGACAATGCGCTCGGCGGTGGATTTCTTACCGTCTAGCATCAAGTTATTGATGAATTTAGACAGGACCAGATCCGCAAATTTCGGATCAGGAAGGATTTCTCTTTTTTCTGCACTATGGCGACGTGACATTTCTATTTTCCTCTAAGCTAAATTATCCAAATCATAAATTTCTCTATAGTTTCTTACTGCCGTTTCAGTGTCCGGAGCTTTCGGCAAATAATTAGCCTCTAAATCCCGTCGCATCTCAGCCGTTAAAACCAAACCTTCTGCCTCCAGAACCCTGCTCACAAGAGCAATTTTATGAACCAGACTTACATCCGTTGTATCGGCATCAAAAATTTCCGACATACCAATATCCCCTTACTTCGGACGTTTCGCGCCGTAGCGTGAACGGGCCTGTTTACGATCTTTAACGCCTTGGGTATCCAGCGCACCGCGGATGATGGTGTAGCGAACCCCCGGCAAGTCTTTTACCCGGCCGCCGCGCACCAGAACCACAGAGTGTTCCTGCAGGTTGTGGCCTTCGCCCGGAATGTAGCAAATCACTTCATGCCCCGTGGTCAGACGTACCTTGGCCACTTTACGCAAAGCCGAGTTCGGCTTTTTAGGCGTTGTTGTGTACACGCGTGTACAAACGCCGCGGCGCTGCGGGTTGCTTTTCAGCGCCCGGTTTTTCTTGGCTTTCACAACTTTTTCCCGCGGCTTGCGGATCAATTGCTGAATGGTTGGCATTCTCGTAACTTCCTTTTTCTTTTTTTAGAGCGATCCCTCGCCCCGCAAACATCTTTTGTATTCTTCGCTGCACATGGCCTTCCGAGACAGAAAACCGGGCAACGACAAACCCAATATCAATTAAGGATGGCTGCATATAGCGTCAGAACGACGCATAAGTCCAGTACTTTTTTCGCATAAGCGACAAGACTGTTTCTTGCAGAGCATCCCCTTTTGAAGCATTCGCCCTTTCGAGGGATGTTGCACCAAGGAGGCTTACGCCCCAAGGCCCAACTGAATCACGGGCCGGACTATATGGGGAATCGATTCCGGCGTCAAGACTTTATTTTACGAATCATATTAAGAGTATCCCTTAAAGATTCAGAAGTCTTTCTTTCCAAGCTCTGCATTTTTGCTCATACGGTATTGATGCGTTGGCTGGACTGGTCGAGGGAAGGGAAAAACATTGATAAGTGCTGTTCAACTTCGGAAAATGTTTACAGCATGATTTTGCGGCTTTTTGGCCATTGAATACTATTGTCCGGATTTGCGGGTGCCTTGATAAAAATCCGGGTAAATCGTTCGGAATTTCGCGGCGGATTGCACTATCAAGACTGCCTTCGCGGGTACATGATTCCAGCACATCCCAGAGTGCGATTTTATGTTCCGTGAGATGATTTAGGCGTTCTTCATAATGCGTTTCAGGTGAAAATCCTAAAATATTGCCCATCAGGGGCCAAAATGCGTTGCGCGAGTGAGCATAATACTGCCCGGCCTGTAGCGAAGCTTCGCCGGGCATTGAGCCAAGAATGAGAAGCCGCGCCTCAGCACTGGCGACGGGGGAAAAACTCTGGATAGGTTTTAAGGAGGGCGGCAGCATCGGTAAAAAAAGAGCCTGATTTTAATTTCAGGCTCTTTTGTTGTCTTATCCGTTGGCGGCTTCTTTGTGTTCGCCGTCTTCGCTTGGCGGCTGTTCGGCGGCTGCGGCTGCCTCGGCGGCGGCCAGTTCAGCTTCCAGAGCGGCCTGCTCGGCGGCCTGTGCATCGAGAACAACCTGATCACGGTCCGCAGCCACGCGCTTGACGCCCGCTACATAAGCCCCGGTCCCGGCAGGGATCAGGCGACCAACGATCACGTTTTCTTTCAAGCCATGCAGACGGTCGACCTTGCCCTGAACGGCGGCTTCGGTCAGCACGCGCGTTGTTTCCTGGAAGGACGCGGCGGAAATGAAGCTGCGGGTTTGCAGAGAGGCTTTGGTGATCCCTTGCAGAACGGGCTTACCTTCGGGCGGGCGCTTGCCTTCGGCTTCGAATTTGGCGACGATCTCGTCAAATTCGCTGCGGTCGGCATGTTCGCCCACCAGGAAGGTCGAGTCGCCGACTTCGGTGATTTCAACTTTTTGCATCATCTGGCGAACGATCACTTCGATGTGCTTGTCGTTGATTTTCACCCCTTGCAGGCGGTAAACGTCCTGAACCTCGTTGGTCAGATAATCAGCCAAGGCCTCGATCCCCATCACATCAAGGATGTCATGCGGCACGAGCGCGCCGTCGAGGATGCGGTCGCCCTTGCGCACGAAGTCGCCTTCATGCACAGCCAAGTGACGGCCTTTGGGCACGAGATATTCGCGCGGCTCGCCGTCATCGGCGTTGGCGGGTTTGACCAGAATGCGGCGTTTGGACTTGTAGTCCTTACCGAATTCAACGTAGCCGTCGATTTCCGAGATCACAGCAAAGTCTTTGGGCATGCGGGCTTCGAAGAGCTCGGCCACGCGCGGCAGACCACCGGTAATATCGCGGGTTTTCGATGTTTCGCGCGGGATACGAGCGATGATGTCCCCGGCTTTGACGTCCTGACCGTTTTCAGCGGACAAAATCGTGTCCACAGACAGGTAGTAGTTCGCCGGCAAGCCGTTAGGCAGGTTGATCACATTGCCTTTTTTATCCAGCAAGGAAATCCGCGGCTTAAGGTCGCTGCCTTTGGGCTGGGAGCGCCAGTCGATGATTTTCTTGGAGGAAATACCTGTGGCTTCGTCCGTATCGTCGATAATGGAGACCCCTTCCACGAGATCGAAATAGTGCGCGACCCCGTCTTTTTCGGTGATGACCGGCAAAGTATAAGGGTCCCACTCGGCCATTTTATCGCCGGCTTTGACTTTCTTGCCGTTTTCGACCAGCAATTTCGCACCATAGGGGATACGGTGCGTGGCTTTTTCCTTGCCTTTACCGTCGAGCAGAACGATTTCTGTGTTCCGGCCCATGACGATGGTCACGCCTTCGGAGTTTTTCACGGTGTTTTCGTTACGGATCTCGATTTTGGCATCGATGTTGGCATCCACGTGAGAACGCTCGGCGCCTTTTTGCGCCGCACCGCCAATGTGGAAGGTCCGCATGGTGAGCTGGGTCCCCGGCTCACCGATGGACTGAGCCGCCATAACGCCGATGGCCTCGCCGATGTTGACTTCGCTTCCGCGCGCCAGATCTCGGCCGTAACATTTGGCGCAGATCCCGTTATTTTCGCCTTCACAGGTCAGAACGGAGCGCACCAGCACTTCATCCACGCCCGCCGTTTCAACGAGTTCAGAGGTCACTTCGTCGAATATCTCGCCGGCTTTGACGATGGTTTCGCCGTTGAGCGGGTTCACCACATCCACCGCAGAGGCACGTCCCAAAATGCGCTCGGCCAGACCGACGACGACGTCGGCGCCGTTCATGATCGGGCGCATGACGATGCCTTTTTCGGTGCCGCAATCGGTTTCTGTGACAATCGCGTCTTGCGCAACGTCAACGAGGCGGCGTGTCAGGTAACCGGAGTTAGCGGTTTTCAAAGCCGTATCGGCCAGACCTTTCCGCGCGCCGTGGGTGGAGTTGAAGTATTCCAGCACCGACAGACCTTCTTTAAAGTTCGAGATAATCGGCGTTTCGATGATCTCGCCTGAAGGTTTAGCCATCAGACCCCGCATCCCGGCGAGCTGGCGGATCTGCGCCGCAGACCCCCGCGCTCCGGAGTGCGCCATCATGTAAACGGCGTTCAGATTGCCCGAAGACATATCCGAGATTTTGCGCATCATCGCATCGGCCACGTCATCAGTACATTTCGACCAGATATCGACAACTTTGTTGTATTTTTCACCTTTGGTGATCAAGCCGTCTTGATATTGCTGTTCGAATTCCTTGACCTTGTCGTTGGCTTCGCCGACCAGTTTTTCTTTTTCGGCCGGAATGATCAAATCATCCTTACCGAAGGAAATACCGGCCGTGCAGGCGTGTTTGAAGCCGAGTTTCATCAAACGGTCTGCAAAAATAACCGTTTCTTTCTGGCCGCAGTAACGATAGACCGTGTCGATAATATTCGTCAGTTCCTTTTTGGTCAGAACCTGATTGATCAGGCTGAACGGCACTTCGGGGTGTCGCGGCAGAAGGTCGGAAATGATGATCCGGCCCGGCGTAGATTCGACGATTTCGGTTTTCGGATCGCCGTTTTCATCGACCGTGTGATAGCGGCACTTGATTTTGGCATGCATCGAAAGGTGACCACCTTCGAGCGCGTGGGTGATTTCACCGGCGCCGCGGAAGATCATGCCCTCGCCTTTTTCACCGTCAAGGCCCAGCGAGAGATAATACAGACCCAGAATAATGTCCTGTGTCGGCACGATAATCGGCTTGCCGTTAGCGGGGGAGAGAATGTTGTTGGTGGCCATCATCAAGCAGCGCGCTTCGAGCTGTGCTTCGATAGAGAGCGGCACATGCACGGCCATCTGGTCGCCGTCAAAGTCGGCGTTAAAGGCTGTACAGACCAGCGGGTGAAGCTGGATGGCTTTGCCTTCGATCAGGACCGGTTCGAATGCCTGAATACCCAAGCGGTGCAGCGTCGGGGCGCGGTTGAGCATGACCGGGTGTTCGCGGATGACTTCTTCGAGGATGTCCCAGACTTCCGGTCTTTCTTTTTCAACCATTTTCTTGGCCGCCTTCACAGTGGAGGCAAGGCCGTAGATTTCCAGTTTGTGATAGATGAACGGCTTGAACAATTCGAGGGCCATTTTCTTCGGGATCCCGCACTGGTGCAGTTTCAGCTCAGGTCCGACCACAATCACCGAACGACCGGAATAGTCAACGCGTTTACCCAGAAGGTTCTGACGGAAACGCCCTTGTTTCCCTTTGAGCATGTCGGAGAGGGATTTGAGCGGGCGTTTATTCGCGCCTGTAATGACGCGGCCACGGCGACCGTTATCGAACAGGGCGTCTACAGATTCCTGCAACATACGCTTTTCGTTGCGCACAATAATGTCGGGTGCGCGCAGTTCGATCAGGCGTTTCAGACGGTTGTTACGGTTGATGACGCGGCGATAGAGATCGTTCAGGTCGGACGTCGCGAAACGGCCACCATCCAGAGGCACCAATGGGCGTAATTCAGGCGGCAACACAGGCACGATATCCAGAATCATCCACTCGGGGCGCGTACCGGATTCAATGAAGGAATCGATCAACTTGAGACGCTTGACGAGTTTTTTGCGTTTGGCTTCGGAGCCTGTTTCGCGCAGATCTTCCTCGACTTTGACTTTTTCTTCTTCCAGATCGAGAGCGGAGAGGATTTCCTTCATAGCCTCGGCACCGATGCCGGCGCGGAAGTTATCTTCGCCGTATTCGTCCTGTGCAGCGTAGTATTCTTCTTCGCTCAGGAGTTGGAATTGTTTAAGCGGGGTCATGCCCGGCTCGATCACGATGAAGTTTTCGAAATACAGAACGCGCTCGAGTTCTTTCAGCGTCATGTCCATAATCAAGCCGATCCGGGACGGCAGGGATTTCAAGAACCAGATGTGGGCGACCGGCGAGGCCAGATCAATGTGGCCCATGCGCTCGCGGCGCACTTTGGTCAGGGTGACTTCAACGGCACATTTTTCACAGATAATGCCTTTGTATTTCATGCGCTTATACTTGCCGCACAGACATTCGTAGTCTTTGATGGGTCCGAAGATTTTGGCGCAGAACAGACCGTCTTTTTCCGGCTTGAAGGTCCGGTAGTTGATGGTCTCGGGCTTTTTCACCTCGCCATAGGACCAGGAGCGGATTTGCTCCGGGCTCGCCATAGAGATGCGGATGCTATCGAAACTTTGCGGGCCTGTGGGTTGGCCGAAGAGGTTCATCAGTTCGTTCATGGTTTTTCTTCCCTTAAATCTTTATCCGTTTCAATTGCACCTAATGTTTAGTTTCCGCCGCTTTGCTTCATGTCGACATTCAGGCACAGAGCCTTCAGTTCCTTGGTCAGAACGTTGAAGGATTCCGGAATACCGATTTCGAAGTTGTCTTCGCCGCGGACGATGCTCTCGTAAACTTTCGAGCGACCGGCCACGTCGTCGGACTTGACGGTGAGCATTTCCTGCAGCGTGTAGGCGGCGCCGTAGGCTTGCAGGGCCCAAACCTCCATCTCCCCGAAGCGCTGCCCCCCGAACTGGGCTTTACCGCCCAACGGTTGCTGCGTCACGAGCGAGTACGGCCCGATGGAACGTGCGTGCAGTTTGTCATCGACCAGGTGGTGCAGTTTGAGCATGTACATATAGCCCACAGTCACATTGCGGTCGAATTTCTCGCCTGTACGCCCGTCGATCAGGGCGACCTGACCGGAGCTGTTTAGGCCCGCTTTTTCAAGCAGTTCCGTGATGTCGGCTTCGTGGGCCCCATCAAATACAGGGGTGGCCATCGGCACACCGCCGCGCAGATTATTGGCCATTTCAATGACTTCGGCATCATCAAGCGTGGCGACACGGTTTTTATATTCTTCCGCGCCGTAGGCATCTTCGAGCTTCGCGCTGAGGACTTTTTTCTCGTCCGCATTCAGGGATTTTTTATCCTTGAGGTTGTCCAAGATATCACCGATCTGATAGCCCATGTTGGCCGCGGCCCATCCGAGGTGGGTTTCGAGAATCTGCCCGACGTTCATCCGGGACGGCACGCCCAGAGGGTTGAGTACGATGTCAACCGGACGGCCATCTTCGAGGTACGGCATGTCTTCTTGCGGGATCACTTTTGAGACAACCCCTTTGTTGCCGTGACGACCGGCCATTTTGTCACCCGGTGCCATTTTACGTTTCACAGCCACGAAGACTTTAACCATCTTCATCACGCCCGGCATCAACTCATCGCCGCGCTGGAGTTTTTCAACCTTGCTTTCGAAACGCTCTTTAATATCATCAACAGCGTCATCGAAGGTTTTGGACATGGCTTCGATTTCTTCCATGATCTTTTCAGCTTCGACAGCGATTTGACGCCACAGGCCGCGCTTTTCAACCGCTTCGAGGTCTTTGACTGTCAGTTTTGTGCCTTTTTTCAGCTTCGCATCTTTCGGTGCGGAAACCACAGTCTGACCGGAAAGAACATCTTTCAGGCGGCCGTAGAAACCGTCTTCAAGGATGCGGCGTTCATCATCGCGGTCCTTGGCGAGACGTTCGATTTCCTGCGCCTCGATCGAGAGCGCACGGGCATCTTTGTCTACGCCGCGGCGGTTGAAGACGCGCACATCGACGACTGTACCAACCGCACCGGGCGGCAAGCGCAAAGAGGTATCTTTGACGTCGGCCGCTTTTTCACCGAAGATCGCGCGCAGAAGTTTTTCTTCCGGCGTCATCGGGCTTTCACCTTTCGGTGTGACTTTCCCGACCAGGATATCTCCGGGGCCGACTTCGGCGCCGATATGGACAATCCCGGCTTCATCGAGGTGTTTCAGGGCTTCTTCCCCGACGTTCGGGATGTCGCGGGTGATTTCCTCGGTCCCGAGCTTGGTATCACGGGCCATGACTTCGAATTCCTCCAAGTGGATGGAGGTGTAGACGTCATCGCGCACGATGCGCTCGGAGATCAAAATGGAGTCTTCGTAGTTGTAGCCGTTCCAAGGCATAAAGGCGACAAGCGCGTTCTTACCCAAAGCCAGTTCGCCTAAATCCGTTGACGGGCCATCGGCAATGATATCGCCGGCGCGGATTTTATCGCCGACTTTGACCAACGGACGCTGATTGATACAGGTCGACTGGTTAGAGCGCTGGAATTTTGCCAGCTTGTAGATGTCAACGACCGGTTCACCGGGGTTGAGGTCTTCGGTGGCCTGGATCACGACGCGGGTTGCATCGACTTTGGTCACCACGCCTGCGCGGCGGGCCGCCACAGCCGCACCGGAGTCACGGGCGACAGTGGCTTCCATACCTGTGCCGACAACCGGCGCGCTGGCTCTGAGCAGCGGCACAGCCTGACGCATCATGTTCGAGCCCATCAAGGCGCGGTTCGCGTCATCGTTTTCCAGGAACGGGATCAGAGCCGCAGCCACAGAAACCATCTGTTTCGGCGAAACGTCGATAAATTCGATCTGGTCCGGTGGGGACATTTCGTTTTCACCGGCGTGACGACACGATACGAGGTCGTTGACGAATTTGCCGTTTTTATCCAGTTCGGAGTTTGCCTGCGCAATCGTCCACTTGGCTTCTTCCATGGCGGACATGTAGACCACTTCGTCTGTTACTTTGCCGTTTTCAACTTTGCGGTACGGGCTTTCGATGAAGCCGTACTGGTTGACGCGGGCGAAAGTGGCCAACGAGTTGATCAGACCGATATTCGGGCCTTCCGGTGTTTCAATCGGACAAATCCGGCCATAGTGGGTCGGGTGCACGTCGCGGACCTCAAAGCCCGCGCGCTCGCGGGTCAGACCGCCGGGACCGAGAGCCGACAAGCGGCGCTTGTGCGTAATTTCGGAGAGCGGGTTGGTCTGGTCCATAAACTGGGAAAGCTGTGAAGAGCCGAAAAACTCGCGTACGGCGGCCTGAGCCGGTTTGGAGTTGATCAGGTCGTGCGGCATATAGGTGTCGATTTCGACGGAGGACATACGCTCGCGGATCGCGCGTTCCATACGCAGCAGACCGATACGGATCTGGTTTTCCATCAATTCACCCACGGAACGCACACGACGGTTCCCCAGGTTGTCGATATCATCGACTTCGCCCTGCCCGTCTTTCAGGCCGTGCAGATATTTTACGATGGCCAGAATGTCATCTTTTGCGAGGATGCGGAACTGATCATCGGCTTCAAGATCCAGACGTGCGTTCATTTTGACGCGGCCCACAGCGGACAGATCATAACGCTCTGGATCGAAGAAGAGAGACTGGAACAAAGCATCAGCCGATTCAACTGTCGGCGGCTCGCCCGGACGCATGACGCGATAAATATCGATCAACGCTTCTTCGCGGGTGTCACATTTATCAATCAGCAAAGTATTGCGGATATAAGGGCCGACATTAACATGGTCGATCGCCAGCAGCGGCAATTCGTCAATTTTCATTTCGGCCAGTTTACCGAAATCTTCTTCGGCCAGTTCGTGACCCGCTTCGAAGATTACCTGTCCGGTTTCCGCATCGAAGATATCGGAAGCCAGATATTGGCCCTGTAATTGCTCGGTCTGGACCAGAATGTCTTTCAAACCGTCTTCGGCCAATTTCTTGGCTTTGCGCGGAGTAATTTTTTCACCTTCTTCAGCGGCAACCTTACCTGTTTTGGCATCAACCAGATCGGCGCTCAGTTTAACGCCGCGCATACGCTCGGCATTGAACGGGGTTTTCCAGCCTTTTTTGTCTTTGCTGTAGAGAATTGTGTCATAGAACGTGCCAAGAATTTCTTCGTTGGACATCCCCTGAATCATCAATTGATCGATCTCGGCATCCTGTTCTTCGCATTCACGGCGGTATTTAGCCGTTTCTTCGGAGTCCAGAGCGCGCAAGAATGTTGTCAGCGGCAATTTACGACGGCGGTCTATGCGCACATACATGTGGTCTTTGGCATCGAATTCGAAATCCAGCCAAGAGCCGCGATAAGGGATAACACGTGCGGAGAATAGATACTTACCGCTGGCGTGGGTCTTCCCACCGTCATGATCGAAGAACACGCCCGGAGAGCGGTGCATCTGCGAAACGATTACGCGGTCCGTTCCGTTCACAACGAAGGTTCCGTTGTTGGTCATGAGTGGCATATCGACCATGTAGACATCTTGCTCTTTTATGTCGCGGATAGAACGCAGGCCCGTATCTTCATCGACGTCAAACACGGACAGACGCAAAGTCACGCGCAGCGGAGCCGCATACGTAATACCGCGGGTCTGACATTCATCGACGTCATATTTCGGGGCTTCGAGTTCGTATTTTACGAAGTCGATTTCGGCTTTGTCGGCGAAGTCCTTGATCGGGAAGACGGTGGAGAAGACTTCTTCCAGACCTTGCAGGTTACGATCTTCTGCCGGGGTTTCAGCTTGCAGGAACAACTCGTATGAACGGCGCTGGACCTCAATCAGGTTCGGCATTTCTGCCACTTCCTCAATCCGGCCATAGTTCCGGCGCACGCGTTTGCGACCGGTGAAGCTCTCAATAGAATTGGCTGATGTCGATTTTTTGGATTTTGCCTGTGATGCGCTCATTTGATACGATCCTATTTTCTCTGTTGCCATAAAGCGAGGCCTTTACAGAGCCGCTTACGCTTTATTATTCCTGTTTGGCTTTGCGACTTCATCTTTCACAAAGCAATAAAGACCACAAAAACCCCTTCGCTCTTTCCAGCGAGGGTTTTAAGTGGTTTTTCTTCTAGCCCTTAACCCCAAGAGGGTCTTTGTGGGCCGCTTCCCAAATTTGTTTAATAAGGGTTTTCACGTTTTTCCCGAAAGTTTGGCTAGGTTATGGCCTAACAAAGAGGGCTTGTCAACCTCTTTGAAACAATTAAAAAGCATCCCCCGAAAAACTTTCGGGAAATGCTTTTAATAACTTAACGGGATTATTTAAGAGCGATTGTCGCGCCGGCTTCTTCAAGCTTTTTCTTGATTTCTTCGGCTTCGTCTTTTTTCGCGCCTTCTTTCAGAACGCCGCCCGCCTCAACGAGATCTTTGGCTTCTTTCAGGCCCAGACCTGTGATGCCGCGGACTTCTTTGATCACTGCGATTTTGTTACCGCCAGCGTTTTCAAGAACAACGTCGAAAGAGTCTTTTTCTTCTGCGCCGCCAGCATCATTTGCCGCGCCCGGAGCCGCTGCAATAACAGCTGCACCCGCTGCTGCTTCGATCCCGTATTCTTCTTTCAGAATGTTTGTCAGTTCAGACGCTTCCATAAGTGTCAGACCTACAATTTCTTCTGCCAGTTTTGCTACATTTGCCATTTTAGTTTCCTTTCAGTTTTGAAAAATAGTTTTAAAAGTTTTTATTCTGCTTTATCAGCAACCGCTTTAATCGCACCGGCAACCTTGCCGCCCGGTGCTTTTAGTGCGCCCGCCAAATTCCGTGCCGGTGACATGATCAGTGTAGCGATCGTCGCGCGCAGCTCATCAAGACCCGGCAGTTTGGCCAGTGCCTCAATTCCTTTTGTATCCAGGATTTTATCGCCCAGAGCGCCACCCAGAATAATCAATTTGTCATGGTCTTTTGCGAATTTATGAGCCACTTTCGCAGCCCCAGGATCCTTTGACGTCGCGATCCCGGTCGGGCCTGTGAACATTTCGCCAAGAGCTTCGAATTTTGTCCCTTTAACCGCCAGACGGGCCAGTGTGTTTTTGGTCACTTTGAAGCTTGCGCCTTCTTTGCGCAGGTCATTTCTCAAAGCTTCGATTTCTTTCACCGTCAAGCCGGAATAATGCGTCACAACGACGATTTCATCATTCGAAAAGCGCTCGTTCAACGCGGTGACTTCGGCTTCTTTTTGTGCGCGGTTCATACCCATCGCGGTTTCTCCTTTTTTAACGTTCAAACCTCCCTAAGGCTTTCGCGGAACTCCGCGGGCCGCCGTTGCGGCCTTAAGTCATAGAGACATAAAAAAAAGTGGCCCTAGAGCCACCTTGTCCGAGAAAACAAAACACATCCCTTACAAAAAGGGCGTTGCTTCACTTTATCTATGCGGGACTTACTGTGTGCGCCGCGCAGTCTCGGATAAGGTTTTTAACTTGCGAGCCGACAGATATAGACATTCCATCGGCTCGTCAAGGATTTTTTTTATGCGGCCTCTGTCAGCGATGAGAGGTCGATTTTGACGCCCGGACCCATAGTCGAGGTCAAAGAGACTTTCTTCACGTAAGTTCCTTTTGCCCCTGCGGGTTTGGCTTTGACGATCGCGGCATAGAAGGCGCGAACATTTTCAGCCAGTTTTTTCTCGTCGAACGAGGCTTTGCCGACACCGGCGTGGATGATCCCGGCTTTTTCGGCGCGGAATTCAATCGCGCCGCCTTTGGCGTCTTTTACAGCCTTTTCAACATCCGGCGTCACGGTGCCGAGTTTCGGGTTGGGCATCAGGCCCTTGGTTCCCAAAATCTTACCCAGCTTGCCGACGAGAACCATCATGTCCGGCGTTGCAATACAACGATCAAAGTTGATTTCACCGGCCTGGATTTTCTCGGCCAGATCTTCCGCGCCGACGATGTCCGCCCCGGCTGCTTTAGCGGCTTTGGCTTTGTCGTCACGGGCGAAGACAGCCACGCGCACGGTCGAGCCTGTGCCGTTGGGCAAGGAGATCATGCCGCGAACCTGCTGGTCGGCGTGACGAGGATCAACATTGAGGTTAATCGCAATTTCAACGGTTTCGTCGAACTTACGTGCCCCGGCGTTGTCCTTAATCAGTTTCAAGGCTTCTTCCAGAGCGTAGTTTTTATTGCGGTCGATTTTTTCCAGAGCCGCTTTCATTTTCTTTGTTGCTTGTACCATGTCTTAGTCCTCCACCACTTCGATGCCCATCGAGCGCGCAGAGCCTGCGATGATCTTGATAGCAGCGTCAATATCGTTGGCGTTTAAATCTTCCATCTTTTTCTCGGCAATTTCCTTGAGCTGGGACGTGCGGATTTGCGAGATAATCTCGCGGCCCGGCGCGCCGGAGCCTTTTTTCTGCTTTGTCGCCTGCTTGATGAAATAGCTGGCCGGGGGTGTTTTGGTGATGAAGTCGAACGAGCGATCTTCGTACACTGTAATCACGACCGGAATCGGAATGCCCTTGGAATCTTCTGTTTTGGCGTTAAAGGCCTTACAGAATTCCATGATGTTGACACCATGCTGGCCCAGAGCCGGACCGACCGGCGGTGACGGATTGGCCGCCGCGCCGATAATTGTCAGGTTGATGTAACCTGAGACTTTCTTTGCCATTTTTAGTTCCTTTCACTTATGGCGCGAGAAAAATCTTGTCTTTTGGGCTGCAAACCGCGTCTTCCTGCGCTTCCGGCACTCAGGGACATCAACGTCCATTCCGTTCCGGTTCTCGGAAGCCGCGATTTTCGCTCCAAAATCCTGCGATTTTTTCGCTTTTTTCAGCATCTTTGAGGCTGAAAAAGTTAGAAGGTTCGTAGTGCGGCTCCGGCCATGGGCTTTATCGGACCGGATAACCTCCTACGTTTTTATGGAATAATTTGCCTTCGCTCGCCTCATACAGGCTCGTTTCGGTTTTCTTCCATGACTTTACGGGATGATTTGCCTTCGCGTTGCTCCGGTTTTCTCCCATACGTCTTAACGGGGCGGACACTACACTATGATTTAAGGGAAAGGCAAGAGATTATTTACATTCCTCTTTCAATGGCCGAAGAATTTTTTACTTCTAAATGTTTTATTACCGCCTGCATCGATGACGGCTTCGATCTTCGCCGAAAACGCGTAAAGCAAAACAGCGCAACATTAACGAAAATACTCACATGAAATTCATTATTAATTACAATTTAGCTGGGAAAAATGTAATTTATCGTATATATTGTACCTTACTTTCTATATGTCTAATTCAGAAAGGAATTGACTATAATATGGCTTATGAAGTGACGTTTTTGAAGAGACCCCGCTCAGAAGCCTTTGGACCGAACTTACGAACAGACACTCTTTCTTCTCATAAAATCTTTAACGGTCACTTTAAAGACGCTGTCGGTCTGGCTTTGGCGTACCACGAATACCCTCAATGCGCTGAAAATCCAGACGATTATCTTGTAAAGATTGAGGCTGATGACGGGCGCTTTACAGGCACTCTTGCTGCGCTTGTTGGTGAATTTTCCGCTCAACAGGCCCCGGCAGCACAAGCTGCCGCCTATGACGGAGCGCTTGCCGGTGAACCAGACACATTCCATCAGCTTGCCGCGCAGCACCCTGCAAACACACCTCAAATGACAGGCTAAAGTGAGGCGAGTAGCCTTCTACTATGCCTTCTCGACCTGCGCGTATTCCAGTTCGACCGGGGTGGCGCGTCCGAAAATCATGACGGAGACTTTCAGTTTGGCCTTTTCCTCATCAACTTCCTCTACTATACCGGCGAAGGATGCGAACGGACCATCGGTGACTTTGATTTCCTCGCCAACATCGTAGACGACGGACGGACGCGGACGGTCGATGCCTTCTTGCACCTGCTTAAGGATACGCTGGGCTTCGGCTTCGGTGATCGGCACGGGTTTATTGCCGCCGGCGCCCAAAAAGCCGCTGACTTTCGGGGTGTTTTTGATCAGGTGCCAGACATTGTCGTTCATGTCCAGTTTCGCCAGCACATAGCCGGGGAAGAATTTGCGCTCTGTGTTCACGCGCTGGCCGCGTTTAACCTCGACGACTTCTTCGGTGGGGACGAGGATTTCCTCGACGCAATGACCCAAGCCCTGCTTTTCGGCCTTTTCCTTGATCGATTCGGCGACTTTACTTTCAAAACCGGAATAAACGTGGAGAACGTACCATTTTGTTGCTGACATTAGTTTTGATCCTTTTTTCTTTTTTATTCACAAGGTCCCCGCCTTCGCGGGGATGACAGTCGGGAGGTTAAAATCCAAAGCCCATAATCAGGCGCACGGCTACGGCGATGATCTGGTCGGCAAAATACAGAAACAAAGAGGCCGTAAAGACCATGACGAATACGGCGATCGTGCTGACCGTGGTTTCATGGCGGGTCGGCCATGTGACCTTTTTGGCTTCGGAGCGGACCTGTTTGAAAAATGCTATGGGGCCTGATTTTGCCATTGTGCTTGTTCCTCTTTTCTTTGTCTTCCGGACATTGCTCGTAGAGCGCTTGGGCGCTTTTTCGAGTTTTTCATGTCGGGGAATGAAAGGGTTATAGCGCAGGCCAAAACAAAAATCCAGCATAAAAAAACCCGCCGGGGAAAAAGAGCGGATTTTTTTGGCTTTATCCCAGTGTAATATGTTCTTCTGCTAGAGAAACATCTGTCCGTTGGGCTGTGAGGTCCGTATCCAAGGATATTTCTTTGCTGGCTGGTGTTATCACAGGCTCAAGATCATACATCGCTCTACCCAGTGCCGAGAGTTCGTCCAAAGGGCGACCTTTCAAGGTCTGCCGACTTAAATGGATATCCACTTTCCCGGGAACTTCTTTAAAACTCACCTCGTCAGGCTTTAAACCCACACTGCCCAGCGCGGCAGTTATACTTGTTTTAGCCGCTTCAATTTTCTCAGGATCGTAGCTCGTTACCGTTGATCCGCGCGTTTCACCCGTATAGGGTGAGGCACGTTTAACCAAGACTTCCCGCGCAGGTCGATTAAGATCCCGGATGGCGGAATTTTTTTCTTGTCCTTCAAGGGCATCCGCCAAGGCTTGGGCACGTCCTTTGATTAGATTTATATCGCGTTGCGGGGCGCATAACGCCTCTTGCAAGAGCGTGGCTGCATCGCTGATCTTTGCATTTTTCGTCTGCACCGCCCATTCGGCCAATAAACCGGCTTTTGCCTGAGGCTTTTCTTCCCTAACCGCTTTTACGAGAGCCGCATCGCCTTTTTGAGCCGCGCCGATTTGATTCTGGTTTTCTATCCATCTATCGATGCTTTCGGCATGTGTGGTCAAACTTTTTATGAGACCGTTTATATTCTGGCGCGCGAGGAAAGTTCTTAGATCGGATGAGCTCAAAACTGTGTCTGTTTTTGGGGCGCATATCCCGCCCACGCCCTTAATGCCCGGTTCTTCTCGAACATTTTCCGGTTTACATCTTTCGAGAAAGGCTTCGTAAGCATCAACTTCTGTTGTTTGAGGCGCACCACCATCAGGCATTGAAAGACTCCTTTGTTTTAAATTTTATGCGTAAAACGTTATATTCTGTAGATACGAGATTCTGTTATGTCAACACAATTGTGTTGTGCGCTGCGCACTATCCCATGTTTTTTTACGTCTAAAGTATTTGACCACGCTGAGGCAAAATGGATAAACTCTTGTTATGGCTTATGCTCTTAAAAGCAAGACTTTCGTTCAAGCCGCCCTGCAATTGGCAGGCACGTTTTTGATCGTCTATTTCTTTCCTTATACTTTGCTTAAACCTCTGGTTTTGATTGCTTTTTGGTGGGTTTTATTGCGCCCCCTTTCCCGTGAGGAGGTCATTATATTTATTTTGGCCTCTTTATTCTTTGTCATTATGGATGCCGTTGTCATTGCCCAAGGCAAGCTTGTCTTTTCCGAGTCCTTCGTCTTTGGCGTGCCGGCATGGGAGCTTTTTATGTGGGGTTTTACAACCGTGCATGCCAAACGTCTGACCTTTTTGAATGACAAACCGGTCTTTTGGGCTCCCGGCCTTGTTCTTATGCTTTTTTATATGATCATATTTTCGATTCCTATCGGGGACACTCCCTTGTTTGCGGCTAGTGCGGCGTTATTAATTCTGGGCTTGTTTTTCAAGCATGACCCTCTAACGCTGCGTTATACTGGCTATCTTTTGCTTCTGGGCTTTCTCTATGAAACAACCGGTGTTGCAAGCGGGTTGTGGCATTATCCCCAAGCCCATTTCATACCGATCCCTTTGTGGTTCACGACGATGTGGGCTGGAACGGGCTTTTTCATGATTTGCGTTGTCTGGCCCGGATTATCTATAGTTTTACAGCGGATTGACGGTTCTCGATCGGAACATTCCGCATAGGTCTTTAGTTCAGGAAACACGTGAGCCAGAACAATCGTGTGATTTATTCCTGTTTTTTAATCTTTCCAGCGCAGAACCGGATTGCGGGCGGCTTTGACTTCATCGAGGCGGCGGCGCGGCGTGGTCTGCGGATAAGTGTGGAAGCGCTCTTCGGCTTCGGCCTCGCGGGCTTCGGCGGCGATCTCCTTCATGGCCGTAATGAAGCGGTCGAGGCTGTCCTTGCTTTCGGTTTCGGTCGGCTCGATCAACATGGTGCCGGCCAGCACCAGCGGAAAGTAAACCGTCATCGGGTGAAAGCCTTTTTCAATGAGGGCTTTGGCCATATCGAGGGTCTGCACGCCGCTTTCTTTCTGGATCTTATCGGTCAGGAGCGCTTCGTGCATGCACGGGCCCTGATGGGCGTAGGGCGCATGGAAATCATTTTCCAGCTCTCGCAGGATATAATTGGCGTTCAGCACCGCATCCTCTGAAACTTGCTTCAGCCCGTCTGCGCCGTGGCTCATCATATAGGCCAGCGCGCGAACATGCATGCCGAACTGGCCGTGGAAGCCTTTGAGGCAGCCCAGCGATTCGGGACGGTCTGTTTCGGTTTCGAGCGCATACGATTCGGCGTGTTTTATAACCGTGGGCACGGGCATATATTTGGCGAGTTCCGGCGTGCAGCAGATCGGGCCGGAACCGGGGCCACCGCCGCCATGGGGCGTGGAGAAGGTTTTATGCAGATTGATATGCATAACATCGACGCCGAAATCGGCCGGGCGGATTTTGCCGACCAGCGCGTTGAAGTTTGCCCCATCCATATAGAAGTAACCGCCTGCTTCGTGCAGCAGGTCGGCAATGGCGGCGATGTCCTTTTCGAAAAGCCCGCAGGTATTGGGGTTGGTCACCATCATCCCGGCGATATCCGCGCCCTTTGGGTCTGTTTTATACAGCGCCTCTTTGAAGGCCTCTATCGTGAGCGTTCCGGTATCTTTGGTCGGGATCGAGCGCACGTCGAAGCCGCAGGTAGCCGCAGTCGCCGGATTGGTGCCGTGCGAGGAATCGGGGGTGAGGATGATTTTTCTTTGCGTCTGACCATTGAGATCATGCGCGCGGGCGATCGTCATCACGCCGGCTAGCTCACCATGTGCGCCGGCGGCCGGGGACAAGCACACGCCGGGCAGGCCGGTGAGCTCACCCAGCCAGTTTTGCAGCTCATACATCAGGGCGAGCGCGCCCTGCACCGTGCTTTCGGGCTGGAGCGGATGGATAGCGGCAAAACCGGGCAGGCGCGCCATTTTTTCGTTCAGGCGCGGGTTGTGCTTCATGGTGCAGGAGCCGAGCGGGAAAAAGCCGTGGTCGATGGAATAATTCCATGTGCTCATGCGGACAAAGTGGCGCAGGGCTTGGGGTTCGGAGACTTGCGGCAAACCAATATCGGCGCGCGCGGGTGTGCCGGTGCGCAAAGGCGTGTTCGCGGGCTCTGGCAGATCAACGCCGGGATGATCGGTGCGCTCCTTCTCCCAGAGCAGGTTTTCCTCGTAATGCAGGCCGTGGTTGGTGTCTGTCATGGCATTGTTTTCCGTGATGTCCATTTTTTCTGCGGTCATGCCAGCACCTCTTTCAGGGCGGTGGTGAGGGCGGTGATGTCTTCGTCGGTGGTCATTTCTGTGGCGGTCACAAGGAGTTGGCGGCAGGTGCTATCCGTGCCGAGCGGATAGCCCGCGATGATGCCTTTCGCGGCCAGTTTTTCGACGATTTCGCTAGCCGGACGGGGGAGTTCTATTACAAATTCATTAAAATACGCATCGTTTCGTATTTTAACTTCTTTTAGCGCTGAGAGAGCGTCTACGAGCGCACAGGCGCGTTCATGATTGAGGCACGCGAGGCGTTTGAAGCCCTCCTCGCCCAGCAGGCTCATATGCACGGTAAAGGCCAATGCACACAGGCCTTGATTGGTGCAAATATTGGACGTGGCCTTATCGCGGCGGATATGCTGTTCGCGCGTGGACAGGGTCAGCACAAAACCGCGCTTACCGTCGGCATCTTCGGTCATACCGCACAGGCGGCCGGGCATCTGGCGTAGATATTGTTCCTTACACGCAAAAAAGCCCAAGTGCGGGCCGCCGAAGCTCATGGGCAGGCCGATGGACTGGGCCTCGCCGCAGACGATATCGGCCATCGACGGGGCGGGCAGCAAGCCGAGAGAGACGATTTCATTGACCACAACGATCAAGAGCGCGCCCGTTTTATCGCACACGGCGCGCCAGTCTTCGTAATTTTCAGGCTGTCCGGTGAAATTGGGCGACTGGATGATGATGCAGGCCGGTTCTTCTTCGGCGGCGGCTTCTTCGATGTCGTGATAGATCACCTCGCCGACATAGGTTTCGAGCACGGCGGCATAATCGGGGTGCAGCGCCGTCGCGGCAACGATTTTACGGCGTTTGGTGACGCGCCGCGCCATCATCGCGGCCTCGGCGGTGGCGGTCGCGCCGTCATACATCGAGGCATTGGCGATGTCTTGGCCTGTGAGCTGGGCGATAAAGGTCTGAAATTCGAAAATGGCTTGCAGCGTTCCTTGGGCGATCTCCGGCTGATACGGCGTATAGGCGGTGAGGAATTCCGAGCGCTGGATGATATAATCGACGCTGGCGGGGATGTGGTGATAGTATGTGCCCGCGCCGAGGAAAAACGGGCCATCGGGGGCGGCATGATTTTGATTGGCGTAAGCGTTTAAAGCACGCTCGACTTCCAGTTCGCCCTGATGACCCGGCAGATTGAACGTATGCCCCATTTCGCCGCGCGGGACGTCTTTATAGAGATCCTCGACGCTTGATACGCCAATTTTTTCAAGCATTTGCCCGCGGGCGCTTTGGGTTTGCGGGAGATAGCGCATTTTTAGTTATAACTCCCCTGCGCATTCAAATCGCGCGACTGCTGTTCGGTTTTTTGTTTTTGCTGCGATTCGTATTCAGCTTTCGCTGCAAACCATGCCTCTTTTTCCGAAGATGATTTCCATGTGTTTGGCTCCATCCACACAAGCACTTCGTCAGGATATTCCTGAGCCGCACCTGAAGCCGCATCAACAATAATACCTATGCCCCCGCCGATTAGAATGTTTCCTGCTGTCATACCGGCAAACCCCTCCTCGACAATCACTTTGGCTGTTTTATAGCCCGTTTTCGAACAGGTGACCGTCAACGGGCCATCACCCTTGGTAATCTCGACGGTTGCAGGCGTATCAGAGACGACCCAGCGTGTATTTTTACTGTCCACCAACTCGCACTTGGCCCCTTCAAGCTGAGCCGTTTTCACGGCGAAAGGCTGCGTCGTGCCTGTTGTTATTGTCGAACACCCAGCTAAAACTATTACCGCTAGACCCGATACGAAAAAACTCGTTTTATTCATTATGTTTGCCTTTTCTACAAAAAATACATTTAATCCAGTGTTTCCAAATACTTCTTATACGCCGCTTCATCCATCAAGTCGGCGAGATCGCCTGCATCATCTATTTTTATTTTGGCAATCCAGCCGCCTTCGGCCAGCGGTTTGGACAAAAGCTCCAAATCGCTTTCCATGTTATCGTTGGCTTCCACGACTTCACCGGCGACGGGGGAATAAACTTCGGCAGCGGTTTTGACCGATTCGACGACGGCGAACTCATCACCTTTACCGACTTTTTTTCCGGCTTCGGGGAGTTCGATATAGACCAGATCGCCCAGCGCTTCGCGCGCGTAATCGGTAATACCGATCAGGGCGGTTTCCCCTTCAACCAAAATACATTCATGATCGCGGGTAAATTTAAGCTCAGCCATTGTGCTCCTCTTTCGTGTCTTTGGTTTTATTCCGAGTTTTGTCCTGATGAGTCCATTCGTGGAGTTTTTTCAGGCGCGAGTCAATATAGCGCGGAAGGTTATCCCGATTGGAAAACGACCGTGAAGATACTCAGAAGAACAGAAGGAATATAGGGGAGTCTATGATGCCGGTTTAAATCTTCCTGTTTTATGCTTTTATGATCTCTTCTTTTTTCAGAGCGCCATAAAGGATATGCCAGTCTACATCCTTATAGCCTTGGCGATCAAAACGGCGCATGGCGGTGCGGAGATGACCGGGATTGAGGGGGCGGTAGCTTGCTTTGGGTTCATGTGCGCCCAGATCTTTCATATGGGTTAAAAATGCATGGGCGCCCGCGTACGGCCTTTTGATGATTTCTTCGGCGATGATGCCGGGCGGCGCAGTGAACTCCAAGAGACCGGACGGATATCCCAGTTCTTGTAGTATGCTTTGCCACTGTGCGCCGCTATGCGGGCCGGGCAGAGCGAAAAGGATCGCTCCCGTGGGTTTAAGATGTTTGCCCAGTTTTTCCAGAGCACCGTCTATGTCTTCGAACCACTGGAAGACCATGCTGGAGATTATCAAATCATAAGCCGGAAGATTTGCAGGCGGGTTTTCACCGTCCAAAATGCCCCATTTTACGGAGGCGGAGGTTATATTTTCCCGCGCGGCGGCCAACATAGACGGACTGATGTCGGTGACATGAAGATGGGCGCGCGGGTAGCGCCGGAGAAGATAACGGGTCATCAGCCCCGTTCCACAGCCGATTTCCAAAATGTCAGCCCCACCCTCCAGCGCTGGCAAATGCTTGCTCAGGTTTGCGGCGACCTGCTTTTGCAAAAGCGCCGCCTCTTCGTAGCGCGGGGCAGCGGCGCCGAAGTTGTCGGCTATGTGCTCTTTTCTCGATAAACGCATGGCCAGCTTTATAGCGTCTTTATGAAGCGCTGTATATGGTCCGCGCACCACTTTGGCTCTGTGACGGGCAGCGCGTGGGCGGCTTCTTCGCGGATATGAGTTTCAAAGCCCTGCCATTGTCCTTGGGCGGCGCTCAGAGGCGCGATTTGATCCTGCGCGCCCAGCAGCGCCAGAACAGGACACGAAAGCGCTTTAAGCTGTGGGCGCAGATCCCATTCGGCGAGCCAGTTCAGACCTTCTTGCAGGCGCGGCACATTCCAGCCTTGCGGCCAGTGGTCGGGCGGCAGCCCTGCGGCGGCATAAAAGCTGCGCATCTGGGCGCGCGGGTTTTTCTCCAGCCCCGCTTTCATCGTTTGCAAAATTTCCGGCGGGGTAAAGGCGCTGAAGCACGGAGCCGCGTTGATCGCCACGAGGCCACGTATATAATCGGCGTGATGGCGCAGCGCGTAGAGCGCGCCGAGAGAATGCGTGATCAATATAGCCGGTTCTTCGAGGTCTTGCGGCATTGTTTTTTCAAGGAAGCCTAAATTCAGGCACAGAGACTCCCGGGAGGGAAGAGCCATACGAAGCAATTCCCAACATGAAGGCCCAAGCCCCCATCCGTGTATAAAAACAACTTTCATGAAAAAATCTTATATTGCGGAGCTTAACTGTGCAAATGGTGAAACCAAGCGTAAATCAAGGGTATCCAGATCAAGGATGTGGTCAGCGTGCCCTTTATTGATTGGTACGCGATCCACAACCAGAACATGTTCTTGCCCGGCTTTTTGAATTTCTTGAGTTTTTTTAGTGTATTTTTCAGACGAGAGTCAGGTTTTGTAACGCCTGTTATATCCCGCGCGTTTTCTTGCATCGTTTCCATGCGATTTCTCTAAATTAAAACGGCCACTCATAAATTGACCTAAATCAATTTTCAGGTTTTATCCTTTTATGTTTTATCCAGCGCCCGCGTGACCGTGTTTTCTTTAATAATAGGTTATCCGCTCTTTTTTAGCAAATCGCGGCAGGGGAAGTCCGAAGAGCAGGTCTGGCAGGTATAATTTTTGAGGCGCTCAACACTCTCCACTTCAACGCTGGCGCCGCGGACCTTAATCCCCGTTTCCTGCTTTAACTTGGACAGCGCCCGTGAAAAGGTTTCTGGCTGCATCCCTAAGCGCGAGGCTATTAACGTCTTGTCATATGGCAAGTGCGTTATGACCGTTCCTTTTTGTGATTGATCGACCAGACGCAGCAAAAAGCAGGCAATGCGCTGGGGCGCCGTTTGCAGGGCCCGATGTTCGATCTCCATATCCTGTTTTTTATTTTGGTCTGCCATATGACGGAGCATACTTAAAGCCAGTTCATGGCTTTTGCCCAACTCGGCCTTGAGGTCTTGCGTGCATAAGGATACCAGTTCCGCCTCTTCGGCAATTTCTGCGCTGTAGCCATATTCACCGTCTTGAAAAACAGATTTTTCGCCCAGAAAACAGCCCGCCCCCAAAATATCAACAACAGCCTGCGTTCCATCAAGCGTTTCCCGAAATAACTTTACCCAGCCTTTTACAACAAAGTAGTAACGATCGGCTGGGTCCTCGTGGATAAACAGTAGCCTGCCTTTTTTGTGATTTTGAAGGGCCGCATTTTTCAAAAGTCCTTGGATAATGTCCGGGGGACAGCCTACAAAAGGGGCCGCATTCTTGATACGGCTTTCGATGATTTCGTTTTGAACCATGTTTTGAGCGATCACTTTTGAGGTTATCCCTTTCTTTTTTCATCTTGTAAAGAGTGAATTGATCTTGGTCAAGGCAGTGACTCATAGGCTCTATAAGAATGTAGTGAATTAAATGGCAAGGACGGTTGATGCTCGCGCAGTGTGTTCATGAAATTTCGACGTCAAGCAGCCTGATCGGCAGCCTGTTTTTGGGCGGGCTGGTCGGCAGCGCGAGCCACTGCACGGCTATGTGCGGGCCTTTTGTCCTGTCCCAATCTACGTCGGGCGGCGCAACGGGCTTAAAGCGTCTTTCCGAGATTGCTCTCGTTCCCTATCATCTGGGGCGTATGACTACCTATGTAGGTCTGGCTGTTTTGTTTTCAAGTGTGCTTAATCTGGCGTTTTTGTTTTTACCTGTGCGCAACTTTGTCGTTGCGCCTTTGCTCATGCTGGCGGGCGTGATCTTTTTTGTGAATGCCTTTCCGGGTCTGTTGAACGTTTTTCCGTGGGCCGGACGTATCCGGATCAGCGTGCCGTACCGGTTTATTTCCGGGGCCGTCTCCAAACTGAGTGACAACCCGGGTCCTTTTAAGCGTTATGGTCTGGGCGTGCTTTTGGGATTTATACCTTGCGGTCTTGTGGTTTCAGCGCTTATGGCAGCAAGCACAGCACAAAGCGCCTTGGGAGCCGCTTTCGCAATGGGTGCATTTGCGCTGGGGACAATTCCCGCACTGATCTTGACAGCGGCAGGGGGGCACACTATCAAGGCGCTATATCCGCGCGCAGCCCAAAAAATGGCTCAGGTTTTAATGGTTTGTAGCGGGTTATGGCTTTTTGCCATGGCTGGCTGGATGTTGATGTAAAAGGAAAAAACATGACAAGCGAAGTGACACACACAAATCCGAATTATAATTACGATGTTGTAAGGCTCTTTACGCTGGCGACGATCTTTTGGGGCGTTGTCGGTTTTGCCGCCGGGGTGTTCATTGCCCTGCAAATGGCTTTTCCCGAGCTGAACATCGAGCCTTATCTGAACTTCGGGCGTCTGCGTCCGGTTCACACATCGGCGGTGATTTTTGCCTTTGGCGGAAATGCTTTGTTTGCGACGAGCTATTATGTTGTGCAGCGCACCTGTCACGCCCGCTTGTGGGGCGGTAACTTGCCGCTATTTACGTTTTTCGGTTACCAGCTTGTGATCGTCATGGCCGCGCTTGGCTACGTTTTGGGCGTCACGCAAGGGAAAGAATATGCTGAGCCAGAATGGTATGTGGATTTGTGGTTGACGATTGTCTGGGTCGCTTATCTGGCCGTTTACATGGGGACGCTGATTACCCGTAAGGAAAAGCATATTTACGTGGCCAACTGGTTCTACCTGTCCTTTATTATCACCGTGGCGGTTTTGCACCTCGGGAATAACATTTCTATTCCGGTTGATTTGCTCGGTGCGAAAAGCTACTCCGCACCGGCCGGTGTTCAAAGCGCGATGATCCAGTGGTGGTATGGTCACAATGCTGTTGGTTTCTTCCTGACGGCCGGTTTCCTGGGGATGATGTATTACTTCATTCCCAAACGCGCCGAGCGGCCGGTGTATTCCTACCGCTTGTCGATTTTGCACTTCTGGTCCCTGATCTTCATCTATATCTGGGCCGGTCCGCACCATTTGCACTATACGGCGTTGCCTGACTGGGCGCAGACACTGGGTATGACGTTCTCGATTATTCTGTGGATGCCGTCCTGGGGCGGGATGATTAACGGGATGATGACCTTGTCCGGTGCGTGGAATAAACTGCGCGAAGACCCCGTCATCCGCTTTATGATTATCGGTGTGGCATTCTACGGGATGAGCACGTTCGAAGGGCCTTTGATGTCGATCAAGGCTGTGAACTCGCTGTCCCACTACACAGACTGGACAATCGGTCACGTGCACTCCGGCGCGCTGGGCTGGGTCGGTTTCATTACCTTCGGAGCTTTGTACTACCTTGTTCCCAAACTCTGGGGCCGCGAGGAAGTTTATTCCCTGAAACTGGTGAACCTGCACCTGTGGGTGGCCACGCTGGGGATCGTTCTGTACATCGCCGCGATGTGGGTGTCCGGAATCATGCAAGGTCTAATGTGGCGTTCTTATGACGAAATGGGTTTCTTGCAATACTCATTCGTCGAGAGCGTTATGGCTATGCATCCGTTCTATGTCATCCGGGCACTGGGCGGGGTTTTATACCTGAGCGGGGCTTTGATCATGGTTTACAACTTCTGGCGCACAATTCGCGGCGATGCACGCGTTAACTAAGCTGGAAGAACAGTCTTTATAATTTAAGGAGCAACTTGAAATGGGTTTCATACATAAACACGAGAAGCTGGAAAGAAATTCTGTTCTTCTGCTGATTTGCATTATCCTTGTGGTTTTAGTCGGCGGGATCGTCGAGATCATTCCGCTCTTCAGGAAAGAGACAGTGATCGAGCCGGTGGAGGGCGTGCGTCCTTATACACCGCTGGAGCTGGCCGGTTATAACATCTATATCCGTGAGGGCTGTTATGTCTGTCACTCCCAGCAGATCCGCTATCTGCGCGATGAAGTGACACGTTACGGCCATTATTCTCTGGCGGCTGAGAGCATGTATGACCACCCGTTCCAATGGGGTTCCAAGCGGACTGGTCCGGATCTGGCACGCGTGGGCGGAAAATACTCCGATGCCTGGCATACAGCGCACATGAAACATCCGCAAGATGTTGTGCCGGAGTCCATTATGCCGTCCTACAGCTTCCTGGCGAAAAATGCCGCTAAGGTAAATGATCTGGACAAGCACCTGAAAACCCTGCGTCTGGTCGGCGTACCTTATACGGACGAGCAGGTCGAAAATGCTGTGAATGATGCCAAAGTGCAGGCTGTCGGTCCTGATGTTGCCGATACAGACGGTTTGATCGAGCGTTACGGGGAAAAAGTCAATGCCCGTGACTTCGACGGCAATCCAAACCTGGTTTCCGAAATGGATGCCTTGATTGCCTACCTTCAGGTTCTGGGCACTATGGTTGATTTCGAAAGCGCCAAAGACGTTGAGGACGGCGCGCAATGATAGATTGGGTATCGCAGCATGCCGGTGTTATCGGCCTGCTGTTCTTTTTCAGTTTTTTTGTTCTGGCCGCTCTTTGGATTTACCGGCCGGGCTCAAAGAAGAATTATCAGGAACAAGCCAATATTCCTTTAAAGGAGGAAGACGATGAGTGATGAACAACGCAAAAAGGAAATCGATGAGGTCACCGGGGTCGAGACGACCGGCCATGAGTGGGACGGCCTTAAGGAATTGAACAACCCGGCTCCGCGCTGGTGGTTGTGGGTGTTCTACATTTGTATCATCTGGTCTATCGGGTATTGGGTTGTTTATCCGTCATGGCCGACCTTGAGCGGCAATACAGCAGGAAGATTCGGCTGGAGTAGTGCCCAAAAGCTGAAAGAGGAGCAAGCCAAAATTGCAGATCGTCAAAAGGTCTATCTGGATCGTTTTGAAAAAGCATCTTTCGATGAAATTATGAACGATGAAGAGTTGTATGCCTTTGCGATGGCCGGCGGCGCGGCGGCTTTTAAAGATAACTGTGCGACCTGTCACGGCAGTGGCGGCAGCGGCGCAAAGGGTTATCCGAACCTGAATGATGATGACTGGCTGTGGGGCGGCAGCATTGAGGATATTTACCAAACAATTATGTACGGTATCCGCTCCGGTCACGATGAGGAGCGCGTTTCTGCTATGCCGGCGTTCGGTAAAGACGAGTTATTGACCCGCGACGAGATTGCTGCGGTCACAAATTACGTGATGAGCCTATCCGGTGAAGCCGAAGATGAAGCCGGTCTGGGGCAAGGCCGCACGATTTTCCAGGATAATTGTGCATCCTGTCACGGTGAAAACGGTCAGGGCGGGCGCGACTTCGGTGCCCCGAATCTGAGCGATGACATCTGGCTTTACGGCGGCGACCGCGAAACTATATATGAAACGGTTTATAATGCACGGGCCGGTGTCATGCCGACATGGGAAGCGCGTCTGGATAACAACACCATTCGTCAGCTTGCTGTTTATGTTCACCAGCTCGGCGGTGGAGAAGAGGAGACTGTGAATGTCGAACAACAACAGCCAGACGCCGGAACAGACGGAGTCGACACAAATGCCGAACCTGTCGAACAACCCGTCGACGCCATCCCAGGAGCCGCTGACGTCATCGACGCCGTCAACGACTCCATCCAAGAAACGCAGGAATAGCGAAGAAGAACTGGCCTCCAAGCCGATTACCTTCTTTAAAAAGCAAGACCGTATTTACCCCAAACGTGTTTGGGGTAAATATCGTAAGCTGAAATGGCTGGCGATGATTGTCACGCTGGGTATTTATTATCTGGCGCCTTTTATTCGCTGGGATCGTGGGCCGAATGCGCCGGATCAGGCGATTTTGATTGATCTGAATAACGGGCGCGCTTACTGGTTCTTTATCGAAATCTGGCCGCAAGAGGTTTATTACCTGACCGGGATTCTGGTTCTGGCGGCGATTGTTCTGTTCTTTGTCACCAGCTTGTTCGGGCGCGTATGGTGCGGGTATACCTGTCCGCAAACAGTCTGGACGGATCTTTATGTCTGGGTTGAGCGGATCGTGCAAGGGGACCGCGCGGCGCGCAAACGTCTGCATGAGGCGCCGTGGAGCTTTGAAAAGGTTCGCAAGCTTGCCCTGACCCACTTTATATGGCTGGTCATTGCCTGGTGCACTGGCGGGGCCTTTGTGCTGTATTTCAATGATGCGCCGACGCTGGTGCGCAGCTTCTTTGATTTTGACGTTTCGCCGACTGTTCTGGCCTTTATTGGCGGGCTGACGATCAGCACTTACGTAATGGCCGGATTTGCCCGTGAACAGGTCTGTACCTACATGTGTCCTTACGCGCGTTTCCAATCGGCGATGTTCGATGAGGATACGCTGATTATCGGTTATGACGAGAAACGCGGTGAGCCGCGCGGCTCACACAAAAAAGGCGAGAGCTGGGACGGACGCGGTGACTGTATTGATTGCACGGCCTGTGTTCAGGTGTGTCCGACGGGGATTGATATTCGCCATGGACTACAGATGGAATGTATCGCCTGTGGACTATGCGTGGATGCGTGTAACAACATCATGGATAAAGTCGAGCGCCCGCGCGGGCTGATCCGCTATGACACCATGCGACATATGAAGCTTAAGGCGCAGGGAATCGAGCAACAATTCCGTATTTTGCGCCCACGCACGATTTATTACGGCGCCGTGATTTCGGGTGTCTGTTTGATTATGCTCACAGCCCTGCTGACGCGTTCGAATCTGGAGATGACAGCTTTGCATGATCGCAATCCGTTGTTCGTTAAACTTTCCGACGGAACGATCCGCAACGGCTATGAAATCAAGATTTTGAACAAAACGCATGACGACCGGACATTCCGTCTGTCTCTTGAGGGGCTGGAGGATGCCGTTATCAATGTGCGTAGCGCCGGAGACGTTACGCCGGACCAGATCTTTGTACCGGCTGACAGCGTCGGGCATTATCACATTTTTGTTTTGGCGCCTATGAAACCTGATGATCCGAAAGATATTGTCTTTACGTTGAAGGATAAAAACAGCGATCAAAGCGATACATATGAAAGCGTCTTTATCAGCCGCCGCCCTAAAGGATAAAGCGGCTTGATAAATCGCTATACTATGCTATGTGATTGTGCGTATGAGCGTTAGATCTGAAAATCTGCCCGAGAGCGGCATGCGTAAAAGCGATAAACTCATCCCGTGGATGTTTGTCGCTTTTTTTGTTGTGGTGGCGGCCGTGAACGGCGTGTTTATTTATTTTGCCGTTCATTCCTATACGGGCGTGGTCTCCGAGCATGCCTATGAGAAGGGTCTGGCCTATAACGAAACGCTGGAAAAAGCGCGCAAGCAAGTCGCTATGAATATTGCTCATGAAGCTGCGTATGAAAACGGCGTGCTACGTCTGGTTTTGAAAGATGCGGACGGGCAGCCCTTATCCGAAGCTAAAGTCACCGCCCATATACTTCGCCCGGTGAGTGAGGGTCTGGATTTTGATGTCGAACTGGTCCATCTTGGCGGCGGAATTTATGAAGTGCCCATTGAAACGCCCCTGCCCGGGCGCTGGCGCGCAGAACTGGAGGCAACGTGGGACAACACGCCAAGCTATCAAATGATGCTGGATTTTCTGGTGCGCCCGCAGACCGATCCACAAACAGCGCCCTAGACACTCCCTCCTCCTCAGATGCGGCCGGTTATGAAGGCCTCGTGCAGCAGGATAAAGAAGGCCAGAACCGTCTGACTGTTTTGGTGAGCGGTGCAACCTGCGCGGGCTGCATCCAGAAGATCGAATCCCGCCTCGCGCGTGAGCCGGATGTCAGCGAAGCCCGGCTGAATTTTTCAACGCGCAGGCTTTCCATCGAATGGCGCGGGAACACAGCGCGCAGCAATGATTTTGTAAAAGCGGTGAAGGCGCTGGGCTACGGCGTTTTGCCTTTTGATGCCGGGGCAGCCAGACAAGAGAGCGAGAACGAGGAGAAGTTCCTGCTTCTGTGCCTCGGGGTTGCCGGGTTTGCGATGGGCAACATCATGATGATTTCGGTGGGGCTGTGGGCCAGTGACGCCGAAACAATGGGGCTGGCGACGCGCGATTTGATGCACTGGATTTCCGCGCTGATCGCCCTGCCCGCGATTGCTTTTTCGGGGCGCGTGTTTTTCCGCTCGGCGTTCAAAGCGCTTTTGGGCGGGCATACAAATATGGATGTGCCGATTTCTCTGGCGCTCCTTCTGGCCAGCGGCATGAGTTTATTCGAAACGTTTCATCACGGCGAGCATGTCTATTTCGATTCGGCTGTGATGCTGATGTTTTTCCTGCTGGTCGGGCGGTATCTCGATTTTCGGGCGCGCAAGAATGCCCGCAGCACCGCCACAGACCTGCTGAGCACCCTGAGCGGCTTTGCCAATGTGTTGCAGGATGACGGCTCGCTCAAGACCGTACCGATCCGCTCCGTGGCCGAAGGGATGCGCGTGCGGGTCAATGCCGGCGATAAATTTCCGGTCGATGGACATGTGATTGAAGGCTCCAGCCTCGTTGATACGTCTTTGGTGACGGGGGAAAGCCTGCCGCGCGATGTGGAAAAGGGCAGCGATGTTTATGCGGGGACGATGAATCTGTCCGCGCCGTTGACCATCGAAGTGGCCAAAGCGGCGGAGGATTCCCTGCTGGCCGATATTGTGCGATTGATGGAGAAAGCCGGACAGGGCCAGGCCCAATATGTGCGGCTGGCGGATCGAGCCGCACGGCTTTATACGCCTGTGGTGCATACGCTGGCGGGACTGGCTTTTTTCGGCTGGTGGCTGATCGGCGGGCTGGACTGGCAAAGCGCGCTGATGATTGCCATTACGGTGCTGATTATCACCTGCCCGTGCGCTTTGGGGCTGGCGGTGCCGGTGGTGCAGGTGCTGGCCAGCGGGCGTTTGATGAAGGGCGGGATATTGCTTAAATCCGGGGATGCTCTGGAGCGCTTGTCGGGCGTGGATATGGCGCTGTTTGATAAAACAGGAACCTTGACGCTGGGACGACCACAGCTTGAAGGGATTTACCCGCCGGAAGCTTTGCAGATGGCGGCCTCGATCGCTTCGCATAGTACGCATCCGCTGTCCAAAGCGCTGGCGGCACATTATGAGGGGCCGCTTTTGCCTCTGGAAGATGTCCATGAGCATCCGGGGCAAGGATTATCAGCCGCGTATGAAGGCAAGGCCGTGCGCTTGGGGCGGCGCGATTGGTGCGCAAGCGAACAAAACCCTGATGATCCGGCGCATAGCGGGCTTGAGCTCTGGCTGAGCGTAGAAGGACAGAGGCCGCAGCGCTTTATCCTGTCCGATCAACCGCGCGAGGATGCGCGATCTGTGATTGAACGCCTGCAAGCTCAAGGTGTTGAACCTGTTTTGCTTTCGGGCGACCGGGACGAGATTGTGCAGGCTGTGGCCAAAAATATGGGCATTTCCCAAGCTTATGGCGGGAAAACGCCGCCGGAAAAATTCGAAATCCTCGAAGGCTTCAAAGCGCAGGGTCATAAGGTCCTGATGATCGGGGACGGGCTGAACGATGCGCCAGTCTTGGCCGGAGCGGATGTGTCCATGGCGCCGGGATCGGCGATCGATATGGCGCAAAATGCCGCCGATATCGTTTTTATGGGTGATCGGCTTTCTCCCGTTTACGAAAGCCTGTCCATCGCACGGCATAGCCAGAGCCTTGTGAAGCAGAATTTCGCACTGGCGGTGGCGTATAACATGGTCGCCATTCCGCTGGCTTTGGGCGGGTTTGTGACGCCTTTGATTGCGGCGCTGGCGATGTCGGGTTCATCGCTGCTTGTGATCGCCAATTCTTTCCGTTTAAAATGGACTTCGTTATGAGCGTACTTCTTTACATGATTCCTTTGGCGTTACTGCTCGGCCTTTGCGGGCTGGCGGCTTTTATATGGAGCCTGAAAAGCGGACAGTACGAGGATATGGAAGGCGCCGCGCGGCGCATCCTGCTCGACGATGATGAAGAGCCGCCACATAATACCGATCAGAGCGAGAATAAAGCGCCTTAGCTCTCTGTGCGGTAATTCGGGGCTTCGCGGGTGATGGTCACGTCATGGACGTGGGATTCACGGTAGCCCGCGCCTGTCATACGCATGAACTCGGCCTTTTCTTTCATGTCCGCAACCGTCGCGCTGCCTGTATAGCCCATAGAGGCGCGCAGGCCGCCGACCATCTGGTGGATGACGTTGCCGATGGCGCCTTTATAGGGCACGCGGCCTTCAATGCCTTCGGGCACGAGTTTATTCGACTGGTTCACGCCGCCCTGGAAGTAGCGATCGGCCGAGCCTTTGACCATCGCGCCGACGCTGCCCATGCCGCGATAGGATTTATACGAGCGACCTTGATACAGAATCACTTCGCCGGGAGCTTCGTCGGTTCCGGCAAAGACGCCGCCCATCATGGCCACATCGGCGCCAGCGGCAATGGCTTTGGCAAAGTCGCCGGAATATTTTATGCCGCCGTCGGCGATGACCGGAACTTTTTTCTTTGCACAGGCGCTGGAGACATCCATGATCGCGGTAAGCTGGGGCACGCCGACGCCAGCAACGACGCGGGTGGTACAGATGGAACCCGGACCGATGCCGACTTTGATGGCGTTTGCGCCGGCCTTGATCAGCGCCAACGCCGCATCGGCTGTGGCCACATTTCCGGCCATGATTTGCAGATCGGGATTGTCTTTACGGATTTGCGCGACCGTATCGATCACGGCTTTTGAATGACCATGCGCGGTATCGACGACAACCAGATCCAATCCGGCGCTCGCCAATGCTGCCGCGCGCGATATGCCATTGACCGGACCTGTGCCCACAGCCGCGCCCGCGCGCAGGCGTGAGTGCTCATCTTTCGTCGCATTGGGGTGGGTCTGGGATTTTTCAATGTCCTTAACGGTGACGAGGCCGATACATTTTTCGTTATCATCCACTACCAGAAGCTTTTCAATGCGGTGTTTGTGCAGGAGCTTTTTGGCTTCTTCCTTGGTAATCGTGTTATAGGCTTTGACAAGGCCTTCAGCGGTCATCAGTTCACGTACGGGCTGAGCCGGATTTTCGGCAAAGCGCACGTCGCGGTTTGTGAGGATACCGACCAGCTTGCCGGAGCTTTCAGTGACCGGAATGCCGGAAATGCTGTATCGCTGCATTAATTCCAGCGCATCGGCGAGCGTGGCATCGGGCGTAATTGTAATCGGATCGACCACCATGCCCGATTCGAAGCGCTTGACCATGCGGACCTGCTCGACCTGTTCATCAAGGCTCATGTTGCGGTGGATAATGCCCATGCCGCCATGCTGGGCCATCGCGATCGCCATCGCGCTTTCCGTCACCGTGTCCATAGCGGCAGAGAGAATGGGAACATGCAGGCGAATTTTTTGCGTGAGCTGCGTCGAGGTGTCGACATCGGCGGGCTGGACTTCGGATGCACCGGGAACCAGCAACACGTCATCGAAGGTGAGGGCTTCACGGATTTTGGCGGGGTCTTTGATTTTGGCCATGGCGGCAAATTATCCTGCTTGTATGGGGTTAATTTGCAAGAGAGTTATAGCGGATTTTTTGACGATGTAAAGCTTTATAGTTATCCATCTTTGTTTTTTGACGGCGTCGCTTGCTTCACCGTCAAAAAACAAATTTGAATACTATAAAAACTCGACATGGATCAGAATCGCTTTAAAGTGGGTTTTATGTCCTCTTTGCAAACGACCGCCTTAAAGGAAGCCTTACGATTTTACCTCGAATGCGGGGTGGATGAGGTTTTGGATAATACGGCGGCAGACCGCTTTGCGATGCCCGCGCCAGTCAGTGCTGTGCCGCCGGTTAAACCGTCAGCGCCGCTATTTTCCGGCCCCTCTTCTTCTGCACGCTCGGCAGATATGCCCTTGGGGAAAAGCGAAGCCCAAGGGCAAAGTGCGTCTTTGGCGGCAGCCGCCAAAACATTGGATGAATTGCGCTCAGCAATTGCGGGATTTGAAGGGCTTTCGATCAAAAAGACGGCGACCAATATGGTGTTTTGCGATGGCAACGCGAACGCACCGGTGATGTTGGTCGGGGAAGCGCCGGGAGCCGATGAAGACCGGCAAGGTAAACCCTTTGTGGGCGTGAGCGGTCAGCTTTTGGATAAAATTCTGGGCTGCATCGGACTTGACCGCCAGCAAGACGATCCGCTTAAGGCGATCTATATATCCAATATCATCAACTGGCGGCCACCCGGCAACCGTACGCCCAATCCGGCAGAAATCGTGGTGAGCCTGCCGTTTATCCAGCGGCATATCGAACTGGTGAAGCCCAAAATTCTTATCCTGTGCGGCGGGGTATCGGCCAAGGCTTTGCTGGGGCGCGATGAGAGCATTTCCAAGCTTCGCAAGGGCTGGCATGATTACAAAACGACCGATGGACAAGTCATTCCAGCAATTGCGACGTATCATCCGGCTTATCTGTTGCGCACGCCGACCCAAAAGCGCGCCGTGTGGGCAGATATGCTCAGCGTACAGGAAAAACGTCAAGATCTTAATTTACTATCATAAATCAAATATTTATGGACAGTTCTTCAAGATTACGCTAGTGATCATTCATCATGTTTTTCTGGCTCTTAAAAAACCGCTTCATTTGTGCGAGCGCCGTGTGGGCTGCGCTGCTCTTTGCCGTCCCTTTCTTCGCTCACGCCGATAGTCCTGCGCCGCAAAAGAAACCGGAAGTTATTGTATCGGACGCCCCTCCGGACATTAACGATTACCGAGAAGATACAGAAGATACAGAAGATACAGAAGAGCCGGGAGAGCTTGAAGACACGGAGGCTGAGGACGAATCCCGAAAAGGCGTTTTGGAGTTTTTAGGATTAGACAATCTGGGGCTGGATAAGCTGTTTTCTAACGATGATGACGTCCCTGAAGATCGTGCAGAGAGCATAGAAGACACCGAAGATGCTTCTGCTGTTCAAGAAGAAAGCCATACGGATGTTCCCATACCGGCGCATAAACCAGAGGTCATCTTGCCGACTTCCCGCCCGGTGCCGGAGTATATAGAATCTTTGGAGACGCGTTATAAAAAGAAAGATTTTTCACCGACTTTATCGTCTGATGATCGCAAGCTATATCAAGAAATCTTTGCCTTACAAAAAGACGGGCAAATGAATGAGGCCGAGGAAAAGATCAAGTCTTTGTCCAATCCGCTTTTGCTAGGCCATGTGCTTTTCCAGCGCTATATGCACCCCAGCGCTTATTCATCGTCTTATGAAGAGCTTAAGAGCTGGATGGAGGCGTTTGCCGATCATCCGGGTGCAGATAACATTTATGCTTTGGCGCAAAAACGCTGCCTTGGTTCTTCGAATGACCTGCGCGCGCCGATCGCGGCCAAAGGGTTTGCCCGTGTGCGGGAACCGACGATGCGCCCGGGGAAAGCCTACTTATCATCGCGCACGCGCAGTCCGGGGCAGATCAGCGCTCTTAACAGTTTAAAACGTCAGATCATTGCGCTGATCCGCAAGAGCGAAAATGAAAGCGCGCTGGGGCTTTTAAGTAGCAATGACAGCAAAGCGCTGCTCGACAACGTCGAATATGACTTACTGAAAAGCGAGATTGCCGCCGGATTTCTTTATAGCGGGGATATGAAGCGGGCCTACACGCTGGCTTCCGAGGCGGCTGCGCGTTCGGGGCTGCACGTGCCCAAAGCCGGATGGGTGATGGGGCTGGTGAGCTGGCAGTACAAAAACTATGCCCGCGCCGCGCAATCTTTCGAGATCGCTGCGCGCTCTCCTTACGCTTCGGGCTGGCTGCTCTCGGCAGGGGCTTATTGGGCGGCGCGTGCGCATATGCGTACCGGCAACGTCAAAGTCGTCACGTCCTGGCTGAAGCGCGGGGCGAAATATCCGCGAACATTCTATGGGCTGATCTCGACGCGTGCTTTGGGACAAAATTTTGATTTCAACTGGAGCAATCCGCCTTTTACGGCCGAGAATATGCGTATTTTGTCCTCTATTTCAGGCGGCGCGCGGGCGATCGCCCTTGAGAAAACCGGACAGAAGGCTCTGGCCAAGGCTGAACTTGCGCGTTTAAAGCCGAGCGGCGCAGCTGAACGCACGGCGCTTTTGGCTTTTGTGACGTATATCAACCTTCCCGCGCTGTCGATGCGCATTGGCGCGGTTCTTTCCGATCCTTCGGGGCGGTCCTATGACGGGGCGCTGTATCCGGTTGTGCCGTGGGAGCCGCGCGGCGGCTATGCGGCTGAACCCGCTTTGATGCACGCGATCATGCGCCAAGAGTCTCGATTTAATCCGAATGCTGAAAGTCCCAGCGGGGCGCAAGGACTTATGCAGCTTATGCCGTCTACAGCGCATTATATTGCAGGCGGGGCGGCCGGCGCTTTAAATGATCCGCCGGTCAATCTGGCGTTGGGTCAGGCGTATCTGAAGCATTTGCTTGAACTGGAGCCTGTTCACGGCGAGTTGTTGTCGCTGATCATTGCCTATAACGCCGGACCGGGGAATTTGTCGAAATGGAAAAAACGCTGGGCGCAGGTGAGCGATCCGCTGCTCTTTATCGAGCTTTTGCCCTCTTTTGAGACGCGCGCCTATGTCGAGCGGGTGCTGGCCAATTACTGGATTTACCGCCTGCGCGAGGGTAAAAACGTGCCGACGCTCGAAGCGCTGGCGGCGGGGAAGAGGGCGCGTTACGTTCCTACAGGGTATTAAAGCTTAGCCTTCTATGAGGCCTTTGATTTCATCCCACAACGCCTCATCACCCAGCGCGATGACGTGATCGCCGGAGCCTAGCGTTAGGGGGCGGCCTTCGAAGTCGCAGACCATGCCGCCTGCGCCTTCGATGATCGGCACGTGAGCGAGGTAGTCATAGGGTTTCATTTCGGCTTCGATGATCACATCGAGATTGCCGTTAGCCAGCAGGCCGTAGGTGATACAATCGCCGCCCCAGACAATATAATCGCAGGATTCGCGCCAGCGGCGGATAAAGTCGAATTCGCCGTAGCGGGCAAACATCATCGGCGAGGTGGAGGAGCCGACAGACTCTTTCAAGGTTTTGCAGCGCCGCGTTTTCACAGGTTGGTTGTTATGCGTGGTCGGCTGGCCTTTGGTGCCGAGCCAGCGGTCCTTAATGATCGGCTGGTCGATGACGCCCAGAATGGGCGTTTCTTCCTCGCACAAAGCGATCAATGTGCCGAAGGTCGGACGGCCCGTGATGAACGGCTTGGTCCCGTCGATGGGATCGAGCACCCATGTCAGTCCGCTTTCGCTTTTTTTAACGCCAAATTCCTCGCCGAAAATACCGTCGGCGGGCCGTTCGGCTTCGATGATTTCGCGCAGGCGCTTTTCCACCGTGCGATCGGCGATCGTCACCGGGCTCTCGTCCTCTTTGCTGTGGACATCGAAAGGCTGGCGGTAATATTTTCTAACAATTTCGCCCTCCGCATCGGCCATCCTATTGGCAAGCGCTATAAATTCGTTCATAAATAATCCTCTCAAACTATAAACATAAACTATAGAGCGCAAACGATGAAGACCGTCAACGATATCCGCAGTGAATTTCTAGGATTTTTTAAATCCAAAGGCCACGAGGTTGTACAATCCTCCTCTCTCGTGCCGCATAATGATCCGACGCTGATGTTTACCAATTCGGGGATGGTGCAATTCAAGGACGTGTTTACGGGTAAGGAAAAGCGCGATTATACGCGCGCGACCACCGCGCAAAAATGCGTGCGCGCGGGCGGCAAGCACAACGATCTGGAGAATGTCGGCTATACCGCGCGGCACCATACATTTTTCGAGATGCTGGGGAATTTTTCCTTTGGTGATTATTTCAAGGATGATGCGATTGCCTTTGCATGGGAGTTGGTGACGAAAAACTTTGCGCTTCCGATGGAGAAGCTGTGCGTGACTGTGCATGCAAGCGACGAAGAGGCAGCCGGGATATGGAAGAAAGTCTCCGGTTTATCCGATGATAAAATCATCCGCATTGCTACAGACGATAATTTCTGGCGGATGGGCGATACAGGGCCGTGCGGGCCGTGCACCGAGATTTTTTATGATCACGGCGAGCATATCTGGGGCGGGCCGCCGGGCAGTGCGGAAGAAGACGGCGACCGCTTTATCGAGATCTGGAACAACGTGTTTATGCAGTACGAGCAAGTCGATGCGGAGACGCGGATCGACCTGCCCGCGCAGAGCGTGGATACGGGAATGGGTCTGGAGCGTATTGCCGCGACGCTGATGGGTTCGAACAATAACTATGACATCGATATCATGCGCAGCCTGATCGAGCACAGCGCCGATCTTACGGGCTATGATATCGAAAGCGCCTCGCACAAGGTGATTGCCGATCACTTGCGTTCTTCAGCATTTTTGATTGCCGATGGCGTGATGCCGAGCAATGAAGGGCGCGGTTATGTGCTGCGGCGAATTATGCGCCGGGGGATGCGTCATGCGCATTTGATGGGGGCACAAGATCCTTTGATGCACCGCCTGTTCCCGACATTGCTGGGGAAAATGGGCGCAGCGTATCCCGAGCTCAAACGCGCCGAAAGCCTGATTACCCAGACACTGGAGACCGAAGAAAAACGCTTTAAGGCGACTTTGGATCGCGGTTTGAAAATTCTGGATGAGGAAACGGGCAAAATTTCCGGTGGCGGCAAGTTGCCCGGCGACGTGGCGTTTAAACTTTATGACACCTATGGTTTTCCGCTGGATCTGACGCAGGATGCCCTGCGCGCGCAAGAGATTGAGGTTGATGTGGCGGGTTTTGATGCCTGCATGAACGAGCAAAAAGCCAAGGCACGCGCGGCGTGGAGCGGCACAGGCGATGCGGCCAATGAAAAGCTCTGGTATGACCTGCTGGAAGAGGTCGGGGGCACAGAGTTTTTGGGGTATGAGACAGAGAACGCCGAAGGCAAGGTGCTGGCGATTGTCAAAGATGGCGCGCGCGTGGACGCGTTGAAAGCCGGGGAAAACGGTATCGTCATTACCAACCAGACTCCCTTTTACGCCGAAAGCGGCGGTCAGGTCGGGGATAGCGGCGCTTTTGTCACGCAAGACGGACATGCTTTACCAGTCAGCGATACAAAAAAGCAGGTACATTCTCTGTGGCTGCATATGATCAGCGTTGGTGAAGGCGCTGGCCTTAAGGTCGGAGATGCCGTGCGCATGGAAGTCGACCATAGCCGCCGCACGGCGATCCGCGCCAATCACTCGGTGACGCATTTGATGCACGAAGCGCTGCGGCGGGTCTTGGGTGAACACGTTTCGCAGAAAGGCTCGTTACAGGATGCGGAGCGGACGCGTTTTGATATTTCACATCCGCAAGGGCTTTCACCTGAAGAGATGAAAAAAGTCGAAGCCATTGTGAATGCGGAGATTGCGGCCGATACGCCGGTGGAAACGCGGGTGATGGATCTGGAAGAAGCGCGGGCCACGGGCGCGATGGCCTTGTTCGGCGAGAAATATGCCGATGAGGTGCGCGTGGTGGCGATGGGTACACCGGAAGGCAACCGCGTGTTTTCGATCGAGCTATGCGGGGGGACGCACGTCAAGCAAACGGGCGTCATCGAGAAATTCAAGATCACGTCCGATAGCGCTTTGTCAGCGGGTATCCGGCGGATCGAAGCGGTCACAGGCGCGCGCGTGGATGCGTATGAGGCGGGCAGGGAAAAAGCCGCTCAGGATATTTTGGATCGTTTGATGGGCGAGAACAAACGTTTGCGCGAAGATTTATCTTCCGTGGGCGGCGCGATTGATGATGATGTGCCGGGCGATGCCTCAGGACTTGAAAAACAGAACAAGAAGCTGGCGAAACTGGTGTCCGATCAACGCCTTTCGCAAGCCGCGCAAAGCGTTGATGCGCAAGATGATGTTAAAGAGGTTGGCGGCATCCAATTTATCGGTAAGGTTTTACAAGGCTTTCCAGCCAAGGATCTCAAACCGATGGCCGATGAGCTGAAGAAAAAGATCGGCTCGGGCGTGATTGCGCTGGTGGCCACAGATGAGGGCAAAGCCTCGATCGTTGTCGGCGTCACGGATGACCTGACAAAGAAGATCAATGCAGTCAATCTGGTGCGCGTGGGATCGGAAGCCCTTGGCGGCAAGGGCGGCGGCGGGCGTCCCGATATGGCACAGGCGGGCGGACCAAATCCGGCAGCTGCGAATGACAGCATTAGCGCGATTGAACAAGCTTTGGCGGGTTAGCCGCCTCTGTGTGTTCAGATCCCTCCTGTGTTTGCCCTACGGGCTATTTCGTAAGCTCTTTTACGGGCGGTTCTTCCGTTGCGTGCTGTTCTGCGGTCTGGTTGGTCCTGTAGCTTTCCTTTATGAGACGATCGGTCGCGGCAACCGCGAATACTGATAAGAGTGTCACGCCCGCTCCAAGAATTGTAGAAGCGGCATAGCCTTGGTTATATAAATGGGCCGTAAAAGCCACTGAGACTAGCGGCAAAGCGTACAACGCAATAGACACTGGAGCCGCCAAGCAGCTTCGAGTGCAGCGCATTGATCTGGGAAGTGATTTATCGTTGTTACATTCACCCCAGCTCCACTTCAAGGCTTTGAATGTTTCAGTTGGCGCATCAACAAAAACCTTCTTGATCGGTTTCACAGCGAACCTCGTAAATGTCTGCCGCAGATTCATGTTATTTATTTTCCTTTTGCGCTTTGCAATCAGGGCGTCTTCCTAGACCTAAATAATCTATATGTCAATTGTTTTCATAAAAATATAACTTTACAGTGTTTTCCGTTGTACCTAGGTTTATTGAAAATGCTTGAAATCTATACTTTAGAATATGATCTGTGGACGGAAATGTGCAGACGGTAAGAATTTGCTTGGATTTATTTTACAAAACTCTATAGTGTCGACTCTCTAAACGATAAAAAACTGCTATGGGAGTTGCAGATGGGCTTTAAAAGAACGTCCGAAGGACGCATCTTTTTTCAAGGATCCGATGATGAGCCTGCGTCGGAGCATGTGCCGCCCCGCGGAGCCAATGATGAGGCGGGCGCTCCTGCGCCGTCGAATACCGATCCTGTTAAGCCCGAAATCTGGACCGGACATGCCATGATGAACCAGCAAACACAGCTGCAAATTGTTACGCTGCTTAAAACGCTGAACGAGCGTTTGAAAAGCACGCAGGCCGAGCGCAACCATATGCGCAAGGAACTGGAGGCTTACCGCACACTGGTCGGCGATCTGGAGCGCAAAACCCAGCAAAGCGAGAAAGCCTACGTAGCGCTTGAAAAACGTCTGAGTACACAAGCGGAAAATAGCGAGGGGAGCGAGGCGTTTAAAACGCTGGCCGAGGATGCGCTGCAGGAAATGGAAGAAACGCGCAAGATGTTGCTGGCGCTGGAGCAACAAACGCGGCGCAGCGAAGAAAGTCTGGCCGAAGTTAAAGACGTGGTTGAACGCCACCAGAAAGTCGGGGACCAGCTTTTGCGCAAGCAAAGCGCTCTTGAGCAATTCCAGCATAACCAGATGCGCAAGATGAACGAGCATAATGCCGTCACGGTGAAGCTGACGCAGCGGGTCAAGAATAGCGAAGAGCGGCAAGAGAGTCTGAGCCATCAGGTCGAAAGCGCCATCAGCGAACAAGCGCGGATCGGGCGGCGGCTGGATAAGGCCATTGAAGAGCGCGCACGGTTTATGCGCAAGCTTGAGCGTATCGAAGAAACCGCTCTGCAAACGCGGGATTCACTGAATGCGAAGGCTATGGTTCTTTTGACCGATCAGCATATTCTAAGCCAGCGCAGCGCCGCGATTGATATTGATGAACCTTCGGCCGCCGATCAGGTGCGCGTGCAAGAAGCGATTATCCGCGCCCATCAAGACTACCCTGCTCCGTCTTTGCCGTCGCTGGAAACGCTGAAACCTTATTTGATGGGACTGGGCGTTGTGGCGTTGATGGCGGCGGTCATTGCGCTGGGCTATTACGGAATCAAAAGCGATCGTTTATCCTTTGCCTGGGGACCGGCTACGCCACAGAGTGAACAACCGCCTGAAACGCAGGTTCCCGATACAAGCTCTTCATGGAAAATCGAAAAAGATACCTCGGCCTTTGCGCCTGCCGGCCCAACATCTGAAGACACTGCCAGTGTTCAAGATGCCGCAAAGGATTTGAATACTCTGAGCGCTGCGGATATGGCGGCTATGGCGCCGGGGCTTAATGACATCGAGCCGGGCGTACGGCCTGCGGCCAGCGCGGCCGATATTTCGAGCGAAGATGCTGCATCCGATATCCCCGCGCCGCCCGAACTTTCGAAAACGATTGAGAATCCGGTGACATCCATCAAGCCGGACCGCGCTCTGGATGGTGCTGTCAAAGCGCTGGAAGATAAAGCTTTTAGCGGCGTCGGTGAAGCCCAGCACGATCTGGCGGCGATTTATACGGCCGGACAAAGCGGGGTTCAGCAAAATTATGGACGCGCACGGGCCTGGTTTGAGCAGGCGGCGATGCGCGGGGTTGCCAATGCGGCCTATAACCTTGGTGTTTTGTATCATCAAGGGCTCGGCGTTCAAGCCAGCATTGATAAAGCGTTGCCGTGGTATAAAGTCGCCGCCGATATGGGGCATGCCGAAGCGCAGTATAATCTGGGCATTGCCTATGTCGAGGGGATTGGCGTGCCGTATAATCCTTCGCAAGCGGTGCGGTATTTTACGGGCGCGGCCGATATGGGAATTATGGAAGCAGCTTATAATCTGGGACTGATCTATGAGAACGGCCTGTTGGGACAAACCCAGCCCGATCTGGCGCTGAAATGGTATAAAACAGCGGCCGATAAAGGCAGCGTTGAGGCACGCGCGGCGCTCGTGCAGCTCTCAAAGTCTTTGAACATTGACCTAAAAGATATCAATACACTGGTCGAGAATATTGATACGCAGGAAAATCCGGTCGTTTCATCGGCGCAAAATGCACGGCAGGAGCTGGTGCAACAGGTTCAAAGCGTGCTGATGGATCGGGGCTTATATCCCGGCCCTGCGGACGGGATAAACGGGCCGTTGACAGCCGATGCGGTGCGCAGTTACCAGCGGCAAAACGGGTTGGAAACCGACGGGCAGATCACGAAGGCTCTTTTGTCGCATATGCAAGGTCGCACCCTTTAAACAGCCCTACCCGCATAGGTTCAATAGCGTTCAGTGCGTCCCAGCCAGCCGCTTTTGATCCACCAATCCGGATTGTGTTCTTTGATGCTTTGCGCGGCGCTGTGCGCGGTTTTCTCGTCTTCGAAGAGGCCGAAGCACGTCGAGCCAGAACCGCTCATGCGCGCCAGCATGACTCCTTTTTGTGCGTCTATCGCTTTGAGGACATTTTCGATTTCAGGTACGATATTTTTGGCAGCGCCCTCCAGATCATTCCGGCGGTGGTGCAAAAACGAAACAAATGACTCAGCTGTTTCAAAGCTGGCGGGCACGGGTTCAACCGGTGCAAACGGGCCTTTAAAAGACCCGAAAACAGACGGAGTCGAACAGGCCTTTCCCGGATGCACGAGAACAACCGGCACTTCCGGCAAGGGCGGTATGTCGTCCAGAATATCGCCGATACCGCGCATACGGCGCGGGCGTGATTCATAACAAACCGGCACGTCGGCCCCGAGGTTTTTCGTCAGATCGGGTAGATAGTTCGCTGCGGGCGGCAGGCTCCACCATTGGTGCAGCGCCCAGAGCACAGCCGCCGCATCGGCCGATCCACCGCCGATGCCTGCGCCCAAAGGCAGGTTCTTTGTCAGGGTCATGGAGACATCCAAAGGTTCGGCGGTGAGCCGCGCCAAGGCCCATGCGGCTTTAACTGCCAGATTGGTTGAATGCGGCGCGGTTTCTATATCCCGGCCTTGGAATGCTCCGGCAAAGGGGCCCTCGATGTGAAACGCAAAAGTTTTAGATGGCTCGAGCGTGATTTGATCGCCGATATCGGCAAAGGCGACAAGCGAATCCAAGGCGTGATAGCCATTTGGCAAACGCTGGGTTACGTGCAAATACAAATTGATTTTAGCGGGCGCGAAAACCGTGAGCGAGCGCATGCGTTCTTTCGTTTTTTATTTTATCTTTTAAGGTGTTTCGATTTGTGAATTCGCCTCGGCCTTTTGCACAATCGTAGGCGTTCCGGCCATGCTTTGACCGGCCGGCGGCAGCCCTTCGACCAACTTGGCTTCTATTTCGCTTTTTTGCCCGTCTTCTTCGGCGTGGTTAATCGCACGCTGCCACTGGAAGCGTGCTTCGAGTTTACGCCCGACGCGCCAATAGGCATCGCCCAGATGATCGTTAATTGTAGGATCATAGGGCATGAGTTCGACCGCTTTTTCCAGATGCGGCACGGCCTGTTTATATTCGCCCAGACGATAAAGCACCCAGCCCAAGGAGTCCGTGATGTAACCGTCATCGGGGCGCAGATTGGCCGCACGGGTGATCATATTCAGCGATTGATCCAAATTTTTACCCTGATCTGCCCAAGCATAGCCCAGATAATTCAAAATAAAGGGATGATCGGGTTTGATGGCCAGCGCCGCTTGCAGATCTTTTTCAGCCTTGTCCCATTGGTCGAGCTGTTCATACGCCATGCCGCGCACATAATAGAGGTGCCAGTATTCATCGGGCAGAGGATCACCTAGAGCGCTCGCGGCTTTGTTGTAGTAATTCAGCGCTTTGTCGAATTCTTCGGTGCGGCGGTAAATATCGCCCATCTGGATAAGAGATTCGGCATCTTTATTGATACTATAAACACTTTCGAGCTCGGCCAGAGCTTCATCGGTTTTGCCTTCGTCTTCCAGCATATCTGCGGCCAAACGCCGGGCTTCTATATAGGCTTTGGGATCTTTTTCCGCATTGATCGTGCGATATATCCGGATCGCTTCATCTTCCTGTTCGTTGCGCGCAGCCAGTTGGGCCATCAGGAATTGAGCCTGCGTCATGTCCGGTTCCAGATAGAGAGCCATTTCACCAAACACGCGGGCACTTTCGTCGCTGTATTCCTGTGTCAGGATCTGCGCCATGTCGAAGAGGGCTTCGGCAATTCCCTGCTCTGGTTTGGTGATATGTGTAAATAAGTCTATGCGTTGACCATTTTCAACTTTGCTTATTTTTTCCGCTACCCCCTTAATTTCTTCGGGGTCATCAAGGGTGGCTTGCGTTTCTTCATAAAGCTTTACCGCCGTTTTCAGCTTTCCAATATAGGCGTAGATATCGGCGATGCGCAGCATATCCTCGGGGTTTATATTATCACTGGCAGCCTGCACTTTTGTCAGTAAATCCTCTACATATTCGGGGCGGTTCATGAAATCGGCAATCATGATCGCATGATGGATATGCAGCGTATTTCCGCCAAGGCCCTCCACGTCGAATTCGCCAAGGGCAGCGCTGGTCCAGCTATAGAGCAGCGGCATGATAAAGTTGGACAGGCTTCCTCCGGGCATATCTCCAATCAAACGAGAGGCTGTTTGGTAATCCTGTTTTTTGAAAGCTTCGATCGAAAGAAACAACATGGCCAGCGCGCTTTTATCTTCCGGTGTACCGTTTTGTCCTTCCTGAAGCTGTCTATGGGAGAGATTTTGTACTTCTCTTGCCAGATCGAAGGCTTTTTCGTACTCTCCCGCGCCCATGGACAAAACCATCGCGCGTTTGAGCAACACGGGATCGGTTTCCCCGGTTTTATTTATCACTTTTTCGACAAAATCTTCGGCCGACTTCCAGTCATGGTGGCGTTGGGCAAAACGACCGGCCAGATAATGGCCTGAAACTGTGTCATAGCGATAGGCATGGCGGCGCAAAGCTTCTTTCAGTTGCTCTTCGCTCAAACCGCGGCTGCGGATCATCTCGTTTTCCAGATCGGTAAAACCGACTACGGTTTCCGGCACATTTTGAGGCGCTGGAGCAAATATTTTAACCAGTCCCACACCTGCGCCTGCCCCGATGAGAGCTGACACTCCTAAGATCAAAATTTTTTTCACCGCGTTTGCTCCTGACTTTAATGTCTGTTCTTTTATGACCTTCGATTCGCCTTGTTTTCAAAGCACTACATATTCGGATAATTCGGCCCGTCGCCCCCTTGCGGGCAGGTCCAGTTGATATTTTGCGACGGATCCTTGATATCACACGTCTTACAATGCACGCAATTCTGCGCGTTGATCTGGAACTTTAATTCTCCCGCATCATCCTTAATAATTTCATAAACGCCTGCCGGGCAATATCTTTGTGCCGGTTCATCATATTCCTTCAGATTGATATGGAGCGGGATGGACGGATCGGCAAGCTTGAGGTGGCAGGGCTGGTTTTCCGCGTGGTTGGTGCCGGAAAACGACACCGAAGTCAGACGGTCGAAGGTTAGCACGCCGTCAGGCTTCGGATAGTCGATCGGAGCGCAGTCTTTGGCTTTTTTGAGCTGGGCATAATCGGCGTGGTTTTTAAGTGTGCGCGGCAAACGCCCCTTGGTGAGGGTTTCGATGGCCGCATTGATCAAGCCCGTCCAAAGCCCCTTATGGAAGCCGGGGCGAATATTGCGCACGGCTTTGAGCTCGCTCCAGATCCATGAGGTTTCGATGGCCTTTTGATAAGCTGCGCATTCGTAACCGAAGCCTTCTTCGGCTTTCAAATATTCAACGATGCTTTCAGCGGCAACCATGCCCGATTTCATAGCCGTGTGATTACCTTTTATTTTCGGCACATTGAGGAAGCCTGCGCTGTCGCCAATGAGCAGCCCGCCGGGAAAGGTGAGCTTTGGAATGGACTGATAGCCGCCTTCGACCAATGCGCGCGCGCCATAGGCTATGCGGCGGCCGCCTTCGAATAAAGGCTTGATCGCCGGATGGGTTTTGAAACGCTGCATTTCCTCATAGGGAGACAAATAAGGGTTTTGGTAATCCAGCCCGATAACAAAACCGACGGAGACCAGATTATCCTCCAGATGATACAGCCAAGAACCACCATAGGTTTTGCTATCCATCGGCCAGCCGATTGTGTGCAGGATCGTGCCCGGCTTATGTTTGGACGGATCGATTTCCCACAGCTCTTTGATCCCCAGACCGTAGGTTTGCGGGTCTTTGCCTGCACGTAGATCATATTTATTGATCAAAGTCTTGGTCAAAGAACCATGACACCCTTCGGCGAAGATACACTGGCGGGCATGCAGCTCCATGCCGGGTTCAAAGCTTTCGGTTTTTTCACCGTTTTTATCCAGCCCCATATCACCTGTGGCGACGCCGATCACCGCGCCGTTTTCGTTATAGAGCACTTCGGCGGCGGCAAATCCGGGAAAGATTTCCACGCCAAGTTCTTCGGCCTGGGTTGCCAACCAGCGCGTAAGATTGCCCAGCGAAATAATGTAGTTGCCCTTATTGTGCATTTGCGGCGGCGTCGGAAATTTAAAGGCTTTGTTTGGCGTGAGAAACAAAAAGCTGTCTTTTGCAGCCGGAGTACTCAAAGGCGCGCTCTTGTCTTTCCAATCGGGAATAAGTTCATCCAGTGCGCGGGTTTCAAAAACCGCACCGGAGAGAATATGTGCACCGATTTCGGAGCCCTTTTCAAGGATACATACGTTGATATCGGCATCGAGTTGCTTGAGCCGGATCGCGCAGGACAGTCCGGCCGGGCCGCCGCCGACAACAACAACATCATAGTCCATAGAGTCTCGGTCGGGGCGTATGGGGTCTGGCATAAATGAGGAAACCTTAGTTTACAGGGTAATAATTTGATCAGCTTTGCCGAGTTTAGCAAAATTATAACTTTGTGACTAGCGAGGCTTTTTCGTACTTGTACATTTTGGAATGCTTGTGTAGAGTGGGCCCAGATGTTCGAGCTTTACGGTTTTAGCGCTTGGAAAATAAAAGGTTTCGCGAACTGTAATAGCTACAATTTGGTTTAATTATTAGCGCATGTCATGCGCCGCTTCCTGCTATTCGAGCATCTTGGGGGACGCCGGCTGCTCATGCGCAGGAGACATATCATGAAAAAATTGATGTTGATTGACTCAACCCATGAAGAAGAAACACGGGTTGCGCTGGTCGATAACGGGCGCCTTGAAGAATTCGATTACGAGAGCGCTTTTCGCAAACCCTTAAAGGGCAATATTTATCTGGCCAAAGTGACGCGCGTGGAGCCGTCCTTACAGGCCGCTTTTGTGAATTACGGCGGAAACCGGCACGGCTTCCTGCCTTTTTCCGAGATCCATCCCGATTATTTCCGCATTCCGATTGCCGATCGTGAAGCCTTGCTGGCCGAACAGGAAGAAGCCCTGCGCCGCCATGACGAGGAGGAAGAAGCTGCGGAAGAGAACACTGTTGAGGATGGTGACAACGCCGAAGACAGTAGGAATAGCGCGGTGGAAATTGCCGAAGAAGATGCTGACGCAGACGTTGTTGAAGAACTGGGCGGTGATTTGGCTGTTGGCGGCAAAGACGACGATGCTGAAGAAGACCTTAAAGGCAACCTCAAGAATGAGGGTGACGAAGATAATATTGATGACTCTATCGGCAACCGCCTTGAAGAGCCTCAAGACGATGTAGACGGCAACACCGGCAACGAGGAACAGGAGGATCGCTCCCAACGCCAGCGCGGTGGGCGCGGGCGCGGGCGTCGCAACGGTCGCGGAGGCCGCGGACGCTCTCAGCCTTACCGTTCAAAGCGTACGGAGGCTTTCGGTGAAGAACCTATGGATGAAGAGCAGCGCTTCCGTTTTAATCTGCGCCGGAAATACAAAATTCAGGAAGTCATCAAGCGCGGTCAGATTATGCTGGTCCAAGTTTCCAAAGAGGAACGCGGCAATAAGGGCGCTGCCGTGACCTCCTATTTATCTTTGCCGGGACGTTATTGCGTCTTGATGCCTAACAGTCCGCGCGGCGGCGGCGTATCGCGCAAGATTTCCAACTATAAAGACCGTGCAAAAATGCGCGAGATGATGCGCGAGCTGGAAGTGCCCAAGGGCATGTCCGTGATTTTGCGCACAGCCGGTTTGACGCGCACCAAAACCGAGATCAAGCGTGATCTGGATTATCTGATGCGGCTGTGGAACACTATCCGCGAATTGACTTTGGAGTCTTCGGCTCCAGCTCTGGTGTACGAAGAAGCCGATCTGGTCAAACGCGCTATCCGCGATATCTACACCCGCGATATCGAAGAAGTGCATGTCGCCGGAGAGGGCGGCTTCAAGACCGCCAAAGACTTCATGAAGATGATGATCCCTTCGCACGTCAAGCGCGTGATTGAATATAAGAACGATTCAACCTCCCTGTTTAACAAATTCGGGATAGAGGCGCAGATTGCCGATATCGGTGAAACGACGGTGACTTTGAAATCCGGCGGGTATTTGATTATCAATCCGACAGAAGCTCTGGTTTCTGTCGATGTGAACTCCGGTAAAGCCACCAAGGAGCGCCACATTGAAGAAACAGCGCTGAAAACCAATTTGGAGGCTGCCGAAGAAGTCGCGCGGCAATTGCGCTTGCGCGATTTGGGCGGGTTGGTTGTCATTGACTTTATCGATATGGAAGACCGGCGCAACAACGCCAAGGTCGAGCGCAAAATGCGCGATGCGCTTTCAGGAGACAAAGCCCGCATCCAGATGGGTCGCATTTCATCCTTCGGCCTGATGGAAATGTCACGCCAGCGCATGAGCGCTTCTTTGGGTGAAACGCAGTTCGAGCCTTGTGCGCATTGCGCCGGAACTGGCCGCGTTCGCACAGCAGATGCGGCTTCTATTTTAGCCTTGCGCGCTATTGAAGATGAGGGCATTAAGGCCCGCGCCGCGGAGGTTATTGTGCATGTCTCAAGCGCCGTAGCTCTTTATATCCTGAATAACAAGCGGCAAAATCTGGCCGATATCGAAGAGCGTTATGGTTTCCGCGTCATTATCCGCGTTGACGATACGCTCGGGGCTTCGGGATGCCGCGTAGAGGTCTCCAAACCTCTCAGCCGCGACGATGACACCGACGAGGATTCCAGTGAAAAAGACCAAGCGAGCGACGATGGTAGCAGCCAAGGTCGTTCGGCTGGCCGCCGCCGCGGTCGTCGTGGAGGCCGCCGCCGGGACCGCCGCGATGGTGATGATGGTGATCGCGGGCTTTCCGAAGAGTCCCAAGAGGACAGTTCCGAAGCTGAATCTGCAGACACCGCACCGGAGGATGATAAAAAATCTCCTGCAAAACGAACTCGCAAAAGCGCGGCGAAGAAGGTCGAAAAAACCGAAGAAACAGGCGTTGACGCCAATAAAAAACCTGCCGCTAAGAAAACAGCATCCCAAAAGGACGATGTTGCTGAAAAACCCGGTGAAGAGAGCGCAGAGAAGCCTAAAAAAACCCGTAAAGCGCCTGTAAAACCGGCCAAGGCGTCGAATGATGACAAACCGGATGTGCTTGAAAAAAAGTCTACGGCCAAAACCAAAGACGATACGCCCAAGGATTACGAAAATGTCAATGAAGCGCCCAAGACCAAGAAAAAGGGTTGGTGGAACAAGCTGACAGACTAGTCCACGGGTTCGTAAACCGCCTGTTTGTACGCATTTAAGAAAGCCGTCTGCCGTTTAATAACGCGGACGGTTTTTTATATGCTGTGTGTTCGTCGCTGATGGTTTTATTGATCGCGTCCAGTAGCGGGTCTTGGGTTGGGGGGCATCGGCTTTCTTCGCTTGTCTATATGCCCCCCAAAATACCCTCAATCGTCTGCGCTTTGAGGGCATGTCCTGGGATGACATGAAACAACGTGTTTCACACAGACCCTTTCAAACTAGGGCCGTCCAGATGTTTTTAGATTTCTTGGATAGTGAAGGGATTAATAATTAGAATCTAAGCCACTGTTAAATAAACGTAAGCGTTAATTTGAACTTTTCACTTACCCCCAAATATACCCCAATGTGGGTAAAATTTGAAGATTTTCATTCATCTTTGTATTGCTGGAGAGCATACTACTTAAATCAGAATTCATAAAACGGTATTATGGAGAGTATAAAAAATACTGGACATAATGCTCTATTTGAGTGTAAGTAGCCTAAAAAATTTATGAAAAAACTGAGGTTTCTATGTCGCATAAACCCATGCATCCTGATTTAATGAATATGTTCAAAGGTGTTATCCAGTACAAAAAGAAATACGCCGGACAATTTATTGTTGTGAAATTCGGCGGTGCTCTGGCCGCTGATCCTGAAGTTATCACGCACATTGCGGAGCAGGCATCTTTTCTGCAACATAGTTTCGATGCGCATATTGTTCTTGTTCATGGAGGCGGCATTCAGATCGATAACGCTTTAAAACGTGAAAAAATTACCCCTCAGAAAGATAACGCTGGTCTTCGTATCACAGACTTAGCGACACTAAAAACCTCAGATGCTGCCCTGCGAGCCCTTAATGGCGAAGTTGTTAGTATTTTTAATGCTGCTGCTCCTGACATAAAAGCGGTTGGTATGTCAGGCTACGATGCACAGATAATTTCTGCTTCTCCGACCTCGGATGATCCAGAAAATTACACAGGGCACATTCAAAAAATTGATACAGACTATTTGAAACACGTGATGTCTTTCGGGCGAGGCGATGTTATTCCAGTTATTTATCCCATATGCCACAATCCCGGCGTAGAAGAAGGGGAGAACAGGCTTAATGTTAATGCCGACGAGGTGGCGAGCAAACTCGCCGCAGAATTGGGAGCAAAACGCCTTATCCTATGCTCTGATGTTACAGGGGTTTTAGATCATGAACGAAATCTTATTCCTCATATGTCCATTGATGAGGTTGACCAGAAAATCGCAGAAGGCGTTATAACCGGAGGGATGATCCAAAAAGTACGATGTGCGGCACATGCCGCAGAACTCATCCCTTCTGGCGCTGTTGTCATTTTAGACGGTCGTAATGAAACATCGGTTATTACTGAATTTCTACACCCGGATGGTAGTGGTACGCTGGTATCAACACCCGACACATTAAAGGCTGAGGGCATCGTACCTTAAAACAGGCTTGCATTTTCATAAATAGTAGATTATAAGCACTAAATAATAACAAATGGAGTAAACACAATGAGCACACAAACAAACATTCTTTTGCTGGGAAAAGGCTTTATCGAAGCAGCACGCACCGCTATCGCTGCTCAAGCCCCCGATGCACAAATAATTCCCGGAAAGACTCTTGATGCTCAGGTATCCGCATCTTTTGTAAACTCCGCTGCTTTCAAAGGTGAAGTACAGGATGCTATTGATTTTGTTGTTGATGGGAACGAAGGGGCTGCGCATGTTTCCATCACTGACTCCAATATGACCGTGCCTGAAACACTTCGACGCTTTTCAGCTTCAGAATTTGGTGGTGACCCGAGAGCCGCGATTGTTGCCGCCGCCGGTTATTTCGTTGAATTATCAGGTTTGAACGTTGAGCCGGAAGAACTCGTAGCTGCGCTATAACATAAACGAACGAATGGACGCATCATTTCCTGATACGACGCATCCGGCATTTCCTGTTAGAAATGAAGCCTATTTATCAAGTAGTGATAAGCTGGCTGCTAAAGGCTCGCTGATCGTTTCCTGCCCCCATGCTGGCCGGTTATTTCCGAACCGGGAAGCCTTTGAGCGGCGTATTCTGCGCCCTATGCTGGCGCTTGATGGTCGCGGCGATACCTTTACGGATTGGCTGGCTGTTAGCGCAAAAGACCATGGTGGCATTGAGGTTGTATCAACAATAGCGCCGATCTTTTTGAATGTTGGCCGGTCGGTTCACAGCCTTCATCCCAAAACCGTGAGGGGCGCGCTCGATACCCTCACCTGCGACCCCAGTGATATTTACGCTGAAAAGGGGCAGGGCTTGGTCGCAACAACATGTTTCTTCACCGGAGAACCAATTTACGCAGAAGGTGATGTACCGGACGAAGCCGAAATTTTGGACCGTATTGCTGGTTACTACACCCCATTTCATGACCGTTTGCAGGCCCATATTGACGCCACACATGAACAACACGGCTATGCATTTGTGCTTGATGTGCATTCCTGTCCGACATTTGCCGGTGAGGGGGAACCAGATGCAACAGGCTCGCGCAGGCCCGATATTATTTTGGGAAGCGCCGGAGGGGGGCAGAATGGCAGTTGCTCGGATGAAATCACAAAAATGGCGTCCGATTTAGCTATAGATTTTGGCTATTCCATTGGGGTTAATAATCCATATCAAGGTGGGTTTATAACGCAGAGATACGGCGCACATAACGCAGATAACGGTCTGCGTACGGAGGCCTTGCAGATTGAGTTTGCACGTTCTACTTATGGTCTTAATCAAGACACGTTGGAAATTAATTCGAGAGAAAATTTTGAAAAGGTACAGGACTTTATGGATCGTTTGCTCAAAAACCTCTCTGAATATGCTCGTCAACAATCTTCGTGCATGATGGGCCTGCCTCCCTTTCCGGGATAGTTCCCGTTCTTCCTATCAAACAACCTTGATCTCAGAATCTCGACCTATTTCATAGGTTGCGCATTTTCCTTCTTCTCTATAAAAACAAGGGATGTCTGTCCTTCTTTGGACGGGCTGGGGCTTAAGAACCCCTCTGATAGCGGATGACGTTCCGTCAACACGTCGCTTCTCGGCTTACGACCGGGGAGCGTCGGCGTATGTCCAGACCTCACGGTTAAAGGCCGTCGCGGTCGTCTATCAGCGGCTTCTTTGATCGAGACTTCCGGGTAAACGCCGAACGCCATGCGCCTTTCTTTGTATTTTCCTCCCACCTTGATTCTGTATTTCATCCGCCAGTATTTCGAGCCGTTCGGCATGACTTCGAGATACAGGCCACGGCCTGCCGCCAGCTTGTAGGGCTTTTCCTTGGGTTTTGCGTTTTTGCATTGCAGGTTTGTCAGCTTCATGGGGGCATCTCCACTTCCATAATCAGATTATGGCCCCAAATATGCCCCCAATAATCTTGGATTTGGGGGCATTAAGTTTTACGGGGTTGGACAAATAGTCTCACGAAAGCCTTTAATTCACAAGGCTTTCTGGACTAAATCGGATTATATTGGGTGGATAAATGGAGCGAGTGAAGGGATTCGAACCCTCGACTTCAACCTTGGCAAGGTTGCGCTCTACCCCTGAGCTACACTCGCACGATTGGGAATAGATTTGACGATTTATAGAGATTTTATGCGGGAAAGCAAGTGTAAATTTTGCGCTCTTTTTAAATAAAGCGGCTTTAATATAGTTCGCCGACCTTGACCAGCGGGACTTTATAGCCCAGCGGCTCTAGCCCTGGAAACATGGTCAGGATAATCACGTTCGGGCTTTTTTCGACCGGAACGGCCAAATCTTCGGGAATTTCATATTCCATGAGGTGGTCTTCGTGTGTTTCCGCATCGTTATAGACCAATTGAAACAGGCGTTGGTCGCGGAAGAACTCGACGCGGCGCACGACATCGGGAAGCGGGGCATCACTGACCAGCGTTACACGTCCGTCCTTGAGTATGCCCAGCTCGATATTCATCTAGCCCCTCCTTCCCGGCGCAGGCGCAGAATCAACGACGAGACTGGCAACGTTATCGGGATTGAGAGCCACTGCATCGGGATTGAGAGCCACTGCTCCCCACATATCTTGAAGATCTGTTGTCGGTCTCGTCTCTTGAACCAGATTGCTAATCGGCGCGCTTTTGAGATCACCAGACACCACTGCGGCCTGCGCCTGATTTAGCGCGCCGCAAATAGCTGAAACCTCGAAAGGACTCATAGGATGTTCGCAGGCCCCTAGTTGTTGCTCGCGTAAATCCATCCAGCCTTCGGTTGTATGTGAAGCGTCTTGATTCCCCATTTTATGATTCTGCTCACTTTTTTCTCCTCACACGTCCCTATATGATACATTGCAAATATTAAAAAAAGGTGTATTTCCATCAGAGCGTTACCCTCTAAAATACATAATTTATAGCAAGGGATTCTGTTATGAGTGATCAAGCTCCACTTCCGACTTCGCCGGATAAACTTTTTGAGATTTTAGAGGCTCTGGGTATTGCTTACCGGCTTCACGAGCACGAGGCCGTATTTACGGTGGCGGAAAGCTCGAAACTGGACGAGGAGATCGAGGGGACGCCGTGCCGCAATCTATATTTGCGGGATAAGAAGAAGCAGAATTTTCTGGTGGTGGCCGCCAACGAGACTCCAGTAGATTTGAAAGCCCTGCAAGATAAGCTGGGATGCGGGCGGCTGTCGTTCGGGTCTGCAGAGCGCTTGTGGGAATATTTAGGTATCCGGCCCGGCTCTGTGTGTCCGTTTACAGTGATCAACGATCCGCAGCACCATGTGCAGGTGGTTTTGGATGCCCACATGATGGCGCAAGAGAGCGTGTGTTATCATCCGCTGGATAACCGCATGACCATCGCCCTTAGCCCTTCGGATTTGCTCAAGTTTTTTGCCCATACGGGCCACGTACCGCAAGTCCTTGCATTTTAGCGCAAAACCCTTACATATAAGCGCATAAGCTCTTTTACAAAGGATTAAAGCATGCTTTTCGGATCCAGCACGAAGAATAATACTTCTGAAACCCCGCAAAACGGGAACAGTTTCATCTACGACGTCAGCGCGATGGACTTTGAAGCTAAAGTCATGCGCGCCTCTTTGGACAAGCCGGTTTTGGTGGATTTCTGGGCGCCATGGTGCGGGCCGTGCAAACAGCTTATGCCGCTTTTGGAAAAAGTGGTGGCCGAACACCAAGGGCAAATTCTGCTCGCCAAGGTTAATCTGGATGACAATCCCGAACTGGCTCAGGCGCTTCGCGTGCAGTCCGTACCGACGGTCTTTGCGTTTTTGGGCGGCCAGCCCGTGAATGCGTTTCAGGGCGCTCTGCCGGAAAGCCAGATCCGGGCCTTTATTGATCAACTCATGCAGGCGGCTAAAAATGCTGCGCCGGATGCGCTGGACATCCCCGAGGCGTTGCAACAAGCGGCAGCGGCTTTGAGCGAGGGAGCACTCCCGGCGGCGCAAAATATTTACGCGCAAATCCTGCAACAAGATGAAAGCAATGCACAGGCCTATAGCGGCTTGGTGCGCACGTTTCTGGCCGCCGGAGAGCTGGAACAAGCGCGTAGCCTCGTTGATAATGCGCCGGAGCCCATTGCCAAAGATCCTAAATTCGCCGAAGCCAAAACAGCTCTGGAGATGGCGGAAAACGCGCCGGATCAGGGCGAGCTTGAGGCTTTGCGCCAGAAGGTTTCCCAAACCCCGAGCGACCATCAGGCCCGTATTGATCTGGCCGAGGCTTTGTTTGCCAGCGGCGCGCGCGAAGAAGCTGTTGATGCCCTGCTGGAGAGCATCGGCATGGATCTGGAATGGAATGAGCAAGCGGCGCGCAAAAGCTTGTTAAAATTCTTTGCCGCGATGGGGCAGACCGATCCTTTGACAGTGTCGGCGCGCAAGCGGCTATCCAGTCTTCTCTTTTCGTAAAGACGCTCTATATAGCTGCTTATGTATAGGAATCCGTTCGCACCCGATTTTAAAGACTTACCGGAGACGCTCCCTGTTTTTCCCTTGAGCGGCGTTTTGCTGCTGCCGTTCGGGCAATTGCCGCTCAATGTTTTTGAGCCGCGATACGTGCGCATGGTCGATGATGCGCTCAAAGGCGCGCGCATTATCGGCATGATCCAGCCGCGCATGGCTTATGATGATGGTGAAAATCCTGCTCTTTATACGGTCGGGTGCGCCGGAAAAATCACTGAATTCTCCCACACCGAGGATGGACGGTATCTGATTTCCCTGACCGGGCTTTGCCGTTTCCGCGTTACGGAGGAACTGGCCGTTAATACACCGTACCGGCAAGTGCGTGGCGCCTGGGGCGATTTCGAGAGCGATCTGGGGCGCAAAGCCTGCCTCGGGGTTGAGCGCGCAAAGCTTGAGTCGCTTTTGGATGCTTATTTCGAACGGCATAACATGTCATGCGATTTTAAAAAATTCGAAGGGGTGGCCGATGGAAACCTCATGACTTGCCTGTCCATGATTTGTCCGTTCGAGCCACAAGAAAAACAGGCCTTATTAGAGCAGGTTTGTTGCGCCGAGCGGGCAAAGCTGTTTATGAAGATGCTGGAGATGGCGATCAAACAGAACGGGCATGAAAGCGGTGGATGCTGCTGTCATTAGTTTTTATTTTCCCCAACCTTCCTAAAGTCGCTTGGGGCCTTAAAATAATAGATGGAGGAAGAAAATGAACGAGATTGATCCCAAATTGCTGGAAATTCTGGTGTGTCCGGTGACGAAAAGCCCGCTGCGCTATGATAGGAATGCGCAAGAATTGATTTCCGAGCAAGCCAAACTCGCCTATCCGATCCGCGATGGCATCCCCGTGATGCTGGCCGAGGAAGCGCGGGAGCTAGAAGCATAAATTTCTTGCATCCCTTGAGATGTTTATGATTTTATGGCGCTTATGAACGCAGCGATGAAAAGCATCCTCCTAAACCTGCTGCTCCTTATGCGCCCCTGAGCGGGAATGAGGCGTTTTGATACGCCTGCGCTTTAGGGGAAAATCTGAAAAATTTTTCAAACATTGATATAAAATCACAAGCGCTGTAAGAAGGAGCACATTATGAGCCGCGCATTCGATATTGTTAAAAAAGACCCCAGCCGTATCATTATTTTCGATACGACCTTGAGAGATGGCGAGCAGTCGCCGGGCTGTTCGATGAATCTGGAAGAAAAGCTGAAGATGGCTGCGCTTCTGGATGATCTGGGCGTGGATGTGATCGAGGCCGGATTTCCGATTGCCTCGCCGGGGGATTTCGAAGCCGTCAATGAAATCGCCAAGGTGGTAAAGAACGCCACAGTGTGCGGACTTTCGCGGGCCAAACAAGCCGATATCGAGGCCGCCGGAAACGCTATTAAGCCTGCGAAGAGCAAGCGCATTCACACTTTTATTTCCACCAGCCCTTTGCATATGAAACACAAATTGAAAATGGGGCCGAATTCGGTGATCGAGGCCGTGCATGAAAGCGTAACGCTGGCGCGCAATTTCACCGATGATGTGGAATGGAGCGCCGAGGATGCCAGCCGCACGGAAGCCGACTTCCTGTGCCAATGCGTGGAAACGGCAATTGCTGCGGGGGCACGGGTGATCAACATTCCTGATACGGTCGGCTATGCGATGCCGGATGAATACGGACGGATGATTGCCATGCTGTTTGAGCGCGTGCCGAATATTGACCAAGCCATTATCTCCACGCACTGTCATAACGATCTGGGCGTGGCGGTGGCCAATTCGCTGGCGGGGGTTGCCAACGGCGCACGGCAAGTCGAATGCACGATTAACGGGATTGGCGAGCGCGCCGGGAATGCGGCGCTGGAAGAGATTGTGATGGCGCTGCGCACGCGCGGCGATTTGATGCCTTATACGACAGGGATTGAGACAACAAAAATCACCAAGACTTCGCGGACGCTCTCGACGATTACCGGTTTTGCCGTGCAACCGAACAAGGCGATTGTCGGGGCGAATGCGTTTGCGCATGCCAGCGGCATCCATCAGGACGGGATGCTGAAAAATGCGCAGACCTACGAGATCATGACGCCGGAAAGTGTCGGCCTGAGCGAGAGCAAACTGGTGATGGCCAAGCATTCGGGCCGCGCAGCGTTTAAATCGAAGCTGGCAGAGCTCGGTTATGAGTTGGGCGAAGAGGCTTTTCAGGATGCTTTTGTGCGGTTCAAAGCGCTGGCGGATAAAAAGAAAGACATTTTCGAAGACGATCTGATCGCGTTGGTCGAGGATGAAGTCATCCGCGAGAATGAAACCATCCGCTTTGTGTCGTTGCAGGTGCAGGCGGGGTCAAAAGGCCCGCAAATCGCCGAGCTGTGCCTTACGGTCGAGGGCGAAGAACACTGCGCCAAAGTCGAGGGTAACGGGCCTGTGGACGCCATCTTCAAGGCGATCCGCGAGATTTATCCGCACGAGGGCGCGCGGCTGCAGCTTTATCAGGTGCACGCAGTGACAGGCGGCACGGATGCGCAGGCCGAGGTCACGGTGCGGCTGGCCGAGGACGGGAAAACCGTGGTCGGCACAGGCGCGGATGCCGATACGCTGGTGGCCAGCGCACGGGCTTATATTCATGCGCTCAATAAGCTTTTGACCAAGCGCGCAGGCTTTAACCCGCAAACGGCGGCGGAAGCTGCGGCGCCTTAATTATTATAAGGTTTTGATTTTTTCAAACACCGCTTCGAACATTTCGGTGGTGAGGCGGCCTGTGTTGGTGTTATAGCGCGAGCAGTGGTAGGAATCGATCAACATAATGATGTCATTCCGGCGTAAGCCGGAATCGGGTTTCTTTGAATCACCAGATCCCTGCTTTTGCAGGGATGACACCAAGGGATGAACCGCGCCGTGGGCGAATTTATGGGCGGAGATTTTTGCGCCCAGCGCTTTGAGCACGGCTTTGTGGGAGACGAGGCCGAGGCTGAGGATGGTTTTAAGGTTCGGCATGGCGGCCATTTCAGCGGTTAAAAAGCCCAGGCAGTTTTTTTCTTCGTCTCCCGTGGGTTTATTCTGCGGCGGCACGCAGCGCACGGCGTTCGTGATCCGCGCACCGATAAGCTCTAGCCCGTCATCGGGGCGCGCACCGTAGACCCCCTTCGCCCAGCCGAATTTGATCAAAGTCGGATACAAAAGATCCCCCGCGTAATCACCGGTAAAAGGGCGGCCGGAAAAGTTCGCTCCTTTGAGCCCCGGCGCGAGGCCGACGATGAGAAGCTGCGCATCCAAAGAGCCAAAAGACGGGACAGGCGCATTGAATTTATCCGGAAATTGCGCGCGGTTTTGCTCGCGGAACGCCTGAAGACGCGGGCAGAGAGAACAATTACGGGCGGGCGGTGTAAATTCCATGGCGTTTATTTTCCAGACGGCATGAATTGAAATCCTTCATGCCTGCGTTCAAACGCCACGCAGGCTTCGGTCCATACGGACCGGGCCGCAGTCGCGGCCTCCAGCATAGCGCATGTTTTCAAAATCGTTCTACAATACATGCGCTATAGACTTGCATATTGGAATAAAAATGCCTATAAGCAATCTTCGGATTTTTTTGTAGAAGGATATTTATATGGCCCGCGTAACCGTAGAAGATTGTGTTGACAAGGTTGAGAACCGTTTTGAGCTTGTGATGCTGGCGGCCCAGCGTGCACGCAAGATCGGCTCCGGCGCGCCTTTGACGATTGCCCGCGATAACGATAAAAACCCGGTTGTGGCCTTGCGCGAGATCGCCGAGGAAACTGTTGAAACGGCAAACCTGAAGGAAGAGCTGGTACGCTCACATCAGCGCATGGTCGCCTATGAGGAAGAGGAAGAGACCATCGACCTGATGGACGGCGAAGAAGAATGGGAAAGCATTGCCGCGCAAAACGCCAGAGCCGGGCGCTATAGCGATGATATCGTTGATGATGATGAAGATTACGACGATGATGAGGACGGATCTTTGGAAGATCTGGCCGGCGGCAATCCGGAAGACGAGTAAGTCTTTTAAAAGTTTCAGACATTCAAAACCGGCCCCGATCAAAGCGGCCGGTTTTTTATTGTTGGCTTCAGGGGATTGAGACCTTTTTGCCCGTTCGTGTTTTTAATATACCATAGGTCAGAAAAGCAGCAGCCATCCCGGGCAATACGTTGTATATATCGCCGCTCAGTCCGGCGATTTCCCACGCTATGCTGGCTGCGGCCCCGGTGATCATCATGGATAGCGCCTGTATTTGTGAGACTTTTTTATCTAGAGAATACAAAAACACGAGTGGCGCAAATCCGGCGGCCATGACCGACCAGCCAAAGGTGTTCAACTTAAAAACATTGGTATTGCCATATAAGACAATCCCTAACGCCAAGAGCGCCACCAGCACAGTGCCGCCTTTGACAAACAGCCTGCTGTTTTTATATTTCGGGAAAAGATCGTTCGTCAGCGCGGCAGAGCTGCTGAGAACCTGACTGTCGGCCGTGGAGATGGCGGCGGCGAATAATCCGGCCAAAAACATTCCGGCAAGAATACCCGGCATGTTTTGGACCGCCAGAACAGGAAGGGCA
>JAGRIU010000042.1 GCA_020443075.1 Alphaproteobacteria bacterium
CTCAAACAGCATCATCCCGAATCCCACCATGATATAAGCCGCCACCATCTCGGGTGGAAACAACGCAAAGGCGATCGGTATCCCGAAATACCCCCAGTTATTCGTCCCCGAGCTAAGTGCCAGCAAATACGCCGTCCTCTCCTCCAGATAAAACTTCGAAACCCTGACCACGACCGCCGCCACAACCAGCGCCAGCCCATACGTCAACAAAGGCGCCATAACAGCCGCCGCCGTGAAATCCAGCTTCGAAATCGAAATCATAAAAACGATCGGCGAAATCACAAAAATAGCCAGCGTCGTAATCGACTTCACGTCAATCTGCGCAAACCGCCCGGCGATATAACCGATCAAACTGATCAGATACAGCGGAAAAATCTCGGTCAGAATATCGGAAAACCAGCTCATCATACCCTCATGCTACGACAAAACAGGATAAACCCTGCGCCTAGCGCAGGAAAAATGTTTATACACCACGTAAACTACCATACACTTCGTATCATGGCATACCACCTCACAAAACGGCGCAAGAAAAAATTTAAACTGGCCCATACCAAAAATATTGCACTCATCCTGATGATTGCCGATCAAAAGGGATTTTTCTACGACCACGGTTTGGATATCGAATACATAGAAGTCCCCCATGCTTTAAAAGGCATGGAACTCCTGCTCGAAGAAAAAGTCGACGCTTCGGTTCTGGTAGAAATTAATTTCGCATACCTAGGTTATTACAGCCCCAAAAAACCAGTCAAAGCCTTTGCATCTCTGGAAAAAAGAACAGCCGACGATTTACTGGTTCACGGAAAAAACGTGCAACCCGAAGACATTAGAGGAAAAACCATAGGCTTCACACCCCGCACGACCTCTCATAGCTTCATCACAAAATTTTTGGAACATCACGACATCCCCAAACGTGATGTCACTTTAAAACCTTACAACCCTCTGGCCATTCCCAATGCTTTCATAAGAGGTGAAATTGACGCTGCCAGCCTCTGGCAACCCAACACCTATAACACCATTATAGCCATGAAAGAACTCGGCCGGCCCTATACCCATTTCAAAAACACCGGCTTTCACACCTCGGAAGTCATCCTCGGAACCCACAAATCAACCCTTGTAAAAAACAGCGATCAAATCAAACGCCTGCTCAAAACTCTAAAAGAAGCTGAAGATTTTCTCGTAAACAACCCGGAAACAGCTCACAAAATAATCGCCGAAAAAATGAAAATATCCGGTCCGGAAATCCAAAATATCTTCGAACAAATCCAGCCAAGACTGGCACCAATCAGCCCGTCATACCTTGAAAACATAGAAATGCTCAGCCTCTGGATTCGTGAAAACGACACCGAGTTCACAGATAAAAATGCGCCCAACTATCTGGATTACATAGACAATTCTTATTACCTTGACGCATTTACGAAAAAACGGTAGCCTGCTCGCAATCGAATAATAATGACGCACGGACATAGAGAGAAACACTCGATTGTCTGAAAGATAAGATTGCAAAACACACGGGTTAATCCCGAACGAGAAAAATAATGAACAATGCTTGGACCAATCAATCGCTTCTTGTTGAAGTACCCCGGCCTCGGCGGCCTTCCTTTTTATGTTTTCCTTTTAGGTGCCATAGGCGCGGCTGGTACAACCCTTGGAGGCGCCGGATTATTTTACACCAACATATTTAACACCGCAGTCAACAATGTCCTCCCCGGCCTGGGTATCCTCGGCGAGGAAATTGCACTACCCGTCGTAAAAGGTATTTTTAATCTGGTCAGCGGTGTCGATATTTTGCCCGAAGCAAACATATTACCCAGCCCGGACCTGTAAAATATAAGATTTGCCAGCACTCAAAATTGAGTGCTGGCAAATCTTAAACGTCGCTAAAATCACGCACAAGAATCTCGCGCTTCCCCGTCGCATTCGCCGGAGAAATAATCCCCTGACGCTCCATCTCTTCGATAATCCGGGCCGCGCGGTTATACCCGATCTGCAGATAACGCTGGATAAAACTAGTCGAGGCTTTCCCCTCACGCGCCACCAAAGCTACCGCTTGGTCATAAAGCTCATCGACCTTATCATCGCCGCCGCTGCCACCAAACATCGCCGCCATCACGTCACTATCGCCGAAATCGCTATCACGCGTAATCTCATCAATATAGGCCGGCTCGGCTTTGGACTTCAGATCCTTTACAACTTTCTCGACATCCCCGTCCGACACAAACGGCCCATGCACACGTGTCACGCGCCCGCCCGGCGCCATGTAAAGCATATCCCCCATCCCCAGAAGTTGCTCCGCGCCACCCTCACCGAGAATCGTCCGGCTATCGACTTTTGAGGTCACTTGGAAGGAAATCCGCGTCGGGAAGTTCGCCTTGATCACCCCGGTAATCACGTCCACGGATGGACGCTGCGTCGCCATAATCAAATGAATCCCGGCCGCCCGCGCCATCTGCGCCAAACGCTGAATCGCGCTTTCCACATCTTTACCGGCCACCAGCATCAAATCGGCAAACTCATCGACAATCACAACAATATAGGGAAGCTCGACCAGATTCATCGGCTGGTCCTCATACACTGCCGCGCCGTTTTCATCAAACCCGGTCTGCACCTTCTTCATGAGCGTTTCGCCCTTGGCCAGCGCCTCACGAATACGCTCGTTATACCCTTCGATATTGCGCACACCAAGCTTGGACATCGCGCGGTAGCGCTCCTCCATCTCGTTCACCGTCCATTTCAAAGACACAACCGCCTTGCCCGGCTCGGTTACCACTGGCGAAAGCAAATGCGGAATCCCGTCATAAACCGACAGCTCCAGCATTTTAGGGTCAATCATAATAAAGCGGCATTTTTCAGGACTTAGCCTGTACAACAACGACAGAATCATCGTATTCACCGCCACCGATTTCCCCGACCCCGTCGTCCCGGCCACCAGCAAGTGCGGCATCTTTGCCAAATCAGCTAAAATTGGCTGACCACCAATGTCTTTCCCAAGCAAAAGCGGCAGTTTAGCAGATGTTTTCTCAAAAAGCAGAGAAGCCAAAAGCTCCTGCATATAGACAATTTGCCGCGTCTTGTTCGGCAGTTCGATCCCGATCACATTGCGCCCCGGCACCACCGCCACGCGCACCGATACGGCCGACATGGAGCGCGCAATATCATCGGCCAGCCCGATCACCTTCGCCGACTTCGTTCCCGGCGCAGGCTCCAATTCGTACAACGTCACCACAGGGCCCGGATGAATGGAAGTAATCTCGCCCTCGACGCTGAAATCCGCCAGCACATTTTGCAAAAGCTCGGCATTACGGCGCAACGCCGCTTCATTAAGCTGCGGTCCCTCCGCTTCGTTTGGCGGAGCCTCCAGCAGCGCCAAAGACGGTAATTCCCAATCCTCACCATCCAGAGAAAAATGTGGCTGCGCAGCCCCGACAGGCTTGTGCGCGGCCTGCGGCGTCACGACAGGTATTCTAGCCGCTGCCAATGACTGACCCACCGCAGAGGCCGTAGAAACAGCCGCCGCACTCTCGGCATCAACAACAGGCGCCACCTTCGAAGGACGAACGGCAACCACAGGCTCTTCCTGCTCATCCTCATAACCGCCTTCATCAGAACGATGAAACTGCGGCATATTAAAGCTGAATTTCGGAAACGCTTTCAGCGCCACGGACAAATCGGGCCTGTAATCCGGATCATTATGATGCGCGACCCAGTTTTTAAACGCCAAGCCTAAACCGAAAGCATATAAGGCCAGACCTTTTACAACAGACCAAACGGTATGCAAAACATAAGCAAGCTCATACAGATTCACCGCCGCAGCATAAAGCCCGAACCCCAGCGCCAGCGCCCCGGCCAGTAAAGCCACACCGACCGGCCCCAACCACTCACCGATAAAAGAAAACGCGCTAAGCTTGCTGAAAATAAGCGTCCCCGTGCTGCTCCCCAGATACGGATGCGTAAACCATCCTGCCGAGGGAATCTGCGCACAGGCAATCGACAAGAACACAGCCGCCGCCGCACTGGCCAGCAACCTGAGCCATAAAGGCCGCAAAGATTGCCGGTTAAAACTGCGCACACCCCAAACAACAAACATGAGACCGAAAACAAGACTCCCCAACCCCAAAGTCTGCAATAACAAATCCGCATACCAGGCCCCTTGCACCCCCATCCAGTTGGAAACGGACGCCGACGCCGCCACCGAGGCCGTATTCCACGACGGATCGCCGTGATCGTAACTGATCAGCGCCGCAAGCAAAAACGCCCCCGCCAACACCAAAGCCAATGAAAGAACATCCACCAGACGCCGCGCCGCAAAAGCCTGCAAGCTTTCCGGCAAAACCTTGGAAAGCAGCGTGTTTGATTTCTTGGAAGACTTTGAAGAACGCTTCGTAGAGCGACGAATAGAACGGGTACGGGCCATAAAACTTACAAAAACTTAAGAGGTTAAGCCGCGAGAGAAGTTCGCGAATCATGAAATTAACACCTTAAGAATAAGAAATTTTATGCCAAAGCACAAGTAAAGCGCCTAATCCAAAATACCCATCGGATTTTGCATCACAAGCTCGCCGAGCTGCTTATAGACATTGGCATTTTCCAGCATCTGCTCTTTGATCGGCTCATTCTGCTCGGCCAGCGTAATAAAGAAATCCGCCGCATCCACCAACAAACGCCCGGCCAATTCTGAATGTGCACTACCGTTCAAAACACCCTGCGGATCGCTTTGCATCAAATTGGCAACCTGTTCGAAAACAGTCGCATTTTCTTCCATCTGATCCTTAAGCTCGGCGTTCTGCGCCCCTAAAGAACGAAAAAACCCCGCCGCATCGACAAGCAATTTCACGGATAATTCAGCATGGGTCGGCATAATCAAAGCTCCTTAATTTTTAACAAGCCTAACACACCGACCATTGATCACAAGGTTTTATTGAAATTTAGAAATTTCTATCTAACCTTTTGCCGGAACGATGCAGCATTATAAGCCCCTAGAAACTTCACATCCGCAGCATAAAAACCAAGCTCTTCCAGCGCGAGCTTGAAAGACTCACTCTCCGGATGCCCGTCCACATCACAATAGAATTTGGCCGTCTGAAAATTCGGCTCCACATAGGATTCCAGCCTCGAAAGCCCCAGACCGTTTGTCGCAAAACCGCCCAAAGACTTATATAGAGCAGCAGGAATGTTACGCACCTCGAAAATCAAGCTGGTAATCACATTATCCTGCTCTTCGGGAATTTCCGGCTCTAGGCTCAAAATCAGAAACCGAGTCGTATTATGCTCGGCATCCTGCACATGCTCTTTCAGAATTTCCAGCCCGTAAATCTCCGCAGCTAAAATCGAAGCAATCGCCGCGTGTTCTGGATCATTCATCCGGGCGATCTCTTCCGCTGCTCCGGCCGTATCGGCATGCACATGCGCCTGCAAGCCAAGCTCTTTAATCATATTCCGGCATTGCGGCAACGCATGCACATGACTATGCACATGCTTAAGATCATTAATATTCCCGCCTTTAACACCCAAAAGCGCATGATCGACCGGCTGGAAATGCTCACCAATAATGAACAAATGACTATCAGGCATCAAATGGTGCACATCCGCCACCCGCCCGGCAATCGTATTATCCACCGGAATCATCGCCAGATCGACGCGGCCATCCTGCACCGCTGCAAAAGCGTCTTCAAAGGAAAAACAGGGCAAAGTCTCGACCCCCGGAAACACGGACCGGCACGCCATATCCGAAAACGCACCATGCGCACCTTGAAAGGCAATTTTTTTAACATTATTGATCTTCATCAATTTTTCCTGCTTTTGTAATATTTAGAGTTGAAGGACTATACGCATACTGTATATGTGTTGTCGACAGCCTTGAAAAAGGGTTCAAATTATCTTAATATAAGAAAAATATAATATTAACCAGCATTCAGAACGGAAAAATCAATGAACAGTTTTCAATTCAACAAAATTTTTGCTGCGGTCCTCGTCGCTGGAATCACCGCGATGCTGAGCGGTTTCATCTCGGGCAAACTGGTCCATGCCGAAAATCTGGAACAAGACGCCGTGCCGATCGTCGTCGCCGAAGCTGCGACCTCCGGCGCAGGTGAAGCCAAAGCCGCCGGACCCGAAGCCATCACAGGTCTTTTGGCCACAGCCGATGTCACCAAAGGCGAAAAGCTCTCCAAGGCCTGTGCGGCCTGCCACTCTTTTGACAAAGGCGGCCCGGATAAGGTCGGCCCGAACCTCTGGGGCGTTGTCGGCGGACCCAAAGCCCACAAAGCCGATTTCGCGTACTCCAGTGGTATGGCTAAAAAAGGCGGAAACTGGGATTATGCTTCCCTGAACGAATTCCTTTGGAAGCCGAAAAACTACGTTAAGGGCACAAAAATGAGCTACGCAGGTTTAAAGAAAACGCAAGACCGCGCCGACATTATTGCTTGGTTGCGTACGCTTTCAGACTCTCCGGTAGCCCTGCCAAGCGCCGCAGAAGTAGAAGCGGCAGCGCCGGTTGAGGAAGAAGCGCCAACCGAAACACTGGCCGAATAATAATAAAGCTTTCCCCCCAAAAAAGCCTGATCTTTTGCGGATCAGGCTTTTTTTATCCATCCCCCGCGCGGATCTTGCTGCCAATACGTCACAGCATGCCCGGCCGCCTGATAATCTTTCCAACGCACCCGCGCGGCCTGCACAGCCTGTTCATCACGTCCGTCCAACATTTCACACACAAGGGCATACTCGCTCACATCATCCAGCGTCACATCGCCGGTCAAAATCAACACATCCGCGCCGTTCAAATTCTCCTCTCCCACTCCCAGCCAGACAGGCTGCATCGCCGCGCGCCCGTCTTTGGCCGTCCCATGCGGCAAAAAACCTTCTGTATTGCCGGTCCACAAAGACGATGATAAAGCCTCCGCGGCAGCCTCATCAGACGTTTTAACAAACAGCCTGTGTCCTTTCTCCAAAGCCTTACCGACAAGCGACGGCAAAACCTGCTCAAGGCTCTGGCGCTCTAAATGATAAAAACGGATTTCACTCATACTCTTCATCCTCATTCACCACAGGCGGATAAACATGCCGCCGACCTTGATAATCCTCAACACTGTAACGCCCCGCCCCCTCTAAAGCCTCAAGATAGCACGGCGTTAGAGGCACTTTACCGAAACCACCTGGGATATCGAGCATATACTGCGGCAGCCCCAGCCCGCTTAACCGCCCTTGCAGGGCGCGCATAAGAGTCTGTCCCTCTTCGATAGATACGCGGAAATGCGATGTCCCAGGCGCCAGATCGGGATGATGCAGATAATAAGGCTTCACATGCAAACCCAGCAGCGCGCGGTAAAGATCTTCCAAAGCCTGCGCATCATCATTCACCCCGCGCAAAAGAACCGACTGCGAAAGCAAATGCACGCCCGCCTTGTACAACCGTAAAAACGCCTGCCGTACGTCCGGCGTCAGTTCCTGTACGTGATTAACATGCAAAGCCATATAAAGCGGCTTTTCCAGCTCCTGAAACACCTCTAAAAGCGCATCATTCACCCGCAAAGGATCAACCAAAGGCACGCGCGTATGAATGCGGATAATACGTACATGCTCAATCGCCGCAATCTCCCGCAGCATCTCTTCCAAACGCCGAGGAGAAAGCACCAGCGGATCGCCGCCGGTTAAAATCACTTCGAAAATTTGCGGATTTTGCCGGATATAATCCATCGCTGCCGCATAAGCTTCTTCGCTGAGAAAAGCCGGCTCCCCAGCACGCGGCCCGACCATCTCGCGCCGGAAACAATACCGGCAATACACGGCACACACGGATACCGGTTTAAACAAAACCCGGTCCGGATAACGATGCACGACCCCCTCTACAGGGCTATAAGCCTCATCACCGATCGGATCGGCCAGTTCTTCGGGCAAGATGCGCATTTCCTCGGCTTGCGGGATATATTGCCGCGCTACCGGATCATCTATGCCGCCACCTGAACCCTTACCGATCGCCTCCTTGACCGTACGTGTCACACGGTAAGCATAGCGCTTCAAAAGCCCCGGATGTGCGCTCCCGCCTTGCGAGAGAATATAGCCTTCGGAACTATCGGAAAGATCGCCTTTCTCACTAAGCACTTTGGATAACACAAACGGCAAAACGGCCTCGAAACCAACTCTTTAAGATTCGTAATAATCCCTGACGAGACAATCAAGAATACGCACACCAAAACCGCTGCCGTATTTCGGTACAGTCGGCTTGTCACTGGTGCGCCAGGCCGTCCCGGCAATATCCATGTGCGACCAGATCGTCCCCTCTTCGATAAAATGCGCAAGAAAACCCGCCGCTGTACAAGACCCGGCATCGCGGCCGGATTTACCGATATTGCGCAAATCTGCCACCTCGCTCTCGACCTCTTTCTTCCAGACCTCGTCCAAAGGCATACGCCAAAGCTTTTCCCCGCTGCTACCGCTCACTTTTTCCATCTGCTTCCACAGCGTCTCGTCATTCACAAACGTGCCGCAATATTCATGGCCCAAAGCCACAATGATTGCCCCCGTCAAAGTCGCCAGATTAATCACAAAACGCGGAGCGTACGTCTTTTGTACATATGAAAGACAATCCGCCAGCACCAAACGCCCTTCGGCATCCGTATTCAAAACCTCGATCGTTTTCCCGTTATACGCCTTGATAATATCCCCGGGTCGATACGCCTTGGATGAAGGCATATTTTCAACCAGCCCGACAACCCCGACAACATCCACGCGCGCCTTACGCAAAGCCAGCGCCTTAAACAGGCCCACCACAGCGGCGCTACCGCCCATATCCATCTTCATTTCATCCATATTCGCCCCGGGCTTCAGCGAGATCCCACCCGTATCGAACGTCACACCTTTACCGACAAAGGCCAGCGGCGCGTCCTTGGACTTCTTATTCGCCCCGTTCCAGCGCATCACCACCATACGCGCCGGACGATCCGATCCCTGCCCCACAGCCAGCATCGCCCCCGCGCCCATTTTCTGCAGCTTTTTCTCATCGAAAATTTCAACCTCGACGCCCAAAGGCTTCAAGGTATCCTTGATAATCTTCGCATACGCATCGGGATAAAGATCGTTCGGCGGCATATTCACCAGATCGCGCGCCTGAAAAACGCCTTGGCTCACACAGGAAAGCTTCTCATAAGCTTTTTTGGCATTCGCCGGATGCGTACAGACAACCTCCAGCGTTTTTAGCTCCGGAAGCATCTCCTTCGGTGGCGCTTTATAACGCTCAAACTTATAGCCCCTCAGCACCGCACCGTTCGCCAAAGACGCCGCCAGCATATCCAGCGTCAGATCCGGTTGCGGCAGCTTATCACCAACATAAAGACTAACCCCCGCCACGCCAAGCGAAGACAAAGCAGCATAGAATTTACCGCCCGCCTCCTCGGCCCTCAAAGCACTTAAAGCTTCGGCTTTCCCCAGCCCCAAAACCCCCAAACGCGCAGCAACAGAGCCCTCCGGCGTCACAACACTGATAAAATCACCTAACCGTCCCTTAAACTGAACATTGGCCTCCAAGGCCCGCTTCGCCAAAGAAACAAGAGACGCCTCTAGCCCGGAAACGGGCTGCAAAGAAACGCCCTCATCGCCTTCATAGGCCAAAACAACGATCATAGAGGGCTGCGTTTTATGCTCTTTTTGAAAAGATACGGAAATGCTCATTTTAAAAATCTTTCTGGTTTTATCTTCTGGCTTTATCTTTAGGACCCAAAACCGTTATAAACAGTATGAGAGGAAAACACCATCATAATGAAGATTTTCGAACGCTACATTTTCAAAAATCTGTTGATCGCGGCTTTGTTTATCACTGTCGTCCTCTCGGCGGTAATTGTGCTCACCCAGTCGATCAAATTTCTCGAACTGGTCATCAATTCAGGCGCGGATTCCGGCGTATTCTGGCTGTTAACGCTGCTCACCCTGCCGCGGTTTTTCGAAATCATTCTGCCGCTCTCTATCATGGGCGCCGCCCTTTTCACCTATAACCGCCTGAGCGCTGATTCCGAATTGGCCGCCGCGCGCGCCAGTGGTTTCAGCCCACTCAAACTGGCCAACCCGTCAATTCTGTTGGCTCTGATCATCACCGTTTTTCTCTTGGGCAACACACTGTGGCTGGCGCCTAAAACCCTGTCCGAACTTCAGCTAAAGCGCCAGGAAATCAAAGCCCAATTCTCGAACCTGATCGTCCGCGAAGGTGTTTTCAATCAGGCCGGAAAAGGATTGACGGTCTACGTTCACAAACGTGAAAACGATTCAGGTCTGCGCGGAATCATCATTTATGACGGCCGCCCCGAAAACGAACGCCCCTCGACCATCATCGCCAAACGCGGCGCTCTTTCCCTCACGGAAAAAGGATTCCAGATCACCGTCTATGACGGAACACGTCAGGAATTCGATCCAGAAAAACAAACCTTGAGCCGCCTGAACTTCCAGCGCTACACTATTGATATCCCGGACAACGAGCCAATCCCCGATCGCTGGCTTCAGCCCGATGAACGCACCATCGGCGAGCTTTTGTCCGCCGAAATCCCCGAAAACGATCCGGCCTTGCAACGAAAATTCGCCATCGAGCTTCATAAACGGTTTCTCTCGCCGTTATCGGCGCTTGGCTTCACACTCGTCTCCTGCGCCATAATGCTCATCGGGCCAAGCGGCCGCGCGGGACAAAGCAAAAAGATTTTCACTGCTATCATCTGCATTTTCTTAATTCAAAGCCTGCAAATTGCCGCCGGAAACATCGCCAAACAAAGCGACATCGGTTTATGGATGATGTACGCCTTGGCCCTCTTCCCCATAGCCATCGGTTCTTTCTTTTTAAGCCCGGCCAGCGAAAAACTGCGCCATAGACTGTTTTACGGCCCCAATGAAAACAACCGGATAAGAGCGCTCACATGATAAAACTCAGCAAAACCCTCTCGCTTTATCTGGGCAAAAACTATCTGTTGAACACGCTGGCCGTTCTCACCGCTTTACTCAGCATTATATACTTACTCGATATTCTGGAACTTCTGCGCCGCGCCAATAAAACAGGCGATATACCTTTAGGTATAATCCTACAAATGGGTTTACTCAAACTCCCCGAAATCGGCCAGACGATTTTCCCCTTCGCTATCCTGTTCAGCGCTCTGTGGACCTTCTGGCAACTCAACCGCCGCTCCGAACTCGTCGTCCTCAGAGCCTCGGGCTTTTCAGTATGGCAATTCCTTGCCCCCATCGTCCTGCTGGCCGCCCTGATCGGCGCGCTACAAATCGGATTGATCAACCCGGCCGGAGCCCTCCTGATCGGCAAATACGACCGGCTGGAAAGTGAATTCCTCAAAAAACAAAGCAGCCAGATCGCCCTGTTCAAAGAAGGCTTGTGGCTGCGTCAGGAAATTGATCCTGATAAACAGCAATCCTTCAAAAAAACCCACAACGTCAATCTGGCCGAAGGCTATATCATCCTGCATGCCCGCAAAATTGCCCACCCAAGCTGGCAACTCCTGAATGTCACCGTCTTTTATCTTGATACGGAAGATCAGCTCCTGATGCGCCTTGATGCCAAAAGCGCCACGCTCGAGAAAAACCTCTGGACCTTCAACGACGTACTGGTTAACAGCAACCAAACGCCCCCCACAAGGCTACCAGCCTTTACCCTGCCCACGACACTCACAATCAAAGATATTGAGGATAGCTTTTCATCCCCGCAAAGCATGTCCTTTTGGAACCTGCCCGGCCACATCCAGACCTTACGCGAAACCGGCTTCGAAACCGGGCCTCTCATCGTGCACTACCACAACCTTCTGGCCCAACCACTCTTTCTGATGGCCATGGTCATCCTCGCCGCCACCGTCTCTATGCGGCCTCCACGCTTTGGCGGCACACTTGTCTTGATCGCCAGCGGCCTGTTCATCGGTCTAGGCGTATTCTTTCTCTCAAGCTTCCTACAAGCCCTGGGAGCCTCAAACCAGCTTCCTCCACCTTTGGCAGCCTGGGCCCCCTCGATCATTTTTATACTCTTTGGCCTAAGCGCCCTCATCCACCTCGAAGATGGATAAAAAGCAAAATAAACTTAACGCTTTCGTAAAAAATTCATGGTTTAATAAATGTCGGATCAAGGCACAGCCCTTCAAATCCGTCCTGCGTTCTCACAACTTTCTGTTTCTGTGGTTTTTGACTGTGTACTTGTGCAAAACACAAAAAATGACAGCTAGCGCTGTATAAGGGGATAAAAGCGATGCACAAAAGCAACAGCTCACAAGACCATAGATGACTTCCATCTTGACTCAAGTCTTATAATAGATCAAAAAAATAGGGGCGATCATGCAAATTCAAACTGTAACGGCCATGACATTAAAAAATAATATTCTTCTCAATATCAGCATTCTGTGTGCCGCTTTGGCACTTTTATCTGGTTGTGCGTCTTCGCAGCAGCACGAAACGATGTTGATGAACGGAAAAACGGTTATGACCGACCCGTTCGAGGAAACAAACCGGCAGGTTTTCGCTTTCAATAACGCCGTGGACAAAGCGGTTATTCATCCGATCGCCAAGGGCTACAACGAAGTGGTCCCTCAACCGGCTAGAACAGGCATCACAAATGTCCTGCGCAACCTGAAAACACCGACGACCTTGGCCAACCAGCTCTTGCAAGGCGATTTAGAAGGGGCGGGAAATGTTGTTCTCAGAGGCGTTATTAACACGCTCATCGGCGTAGGCGGCCTCTTTGATGTGGCTGGCGCGGAGAATATCCCGTATGAACCCGAAGATTTCGGGCAAACCTTGGGCAAATGGGGCGTGGATCATGGTCCTTACCTAGTTGTACCGATCATCGGCCCGTCATCGACACGCGATTACGCCGGATTCTTCATTGATTCCCTCGCTGACCCGCTACGCTGGTATCTCTTCAATATAGACGAAGAAGGCATTTACTACGGCAAAGTGGGAATGGAATACCTGACCCTGCGCGCAGACCTCGTCGACGTGCTTGAAGATCTGGAAAAGAGCTCTATCGATTACTATGCAGCCACGCGCAGTGCATATTATCAGCGCCGCGAAGCTCTGGTTGAAGACCAAGATCCCGAGAGCATGAGCGCACCGGCTATTCCGGATTATGATGAGTATTAAATTCATGAAAAACGCGGTAAAATAAAAGCATGAAAGCAAATTTTTCGAAGAAGAAAATGGCTTTGGCCGTGTCTCTAGGTTTGGTCGGCGCAGGATTTTCAAATCCTGCGCTTTCCGCTTGGAATGCGGGAACAATGCATAATACACCGATCAGCGCTCACATCCTGAAAATCAGCATCAATGAAAACGCTTTGGATGGAGCCGAAAAATTTGTTGATGCCATCGCCGATCAAGGTATTGGCTTTTTAAGTGATAGCAACTTATCAGATCAAAAAAGAAAATCGGAATTTCAGAAACTGTTAAAAAACAATTTCGATATGAATACCATCGCCCGCTTTGCACTGGGACGCTATTGGAAAACCGCTAGTCAGGCCCAGCGCGATGAATATATGAAGCTGTTTGAAACCATGATCTTGAACGTCTATTCCAGCCGTTTCAGCGAATATAAAGGTGAAAAACTCAGCGTCGAAGGCTCACGGCCGGAAGGAAAAAACGATATCCTTGTCAACTCAACGGTCGCACCTGAAAACGGCCAGCAAATAAAAGTCGACTGGCGTGTACGCCTGAAAAACGGCCAATACAAAATTGTTGATGTCATCGTTGAAGGCGTCAGCATGTCCCTGACCCAGCGCTCGGATTTTTCCTCCGTCATCCAGCGCGGCGGCGGCGACATCAACGTCCTGCTCGACCACCTGCGTCAACAATAATCAAAAATGCTTTTTGAAGACTTTTAATTAACTGCCGGATAAGATAACCGGAAGGTTTCCTTGTGTCTGGTCCCGCACCTGATTGGATACAAGCAAAGTCCCTCTGTGGACATCGCTCGCCAGCTTGGCCGCCGGATCGCCGGCACTTTCCTGGAACGTATGAACGGTAACCCCCATCCAGCGCAAAATCTGGTTCGGAATAGCATCCACAAGCTTAAAGCAAGACAAACCGATCATATAACAAACAATGACATAAACAGCCGTAAAGAAAAACCGGTCCACAGCACCGCGCGCTACACCCATCATATCGGGCGTACCCGCCGGCGCATTACCGGCCGCCGCATCAAAATCAAGCTGCACGTCATGCCCACCGGCATTCGCCACGACCAGATCGAAAATAATATTCAAAACATTGACCAACGCAGCAAAAATCGTAATACCGGCAATAAAACCGATCACGATCATAATCGGCCGTACAAAAATTTCCAGCAACAGAAAATAACCATTCGAAGCCCCGGGACCGGGCAACCCTTCCCCATCAATACGCACATGCGCCAAGGCCCACAGCGGCATCGCCGCCATCGCTTCGAAAATACTTTTAAGCCAGCCGCTCACCCCGAAAAAGAAATAAATAAAAGGCATCAAAGGCAGCACGTAATACAAAATAGCCGCCATCGCGATAGTCACCGTCACCATCGCAAACAAAAAACTCACCGCACTTTTACCCGCCTCGCCGGTAAAATTGGAGAACATGTCAAAGATACTTTGACCGGCCGTAACACCCACAGCAATCCCGGCATTGCGCACCGCCGCATCCATCATCGACTTACCCAACGCACTGAGCTGCGCCAAAGGATGAATATCGGTATTTTTGCGCATCTCGAAAATACCGTTTGTCCCCAGCACCAGATTAACGTAATCAATAAAAATATTGCCTGTGGTCGCACTATAGCTCCCGGCATCCACCACTCTGCCATCCTGTTGCCAAGCGGTATAAACCGCCTTCATCGCCTGAAAAATACTCAGATCGTTTTGATCTTTGAAGTTAATCAAAAGGCTCCGCCCGGTAAGATCCGACATCAGAAGATCAAAACGGCCCTGATCCGTCACATTGGAGTTTTGCGAAGCGTTTTGCTCCATCACCCGCTCCATCAAAATCGGAAATTTACGTGGCTCGGGAATATTTAAACTCGCAGACGTGACCGCCCCGTTCATTTCAGCGATTTTATTGTACCACAGCGCCGCCCCCGCCCAGCCGCGCTCCAAAATCTTCTCATTCATATCGAACACGCCCTTATCCAGCTGCTCGTTAATCCCGTCCCGCATCCCGACGATAAATTGATCGTGATAAAACGTAGACTGCGCTTCAATAAAGTCTTTATCAATGCGTCCAATCCCGGCACACGCATCCGGCTTATGATTGAGAGGCGTTTCCTCGCGCACCGTACACAAAGCCCGGCTGCCCAAATCCGCATCCTGCCATATATCTTGGACAATTTCGTAGTACGCTTCCTGAATCTTCACAGAACCCGGCTCGCCCTGCGCCGCCGCCTTAAACACCAGATCGCCGCATAAAGGCTTCACATTGCCCAGATAGCCTTGGTAATCTTCACCCGGCGCATTTCCCCCCTCATCAGGCTCTATCGACCCGAAACGCACGGTAATATCCCCCATGACGGAAAAATCGACAGCATCTTGATAATTAGTCCCTAAAAATTCCCAGGCATTCACAGCATAAGCCGGCGGCCCCGTCGGCGGGTTACCATAGCCGCTCGCAGGAATAGGCGAGCGCACAAGATAAGCTTTAATCCCCTCTTTACCCACCTTTTGCGCCTCCAAATGATAAGCCGCCTGGCAGGTCCGCACGACATGCATAAACTGAAGCAAATTCACAATCTCTTTAATTTGCACATTCGGCTGCGCCACAAGATCTTGCTGCTGCGTGAGAAACGTGTAAGAGCCAAGCCCCGAGCCTGTCGTCGTAAAATAAGCCCAGCCGTTGGTCGCAAAATTCGACCCCAGCTTCGCCACACGTAAAGCAATATATTGCGCCCCGTTCAAACCGCTGGCGGTACTAAAGGGAATTAACAACCCAAAAAACAAAATCAAACGGATCGGCGCCCAGGCCCGGTTAAACCGCTGGCCAAAAGGCGTACCGCTAGACGCCGTCTCCCCGGCAATGGCCATGATGTAATAAATAATAACAAAAACACCGACGAAAAAAATACCGTAGGAATAAAAAGCAAAAAACCGGTGCAAAGCCACATGAAACGGGAACGGAAAAGCTGTCGGCGAAGTCACAGCGTTCCCGTCAATATCCGTACATCCCGTGTTGAGATCTGAAATACAGGAATTAAAAATAGCCGGCACCCCAAAAACCCTGTCCATCAGGATAAAAGCGATATCCTGAGCGGGTCCCAAAGACCCGGTTGTCGCATTCGGATTAGGAAGCATATCCGCCACAGAAAGCGCATAAGCCGGATAACCGACCATCATCGCCACGATCAAAAGTAAAAACTGGCTCAACAAAAGAACAAGCCCGGCCAAAAGCAAAACAAAAACCGCAACCTGATCAAGATGATGGCGATCAATAACCAGATGATTAGCCGCTTCTGCAATCACATGACGAATGCCAAAGCGTCCGAAATTTCGTGGATCAAGGTAAGGGTGCCCGGCCGGCAGCAAACGCACCGCCCCATATATTTGGGCCATTAAATAAGAAACATGAAAAAATCCGGACCGAAAAAGCGCCAAAACCCGCGGAAAAATCCCGGGCAAAAGCGTATATGTCAGAACCTGTCTCTTTTTAACCATCTTGCATAACTCAAACTCATATCGGCCGCCATGACCGAACGAAACCGGACTTTACCCGCCACCAATGCCAAGAAGTTTTTTCAAACCGCCGCCGATCGCCTGGGTACCTTGTTGCATACCCACAGTAGCCTTACCGGTAAGCGTTTCTGCAGCATTCTCGCGCTGATCGTTAAAGGTGGTAATTGATTGACCCATCCAGCGTAAAATCTGGTTCGGAATCAAATCCACCAGCTTAAAAGAAGACATGCCCATCAAATAGACGATAACGACGTAAATGATCGTGAAGAAAAACTCGTCAATCGCATCACGCATATCCGCCAGCTTCGAAGGGGCGGCGCCTGTCAACTCGGTCGTCGTGTCAAAACCGCCAACGTTGCTGACAACCAGATCAAAAATCATATTCAACACGGATACCAGCGCCGAAAACGTAGAAATACTGGCCAACAATCCGAAAACCATAAGAATAGGCCGTAGGAAAATCTCGAAAATAAGATAATACCCGCTCAGCGCCGCCTGCCCGGAAAGACCGTTCCCATCAATACGAATATGCGCCAAAGCCCACAGCGGCGCACCGACCATGGCCTCGAAAATACCCTTAACCCAGCCGCCAACGCCGAACATAAAATAGATAAACGGTAAAAACGGCACAATATAGAACAAAATAAACCCGGCCGTCAGCGAAAGCATACCGAACGTCACCAAAAAGCCGGAAACCTGCTTGATACCTACGCCGACAGCCTTACTGACAGTTTCCGCCAAAACCCCGGAACCCCCGCCCACAGCGGCACCCGCCAAATTGCGCAAAGACGCTTCGATCAATCCACGTCCGGCCGTCGAGAGCTGCGCCAGGGGATGGGCGTCAGGATGCTCGCGCATGCTGAAAACACCGCTGGTTCCCAGCAAAACATTCAAAATATCCCGGATCTGGTTACCGCTGGAAGAAGTATAGGGCGTCGACATCGCTCCGGAATCTTTCCAGAATTGAAACGCCTCCCAATACGCCAGAGCCAGTTCACCGTCATTAGCATTGCGCAAATCACCGGCAACCGCAGCGCCGGCAGCCTCAGGCTGAAAACGAGTCGCAAAATCAACAACGTTACCCTTACCTTTGCGCTTAACCTCGTAAACGCGCTCCATAACCGCCGGATAACGGTTCGGATAAGGAATATTCAAAGCCGCCGTCGTAATTTCCCCGTTCATCTCGGCAATTTTATTGTACCAGATCGCAGCCCCTGCCCAGCCCTTATCTTCCAAGATAGGATCGCGCGTCCACTCCCCTGAATTTTCCATTTCTTTAATTGCAGGAACATCACCACCCGTCCACGTATCAACAGGCGCAGGAACGGCCCCTCCCGCATTCGGATCACCCATAAGAGCCTGAGAAATATAAATACTGAAAACCGAAACCCATGCCGTAATAAAGCTGCTATCCGGCATCACATCATTGTTAGGATCAAAATTAGCGATACTGGTGTACTGTTTTACAAAACTCAGCGGTTGCATCGAAACACCGTCCGTACCGCCATTTGCAAAATCAAACCAAGCCCAACGGATAAATTCAAGATAAAGCCGCTGCATCATCATAACGCCCTTCTCCTGATCGGCCACCGCACGCGGATCCGCCAAAGGCAAAATCAACTCGCCGCAAATCGGCGCAACCTTCCCTGACCAGAGACTATATTCATCCGGCTCGTCATCATCAAAGCGGCCAAAGCGGATTCTGACCTGGTTTTCACCGGCCGCAAACGCAATCATAGCAGCGTAATTATTAGTCGCATTCACCGCCGTAGGGCTTTCGATTTCCTTAAACGGATTCGCCGCCAAAGGATCCTTGACCATATAGGGCTTGATCTCGTCAGCCGCATCCGGATGCAAGATTTTCTCGGCGTGGTAACATGTACGCGCCACATGCATAAATTGTAAAAGGCCGCCAATCTCCGGAACTTTCGGTGGCGCCACAAGCCCGGTCGCATCCGCCGACATGCCGGAGGCCAGGTTTTTAAAAGCCGCCCCGTGCGCATCTTCCAAAACATCGTTAAAGTAAATCCAGCCGTTCGTCGCAAAACCGGACCCGAACTTGGCCGCATAGAGCACAATATACTGGGCGGAATTCAGCCCGTACCCGACCGGAATCAAGAGCCCGAACGCCACAACCATCCGGATCGGCGCCCACACGTGGTTATAGCGTTTACCGAACGCCGTCCCGCTCTGCATGGTCTCGGCAACAACCGTGACGATGAAATAAATCCCCATCATGGTCGCCACAACCAAAAGTCCGGTCGAATAAAGATTAAACATCTGATGCAAGCCCAGATGCATCGCCATCGGGAAATTGGCCGGCTCCATCCCCCAACCCGACGCTAAAGCAACATTCGCCACAATCGGATTGCCTTTCGCATCCTCACAAGCCACGGCCGTGGAAATACAGGAATCAAACACCCCCGGGACGCCAAACACCATATCCATCATGATATGGGCCAGATCCTGCGCCGGATCGGGCGTCAGGAAAAACTGGGCAAAATTACTCGGAAAGGCCACAGCCGCAGCAGCCGGCGGCACAAAAACGGTCAATCCCAGCAGAAAAAGCTGCATCACCATCATCACCATGCCGACCATGACCAGAATAAACAGCAAGATCTGATCGACATGCCTCCAAGACAGCGTCAACCGGTTAGCCGCCTCAGCCATCACATGGCGCAAACCGTAACGCCCGATATTCGCCGCATTGAGATAAGGATGCTCGGGCGGCAGCAAACGCACCGCCCCGTAAACCAGAGCGACAAAATACGGTATATACTGAAAACCCGAGCCGAAAAGCTCCCGAAAACGGGGAATAAAGCCCGGTAAAACCATATATCTTATAAAAAAGTTCACGTATACCTAACCTTATCTTCCAAACGGCTTCACCAATGCCGAAGCCAATCCCTGACCAACCTGTCCCACAGCGCTCCCCGCTCCACGGCCTAATTGCATAACCCCGGAAGCAGCCTCCCGCCCGGCTGTCATACCGCCAAGAGCCGCATAACGAGTCAAACTGCCGGTCGGATCGTCATGCAAGTCTCCAAACGAGGACACGCCAATACCCATCCAGCGCAAAATATTATCCGGAATAGAATCCACCAGCTTAAAGGCCGCTGTGGCCATCATATACACAACGATCGCATACACGACCGTAAAGAAGAACTGATCGACAATTTCGCGCTTGAAACTCACATCCCCGGCAATACCAACCTGCCCCGCAGCATTAAATCCTCCGGCATTTGCCGTCACCAAAGGCCATATAAAATTCAAAACCCGCACCTGAGCCGTAAAAATAACCATCGCCGCGACAAGTCCGAACACGGTCAAAATAGGCCGGGCAAAAATTTCGAAAATCAGGAAATACCCGTTGGACGCCGCTTCGCCCGGCAACCCGTCGCCATCCAGACGCAAATGCGCCAAGGCCCACAATGGAATCCCCACCATGGCTTCAAAAATCGTTTTGATCCATGACCCCACTGCAAAATAAAAATAAACAAACGGCAAAAACGGCACGACATAATACAACACCAGCCCCGCCGTCAGACCGATAAAGGCTGTCGCATTAAAAAAGCCGGCCGCAGCTTCTGCCAAAGCCCCGGCTTGCAAGGACATAACTCTTGTCAGCCCGCCCATCACAGCCGACCCGGTAGAAATGGCAATATTGCGGATAGAAGCCTCAACCAGCCCCTTACCCAGAGCGGTTAGCTGCGACAAAGGATGAGTCTGTACGTTCTCTTCCGTCATGGAAAACAGGCCATAGGTCCCGAAAATCATGTTCATCGCAGACTTCATGGCATTCGCATCAATATCCGTAGACGTTGTCATGTTAGTCTGGTCCTGATTCCAATATTGATGTGCCTGATAAAACACAGTCGCCAAAGCTTGCGCCACCGGATCCATACTTTTCAATTTCTGATCAATATTTTGCGCATCTTCTCCGGTTCCCTCCGGATTAAATTGCTCCGCCCCTTCCAATTTGGAACTAACGGAAGCCCGCGCCTCACGCACACCTTCCATGATCGCCGGATATTTATCCAAAGACGGCTGATTAATAACGGCCGACATCCACGCCCCGTTCACTTGCGCAATCTTTGTAAACCAGATTCCGGCGCCGCCCCACCCACGGTCAAGCAAAGCCGGATCCATTTGAATCTCTGCCCCGTCATTATTATAAGCCTGCCAAATCGCCAGAATATTCGTATCGAGAGTCGTCTGCACATCACTCACGGCATTTTGCCGCCAGGCCGCACCGATCGGATCAAGCTCGCAAGGCTTTTTACCGGCCGCAACCGCGCATGAAGGCAAATTCGGATTGTCCCCCATATCCCCGGCGCACCCCATTTCACACGCACTGGTATCCAAATGCATATTGAGAAGAACAAACCGTCCTGCAAAATCGATATAATCCTCCGCCAAACCGTTATCGAACCAATAATTACGAACCAGATCGAAGTAAAGTTTTTGCAGTTCCACCGTACCGAGATACGGCGCAGCACTGGGATCGCGATGATCGGTTACGGGAATACGGATCTGACCGCACAAAGGCTCGACATCATAACCATCATCCTCCGGATCATTATCACGCCCGAAGGTAATCACAATGTCGCCGCGATTATAAAAACCCAGCGCATCTTCATAAGTGGTGTCCGCCGCCACCTCAAGCGCCGGATCGGCATTCATCGTCATCCATGCCTGAGGCGTTTTGAGCAAATACGGCTTGATCTTGTTCGCCTCCCTGTAAGCGTCAATTTCAGCCAAAGTATCCGGATAATTAACCCCGCCCGCCTTCGGAGGCTTATCAATATCAGGGTCTTTCGCAAAATACGCCATTGCACAGGTATGAACGGTCGAAATCATGTTGGCAAACACCGCCGCGTCAATCTGCTTGGGCATCGCCACAATCGTTTCTTTTTCACCCAGCGGATTAACACCCCCGCCACCTGCAAAATCGGCATGCGCAGCAATCGCGTTATTATAGCGGATCCAGGCATTAGTCGCCATGCTCGATCCGTACTTAGCCGCCGCAAAAGCGATATACTGTCCCGCGCTATAAGCCGCCGTCGTCACCCCCGCACCGTAAGTAATCGGCAAAGGCATCAAAAGCCCGATCGCCACCACGAGACGGATCGGCACCCAGACATTCTTGAAACGCTGCCCGAACGGCGTCCCGCTCATCGCCGTTTCAGCAACAATTACAAAAAGCAGATAAAGAAAAATCAACGTACCAACCAAAAGAATACCCGTTGAATAAAAACGGAAAAGCTGATGCAAGGCCATATGGAACGGCCAGGGAAAAGCGCCGCTAGGGCTCTGCGCCCCGGCACAGGTCACCCCGGCCTGTGAAACACAGGATCCAAAAAAATCAGGAACACCAAACACCCGATCCAAAAGCATAAGCGCCACATCATCGTCTGGACGCCCGGTCACAAAAATGGATGGCCCTTCGGGATAAGGCCAGGCCGCCGCAGCCAAAACAGACGATCCGCCAATAAGAAAGCTCAAAACCAAAACAGCAATTTGTAGAAAAAATAAGGCAATAGCGAACAACACCAGAGAGAAAACTACGATTTGATCAATGTTATTACGCGAAATCACAAGATTATTTGCTGCTGCCGCCACAACATGACGCACACCAAAACGCCCGATATTTTTCGAATCAAGATAAGGATGCTGCGGCTCAAGCAAACGAACCATCGCATAAACTTGCGCGATCATATACGCCGCGAAACCAAAACCGGACGTAAACAAGGAGCGCAACCGCGGTATAATCCCCGGCATAACAACATATTTAACAACCTGTTTTGCTTGTATTCCGCTCACGTCAAACACTCACCACTCTATGAATAGTGTAGCGCTAAAATACTTAAAAATTTAGTAAATTTTTGCGCACCCGTTTATTTTACCATTTTTCAAAGCCTTAACGCTAGTTTACAGAAGCGAAAAAACCAAAAAAATGGAAAACTAAACGCAAAGCAAAGCAGAATCAGTAGCTTCAGGCCGCCTGACGACGCTCTAAATCAGCCTCATAATCCGCATAATTCCCCTCAAACCACGTCACATGCCCATCGCCTTCAAAGGCCAGAATATGCGTCGCCAGCCTGTCGAGGAACCAACGATCATGCGAAATAATCACCGCGCACCCCGGAAACATCTCCAAAGCCTCTTCCAAAGCCGCCAGCGTTTCCGTATCCAGATCGTTTGTCGGCTCGTCCAGCAAGATCACATTCGCCTCTTCTTTGAGCATTTTCGCCAAGTGTACGCGGTTGCGCTGACCGCCCGACAAATTGCCTACAAGTTGCTGCTGATCGCCCTTTCGGAAGTTAAAAGCCGACACGTACGCCCGGCTTTGCATCTCGATCTTGCCCAGCTTAATGATATCCAATCCGCCTGAAATCTCCTCCCACACGGTCTTTTTCCCATCCAGCGTATCGCGGCTCTGATCGACATAGCCAAGCTTCACCGTATCCCCGACATTAAATTCACCCGAATCAGGGTGCTCTTGCCCCGTAATCATCTTAAACAGCGTCGATTTACCGGCCCCGTTCGGCCCGATCACCCCGACGATACCCCCTGGCGGCAACTTAAACGACAGATCGTTGATCAGTGTACGCCCGTCAAAACCTTTGTTAATGTGCTTGGCCTCAATAACCAGATCCCCCAGACGCGGCGGCGTCGGAATCACAATCTGGCATCCACGCTTATCCATTTTCTGTGATTCGGCCAGCAAATCATGATAAGCGCTGATCCGCGCCTTGGACTTCGCCCGCCGCGCCGATGGGCTGCGCCCCATCCATTCCTGCTCGCGCACAAGCGTTTTCTGACGCGCATCTTCCTCGCGCGATTCCTGTTCCAAACGCTTGCGTTTAGCCTCCAGATAGGCCGAGTAATTGCCCTCATAGGGAATACCGCGCCCACGATCGACCTCCAAAATCCAGCCCGTCACATTATCAAGGAAATAACGATCATGCGTGACCATCACCACCGTACCCTTGTAATCAGAGAGGAATTTCTGCAACCAACTCACACTCTCCGCATCAAGGTGGTTTGTCGGCTCGTCCAGAAGCAACAAATCCGGCCGCTCCAAAAGCAAACGACACAGCGCCACACGGCGCTTTTCTCCACCCGATAAGTTTGTGATCGCGCTATCACCCGGCGGACAGCGCAAAGCCTGCATTGCCATTTTAATGGTCCGCTCGAGCTCCCAGCCATCCACGGCATCGATTTTCTCCTGTAAATCGCCCATCTCGGCCATCAAGGCGTCAAAATCCGCATCCGGCTCGGCCATCGCCGCCCCGATCTCGTTATAACGCTCGATCATCGCCACGGTTTCGCCTAAACCTTCCATGACGTTCTGCTCGACCGTCTTGTTCGGATCAAGCTGCGGCTCTTGCTCTAAATACCCCACGCGCGCACCTTCCGCCGCCCAGGCCTCACCCATAAAATCTTTGTCAATACCCGCCATGATCTTGAGCAACGTCGACTTACCCGCGCCGTTCGGTCCCAAAACACCGATCTTGGCTCCGGGAAAAAAGCTCAAAGTCACATTTTCCAGGATTTTCTTATTATCGTATGACTTGGACAAGCCGTTCATCACATACACATACTGATAGGACGCCATAAAAAACCTTTCAAAAATTTACAAACCACAGAGTTTAAAGAGCTCAAAAGAGATAAAAGAGTTTTTTGCTGTTTCCTTCAACTCTTTTCTTCTCTTTCATCTCTGTGGTTAAAATATTTTGCAATTCCTTAAAACACCTCTACATTGCTTCAGTAACAAAAGGAAATGCCATGTCAGAAGTCAATGCCAGCGATATGCGCCTCGTCAATGGCCCTGAAGACGTCATCGACACATATAAAGGAGCAGGCGAAGACTCCAGAACCGGCATAGAAGTCGAACTGGCATTTTTCGATCCTAAATCCACTGACCTCACCCCAATGAGCGTGGCCCAGAATAAAGCACTAAAAAATGCCGCCAACGCCGCACGCGGTGAAGAGTACGTCCGCAATGAACCCACATCCGAAATGCTGGAAATCGGTTCGTTCGCCGGAAAAAGAAACGACATAAAAGAAATTTTGGCCGACACGCAGGAAAAAATCCTGCAATTAACCCAAAAAGCTGCCGATATGGGCCTCAAGCGCTCTTACTTTCAGCACCTACCCGACAAAACCGCCGAAGACCTGCTAAAAAACGTCATGGACGTTCCGCGTTATCAGGCTTTTTTCGCACCGCCGCGCGATGATATGCGCTCAATCGCTGCCTATTTCTCGGTCTGTAAATCCAATCAGGTTTCGATTAGCTATCGCAATCCGCAACATTTGATAGAAAACGTACGCCGACTGTACGTGTTATCGCCTTTTCTTTTTACACTACTCGATAACGCAGCCCCCTTCAACGAAGGACACCCATTCACAGGCAATGCAGGCATGCACCACCGCGCCGCTCTCAAAGACCGTGGCGGCGTCCCGCCCTATCTATTTACGGCCCAAACCGGAGAGGCGTACATCACCGCACACATAGACCACGCGATGAATAACCCGCTTTTCGTTTACTACGATGAGCAAGGCAAACTGGTCCGTCTGCCCTCTGGAACATGGACAAGCTTCAACGCTTTGCGTGAAAAAGGCTTGAACACCGCAACCAATTATTTCTTCGCCGAAAGCATCCTCTGGCCGGACGTTAAAATCGCCGCTCTCAAAGACAAAAATGGACAGGTCAACGGCCACCGCTACGAAGCCCGGATGTTCGGCGTCGGCATTCACCAGCATCAAAGCGCCCAGCTCATCACCGCAGCCCCCGCCTTCGACAAAGAGTTCGCCAGCAAAATCGACGCCCTGCTAAAACGCGCAGGGTTCGACCTTCAAACCCCCGAAAGCTTAAAAGCCCCATTGGAAAAAGCCTATCAAAGCGCCCGAAACCATAATGGACATTTCCTCGACATCCCCTACGGCAATACAAGCATGCAGGCCTTTGCCAAAGACTTCGCCGATTTACTCGAACAATCGACGCTCATGCAGAATTTTGAAGAGGAAATCCAGCCCCTCCTCACCATCTGCCGCACAGGATACACAGACTCAAAAGTCAACGCACACCTGTTTAATACAATGGACAAAGCCCTCAAATTCCAGCGCGAATATGATCCGGCCATTTTTGAAAACCCGAACGCATGTGCGTACACACTTTTTGAAAACGTTTTAAACCGCGAATACACACAAATGAGCGCAAATTGTTCGGGACTATAAACAAAAATTCCTGTGTATTCGCGTTCATTCGCGTTTAAAATAACACCATGAAAATAAGCTACCGCGACACCGAACCCTTCGTCAAAGCGCCAAATCCGGCGGCGCGGGTCATTTTGGTCTACGGACCCGATGCCGGATTGATCAAAGAACGCGCCCGCATCATGGGCAAAACCGTCGTCGCCGACCTCAACGATCCCTTCAACGCCGTCACCCTCACCAGCGACATCCTTTCTTCCGATCCAGCCCGCCTGAGCGATGAAGCCGGCGCCATATCAATGATGGGCGGCGATCGTTTAATCCGCATCGAAAATGCGGGCGATAAACTCACCCCCCTGCTCAAAACCTATCTCGAAAACCCGTCTTCCTCTGCCCTGATCATCGCCGAGGCCGCCGAGCTAACACCGCGTTCTTCTCTAAGAAAGCTCTGCGAAAGCGCCAAAAACGCCGCCGCCATCGCCTGCTATATCGACGATGAAAAAGACCTGCTGCGCCTGATCCGAGAAAATTTAAACGCCGACGGCCTCCAAATCGAACATGACGCTACGCTCTGGCTTGCCGCCAACATCAGCGGCGATCGCCTCAAAGTCCGCAGCGAGCTGGAAAAGCTCATGACGTATAAAGGCCTGAATACGCCCGATATGGACAAAAACCCTATATCCCTCGCAGACGTACAGGCTTGCTGCGGCGAGGCCGGCGCGCTGGATATCGACGATCTGGTCTATAACGTCGCCGGAAATCAGGCCGGGCTGGCCTTAAAAAAATTCAACCAGCTCATCGAAGAAGGAGTCTCCTTCATCGTCGTCTTGCGTGCCCTGCAAAGCCATTTCCGCCGCCTGCATCTCAGCAAAGTCAAAATGCAAACCGGCCAATCGGTCGAACAAGCCATGAAAGCGCTGTCTCCTCCGATCTTCTTCAAACAGGAAGCCGCCTTCAAAGCCCAGTTAAACCGCTGGAGTCTTGAGGGCTTGAACAAAACCCTGCAAAAACTCATGCAACTCGAAGCCCAGTGCAAACAAACCGGAGTGCCCGTAGAAACCTTATGCGCCCAGGCCGTTCTGGGGATCAGCAAAAGTCGCGGCTAAACACGCTTAAACGAGGATTTTTTCCATCCGGTTCAGCGCCTCTTCAAGGCGGCGGCGTGAAACCGCAAAGCACATACGGATATACCCTTTACTGGTCTGCCCGAACGCGCATCCCGGAGAGAGCAAAACACTGCACTCATCAACAAACCGTTTCGTCAAAGCTTTACAATCCGGCTCGCCATCCACCTTGAAAAACGCATAAAACGTTGCCTGCGGATAGGCCATATGCACGCGCGGCAGAGCTTTAAAACGCTCGACCAGATAATCGCGGTTCGAACGCCACAAATCGATTTGCTCTTTCAGGAAATCCTCGCCCTGCTCCAGCGCGGCAATCGCCCCGTACTGCGTAAAAGTCGGCGGACACAAATTATTATACAGCGCCACATCGCGGATTTTTTCCTCCGCTTCCGGCGGCCCGACAATCCAGCCCAAACGCCATCCGGTCATCGCCCAACTCTTGGAAAAGCTGTTCACGACCAAAAGCAAATCATCCGCGCACGCCACATCCAAAAAACTGTCCGCACGCAAATGCTTATGTGTACTTTCAAAAACAATCCGCCCGTAAACCTCATCGGCCAACACCCAGATCCCGCGCGCGCGCGCAAACTCCAAAATAGCGCGCATTTCATCCTGTGAAGCACTCCAACCAGTCGGATTCGAAGGAGATACCACCAAAATCACCTTGGTTTTCGGCCCGCACGCCCCAAACAGCTTATCCATATCAAGCTGCCAGCCGCCCTCATCGGAATAATCCAGAGAAACCTGCTTCGTATCAGCCTGCGTGAGCTCAATTGCGCCCAAAAGATTTTTCCAGATCGGCGTAATCGCCACCACCTCATCACCTTTATCCAACAACGCCGCCAAAGACAAATGCATCGCCGTCGATCCGGAAGCCGTCACAAAAAACCGACTGGATGGAATCTCAAGCTCATAAATCCGCTTGTAATAATCAGAAAGTGCGCGGCGTAAAGGCTCTTGCCCCAGCGTCGGCCCATAAACCGTTTTTCCGTCCTGCATCGCATTAAAGGCGGCGCGCGCAATAAAATCCGGCGTCGGGCTATCGCCCTCGCCTTGCGCCAGCGTAATCATATTATCCCGCCCGGCGGCATAATTCATCATCTCCACCCCGGGATTGGAAGTCAACGCATGCAAAACCGGACGAAACTTAAGCCCCTGCCGGACCTCGTTCACTGTTTGCTCTGTATTATCCAGATGCTCACTCGTATGTGTTTTAATGCTCATAATATAAAACCTGCTTTCAAAACTCTGGTGTCTATAACGGACCGCCCGCCTAAAGGCAAAACAAATCCTATAAATCTTAATCTTTGGAACTTTTAAGGAATAAACGTGCGCGCCTGCACTATGGGCTCGAAATAAGCGGACCTCAGCCCGCCGCACGCGCTGCGGCAGCTCTCGCAAAAATAGCGTATGCATAGAAAAGCTGCGTCATAACAGAAACAGATAATCACGCCGCTCAAGGCTTTGCAAGCAAATAAAGATCAAACCGCATCAGCCACAAAGCCGTAAACAGGCTTGCCCTGCAAATGCACACCGATTTCCGCAAACAACGCCGTCTTTAAAAGACCTCCGGAATCCACGCCGTACGTCTCCGGCGCCTTAACATCTTGTCCGGCCAAAAGCTTGGAAGTCGGTTTTTCCGCGCGTTTCCCATTCGGCGTTTTCAAGACATAAGGCACAGCCAATATCTCATGCGGCGTCGAAAGCCGTCCCACGGAATCCGAAATAACCGTTTTAATCTGCGCTTTAAGCTCTTCACTCAAAGCCACGCCGCCGGAGAGCACAACAAACAAAGCTGTATGATCTCCGCCTTGCACGTCCTTGAAATTTGCCGCCAGAAAATCCTCTACCAAGCCGGAAAAATCAGGATGCCCCATCGCATCATAAAGCTGCTGCGTCCCGATACGTACACCGCCCTGATTCAGCGTCGTATCTGAGCGCCCCTCGACCTTGATCTGCCCGCCGGCACAGCGCATCACCGCATCACCATGCCGCCAGACCGCAGGCCGCACCTTGAAATACTCGAAATATTCTGCCCGAAAACGCTTGTTGCCTTTATCGTTCCAGAAATAGAGCGGCCGCGAAGCAAACGGCGCTTTAATGACCAACTCGCCAACCTCGCCCACCTCCACAGGATGACCATCATCACCCCAGATATCCGCATCCATCCCTAAAACAAAGCCCTTAAGCTGTCCGGCGACCGTATCAAAAAACGGATTGGCCCACGCATATCCACCGACAAAATCCGTCCCGCCGCACACCCCGTTAATGCTCAAGCCCCCCTTTATATGCTGATCGACATACTCAAACCCGCTATCGGACAAAACAGAACCTGTATACATCAAACACCGCAAAGCCTGCAAATGAAGCCCTTTAGCATCCACGCCGTTTTTAGCCCACACATCTTGAATAATCGCCGCCGCTGTACCTAAATGCGTACACCCATACTCGGCCGCAAACCGCAATTGTGCATCGGCCGAAGGATAAGCCGGGTTCCCGTCATAAATCATCACCGCGGCCCCGAGCACAAGCCCGCTGGCCAGCCAGTTAAACATCATCCAGCTCACCGTCGAGTGAAAAAACACCTTATCACCCGCATGCACATCCGATTGCAGCCCATGTTCAATGGCATGCTTTAAAAGGCAGCCCCCCACGCCATGCACAAAGCATTTCGGCTGGCCCGTCGAACCCGATGAAAACAAAATCGCCAAAGGCTGGTTAAAATCGCGCCGTACAAAAGCCATCTCCTGCGGCATGCATTCACCCAGCAAAGTATCAGCCAAATACGTGTGAGCATTCAAAACCCCCAGATCAAGCTGCGCATCCAGATTTGGCAAAATGACCGTCGCCGCCAGTGACGGCAAAGCCGCCTGTAACTCGGCTACAACCCCCAAACGTTCTTCGCGCTTGGCCGGTTTATCCGGATGGCTCATATGCACATACCCATCCACCGCGATCAAAACCTTGGGCTCAATTTGCGCAAATCGGTTTGCCGTGGCCTGCGCCCCCATTTCGGTCCCCACAGACGAAAAAATCGCCCCCAGATTGGCCGCCGCCATCATTAATATGTACGCCTCAGGGATATGCGGCAGATACACCGCCACCCGGTCGCCCTCGACCACGCCCAGCCGCTCCAGAACCTGCGTCCATACACTGACCTGATCGTACAAATTACGCCAGCTTAAAACCCGGTCCCCCTCACGGCCCGCCACGCGCGCGATAATCGCCGGCTCATCCGGACGCACCACGGCATGCGCAAGCATATTCTCTGTAAAACTGATTTTGGAATCGGGAAAGAACTGAGCCTTTAAAATATCTTTCGGATATTTTAGGTCAACTTTTCCCTTATCGCCGAGCAAACCGAAAAAATCCCAGACCATCGAATGAAAAAGACCGGAATGCTCAACCGACCAACGATGCAAAGCCATATAACTCTCGGGCCCAGCCGCACCGAAATTAATCCCCGTTTGCGCCTCCACAAACCAGACAAAATGCGCCAATCGGCTCGCCTCTTTTTCAGCCTCACTCGGATGATGTAAAACATGCGCACTCATAAAAATATCCCCCCAAGATGTAACCCCTCTTTAAGAATACCCGAATGAAGCCATAGATTTAAACTGATAAATTGTTATCATAAAATTAAACCTTCAGACGTGGGGACAAACCGTGCATCGCTTACTTTTAATCGCTCTTCTACCCATTATGCTGCTGTGCAGCCCTTCGGCTCAGGCACAAACCAAAGAAAAAGACGACTCTTTGGTCAAAATCCGCCTGCTACCCGAACGCACGAACATAAACCCCGGCGAAGAATTCCAGATCGCTATTGATCAGGTTATTGCCGAACACTGGCACACTTATTGGGAAAATCCCGGCGATTCCGGCACACCGCTGCGCATCACATGGACCTTGCCTCAAGGCTGGAAAGCAGGGCCTCTATTGTGGCCCGCGCCGCATAAAATCCCCTATGAACCGCTGATGAATTTTGGCTATGAAAATTCTGCAACGCTGCTGCAATCGCTCAAAGCCCCAAAAAATCTGCCAGAAGGCCCCATAGATTTAAGCGCCGATATCGAAGTGCTCGTCTGCAAGGAAGAATGCATCCCCGAATACGCAGCGTATCACTTGACCCTCAATGACCCGCAAACCACGCCGGAAGATAACAGCGCCTATATTGAAATGGCGAGCGCGAAAATCCCTGTCCAAAGCGATTGGCAAGCAACATTCACAGAAGAAAACGGCAATCTCGTAATCACAACAACCCCGCCCGAAGATATTGCCGGTGCAATAGACCCGCAAAGTCTGGAATTTTTTCCGCGCGAATGGGGCCTGATCGAAAACACCGCAAAACCGAAAGCCACAATTGAAAACAATAAACTAACCATCTCCCAGACCCGCGGTGAACGCCCGATAAGCGCTTTTAAAACGGCTGAAATCGTTTTGCGCTATAAAGCAAATGACGGCAAAGACAACGCACTGACACTCAACGCTCTACCGAACACCAAAGCCCCCGCCGCCGATCACCCCACCTCAACGGCGCGGAAAAAGCAAAGCGCGACACAAAAACCCAAACTCAAAACAACCCAGAACATAAGCCTGCTCGGCGCAGCCCTCTTTGCAATTCTCGGCGGTCTGATCCTGAACCTGATGCCCTGTGTCTTTCCGGTTCTCTCCATCAAAGCCCTCAGCCTGATCAAAATCTCGGAAAAACACCCGGCTCTGGCTCGCCTGCACGGCCTAAGCTATACCGCAGGCGTCATCGCAAGCTTCGTCATCATCGCCGCAACCTTGATTGCCCTCAAATCTGCCGGATCGGAAATCGGCTGGGGCTTCCAGTTGCAAAACCCGCTCATGATCGGCCTGTTGGTCTATCTGCTCTTCCTGATCAGCCTTAACCTCATCGGCCTGTTTGAAGTGTCAGGCCGTTTCGGCAACGCCGGATCAAAACTGGCCGGAAAAGAAGGCCTCACCGGCTCGTTCTTCACAGGCGTTCTGGCCACCTTGGTCGCCACACCTTGCACAGCGCCCTTTATGGCCGGCGCTCTGGGCTTCGCCCTGCTCCAGCCCGCCGCCATCAGCCTGCTGATCTTCGCGCTTTTAGGCCTAGGGTTGGCTCTCCCCTATCTGGTTCTGTCCTTCATTCCGGCCTTGCAAAAAGCCATGCCCAAACCGGGTGCATGGATGGATATCTTTAAACAACTTCTGGCCTTCCCGATGTTTGCCGCCACTATTTGGCTCATCTGGGTCTTAGGCATGCAAACAGGCGCAGACGGCATCATCAGCATCCTGATCGGCATGGCCCTGCTCAGCTTCGCAATCTGGATGCTGCGCCACAAGCCAAAAGACCGCTTTTGGCGTGGCCTGACGACGACTTTGGCACTAATTTCGATCTTTCTCGCCATCACCTCCTTGCCGCCCAAAGCCATGATCGTCTCCATGTGCGAAGTCAAACAAAGCAGCCTCAGTCAAAGCTTCTCACCCGGCAAACTCGAAACGCTGCTGCAAGGCGATGATCCGGTCTTTGTCGAAATGACAGCCGCCTGGTGCATCACCTGCAAGGTCAACCATGCCGCCGCGCTCAATATCGACAGCACCAGACAGCTTTTCGAAGATAACAACGTGCAATACCTGATCGGCGACTGGACCAACGAAGACCCGCAGATCACGGAGTTTTTAGACTCCTATGGACGCAGCGGTGTTCCGCTCTACGTATATTATCCGCCGCGCGATGCCAAAACAGGCCAGCGCGCACAGGAAAAGATTTTGCCGCAAATCTTAACCCCCGGCATCGTCAGGGATTATATCGAAGGACGCAAATAACGAGCAACGAGCAACGATCAACGACTAAAGGAGAAAACCATGCGTAAATTTATGCCTCTACTAGGGCTCATAGCCCTTTTCATTACCGCACCCGCTTGGGCCGCCGCCGAAGTTGGACACCCCGCCCCGGACTTCGAAGCCCAAACAGCCTCCGGTGAAACCTTCAAGCTCTCGGACCATAAAGGCGAAATTGTCGTTCTGGAATGGACCAACCATGAATGCCCCTTCGTCATGAAACACTACGGCACCGGTAACATGCAAAAAACCCAAACAGCCGCCCGCGAAGAAGGCGTTACATGGGTCTCCATTGTTTCATCTGCCCCGGGCCGCCAAGGCAATACCAGCGCAGAAGAAGCCCTGAAAATCGCTCAGGACGCCGGCGCAGATATCAACGCAAAAATCCTCGATGAAAGCGGTGAAATAGGCCATCTTTACGATGCGAAAACTACGCCCCATATGTTCGTGATTGATGCAAACGGCATGCTGGCCTACGCCGGAGCCATCGACGACCAGCCCAGCCCGAACCCGAAAACCGTAGAGGGGGCTCATAACTACGTCTTGGCCGCGATCAAAGATCTAAAAACCGGACGCGCCGTTGAAACGCCCCAGACAGCCTCCTACGGATGCGGCGTGAAATATTAGAACGGATAAAGCACTCAATACGCAAAATATTTTCATCCCCGCGTAAACTGTGGTATCAATAGAAGAGGGCCTTGTCGTAAACAAGCCCTCTTCTTCACTTTTGGGCCCCATGTCCTAATGAAGCGTCCTGATTTGAGTGTCCTGATGCCAGTCAAAAGAAAACTAAAGCCCGCGCGCACAAATGCCGCGCAAAAGATTCAGCCTCTTTTCTCGTCCACACAGGGAAAAGAAAGCTTGGACATACGCCCGTTTTTGGATCTCAGCAACGAAGCCTATATCGCCATCAACGATCTGGGACAAATTCTCTATACAAACCAAAGCTTCCGTACAATAACAGGCTATAGCGAAAAAGACCTCGAAACCCTGCACTTCATGGAAATTTTCAGCCGAGAAGACCGCCCCTATATCCGCGCAGGTGTTCAAGCTTTTGACACGGAAAGCAAAACAAAACAAAACCCCGTCACAGATTTCGAAGCACGCATCATCACAAAAAACGGCAAAACCTGCCAGATGGAATGGCGCCAACAGCTATGCGGAAATTTACTCTATTGCGCCGGACGGAATATCACATCAATCCGGGCGCAAGAAAAGGAATTGACCCGCCGTGAAAAGCAGCTCTCCCAAGCCGAAAATATCGGGCGTATGGGACACTGGAACTGGATTATCGGTGAACAAACCATGGAATGGTCCGATGAAATATACCGCATTTTCGGCGTCGAAAAAGGATCGTTTGAACCGACCTTTGAAACAATGAACGCCATGGTCGCCCGCGCCGATATCGCCCGCGTCAATCAAGCCTTCCACCGCGCTCTGATCGAAGAAAACGATTATGACATGGAATTCTGCATCCGCCGCCCCGATGATGAAACACGCTTCATCCGATGTGAAGGCCGCTGCGCCCGTGATGAATCCGGCGAAGTCATCGCGCTCTACGGTATTATGCAGGATATGACCGAGCGCATGCTCTACGAAAGCGACCTCAAAAAAGCCAAAGACGCCGCCGAGCGTGCCTACGCCGCCAAAACCCAGTTCCTCGCCAATATGTCCCATGAACTGCGCACGCCCTTAAACGCCATTATCGGTTTTTCTGAAATGATTCAGCAGCAACTCCTCGGCCCCGTCGGCACCGAAAAATACCTCGAATATGTCGGCGGCATTCGCGAAAGCGGACAACACCTCCTTGATCTCATCAGCGACATTCTCGATATGTCGAAAATAGAGGCCGGGAAATACGAACTCGACCTCGAAGAAATCTCGCCAGATAAAATCATCAAGCTAGCCCTGCACATGATGGAAGGCCGCGCCCACGAATCCGGCGTCAAAATCAATCTGGACTGTGCACCCGGCGAAAACCTGAAAGTGATTGCCGATCGCCGTGCATTCCTGCAAATTCTGCTCAACGTCCTGTCCAACGCCGTCAAATTCACCTCCGATAACGGACAAGTCAATATTGCATGCCTTGAGCGAAAAGATTACATCACGATTAAAATCAGCGATAACGGCATCGGCATCCCCGCCAATAAACTTGCAGCCATCACACGGCCCTTTGAACAAGTCTCCTCGTCCTACGCACGTGAACATGAAGGCACAGGGCTAGGACTGGCGATCACCAAAGAATTGATAGAAATGCATGGCGGCACGCTATTTGTTGAATCACATGTCGGTATCGGCACAACCGTAACCATTCGCCTTCCACGCAACGCGCACAAAGCCAAATAAAAAAACTACGCCGGCAAAGAAAAAAGCTTCAACGCATGTTCCTCTGCCGCCAGACACGCACGCAAGCCTTCTTCATAATTTTTATACTTCAGCTCGATCCCGAGTTCGTCCTTGATCAAGGCATTTTTAAGCCGCTTGTTATCGCCGTAAAAACTACGCGCCATCGGTGACATATCAGCCTGATCAAAGGGGATAAGCGGTGGCTCCGGCTTGCTCAAAAGCCGGCACGCATAAGAAATCACCTCATGGCTTGGCGCAGGCACATCATCACACACATTATAAGCCGCGCCGGGATGAGGCCGGTTCATAGACGCGAGCAACACCTGAACAATATCCTCGACGTGAATACGGCTGAACACATGACCGGGCTTATCAATCCGGCGCGCCACGCCGGCGCGAATCGAATCCAGAGCGCTACGTCCAGGCCCGTAAATCCCCGCCAGTCGGAAGATATGCACCGGCAAACCATGCGCATGAAACAACGACATCCACTGCTCCTCAGCCCTCAATCGCCGTGATCCGCGCTTGCTTGAGGGACGCAGCTCCGCAGCTTCATCAATCCATTCCCCCTCGCGGTTGCCATACACGCCTGTCGTCGAGAGATAGCCGATCCATTTTAAATTCGGCATGTTTAAAATATCATGGCCATGCGCCTGAAACGTCGGATCGCCATGATCGTTTGGCGGTGTCGAGATCAAAAGATGCGTCACATCTTTCAAGATAAGGGCCGGATCGGCCAGGGGATGCTCATAATCAAAAATATAAGCCTTTACACCGCGCTGGCTCAGAGCGTCTTTTTTGACATGATCGCGCGTCGTCCCGAGCACATGCCACCCCCCATGACCCAAAAGCTCATGCCCAAGATAATCGCAGCTATAACCGTATCCAAAACAAAAAAGTTTATTCATGAACCCTTATTGGCTTGTAAAGAAAATCAACCCAAACGAAGCGGACCGCTAGGTTCCGACATCCTGCAAATCGGAAACCGGAGAAAATCCCGGAATCCGGTCATCCAAAAGCGGTTGAAAGCTTTTGCGTGCACAAACCTTATCATACCAGCGTCGGGCCACCTCGTGCTCTTCCCAAGGCACATCCCCGATATAATCAATCGCCGACAAGTGCGACGCCGCCGAAATATCGGCCAAAGAAAACTGCTCTCCGGCCAGCCATTCGCGTTTTTCCGTCAAAAACCCTATATAATCGAGGTGATAATGAATGTTGGCATGCCCGGCGCGCACAGACGGCCCATGCGGCTCCCCTAGCTTCAAAACCCGCTTCATCAGCTTTTCACCAACGATATTATCCGTGACCTCGCGGTTAAACTTCCCGTCAAACCAACTCACCAAACGGCGTGTTTCGGCCTTCTGCACCGAATCGCGTCCGATCAGATTCACATCGGGATAAACCTCATCGAGATATTCGCAAATCACCTGAGAATGCGCCAGCGTCGTCCCGTCCGGCTCAATCAGCACCGGCACATCTCCGGCCGGATTCATCGCCAGAAATTCAGTGCGCCGCTCCCATATCTTTTCAACCCGCAAGTCAAACTCCAGACCCTTCTCGGACAAAGCCATACGAACTTTGCGTGAAAAAGGATGCAGCCATAAATGAAACAGGGTTCTCATAACGAAACACTCTAGCGCACATTTTCAAAAATTCGCAAGTATGCGCATGCAGTTTTACGCTTAAAAAATCAGAACAGAATAAAGAACTTAAGAGTCAGAGCGCGTCGCACGAACCGTAAGACGCAATTCGACATTTGCGCCGATATAATCACCATTCTCCCATTGCCCTTGCCCTACGCCGTAATCCAGCCGGTTAAGACTTAAATCAGCATCCATATCGGCCCGCGCTGGCTCATCGCCGTCATCATCATGGCTAATCTTCAGAGTAAAAGGAAAATGCACAGGCAAGCGTTTCCCACGCAAGGTCAAAGACCCGCTCACCTCGTACTGATCATCCCCGATATGTTGAAATGATTCGCTTTCGAAAACCGCCTGCGAAAATTGCGCGGCATCAAACCACTCGGGCGCGCGCGCTTGGGCATCACGATCTTCGCTGCCGGTATTGATAGACCCCACATCAATGCGAATCAAAACGTGAGATTGGCCCAAGTGCGACGGGTCAAAATCAATCTGTCCGTCCCAGTGATCAAAAACCCCGCTCACCGCCTGACCGAATTTCGATTCACCCGAAGGTTCAACCGAAAATTCTATCCGGCTCGCCTGCGAGTCAATCACCCATGGCATAATCGATTCATGATCCGGCGCCAAACCAGAGTTCAGCGCCCCTTCATGCATCTCTTGAGAAGATTCGTTATACGATTCAACATCGCGAACTTCAGAAGAATGTTCCTCCTCCCCAAAGAGCTCTTCAATTGGTTCACGGATCGCCAAAACGCCGCCGCCGATAAACAAAAGCAACAACGGAACCACAATCAAAGGGTGTGCCCCCATGCGCCGCGCCGTGTTATCTTTATCGATCCAATGATGCTTCAACGCCCCGGCAATATGCAGCGCCAAAAGCCCAACCAGACCATACGCCATCACTTCGTGAAGCTCCTGAAAAACCTCATGTAAAGTATGATTTTTGGCAATGGGCGAAGGAATATCGAAAAGCCCGAAAAAACTCGCCGGATAGCCCCCTGCCCATGTGAAAATCAGCCCTGAAAGCGGCATACCGATAAGCAGAATATACAATACGACATGAACCGTTTTAGAGAGAAAGCGCTCGGTTTGCGTATGCGTCGGCAAAGCCTGAGGCAGCGTATTCATGAACCGCCACCCCAGCCTCAAAGCCGCCAGCACCAACACCAAAACCCCAAGGGATTTATGATACCCGTAGACTTGAAATTTGAAAGGACCCTGACCCAGCTCACCCATTGTGAACCCGACAATGATAAGCACAAAAATCAGCAAGGCCGTTATCCAGTGAAACCCTCTGGCAACCTTGCCGAAATTCTCCAGCGTATTTTTAAATGGCAGACTCATGACCCTTTGTGACCTTTCTATGGATTACCTTTTTCGCCGCTTTGCTCGATGCCTTCTTCTTGCCGGACGCCCTCAACCTCGATCCGGATTTGCACCTCATCTCCAATAGCGGGAACCCCGTAATTCATACCGAAATCAGAACGGTTCAAGTGCGCCGTTGCCGAAAACCCCGAGATATACTTACCACCGAAAGGATGCTTGCCCGATTTGTTATGAACCACATGCAAAGTCACAGGCTTCGTCACGCCCAAAAGCGTCAGATCACCCGTCACATCCGCCGTTTGATCGCCCGTCACCGCAATCGACGTACTCTTAAACCTCATATCGGGAAATTTCTCGACATTGAAAAAATCGGGCCCTTTAAGATGCTCGTCCCATTTTTCATCATCCATATCCAGACCATCTGTCTTGATCACAACATCGATGTTGGAATTTTCCGGATGCTCGCGGTCAAAAACAAACCCGCCATCAAAGTCCAGAAACTTACCATGTGACTTCGAAAACCCTAAGTGATCGACAAAAAACAGTATTTGCGTATGCACTTTGTCAAAATCGTAACGCTCGGTCTCTGCTAAAGCCAAGCGCGGCATCGCCAGAACCCCTAAAGCCAAAGCACTACACAACAATGATGATGGTTTTAAAAAACGCATAGATCCTCTCCTTGCTCAAAAAGAAATACAGTTAAAGCCAACTAATCCGAAAACACAGCAAATCAAGACGGTGGAAAATAATATTGATACATCAAAACCATCCCGTAAGAAGAAAACCCAGCCACCACCCAATTTCCCAAGCCATACGTCCACTTCAAAAACCGATCATTCAGTAATTCTTCCCGGCTTTTATGCCGCAGCAGGAAATACAGCATCATCTGCCCCAAAATAAATCCGCCGATAAAACCGAAAACACCAGCTACATAAACCATATCCAACATTTTGCTTTAAATCGGAAAAAAATCAAGCTAAGCCTCTAACCTTGAACCGTTCGTCCAAGGAACATTGAAAATGGCACTTCTCCCCCTGATCATTTTAGCGCTTGTGCAAGGCCTAACCGAATTCCTGCCCGTCAGCTCCAGCGGCCACCTCATCCTCGTCCACGCCGCCTTTGATCAGGCCAAAGACTGGGACCAACGTCTCATTCTCGACGTCGCCGTCCATGCCGGAACGCTGCTTTCGGTTCTTGTCTATTTCCGCCGTGATGTTCTCAAAATGGCTCTCGGCCTCCTGAGCTGGGCCAAAGGTGACTTCAAAAGCGAAGGCGCGGCGCTCAATATCTACGTCCTGCTCGCCTCTATTCCGGTCATTCTCGCCGGTTTTGCTCTAAATGCGATAAAGCCCTCATGGCTCCTCCTCGTCGAGATCATGGCCTGGAGCACACTGATTTTCGGCATCGTCCTGTGGATTGCCGATAAAAAAGGCACTCAGGATAAAAGCCTGAAAGACATAAACCTCAAAGACGCCCTCATCATCGGCCTGGCCCAGACCCTGGCCCTCATCCCGGGCACCAGCCGCTCGGGCATCACCATGACCGCCGGACGTTTTCTCGGCTATTCCCGCACCGAAAGCGCGCATTTCTCGCTACTACTGGCCATCATCGCCATCGCCGGAGCCGGAACGCTGGCGGGAATAGAACTCATCCAGAGTGGGAGTGTAGATTTAGGACTAGACGCCCTGATCGCTGCCGCCGTATCATTCATAACTGCATGGCTATCCATCGCCATCATGATGAAATGGCTGGAAAAATCGAGCTTCACCCCGTTTGCGATCTACCGCATTATTCTCGGCATTGTTTTACTGGCCGGCCTCTATGGTGATCTTTGGTCAAATTAGGCCGCATAATCAAGAAACAGAACCTGCGTGTCACCATAGGTTTTGCGATTTTGAACCGAAAATGACCCACGCAAATCCGGTTCAAAGATTTTATCTTCTTCCACCACGATCACCGCCTGCGGTAATAAAATTCCAGCCTCTGGCAACACATTCAAAACCGCATTTGCCAACCCTTTCCCGTATGGCGGATCAAACAACGCAAGATCAAAAGCCCCCTCCAACCCGGTCAACACGCCCGGTTTCGCGCAATCCCCCAGCACAAAGCTGCAACGATCAAGCACGCCCAGACTCTCCGCATTCCGCTTCGCCAGATCCAAAGACCGCCGCGAAGAATCAATAAACACGCACCGCGCCGCCCCGCGCGAGAGCGCCTCCAGCCCCAGCGCACCGCTGCCGCAAAACCCGTCAAGCACAACCGCCCCGTCAATCGCCGCGCGCGCAGCCAGAGCATTAAAGATACTCCCGCGCACCTTATCGCTGGTCGGGCGAATATCGCGCCCCGAAGGAGCCTCCAGCCGCCGCCCGCCAAATGCGCCGCCCACAATCCTCATAGAGCAATCCTCATGCGCCCTGATCCTTGAAATAACCCGGAATTTGCGCCCACAATACAGCCGCCTCGACTTCCTTCACCCCGCCTTCCGGCAATTTATCCAGATTAAACGGCCCGTAAGATACGCGAATCAGGCGATTCACCTGCAACGCCAATGCGCCCATAACGCGCCGGATCTCGCGGTTTTTCCCCTCGCGCAACGTCACGCTCAGCCAGCGATTAGCCTTTCCCGCCCCGCCCGGCTCAACGACTGCGTCAATCGAGCGATACTGAACGCCCTCAACCGTAATGCCTTTCTTCAAAGAGCGAAGCCGCGCTTCGTCAACATCGCCCAGAACCCGCACGCGGTAGCGCCGCCGCCAGCCTGTCTGCGGCAGCTCCAGATACCGCGCCAACGCCCCGTCATTAGTGAGCAACAAGAGCCCCTCGCTGTTCAAATCCAGCCGCCCCACACTCACCAAACGCGGCAATCCAGAAGGTAAAGCCTCAAAGATAGTCTTGCGCCCGCGCTCGTCTTTATGCGTCGTCACTAATCCCGCAGGCTTATGATAGAGAAACAGCCGCGTCGCCTCAGCCGACTGTAAAACTTTACCATCCACGATAATTTTATCATCCGGACCGACCACACAAGCAGGCGTTTCCAGCTTCCGCCCGTTCACCTGCACCCGCCCGGCGGCAATCCAGCCTTCCGCCTCCCGGCGCGAACACAAACCCGCCCGCGCCATAATTTTTGCAATCCGCTCGCCTTTATGCTTATTCTCGCTCATGGATCAAGACACTACCTTCATGCGCGCCGCTTTGGAAGAGGCAAAACACGCCGCCCAAAACGACGAAGTCCCCATCGGCGCGGTTTTGGTCGATCCGCAAACCGGAGAGATCATCGCCCGCGCAGGCAACCGCACGCGGCAGCTCAACGACCCCAGCGCCCACGCCGAAATCCTGTGCATCCGTCAGGCTTGCGAAAAAGCAGGCGCCCAGCGCATCCCCGACCTTGATCTCTATGTCACATTAGAACCTTGCGCGATGTGCGCCGCCGCGATCAGCTTCGCCCGCCTAAACCGGATCATCTTCGGCGCTCCTGACCCCAAAGGCGGCGGCATCATCCACGGCGGACAATTCTACGAACAGCCCACATGCCACTGGAAACCACAGGTATCGCAAGGCATCCTCGCCGAAGAGTGCGGCCAAATCCTCAAAGATTTTTTTAAATCCAGGCGCTAAGCGGCCTCTTTCGCCGCCTTAATCGCCCGCCAGCCAATATCGCGGCGGCAAAACCCGCCCGGCCAGTGAATCTGGTCCACCGCCTTATAAGCTTGGCTTTGCGCCTCCTGAATACTCTTCCCCAGCGCCGTCACACCCAAAACGCGCCCCCCCACGCTAAGCAAAGCACCATCCGCGCCCAGAGCCGTTCCGGCATGAAACACCTTCGCACCATCAATCCCGGCCGTAGCCTCAACGCCTTGAATCACCGTATTCTTCTCATAAGACCCCGGATAGCCCTTCGCCGCCATCACCACGCACAGCGCCGCCTCGTCCTTCCATGAAACCCGAGCCTCATCCAGCCGCCCTTGCGCCGCCGCCAATAAAACCTCCAGCAAATCGCCCTGCAAGCGCATCATCAAAGTCTGGCACTCCGGATCGCCAAAACGCACATTATGCTCCAACAGCTTCGGCACACCGTCCACCACCATAATCCCGGCAAACAGCACACCCGTAAACGGGCATCCGTCCGCCGCCATCCCCTCCACTGTGGGTTTAATAATAGTCTCGATAATCGCCTGCTCCAAAGAAGGGGTCATCAAATGCGCCGGAGAATACGCCCCCATCCCGCCGGTATTCGGCCCCTCATCACCATCAAAAGCCCGCTTGTGATCCTGTGCCGAGGTCAAAGGCAAAATCGTCTGACCATCCGCCAGCGCAAAATAGCTCAACTCTTCCCCGTCCATAAATTCTTCAATGACGACTTCCGCCCCCGCCGCGCCGAAACTCCCGCCTTCCAGCATCTCTTTCGCAGCGGCAATCGCCTCGTCTTTGGAATCGCACATAATCACGCCCTTACCGGCCGCCAGCCCGTCCGCCTTCACCACGACATTGCCGGGCTGCGCTTCAATAAAAGCTTTAGCCTCTTCAAAATCCTTAAAACGCCCGTAAGCGGCTGTGGGAATCCCGTATTTCGCACATAAATCCTTCATAAAGCCCTTAGAGCCTTCAAGCTGAGCCGCCTTCGCATCCGGCCCAAACACAGGCACGCCCATCGCCTTCAACCGATCCGCCAATCCTAAAACCAGCGGCGCTTCCGGGCCCACCACGACAAAATCAATACTTTCTTCTTCGACAAACCGGCAAATCCCCTCAACATCCTCGGCCCCAAGATCCACACAGGTCGCACATTCGCGAATTCCGGCATTGCCCGGCGCACAATAAAGGTGATCACAGCGCTCCGATGCCGCCAAAGCCCACGCCAGCGCGTGCTCGCGCCCTCCCGATCCAACCAACAAAACTTTCATGGAATAATTTCTCCTTATCACCAAAATTCTTGGCGCTTAGTCTTTTCAATTTTCTTTTTCACCAGACACGAGGAGCGCAGTGTATAGAACATACATAAGCGACGAGTAACGCCGTGAAAAAGGAAAGTGGGAAGACTATACCTCATTCGGACAAGGATACAAGACTGGCATTTCCTCCCGCGGCGGCCGTATTCGTACTCACCAGCTTTTCACTCGCAAACCGCGCCAGATAATGCGGTCCGCCCGCCTTGGGCCCCGTACCGGACAGTCCCATCCCGCCAAAAGGCTGGCTGCCGACCACCGCCCCGATCATCGAGCGGTTCACATAGATATTGCCCACCGGCATTTTCGCCACCACATAATCATGAAACGCATCAATCCGGCTGTGAATCCCCAGCGTCAACCCGTACCCCAAAGCTTTCACCTCATCCAGCAGTTCATCCAGCTTGTCACGCCGGTAACGCACAACATGCAAAATCGGCCCGAAAACTTCTTCCTCCAGCCCTTTAAGACCGTTCACCTCATAAGCACACGGCGCAAAAAAACACCCGCGCGCTTTCAAACCCTCACTCAATGGCACTTCCGCAATCAACTTGCCAAACCCGTCCAGAGCCTTACGGTGATGCATAAGTTTCGCTCGCGCCTCCTCATCAATCACAGGCCCCAGATCCGATGAAATATCCAGCGGGTCACCGATCCTTAAATGCACCATAGCCCCTTTCAAAATCCGCAGAATTTTATCGGCAATTTCCTCCTGTAAACACAGGATTCTCAAGGCTGAACAGCGTTGACCCGCTGACCCGAAAGCACTGCGCATAACATCATCCACGACTTGCTCCGGCAACGCCGATGAATCCACAACCATAATATTCTGCCCGCCTGTCTCGGCAATCAACGGCGCAATCGCCCCGTTGCGATCGGCCAAAGAGCGATTAATCGCCCGCGCCACCGGAACCGAGCCCGTAAAAGCCACCCCGGCGCAGCGCGGATGCGCCGTAAGCATCGCCCCGACATGCCCGTCTCCAGGAAGGAGTTGCAAAGCCCCATCCGGCACGCCCGCCTCACGCATCATCCGCGCCGACAGCGCCCCGATCAACGGCGCTTGCTCGGCAGGCTTGGCGAGCACACAATTCCCCGCCATCAAGGCCGCCGCAATCTGCCCTGTAAAGATCGCCAGCGGAAAGTTCCACGGGCTGATGCACACGAAGCTCCCGCGTCCATGCAGCGTTAAAACATTGCGCTCGCCCACCGGACCGGGCATCACCTGCCCCGCATCGGCAAAAAGCCCGCGCCCCTGCGCCGCATAATAACGGCAAAAATCAACCGCCTCGCGCACCTCGTCATGCGCATCACGCAAACTCCGTCCAGCTTCGCGCACCAGCAAAGCCATAAGCTCCGCCCGGCGACTTTCATAAAGATCGGCCAAACGCTCCAGAATATCCGCCCGTTCACCCGCGCTGCGCCCCGCCCAATCGGCAAAGCACTCATCGGCCACCGTAAACGCGCGCTGGACATCTGTATCACTCGCCGGAACCATGCGTCCGACCACATCCGATAAATCCGCCGGATTAACAACGTCCTGCGCTACCCCTCGCTGCCCCCCCACTTGCCCGTTAATAATCGGCATCGCTTCGTACGATTTTTTATAAAACACCGCCATCTTTTCCCGTAAGTCTGACACAGCGCCCGTCGCATGAAGGTCCACACCGGAAGAGTTGCATCGGCCCATGGGTTCCTCATCCTGAAACAACCCCTCCGGCAGGCTGATTCTAGGATGCTTGAATTCTCCGTGTTGCCGAATTGTATCCACAGGGTCAGCCACAAGCTCCTCCACGGGCGCATCCTGGCTCATGATCCGGTTTACGAAGGATGTGTTTGCACCATTCTCCAAAAGCCTGCGCACCAGATAAGGCAGCAAATCTTCGTGCGGCCCCACAGGCGCATAAACGCTCACCTTCGCAGACGGATCGCGCGCCGCCAAAACCTCGTAAAGCCCTTGCCCCATACCGAACAGACGCTGGAATTCAAACGCTGCTCCGCCATGATCGGCTGCCATCTCCGAAATCGCCGCCACGCTATGCGCATTATGCGTCCCGAACATCGGATAAAGAAAACCTCTCGCTTTAAACATCTGCGACGCGCACGTCAGATACGACAAATCCGTGTGGCTTTTACGGGTATAAACCGGAAACTGTGACAAACCCGCGACTTGCGTATTTTTAATCTCGCTATCCCAATACGCCCCCTTCACCAGCCGGATATGCAAGCGCTGCTTACGCGCCTCGGCCAGTTCCTGCACATGCCGGACCGCCTTCATCGCCGCCTTGTGATACGCCTGCACCGCCAGCCCGAAACCGTCCCAGCCTTTAAGCGCATCACGCTCCAGAGCCTTCTCGATAACCTGAAACGACAAATCCAGCCGCCAGCTCTCCTCCGCATCAATCGTCATCATCAGATCATGCCGCGCCGCCAGCTCGGCCAGATCGCCGAGACGCTCGGCCATCGCCGGAACGCACAGATCCGCCTGCGCCGGCTCATAGCGCGGATGCAACGCCGATAGCTTCACCGAAACCCCGGGCCTGCGATCATCCGATGCCGCCGCCAATGGACGGCGCGCGCCGATATAATCAATCGCCGCCGCATAACTTTCGAAATAGCGCTGGGCATCATCCGACGTGCGCGCGCCTTCCCCCAGCATGTCATACGACAGCCGCAAACCCTGTTTTTCAAGATTTTGCGCGTTCTGCATGGCCTCTTCGATATCGCGTCCCAACACAAACTGTTTGCCCAGAATACGCATAGCCTTGAGCATAGCCTGATGCATAAACGGTTCACCGACCCGCCCCAAAACACCGTCCAAAGTCTTGCTGGTCATAAACAAACCCAAACCCGCCGCTTTCACAACCATGTCCTTTGAACCGCCCGAGGCCTCAAGCCAGTTCGCCGCCGCCACTTTGTCGCGGATCAACGCATAAGCCGTTTTCTTATCCGGTATTCGCAAGAGTGCCTCGGCCAGCGCCATCAGCGCTAGCCCCTCATCCGTATTCAGGCTGTAATCCTGCAAGAAAGACTCAAGCTGGCCTGCGGGCTGCCTCCGCGCCCGCAAAGCCTCGACCAGCCCGCTCGCGCGCTGCTGCGCCGCATGAGCCCGCCGTCCGTCCCATTCAATCTGCTCCAAAAGCCGCTCGACAGACTGGGCTTCGCTGCGTTCAAAACAAGACGAAAAAGAAATGCTCATCAAATGATCCCGTTAAAATATGGTTCGGAAAAAACAACGCAGACAGGTAACAAAATAAAGATTTTTAAAAGACCGGCCCTTGTCAGACGCCGCTCGACAATCCTATCATAAATCCATGTCCAATGATGCATCCATACAATCGGCTCCGTCAAACGTTCCCGAATTTTCGGTCAGCGATCTCGCTTTTTCGCTCAAAAAAACCTTGGAAGAAACATTCGGCCATGTGCGCGTCCGCGGAGAACTGAGCCGCGTCTCGATCGCCGGATCAGGACACATGTATTCCTCGCTCAAAGATGACGGCGCGGTTATTGACGCAGTATGCTGGAAAGGCGTTCTTTCAAAGCTGCCCATCAAACCCGAAGAAGGTCTGGAAGTCATCGTCACAGGCCGCATCTCGACCTACCCCCAGCGCTCGAATTACCAGTTGATCATCGAATCTATGGAACTGGCGGGCGAAGGCGCGCTTTTAAAAATGCTTGAAGAGCGCCGCAAAAAATTGGCTGCCGAAGGCTTATTCGCAGCCGAAAAGAAAAAACCGCTCCCCTTCCTGCCGCGAACAATCGGCGTGGTCACCTCGCCCACCGGCGCGGTCATCCGCGACATTCTCCACCGCCTGCACGATCGTTTCCCCGTCCACGTCCTGCTCTGGCCCGTCCTTGTCCAAGGCGAAAACGCAGCCGCCCAAATCACAGACGCTATCAACGGATTTCAAACGATCCATGAACGCGGCCTACCCAAACCGGACTTGCTCATCGTTGCCCGCGGGGGCGGCTCTTTGGAAGATCTCATGCCGTTCAACGAAGAAAACGTTGTCCGCGCCGTTGCCGCCTCGACCATCCCTGTCATTTCCGCCGTCGGCCACGAAACCGACACCACGCTCTGCGATTACGCGGCCGATCTGCGCGCCCCCACCCCGACAGGCGCCGCCGAAATGGCCGTGCGCGTACGCGCGGAATTACAGGCGCAAATTCTGGATAATCAATCCCGCCTGCTCAGCACCACAGGCCGTATTCTGAATGAAAATAGGCATAAACTCGAAGCCCGTGCAGCTAAACTCGGCTCTCCCCAACACCTCTTGGAAACCAAGACGCAAAGACTGGACCACGCAGGCGAAAAACTCTCCGGATCTTATACGACATTCCTTTCAATCAAAAAAACACAGCTCATCGAACGCACAGCCCGCCTTCCACACCCACAAAATACCCTCAAGAATGCCCAAAAACAGCTGGAGCGCTGGAGTGACCCTCTAAAGGATCTTGGACCGAAAATGACCCGCGATTTTCGGGTCAAATTAAATCACGCCGCCAGCATGCTCGAAGCCTACAGCTACGAAAACACGCTCAAACGGGGCTTTACAGTGATCAAAGATGAAAAGGGTCATATCATCAGTGACGCATCGCAAACTCGCAACGGCCAACCCATCGTGATCCAGTTCCGTGAAAAACAGGAAAAAACCGCACTGATCACAAACAGCGAAAAAACCGCACCGCTCAAAGCACCCAAAACCGCAAAAAAGCCCCAGGAGACGAAACAGCAAAGCCTGTTTTAGGCATCCTCATCATAATCCTGAGACGCCAGCCCGGCCTGCGCGAATAAATCAATCAACCGATCAGAAATCTTATCCAGCCGGCGCGCATTGCGCATCGCCGTCTCAACCACCTCAATAACCTCGTGCAAAGGCATGTCCGGCTCAATATTGGTATAATCGGCTTTGCTCTTAATCCGCGCGTAAAAATGAATCACATCACTCGAAAGCTGATCGCCCAAAACATCCAGCTTATCCGTATTCCGGTCAAACACCGAACGGCTCAAAGCCGGTTGCTTCTGAACAATATCCCCGGCGCTTTTATATTTCGCCGCAACAGTCGAATCACGCAAAGACTTGAGCATTTCCTCATAAACCACAAGATAAGCCTCAATCTTCGATTTATTCGCCTTAATCTCCGAATCCAGCATCGTCGCAAAAATACGCCGCTCTTTATCCTTGAGCGCCCGCTCTCTGGCGCTCATCTCCATATTTTTATTCTGCGCATCGACAACACGTTGAAAACCACGCATAATCAAAACGCTGAGAACCGCAAAAACGGCCAACCCCGCTAAAAATAAAACCAACCCCAGAGAAAAAACAAAAGAACCAACAGGCCCGTCGGAAGCGCCTCCACCCTCAACCCATATCCCTACAGCCTTTTGCCGCGCCGCCTCTTCCGCCTGAACATAGGGCCCTTCAAAGACGCTGCCGAAAACAGCCGCCCGGTCTACAGTCACAAAACCGTTTTGCAGCATATAAAGGCCCAAATCTACATCGTCATGGTTGAGACACTGTGCCACCAAAATACTGCCGCGCCGCTTTTTAAGCTGACACTTAACAGCCTGCCCGCCCATCAGTTGATCCAATGCGCTACGGGCCCGTAATTTTACAGCCGCACCGGACTCTTCGGCCGCTTCCACGCCCCATAAAACAACCGTACTCTCCCCCGCCAAAGCCGACACCGCATCTGTGGCCCGCATCAACGTTTTAAAAGACGGCTCATCCTCAGCCCGCGCAAAAACAAAGCTGTTTGCCAAAAAACAACCAAACAAAATAAAAAAGAAGAGTCCAAAAAAACGTTTCACCCTCATATGATAAAACAATTCGCAAAATTCTCAATCATGA
>JAGRIU010000043.1 GCA_020443075.1 Alphaproteobacteria bacterium
AATCAAAGGAAAACACCATCGTATGTTTGTTGACCAAGCCTATGGCACCTCGCAGGAATATACTGATTTCTGGAAATCCTTGGGTGAAGGCCAGTTTAAGTCGGCAGAATTCAAACGCTTCGGCAACGGCGGCAAGGAAGTCTGGATTCAGGCGTCTTATAACCCTATTCTTGATATGAACGGCAAACCCTTCAAGGTTGTAAAATTCGCAACCGAGATCAGCAACCAGGTATTTGTACGGCGTGAAGCAGGAGAAAAAAGCTCGGAAGCGTCAACAAATGTTCAGACTGTTGCAAGTGCTTCTGAGGAGATGCTGTCATCGGTAAAAGAAATAAGCAGCCGTATGATGAGCGCAAAGCATTCAGTTGATGATATTGTCACTAAAAATGAGTCAGCGAGTTCTCTAACCAACCAGCTCCATGAAAATACAAAATCTATGGAAACTATTGTGGCTCTAATCAGGGATATTTCTGAACAAGTTAATCTTCTGGCTCTTAATGCAACCATTGAAGCTGCTCGTGCTGGTGAAGCCGGAAAAGGTTTTGCTGTTGTTGCGGGAGAAGTAAAATCTCTAGCTACTGAAACGGCTAAGGCTACAGAACTCATCTCTAAAGAAATTTTGTCCATACAGGAAATCGTCAACAATGTTGTTCAAAGCAGCGATACTATCGCCAAAGCAACGAACGGGGTAGGCGAAGATATCACGGCGATAGCCTCAGCGATTGAAGAGCAAACTGCTGTAACTGGCGAAATCTCTCGTAGTATGCAGAAAATTGGTCAAAACGTAGAATCGCTTGACGAATGCATTCAAAAACTTGCGGCGTAAAGCCAAACTTTTCTGTTTGGCAACAAGAGCTGGTAAGGCATGACTTTTCTATTGCATAATTCTATTAGAGAACTTTAGTGTTGTCTCTCCTTGCTGCATTTTAGTGTGGTTCGTTGATGTTTGTGCGGAGCGCTTGAATGACTTTAAAACTCCCTAAAATTATCGGTCACCGCGGGTGTGCGGCGTATGCGCCTGAGAATACGCTTGAGGGGCTGCATATGGCGGCGGATATGGGCGTGGAATGGGTCGAGTTCGATGTGAAATTGACCAAGGATCAAGTGCCAATCTTGTTCCATGACGATACGCTGGACCGCACGACGGATACGACGGGCCTTGTTGCGGAGATGCTTTATGAGGATATTCGCGAGCTGGATGCGGGGTTGTGGTTCGGCGAGAGCTTTATGGGCGCGCGCATTCCGACTCTGGAAGAGGCTGTGGATGTGCTGATCGAGCGGGATTTGGGGGTGAATCTCGAGATTAAGCCCTGCCCCGGCCGTGAGAAAGAAACCGCAGAGGTCGTTCTGGATGTGCTCTCCGGGATTTGGGACGAGCATGACAAGCTGTTGCTGTCTTCGTTTGCGTGGCCGTGCCTTGAGGTGGCTTTGGAGATGGCTGAGGATTGGTTTCGCGGGTTTTTATTGCCCGGAGGTGATGAGTGGGCCGAAAACTGGGCGGAGATGGCAACGTATTTCCGGGCCTCGACCCTGCATTTTAACGGGAATACGGCCTCGGCAGAGCAAATTCGCAGTCTTTTGGCACTGGAAAAGCCCCTGCTCGCCTATACGATTAACGATGCCGAACATGCGCGGGCGTTGCAGCGTCTTGGCGTGGACGGTTTTTTTACCGATGCGCCGGATGTTTTGCAGGACGGGATTTTTAGCGTGCATTAGGTGTTTTGCACTTGCCTTGCTTTAGAGCTCCTCGAGTTGCTTGTGTTCAGGCATGCCCATGACGTTAAAGCCGCAATCGACGTAGTGGACTTCGCCGGTGACGGCCGAGGACATATCGGAGAGCAGGTACAGGGCTGTGCCGCCGAGCTCTTCGAGTTCAACGGATTTTCGAAGAGGGGCTGTTAAAACATTGTATTTAAATGTCGTTCTGGCACCGCCGATAACGGCTCCGGCGAGCGTACGCATCGGGCCTGCAGATATGGCGTTCACGCGAATGTTTTGTGGCCCAAGATCGGCCGCGAGATAGCGGGTCGAGGCTTCGAGGGCGGCTTTGGCTACGCCCATGACGTTGTAGTTCGGCATAACCTTTTCGGCGCCGTAATAGCTCAGCGTTACAGCGCTGCCGCCGTTTTTCATCAGATCTTTGGCGCGGCGCATGACGGAGGTAAAGGAGTAGCACGAGATATGCATGGTTTTAAGAAAGTTATCCAGTGTTGTATCCACATAGCGGCCTTGTAGCTCATTCTTGTCTGAGTAAGCGATCGCGTGGACAATGAAGTCCAGTTCACCCCACTTATCCCCAAGTGTGGAAAAAACCTGGTCCAAGTTATCCTCAGAGGTGACATCGCAGTCGATCAGCATATTCGAGCCGAGACTCTCGGCCAGCGGTTTTACGCGTTTGCCGAAGGCTTCGCCTTGATAGGTGAAAGCGAGATCCGCCCCTGCCCCATGGAGGGCCTTGGCCATGCCCCAAGCGATCGAGTGGTCGTTGGCCACGCCCATAATCAGACCTTTTTTACCTTTCATGAAATCACATGTCATGGCCTTGTTATCCTTTATATGAGCTGATCGCCAAGGTGGCGTTGGTGCCGCCGAAGCCGAAGCTGTTGGAAATGATCGTTTCATGTTTGACGTTATCGACGCGCTGGCGGGCGATGGGCAGGCCTGCTGCGCCCTCGTCCAGTGTTTCGACGTTAATGCTTGGCGCGACGAAGTCGTTTTCCATCATCAAAAGGCTGTAGATGGCTTCTTGTACGCCTGTGCCGCCCAGAGAATGCCCGGTCATGGATTTGGTCGAGCCTATATGCGGCATGGCTTGGTCCAATGGCCCGAAAACTTCTTTGATGGCATTGACTTCGGTAATATCGCCGACAGGGGTCGAGGTGCCGTGCGTATTGATATAGGTCGCGGGCGTTTTGATGGTCGAAAGCGCCTGGCGCATGCAGCGTACGGCCCCTTCTCCGCTGGGCGCGACCATATCGGCGCCGTCCGAGGTGGCGCCGTAGCCTGTGATTTCGCCGTAGATTTTCGCGCCGCGCGCGATGGCATGTTCAAGTTCTTCGAGAACGACAATGCCGCCGCCGCCGGCAATGACGAAGCCATCGCGGTCCGCATCATAGGCGCGGGAGGCTTTTTCCGGCGCGTCGTTATATTTGGAAGACATCGCGCCCATGGCGTCAAAGAGGACGGAGAGGGTCCAGTCGAGTTCTTCCCCTCCTCCGGCGAACATAATGTCTTGCTTGCCCCATTGGATCATTTCGGCGGCGTTGCCGATACAATGCGCAGAGGTCGAGCAGGCGGAAGAAATGGAGTAGTTCACGCCCTTGATCTGGAAGTTTGTGGCGGCGGTGGCCGATGTGGTTGAGCACATAGCTTTGGGCACGGCGAACGGGCCGACGCGTTTAGGGCCTTTTTCGCGGGTAATATCGGCGGCGAGGACTTGTGCTCTGGTCGATGGACCGCCGGAGCCGACGATAATGCCTGTGCGCTCGTTTATGATATCTTTTTCTTCAAGGCCGGCATCGGCGATGGCCTGTTCCATAGACAGGTGCACGTATCCGGCGGCATCGCCCATAAAGCGCCACAGGCGTTTGTCAATATTTTCGGCCAGATCGATAGCCGGTTTGCCGTGGACGTGTGAGCGAAAGCCCATTTCGGCATATTCGGGCGCAAATGTAATGCCGGACTTTCCTGCTTTCAGGCTTTCCAGCACTTCGGCTTTATTGTTGCCGATGCAGGATATAATGCCTAATCCCGTGATTACAACGCGGCGTTGTTGCATCGCTTTTTAATCCTTTGCTGAATTGTCAAAGAGGCCGACTTTAAGGCCGCCGGCCTCATAGATTAACTCTCCGTCGGCGTACATTTTTCCATCGCCGATGCCGAGCACAAGTCTGGCGTTCATGACGCGCTTGATGTCGACGACGTATTTTACAAGCTGTGTTTCGGGTTTAACCTGACCGGTAAGTTTAAGCTCGCCAAGGCCCAAGGCGCGGCCAGAACCCGGTGCGCCCGTCCAGCCAAGATAAAACCCTAAAAGTTGCCAAAGGGCATCCAGTCCCAGGCAGCCCGGCATAACGGGGTCGCCTTTGAAATGGCAGGCGAAAAACCACAGATCAGGGTTAATGTCGAATTCGGCTTCGATTACGCCTTTGCCGTAAGCGCCGCCTTCGGTGGAAACTTTGGTGATGCGGTCGAACATCAACATCGGCGGCAGCGGCAGTTGTGCATTGCCGGGGCCGAAAAGTTTTCCCTCTCCGCAGGTGATAATTTCATCATAAGTATAGCTTGATTGTGGCTCAAAACTCATAGGAATCCTTAGGTTTTTCAGAATGATACGATTCTCTGATTTCAAAGTTATAAAGGGTCAGAGGGGTAGGCGCAAGCCTATAGCGTTGCAACGCTGTAATTCATGCACACGGCCTTGTAAGTCTCGGTCATGGCAGCCATAGCGAGGGGTTTGGCGATGGCCGGTTCGATTTCGGGGGCTTCACCGCCGGCGGCGACTGCGAGCATGCGCCCTGCGGCTTTGGCGCAGGCTACGGCTTGATCGTAAATATCGTTCATGTGCGTTATTTCGAAGAAGCCTGTGCAGTAAGGTTCAATGCCATAGACGAGCTCCATCGGGGCGTTGACCGGCATATCATTGGCGGCTAGCCCGAAGCGCCAATCGCTGCCGGCCGGCACGCCCAGACGTATGGCTTCCTGGGTCATAATGGCGCTGATTTTGTCGAGTGTGTCAGGGAGCTGTGTGCCACGAAAAAGCATGCAGGCTTCGGCGTTTAGGGACAAGGCCAGACGGCGTCCGGCCACCGCGCTTAAGGAGGCTATGCAATCCCCTAAGGACCAGCCTTCCTGCGCGATTTTTTGTTCTATAACAACGTCACAGAGTTCTTGGGCGGCCATTTCAAACCCCATGGCTTTGTGGACGAATTCTACAAGCAGGCGCAGGGAGGCGCTGCGCCTCAGGCCTTCATTTTCGAGAGAGAGTACTACACTTTGCGTGGTGTCGAGGATGAGGCTGTGGAATTCAAAGGCGCAGTCGAGCCAGTCTTCGAATATATTGCGGGCAGCCTGACGTCCGCGTTCCGTTTCCTGATCGATGATGTGGGCTTGCGGTAGCAGGCTTCTATCAAGGGGGCCTTGGGCGGGCGCGCTTTCCAGATTTTTGGCAAGTTGTTTGAGGCTGGCTTGCATGGCCTGATCGGGATTGTCAAATACCAGGTAGGTTTCAACCAGCACGCCTGCAATATGTTGCAGGAGTTTCATGATGTTGACGCCCTGCCCGTCTTCGCCGGCCAAGCAGATCAACTCCGTATACAAATGGGCTGCCATGCCCGGTTTGTTGGTCAGTGCAAACATGGTTTTGCGTCAAAATAACTTTACGGTTGATGGCTTGCTCCGGAAGAGAGTTTGTGGATAAGCCTGTGGATAGATGTAGAATCAACTACGCTTTCAAGGTTAGTCGAATTTCTCGTTTTCGTAAACACCCCAAAGATGCTTTTTTTCGATCCATCCTTTGTATCCGTTGACATTTATGTCACACCAAGCGGTTTCGCATTCGGAGACGTACGCCAAAGATTTTGGTTGAATTAATGCTTTTTTAGCGCTGTTTTTATTGGGTGATTTGTAAATTGGCGTATTGCTTTCACTCGTGATGATGGCGGTGCGTTTGCCGCTTAAAAGCGAGAGATGAATCCAGCCTGTGTCGCCGTCAATGTCGCGTATTTTTCGCCAGTGTTCAAATTCGAGGATGATTTCGACGGGCAGAGCCTTTTTCTTGAAGGTCCATTTGACGGGGTAATGACTTCCCGGACCGGTGCGGACGTAGACCTTATCAGCGCCGAGCGAGACAAAGCGCGGCAGCGGGTAGTTTGTGGAACGGAAGGCGTCTTTATTTTTCGCCGGAACTTCTTGAGCCAAGGTGTAAAAAGGCGAACCAATCGCGATGAGAAGAATCAAAAGTGCACGCATGTTTTTATTATAGGTGATCGCTTCTTTTATGCAACGGATTGGGGCGTAAAAAGCATTGCTTTTGCTGTATTTTTTGCGTTAAAACCACGCGCATGAAGTGTTTACCTGAAATTTCCGTGGCGCCGATGATGGATTGGACGGATCGGCATTGCCGGTATTTTCATCGTCTGATTTCACCGCATGCCTTGCTTTATACCGAGATGGTGACGACGGGGGCCTTGCTGCACGGTGATGCGGAGCGTTTTTTGCGCTTTGATGTGGCTGAGCATCCGGTGGCTTTGCAGCTTGGCGGTAGTGATCCGGCTGATCTGGCGCGGTGTGCGGAGATGGGGCAAGCGCAAGGCTATGACGAGATTAATCTGAATTGCGGTTGTCCTTCGGACCGGGTGCAAAACGGGCGTTTCGGAGCGTGTTTGATGTCTGAAGCCAGCCATGTGGCGAGCTGCATTTCCTCTATGGTTGAGGCGGTTAGTATTCCCGTGAGTGTTAAATGCAGGATCGGGATTGATGATCTGGATGATTTTGCTTTTCTGGATAAATTTGTTTCGCTTGTAGCGGAGGCCGGTTGCCGTAAATTTGTTATTCATGCCCGAAAGGCTTGGCTCAGTGGGTTGTCGCCAAAACAGAATCGCGAGGTCCCGCCTTTGGATTATGAGCGTGTGGCGGCGATCAAAGAGCGTTATCCGCAGCTCGAAATTATTCTCAATGGTGGAATTAACTTAACATCTCAAATATCAGAAAATATTGATGAATTTGATGGCTTTATGATTGGACGGGAGGCGTACAGCAATCCGTACTTCCTGCATGAGATCGAGCGGAATATCTTGAAGAATACGGGCCAGCTTTTGAGCCGTGACGAGGTGGTTCTGGCGATGATTCCCTACGCGCGGGCACAGCGTGAACACTATGGGACGCCCGTGAAGTCTATCACGCGGCATATTTTGGGCCTATATCACGGTGAATTGGGGGCCAAAGCCTGGAAACGGGTGCTGAGCACCCTACCCTATGAGGCGGATGCGGCTGAACATGTTATTTTATCGGCTCTGGATGCAAAAAATGAGGCGGCCGCGCGACAAAAGGCTGCCTAAGCCACAGAAAACGGTATAAAATGGCTTATAGGAGGTCGTTTTATGGGTTTTGATCCTGCTAAAACGCAGCTTTTAGATACGTTTGAGACGCGAAAATTCATCGAGGCGGTGCGCGATGAGAGGTTTGCCGCGCTGTTTGACGGGCCATCCTACGGGCTTTGGGCAACTGAGCTGAGTTTTCTTGACGGTTACAGCCATTACGTATTGGCGAATAAGGCGGTGATTCCCTATTTCACTTTGGACTATATCAGCAACGGTAGCGATCATTATTTTCTCGACGGGTCCGAGCATACGTTGGAGCTCCTGTGTAACCGCGGGGCGCTGTGTCTGAGCGAGGATAATATCTTCGATTATTTGCAGTTTTTCAGCGATATGGCATTTTATCCGCACCGTAAGGTGAAGTTTATCACCGATCCTACGCATGCGCCCTATGGTGGGGCGGCGGCGATGGGGCATCACTTCAAGGCCTTGAAATATCATGCAGATTCTTCGGTTTACTATGATGTGGGTAAAGAGGCTTTTGAGGTTGTTATGCCCGTTTTGTACAACGGTGAAACCGTAAAGGGGCATGTTCAGGTTAAAAAAGACGGTGAAATCACGCTGTTAGAGCCTGTCAACGTGCCTTTGATGGACCGTACGCGTGATCATGTGCCTCTGGACTACGATCATTTGGCGGAAAAAGAGCTTTTGGAGCAGAATATAGGAGTTTTGACGCTTTCCGAGGAAGGAAAGCGGCTTTGGGAGACGATTCAGAATTATGGCGGGCATATTCGCTTTGTCTCCGGCGTTGGTTATAATGCGATTGCGACAAGCGCGCAGGAGGCTTTTGTGATTGCGCCGGAAAATTTACGCGCGTACAGCCCCTATCAACTGATTGCGATTATCGGTGTTTTGCGGGATATGGAGCTACAGCTTATGGGAGAGATGCGCGGGGATCCTTTTGGTGATGGGGGTGAGTTTACCGAGAAGAATTGCGCGATAAATTTGGATATTTTGCTGAAAATCTGTACAATTGGAGATGAACTTGCTGAACAAGGCTATGAAGAGGTTTTGGACCGGTTTAAACGGGCCGGGTTTGGCAAGATCTATAGCGGGTATAAAAACGATATGGATTTGGAATATATGGCCGAATTGTTGGCCGAGCATTTAGGGATAGAAGTGGCAGAGGAATAGAGCGATGTATATGGGGATGCCAAGCGGGACGAGAGACATTACATCGACCAGTAATCGGTATGACCGCGTTCGTCCGGGTTATATTGCCAGAGAAACAGCTGCAACGCGCCGTCGTTATCAGCCCTACCTTCCCCGAAATTCCACTTTTGTTGGTGGCCCTAAAAATAGTGGAGAAAATCCCGGTTTTGCCGGTACGTTCGCGGGCGGTTTTGGCGCGGGCAACAGTTCTTCTTCGGGCTAATTGTCTTTTCTTTCGATATGGAAGCTTTCGCCGCAGCCGCAGCGCCCTGTCTCGTTCGGGTTGATAAATTCAAAACGCGCATTGCCGAGATCATCGGTTGTATAATCAATTGTCATGCCGATGAGCATCCATGAATAGATTTTCGGAATGTAGAGCTTGGCGCCCGCGTTTTCGAGAAGATCGTCGTCTTTTATGCTTTCATCGTTTGGAGAAATATAATCCATCGCATAGGAGTTGCCGGAGCAGCCTGTCGTTTTGATTTTCAAGCGCAAGCCTTGTGTGCCTTCTGGGGAAACGGCCAGAAGCTTGTTAATTTGCGCGGCGGCTGTGTCTGTGATGGTAATGTTCAGGCTCATGAATGGATGTTTCTCACATGAACATGTTCAATTGCATTTTGGCGGCTTCGGACATCATGGCCGGGGACCATGGCGGGTCCCAGACGATTTCGACGATGACTTCGCCGACGCTTTCAATGGGCTGGACGGCGCTTTGGATCCAGCCGGGCATTTCCTGGGCGACGGGGCAGCCCGGTGAGGTTAGCGTCATGTCGATCTTGACGTCAAAGGTGTCCTCTTCTTCTGTAATTTCGACGTTATAAATAAGGCCAAGTTCGTAGATGTTGACCGGAATTTCGGGATCGTAGATTTCCTTGAGTGCGGCGTGTATAAGAGGCCAAAGCGCATGATCGCTCGGCGCGGTGATATTGGCCGGTTCAGCTAGTTCGTCATAGACATGGCGGCAAGCGGTGTCTTCTGATTTTTTTTCTTCGGTGCTCATGCGAACAGCTTTCTTACCTTTTGCAGTCCTTCGGCCAACTGATTTATATCATCTGCGTTAGAATACAACCCTAAAGATGCGCGCGCAGTGCCATCGATGCTGAAACGGTGCATTAACGGCATGCAGCAATGATGGCCGGTGCGGATGGCCACGCCGCACTGATCGAGGATCATGCCGATGTCGCTATGGTGGGCGCAATCCATGGTGAAGCTGAAAATACCGGCTTTTTGATCGGGATTTTCGGGGCCGTAGAGCTTGAGGCCGTTGATAGCGCGGAGCTTTTCCGTGCCGTATTCGAGAAGCTTGCGTTCATGGTTTTGAATGGCGGGGATGCCGATGGTTTGCACGTAGTCGATCGCTTTGCCAAGGCCGATGACTTCGACGATAGCGGGGGTTCCGGCTTCGAAGCGATAAGGCGGCTCTTTATAGGTTGTGCCCTCTTCCAGGCTGACGCGTTCGATCATATCGCCGCCGCCTTGATAAGGGGGCATGGTTTCGAGAATGTCATAGCGGCCATAAAGAACGCCGATCCCGGTCGGGCCGTAGAGTTTGTGACCGGTGAAAACGTAAAAGTCGGTGCCCAAATTCTGCATGTGGACAGGGGTGTGGACAATACCTTGAGAACCGTCGATACAAACCTTAATTTTTGGATTAAATTCTTTCGTTATCTCTGTGATTTTATTTATATTATTTATCGTTCCGAAACCGTTGGATATATGCACAGCCGACACTAAACGTGTACGTGTGGATAACATGTTCGGGAGAGCTTCGAGGTCAAGTGTTCCGTCTTCCAGCACCGGAATTGTTTTGATGATGATGCCGATTTGATCCTGCAAGAGTTGCCACGGGACGATGTTGGCGTGGTGTTCCATGCCGGAGATGATGATTTCATCACCTTTTTTCAAATACTTACGGCCCCAGCTTTGGGCGATGAGGTTGAGGCTTTCGGTGGCGTTGCGGGTAAAGATGATTTCTTTTTCCGAGGCGGCGCCGACGAAGCGGGCAATTTTAGCGCGGGCTGTCTCATATTCTTCAGTTAACTTCTGAGATATGTTGTATAACCCTCTGTGAATATTAGAGTAATTGTTTTTATATATATCATTCATGGCCTCGATAACGCAGGCGGGTTTTTGCGCGCTGGCGGCTGTATCGAGGAAGGCCAAGGGCTGTCCGTTCATCTGTGTTTGCAAGATGGGGAAGTCGTTGCGGGCGAAATTGATAGATTTGTCTGTTGTTTTTAATTTACGAGAATCGAGCTTAACCATTTTTCGGCTTTCTGTTCGAGTTCTTCCTTAACGGAACTGTCGTCCAATGTGTCAATGATTTCGCCGATAAAGGCTTGCAGGAGCAGCATGCGGGCCTGGGCTTCGTTTATGCCTCTTTGACGCAGGTAAAAGAGCGGTTCTTCGTCCAGTTGGCCGCAGGTGGAGCCGTGCGAGCATTTCACGTCGTCGGCATAGATTTCCAGTTCCGGTTTGGTGTCCATTTCGGCGTGTTCGGAAAGCAAAATCGCGTTTGAGAGCTGGTAAGCATCGGTTTTTTGCGCTTCTTTATGCACGTACACCTTGCCTTGAAAGACCCCGTGGGCGCGATCATTTAACAAAGAGCGGTAGAATTGCTTGGAAAAGCTGTTCGGGGCCTTGTGTTCAACCAGAATGGTCGTGTCGCCGTGTTGATCGGCGCTCAGCAGGTTGAGGCCGTTGAAATGGCTTTCAGTGCCCGTGCCGTTGATGTGGGCGGTGATTTCATGGCGCATCAGTTTTGCGCCTGTGTTCAGACTAAGGCTGTTATAGTGCGCGTTTCGAGCTAGATTGATTTCGACCATGTTTGTGTGAATGGCTTGCGGACTGTCGTTTTGAATGCGGATATGGGTGAGGATAGCCCCCTCTTCTATCGCAATCTGGGTGGTCATATTTTTCCAATAGGCGTTTTTACCATTATGTCGCTCAATCAAAGTGAGCCGCGCCCCCTCTTCCAGGCGTATCTTTAAAGCGGGCTGTTGCTGTTCGTTTTCAGCGCCTGTGAACAGGATATCCTCCGGTTGTTCACAGATTTGTCCACGGTTTTTGTGGATAAGTATTTCCTGCGGTTTTTCGGCCAGTTTTAAATTGGCGGGCAGCGCGCGCGGCAGGTTCGTGTATTTCCACGTTTCCAGCGCGGGTGTGGGGAGATTGTTTGCGGAGATGGGGGCAGGTTTTGTCACGCGGCTTCTCCGATGACATTGGCGTAGCCTTTATCCTCCAGCTCTTTGGCCAGTTCCGGGCCGCCTGTTTTGACGATTTTGCCTTCGGCCATGATATGCACGACGTCAGGTTTGATGTAGTCGAGCAAGCGCTGGTAGTGCGTAATGACGAGGAAGGCGCGCTCGGGGCTGCGCATGGCGTTGACACCGTCGGCGACGATTTTAAGCGCGTCGATATCCAGCCCGCTGTCGGTTTCATCAAGAACGCAGAATTTTGGCTCTAACATAGCCATTTGCAGGACTTCGTTGCGTTTTTTCTCGCCGCCGGAAAAGCCGACATTGACGGCGCGTTTCATCATATCCTCGGAGATGCCGAGGTCTGCGCATTTGGCCTTGATGAGCTTGAGCATGGATAGCGCGTCGAGTTCGTCTTCGCCGCGCTGTTTACGCACAGAGTTCAGGGCGGTTTTGAGGAAAGTGCTCATATTAACGCCGGGGATTTCAACCGGATATTGAAAAGCGAGGAACAATCCGGCCGCCGCGCGCTCTTCGGGGGCGAGCTCCAGCATGTCCTGAGCATCCATTTCAAAGCTGCCACCCGTGACAGTATACTCTTCGCGGCCGGATAGCACGTAGGACAGCGTTGATTTTCCCGCGCCGTTTGGCCCCATGATCGCATGGACCTGCCCGGCCGGAATGTCGAGGGACACGCCTTTAAGGATTTCTTTTTCGCCATCGTCGGTTTCAATGGCGGCCTTTAAATTTTCAATTTTGATCATGTGTTTTTCCCTAAAGCAACAACAGGCCTGCGCCGAGGAGGATGCCCGAGAGGCCATCAATCCAGAGGTATTTCTGGATATAGCCTGTGCCGAGAAAGTTTTGCATCCATTTGGGGCGTAGGAGAAGTATCAGCGCCTTTAGCAGGCCGATATACCCCAAGACCATCAGGGCTGTGGGGCCTATACCGTCCCAGTTGTTGTAAAAAAAGATGATAAACAGGGATATCGGCAGGGTTAGAATGCCGAGAACAAGGCTTAAAGAGTCATTTTCGATGAAGAGCTCAATGAAATCCCGCCACGGTTTTTGGGCCAAGAAGATCGATAGGCCGATGACGACATAAAACGTGCCGAAAAAAAGCAGAAACGGGTCGTTATTAAGCATATTCGTCATTTTGGGTTCCTTTTATCTTCTTCATATACGCTTTATTCATAGCATAAAATTTGCCTGTAAGACATGTTCTCTTCCAAAAGTTTTAGCCAACGCTGCCTTCCAGGCTTATTCCCACCAGTTTTTGAGCTTCGACGGCGAATTCCATCGGCAGGTGCTGCATGACTTCACGGGCGAAGCCGTTGACGATGAGCGCGAGCGCTTCTTCTTCGCCGATGCCGCGCTGCATACAGTAGAAAAGCTGGTCTTCGGAGATTTTCGAGGTCGTGGCTTCGTGCTCTAAGTTAGCGGTTTTGTTGCGGCTTTCGATATAAGGTACGGTGTGGGCGCCGCACTGATCGCCTATGAGCAAGGAGTCACATTGGGTGAAATTCCTGGCGCCTTGGGCTTTGGGCATGATTTTTACAAGGCCGCGGTAGGTCTGGTCGCTTTTGCCAGCGCTGATGCCTTTAGCGACAATACGGCTTTTGGTGTTTTTGCCGATATGGATCATTTTTGTGCCGGTATCGGCTTGCTGGCGACCGTTGGTGATGGCGACGGAATAAAATTCGCCTTGGGAATGATCGCCTTTGAGGATGCAGGACGGGTATTTCCAGGTGATGGCGCTGCCTGTTTCGACCTGCGTCCAACTGATTTTGGAGTTACGGCCTTCGCACAGGCCGCGCTTGGTGACGAAATTATAGACACCGCCCTGCCCTGTTTCAAAGTTGCCGGGGTACCAGTTTTGTACGGTGGAGTATTTGATTTCCGCATCGTCATGGGCGATGAGTTCGACGACGGCGGCGTGAAGCTGGTTTTCATCGCGCATGGGCGCAGTGCAGCCTTCGAGGTAAGAGACGTACGCCCCTTTATCGGCGATAATTAATGTGCGTTCGAATTGGCCTGTGTTGAGTTCATTGATACGGAAGTAAGTCGAGAGTTCCATCGGGCAACGCACGCCTTCTGGCACGTACACGAAGCTGCCGTCAGTAAAAACCGCGCTGTTCAGGCAGGCGTGTTTGTTATCGCCCGGCGGGACGACCGAGCCGATGTATTTTTTGACTAAATCGGGATGATTTTGGATGGCTTCGGAGATGGAGCAGAAAATGACACCTGCTTCTTTGAGCTTTTCCTTAAAGGTTGTGGCGACGGAGACGGAGTCAAAGACAACATCGACGGCGACAGGTTTTTGTACGCCGGCCAAAATTTCCTGCTCTTTGAGTGGGATGCCGAGTTTCTCGTATGTTTTTAAAAGCTCGGGGTCAACCTCGTCGAGTGATTTGGGCTTATTCGCCATGCTTTTGGGCGCGGCGTAGTAATGGATGTCCTGATAGTCGATTTTGGGGAATTTCGGCTTTTGCCAATCGGGTTCGGGCATTTCCAGCCAGCGCTGAAACGCTTTTAAACGCCATTGCAGCATCCATTCAGGCTCGTTCTTTTTAGAAGAGATCAGGCGTACAATCTCTTCGGACAAGCCTTTGGGCGCTTTATCCGTTTCAATATCGGTCACAAAGCCGGCTTCATATTTGCCGGCCATGCTTTTGATTTGCTGAATGGTTTCTTCGGTTGCGCCCATGTGTTTTATATAGATTTATTGGTGTTTTTAAGTTTAAACTTATATGACCTTGGACTTGACAAAGATCAAGTGTTAATTGCACCGCTTTTTATGCTTTAACCTTCTTTTGATTGATTTTCCATGATTTTACGACTGTATGTTCCCGTTTTTGCGTTGACGTTGTTGCTGAGTGCTGCGCTGTTGTTCTTTGTTCAGCCGATGTTTTCCAAAATGATCTTACCGCTTTTGGGCGGCTCTCCGCAGGTCTGGAATACGGCGATGCTTTTCTTTCAGGTGGCGTTGCTGGCCGGTTATGCCTATGCGCACGGGACGAGCCGTTTGCTCGGTGTTCGTACACAGAGTTTGCTTCATATTTTTCTTTTGCTGTGTTTTATCGCGGTTTTACCACTGACCTTGCCGGAGGGGGCGATTCCTCCTGCGGAGCAAGATCCGACCTTGTGGCAACTCTCGGTTATGGCGTTGAGTGTCGGCGGGCCTTTTTTTGTTTTGGCAGCCTCGGCGCCGATGTTTCAGCGCTGGTTTGCTGTTTCGGATCATAGAGATGCCCATAACCCTTATTTTCTTTATGGTGCGAGCAATTTAGGTTCTGTTAGCGCTTTGCTTGCCTATCCCGTTTTGGCCGAGCCTTTGCTTAATCTCTCGCAGCAATCGAATTTATGGATGTTCGGCTATTTTGCTTTGATTATATGTGCTGTGTGTTCTGCGCTTATGGTGTGGCCCAAAGCCTCTTTTTTCAATCATGTCCACGCCCATTTAAACAATAACGCTCAGCCGGTGACTTGGAGGCAGCGGGCAGAGTGGATCGTTTTGGCCTTTATCCCTTCTTCTTTAATGCTGGGGGTTACGAACTTTATTACGACCGATATCGCTTCTATGCCTTTGCTTTGGGTTATTCCGCTGACCTTGTATATCGGGACTTTTATTCTTGTTTTTTCGAGAAAGACCTTCGTATCAAACGATATTTTGGCCATTGTTCAGGGTGTTTTATTGGCTCTTTTTGCCTTATCTTTGTTTGCCACAAAGCCGGCTCATTCTTTTTCCATTATATTTTTGCATTTGTTGCTGTTTTTTGTCAGTGCGTGGATGTGCCACAGTTTGCTGGTGTCTAAGAAACCGCATGCGGCTCATTTGACGGAGTTTTACCTGTTGATGTCTTTAGGCGGGGCGCTGGGCGGTTTTTTTAATGCGATTATCGCGCCGCAAATTTTCACCTATGTGTGGGAGTATCCATTAGTGTTGGTGGCTTCCGCTTTTTGCCGTTTTGGAGGTCAAAGGACGCCGCTGTTTCCAGATGAGCGTCGTAAAAACCTTTTATACTATGCCGGGGTTGTTTGTTTTGCTGTCATTTTAGCTTGCTTCTATCTTTGGGGCACTCATTCAAAAGTTTTATCGCCCATTTTGGGGCTGGGCTGTTTCTTTGTGTTGGTTTTTTACATCAATACACGTTGGATTTTCGCGGTTTTGGTCGCTTGTTTGGTGCTTGTTCACCCTCCGGGGCTAGCTCTTGGGCCTAGTGTGGACATCTTGGATTCCTCACGGAACTTTTTTGGCGTTTTGAAGGTGGTGGATTCCAGAAAACCGCCTATTAGAATGCTTATGCACGGGACAACCAATCATGGTATCCAGTCAACGGACCCTCAGTATCGTTTGGAAAGGCTGTCTTACTACAGCAAATTCAGTCCGTTGGCGGATGTGTTTTCTTATTTCGATGCGCGAGATGGACAGCAAAAAGTTTCTGTTTTGGGTTTGGGGACAGCTGCAACGGCTTGTTATACGAAAGAAGGTCGATTTTTTGATTTTTTTGAAATTGATCCCGATGTTGTTAAAATTGCCGAAGATCCGAAATACTTCACGTATTTATCGGATTGCGGCAGTCCTTACCAGATTATCTTAGGGGATGCCCGCCTCAAAATAAGCGAGCAGCTGGACCATACGTACGATCTGATTATTCTGGATGTGTTTAGTTCCGATAATATTCCTATACACTTGCTGACGGCGGAGGCTATCCGGATTTATCAAAGCAAGTTGAAAAATAATGGGGTTCTTTTGTTTCATATTTCAAATAATTATCTCGATCTTGAACCTGTATTGGCCGCTACGGCCCAGATGATTGATGTTCCGAGTTTTGCACGGGTTACTGGTGGCGGAAAAATTGAAGGGATCGGATTGCCTTATTATCCTTCACATTGGGTGATTATGAGTTCTGCGGATGATTTTTTGAGTTATTTGAGAGATCAAAAGTGGAGCGAGAGCCTGACTTCTCCTTCTATTCGTAGCTGGAGCGATCATTATTCGAATATTTTGAGTGTTATTGGGAATAAAACGATTGAAAAACGCATCGAAATTCTCAAAGAGGAAAAGCGCGCTCGCGACAAGATGCAGCAAGAAGTGCATTAGGCTTTATTTAGTCGCTTTGAAGCGGATATCCTTGTTCTTATCCTGTGCGTCTTGCAGATGCCAGGCATTACGGGCGATGAAGACCGGATCGCCGTCATGGTCGTTGGCGATGGAGCTTTGGTTGGCGTCGAGAAATTTCTTCAAAGTTTGCGGATTGTCGGCTTCGAGCCAGCGGGCTGTGTAGAGCTCTGTGGGTTCGAATTTGACTGGGATTTCGTATTCGCTGCGGATCCGGTCGCGCAGGACGTCGAATTGCAGCGGACCGACAACGCCGACGACCCAGTCAGCATGCATAATCGGCTTGAACACACGCGCGGCGCCTTCTTCGGCGAGTTGTTCAAGGGCTTTGCCCAAATGTTTGGCTTTGAGCGGATCTTCGGGGCGGGCGCGCTGCATGAGTTCGGGGGCGAAAGACGGGATATCGGTGAAGATGAGATCTTCGCCTTCGGTTAAAGCGTCGCCGATGCGCAATCCGCCGTAGTTGGGCAAGCCGATAATGTCTCCGGGGAAAGCCTCTTCGGCCATTTCACGGTCTTGGGCGAGGAAAAGCTGCGGCGAGTGGATAATTTGCGTTTTTCCCGAACGTACGTGCTTTAATTTCATACCGCGCTTGAATTTTCCGGAGCAAATACGGGCAAATGCCATGCGATCGCGGTGTTTTGGGTCCATATTGGCCTGAATTTTGAAGATAAAGGCGCTGACTTTGGTTTCTGTTGGTTCGATGAGGCGGTTTTCGGTTTTTTGCGGGCGCGGCGGCGGGGCGTACGCCTTGATGCCGCCCAGCATTTCACGCACGCCGAAGTTATTGACGGCCGAGCCGAAGAATACGGGGGTTTGTGTGCCGTGGAGGTAGGCTTCGCGGTCGAAGGGTTGGCATAGGCCGCGGACCATTTCGATGTCTTCACGCAGTTTATCCAGCTCTTGCGGGCTTAAGAATTCCGATAGTTTTGGGTCGTCTATGCCTTGGCAAGCTATCCCCTGCTCCAGTTTGTCGCCTTTGCCGCGGTCAAAGAGCACCAGTTGGTCGTTGATCAGGTCATAACAGCCTTTAAAATCACGGCCCATGCCGATCGGCCAACTGGCGGGTGTGACATCGAGGGCCAGTTTTTGTTCGATCTCGTCCAGCAGGTCGAACGGGTCTTGGCCGTCGCGGTCGAGTTTGTTGATAAACGTAATGATAGGCATGTCGCGCAGGCGGCAGACCTCGAACAGTTTGAGGGTTTGCGTTTCGATGCCTTTGGCGCTGTCTAGAACCATGACGGCGCTGTCAACGGCTGTGAGAACCCTGTACGTGTCTTCGGAAAAGTCTTCATGCCCCGGGGTGTCGAGCAAGTTGTATGTGATAGCGTTATGTTCGAAGGTCATCACGGATGAGGCGACGGAAATCCCGCGTTCTTGTTCGACCTTCATCCAGTCCGAACGGGCGCGGCGCCGATCCCCTTTGGCTTTCACCGCGCCGGCCAGCTCAATCGCGCCGCCAAAGAGTAGCAGTTTTTCGGTCAGCGTCGTTTTTCCCGCATCCGGGTGGGAAATAATGGCGAAAGTGCGCCGGTTTTTAATTATATCTACTAGAGTCATTCGGTTGTTATAGATTGCACGCATGTAGCGTGCAATGACGATCTTATTTTTAAATAGTGGAACACGTCTCGTGCCTTGACATAACCTTATTTTCTGAATTATAAGATTGTGGTTATTTATTGAAAGAAAGAGAAGAATTATGGCTATATTGAAATATGCCGATTGGCGCAGTGATGATAAGTGGGATGGACAGCTCAAGGCTCATTTTGTGGATGAGGGGCCGGCAGATAGTAATTGGACATTCCATTCGGGTTCTCTTTTGGGGGCTGATTTGAATGCTGCTTGCCGAACTGGTGGAGATTATACTTTCCCAGAAACCGGGGATGTCATTCCTGCTGCGGAGCTAGCCAAAGCCAAACTAGCTGCAGAGCTTTAGGTTTCAAAAGGATTCTGCATTTCCGGGTCTTCGATTTCGATGACCCAGAGGTCGGGATCGCTTTGGATGGCGCGGTTTATATAAGAATCGGCATCGGCTTCCGCGACTTCTTCCTGATCCAGCGCACTCACCCATTCCAGTTTGTTACTCATAAAGTCGCGTTGCTGCGCGAGCAGGCGTACGCGTCCTCGCAAGCCGTTGAGCTTGAGCATGACGAGGCCTGAGGCGTGATTGCCTTTTTGCGTGATATAATAAAAGATGCCGCGGGCATTTAGTGGGGTTAAAACCGCATCAACCCAAAGTCCTGTCGGCAGGCGTCCTTCATCGGCCATTTCTATTGTACGCTTTTTTCGCTGACCCAACGCTCGACGGTGAGGTGGGAGTCGGCTTTTGTGTCTTCGGGGTGGTGAAAGCGATAGACGCGCAGAGCGGCTTCGAAGGCGACGTTGCGCGGTTGTTCTTCGCTCATGGTGCTGTATGTACGCATAACTGCGCTATAACACTTACAGTCTGCGGCGTTTTTGACGCCATTTTGTACTGGTATATTGCAGGGCATATTTAAGCCTTATTTCTTTTTCTTACTCAGTTTTTTGCCGTAGAGTTCAAGACGGTGGTCTACGAGATCGTAGCCGAGCTCTTGGGCGATTTTTTTCTTTAATATCTCCAGTTCTTCGTTTTGGAATTCAATCACTTTTCCGGTTTCCAGATCGATCAGGTGATGGTGGTGGTCTTCGTTGACTTCGTAACGGGAATAGCCTTCCTGGAATTCGTGGCGGGTGACGATGTCCAGTTCGTCGAGCATGCTTAGAGTTCTATAGACGGTGGCGATGCTGATGGAGGAGTCGATGGCTTTGGCGCGGTCATAGACGTCTTCGACGGATGGATGATCGCTGGCGTCGCTCAAGACTTTGAGGATCGTGCGGCGTTGTCCGGTCATCTTCAGGCCTGCTTCCGAGCAACGCTCTTCAAGATTGGACATACTTTTTTCTCCTGTCTGCCATCATGTTTTGGAGAGCATACGATGTGTTTTCTTAATGGGCAAGTTCGTCTTTACTTTTCTTCACTTCAGGATACGGTTTTCGGGGATTGTGATGAGGACCGTTGTTCCCTGCCCTATTCGTGATGTTAGCTCCAAGTGGCCGCCGTGGAGTTCTATCATGGCTTTGGCCAGCGGCAGCCCTAGTCCTGTGCCTTGGTATTCGGAGCTTCCGACGCTGTCGTGAACTTGTGCGAAGGGTTCGAGGGCTTGCTGGATTTTTTCTTCTGAAATTCCGATCCCTTCGTCTTCGACGGTAATGATCATGTCGTTCTCGTCGGAGATATTGACTGCGGTATTGACGGTTGTGTTGGGTTTGGAGAATTTGACAGCGTTGCTGAGCAGGTTGATCAGGATTTGCCGGAACAGGCGGTGGTCAACAAATATGCAGGGGGTGTGTTTTGCACACTCGACTTTTAATGTGACGTTTTTGCCGAATGCCCGCGAGTCGAGCATGCGTACGACCGAGACAATCATATCGCAGACATCGGTTTCCGACTCGTCAAGTTCAATCCGACCGGCTTCGATTTTCGACATATCCAGCACTTCGTTGATGATTTCCAGTAAATGCTCGGCGCTGGAGTGTACGTCCGTGAGGTATTCCTTATATTTTTCATTCCCCAATGCGCCGAAGGTTTCGCTCAGCATCATTTCGGAGAAACCTATGATGGCATTTAAAGGGGTGCGGAGTTCGTGGCTCATATTTGCCAGGAACAATGATTTTGAATGGTTGGCGGAATCGGCTTGATCTTTTGCGATGCGTAGGGATTGTTCCATTTGTTTGCGCAATGTGATGTCCATCACGGTTGTAATTTGAAAGCGCCGGTTTTGGCTAAGCTCGAGCGTTCCGGATGTGAAAAGTGTGCTGGCGATGGAGCTGTCTTTGCGGATGATCCGCATTTCACCGGACAGACGCGTTGCGTTTTTGATTCCTTCCAGAAAACTGTTTTTCAGGCGATCGCGTTCGTCTGGAGTTATAAAGCTCGAAAAGTCCTGATTGAGCAGATCATCTCTGTCCCAACCATAGGTTCTGATAAAGCTTTCATTAACGCGTATAATGTTGCCGTCGTGGTCTGTGACTAAAATGCCGACTTCGCTCACGTCGAAAATCGAGGTGAGAAGCGAGAGTGCGTCGTCGCGTTCACGCTGTAAAATAGACTGATCAGCGACGTCCATTTGGCCGATAACGTCGAGATATTCTATGTTTCCTTTTTCGTCGATTTCCGGCGTAATGTAAAAGCCGTATATTCTGATATTTTCAGCTATTCCGGGGATCGTCTGTATGGTGACGGCTCTTTTGCGCTTTATGCAGACCTCAAAGGACTGCTGAAGATGCTGGGCTTGTTCGTGGCCCAGACAGTCGAATATCTCTTTGCCGTTCACGTTGTTTTGTTGAATATCGAAGTACTGTAAGGCCAGTTCGTTGGCCTGCTGAATTGTAAAATGCCCTTCTTTTCCGGGCTTTACGGTGAAGCGCGGGATGGGCATTTTTTGAAACAGCTTTTGATATGTGTTATCGGCTGTGCTCATTTTTCTTTTTTGTATGAAAAGATTTAATCTTTGACACTAATGTAACGTTGCAACGGACTCATTTCGCGGTATGTGAAAGCAACACCGCTTTCTTTTTCTTGTTTGCCCAGCTCTTTTTTTAGCTCTTCCAGCAGTATACCCGTATCACTTCCTACGACGGGTTCTGCAACACAGCAGGACATGGTTAGTTTTTTCTTTTTTCCTTCTATTTTGTATTCCGTATCCGCATGTTCGAGTTCTTCCTCGAAACGTTCGAAGGCCCGAATTCCTCCGGGGAGGTCTGCTTGTTTCATACAAAAGACGAATTCATTTTTGCCTATATAATAAGCTTCATCGAATGAGCGCAGGCTGTTTTTGACAACTTTGGAGGCTATATTGATAAATTTTTCAACTTCATCTGCAGAGAAGTTGTTTTCAATTTCTTCGAAGTCGTCAATGCTGGCGACAGCCAGAGAAAAAGCACTGCCTTGTCTGGCCAGACGTTCCATTTCCAGACGCAAATCATTTTGCATCGCGGTTTTGTTTTTGAGGCCGGATAGTAAATCGAGACCACGGTCATCATGAAAAACGCGTTCACGCAGCAGTTTTAACTCTGTCATAAAGTTTTCAAATAAGACCGAAAGCTTTTGCAGTTCTTGCGTTTTTTTCTCGGTGTCATGACTGTCTAATTCTTCTAACAGTGCAGCTGCTTTATTGATGAAAACCTGACTTTTGCCTTTGAGGCTGTTCAGGCTTGTTTCGGCCATGAGCCCTAAAAATTTTTCAATTTCCTGATCGGATGGAAAAACGCGCGGCAGTTTTCGAGGCTTTAGGGCTTCCTCTTTGGCGCAGGCCCAATGCATGATTTTGCTGTAAAGCTGGATATGGGTGTCTTGTGCCGTTAAGACAATACTTAGCCTGTCGTTTTGGTTGTAGTTTAACGGCATTCTTACTTTGTCCTGTCTCTAAAGTTTCCGCGTAAAATCAAAGCCCCTACTTATAGAGCATACAGGGCGAATTATAACGTAATCTTAAGGCGAAGTGATTTTTTTCTTTATGGCAGCCATTCTTTTTCTAGCACATCCAGTGTTCCGGCTTTGATAGCTGCGCGCACTTCGCGCATCAGGCGGTTTATGGTGGCAATGTTATGGGCGGTGAGAATCTGTATAGCCAGAACTTCTTTGGCTTTCAAAAGATGATGGATATAGGCTTTGGAGAAATTACAGGAGGCATCCACGCCGTTTTCCTCGTCTAAAGGTGTATTATCTTCGCGGTAGCGGGCATTTTTCAGGTTTATGGTTTCGCCGGGGACGCCTTTCATAAAGGCTGTGCCGTGGCGGGCCAGACGCGTGGGGATGACGCAGTCGAATGTATCAACGCCGAGGCGTACAAAGCGGAAAATGTCTTTGATCTGGCCGATGCCGAGGAAATGGACTGGACGATCGGGGTGGGCGTGCGGAAGGCTGGCACGGACGACCAACTCCATTTCTTCGTCGCTGCCGCCCAGACAGCCGCCAACGGCTGTGCCGAAGAACGGGCGGTCTTTGGTGTATTCGGCGGAGATGCGGCGCAGGTCTTCATAAACGCCGCCCTGAATAATGCCGTAGAGGCTTTGTGCTCCGTTGTCATGGCGTTCAAATTCGGCGAGGCAGCGATCTCCCCAACGGATCGACATTTCCATTGAGCGGGCGGTGTAGTTTTTATCGACGTGGTAAGGCGTACACTCGTCGAACTGCATGAGCAAGTCTGCGCCGAGCTTGCGCTGGATCTCCATGGCGCTTTCGGGGGTGAGCTTTATTTTTCGGCCATCAACATAGGAGCGGAAGACGCAGCCTTCTTCGGTGATAGAGGTCAGGCTTTGATTGTCATGGCCTTTGTTTTTTCCTTTGATTTCGTTGGCCATGGTTCCCTCGCCTAGCGAAAAAACCTGAAAACCGCCGGAATCTGTAAGCATGGGGCCGTCCCAGCCGGTGAATCTATGCAGGCCGCCCATTTTTTGGATGAGGTCTGCGCCGGGTTGGAGCATCAGGTGGTATGTGTTGGACAGGATGATGTCTGTTCCGACTTCGCGCATTTGTTTTGGCGACATGGCTTTAATCGCGGCTTTTGTACCGCAGAAGATGTAATTCGGGGTTTCTATGCTTCCGTGCGGTGTTTTTAAAAGCCCAAGGCGCGCGCCGGATTTTTTGTCGCGGTGAGTGATGTCGAAGCCGAAATTCGGATAATTTAGCGCCATTGGCAATTCATTCCATTCAATAAAAAACCCGCCTTCTTATGGGTCGGCGGGTATTCTATATAATCTTTTGAGAAAGCTTAAGCGGCTTTTTCGGCCCCGTTTTCTTTCAGGGCTTTTTCAACTTGCGCTTTAACAGGACGAAGCGAGTCGTCGAGTTTTGTTTTGGCCGTGGATGTCAGATAGGCATCCAGACCGCCTTTGTGCTCGATCGTGCGCAGGCCCGATGTGCTCACGCGAACTTTTACCCATTTGGCTAAAGTTTCGCTGTAAAGGCTTGTGTCTTGCACATTCGGCAAGAACTTGCGGCGTGTTTTGTTTTGGGCGTGGGACACGTTGTTTCCGCTCATTACGCCTTTTCCTGTAATCATGCAACGACGGCTCATTTTCTTATTCCTTTTCGGCTGTCTGTTTGAAATTCGATGCGCAAAATAAGCTTAACGCGGCTTGCAAGTCAAGAACTTTATCGCGTTCATCGTCATTCCGGCGAAAGCCGGAATCTTGTGCTTTGATCGAAAAGATCCCGGTCTGTGCCGGGATGACGACTAGGAACCGCTCCAGATATAGGCACCGATTAATGAGGCAATAAACAAAAGGTGGCTTATGACGCTGATATAGATTGTGTAACGCAGGTCTTTATGGCTGACTTTGGCGCTGGCGCCTTCGGGGCCGACCCATGCGCCTTTGATGGGTGTGCCGGACAAGTCCACGCCGGGGCCGCCCAAAGACAGGTTGAGGGCCCAGGCCAGAGCTGATAAAGCGGGACCGCCTTGTTCGTAGCTCGCCCGGTTTTTTCCGTTTATCCATGAGGCTAGCCCTTTGTGCAGTTTGGCTGTGGGCGTAAAGGTTGCGGCCAATGTGATTAACGCGGCGGCGTAGAGTGACGGGACAAAAGCCATAAGTTTTTCAAGAGCCATGGGAATGGCCGAGAGGCTGCTGCCTGAGCCTTCGCGTCCGTGACGCCAGCTTATGACGGCCAGAGCGCTGTAGATTATGGCGGCAGGAAAACCGCCAATGAGATACCAGAGCGCGGGCGCTATGAGGCCTTTATCAAAGCTTTTGACGCTGAGGCTCATGGCTCTGCGGACGATGCCGTGATCGTCTCCGGCGTTCAGGTCGGTGCGAGTTGAACGGGCGATATCATAGAATGCGCCCGGTGTGAGTTGTTTTTTGTCCATCGCAAAATACAGGCGCAGCAAGGCAAACCAGACCGTGCCCGAGGTGATGAGCAGCGAGAGTAAGACGATTTCGACAAAGATATTTGTTGTTAAGGCTGTGAGGCTTACCCCCTGCCCGATCACGAAGGCTAATCCCAAGGCGATTATCGTTATCAACAATCCCCTAAACATCAGGGCGGAGGGGCTGCGTTTGGGGTTGTCCATTTTATCGCCGATGCGGCCAAGCAGTTTTTCGAATGCTTGCCAGATGAATGGATAGATGTTTCCGAGAAACGGGCCGCGAATCATGCCTAGAATGGCAGTTAGTAAGATTGCGCCGAGTATAACAGGGATGCGGTCTGTATCAATCAGAGCATTATGCCAATGCTTGAGCGTGTCAAAAATATTGTCCATTAAATTCTTGTCTGCCTTGTTCTCGTCCGGGTGATTATAAGTTATTGATCGGGCAAATGATAGCGCGCTGGTGTTTCTTTTGCCCTGCACGATAATGGCGTGGCGCGGACCTTCTTTTTATTGTAGTATGCCTGTATCCTAACAGCTAGGAGCGCTTCTTTAAATATGCTTTACCATCTTTATGAACTAAGACACGCGATGATGGCACCTGTACGTTTTCAGGCGCAGATGATGAATAGTGTTTTTAAAAATCCGTTCAATCCTTTGAATTATACCCCCGCAGGGCGTGCAATGGCGGCGAATGCGGAAATGGTTGAACGTCTGACACGGCGCTTCGGGCGGCCGGAGTTCGGGCTGCACAGCACGATGATTGACGGACAAAAGGTGAAGATAAGTGAAGATATTGTCGCCAAGAAGCCGTTTTGTAATTTGTTGAATTTTAAGCGCGATACGGCGCGGCGGGACCCCAATATTTTGCTGGTGGCGCCGATGTCGGGGCATTATGCGACGCTGTTGCGCGGGACGGTGGAGGCTTTGCTGCCGCATCATAATGTCTACATTACCGATTGGGAGGATGCGCGGCAGGTTCCCATGGCGGACGGGCCGTTTAGTCTGGATACGTACATTACTTATCTGCGTGAATTTATGAGCCTTTTGGGGCCGCAGACGCATGTGATCGCTGTGTGTCAGCCGACGGTTCCTGTTTTGGCTTCTGTGTCGTTGATGGCTTCGGATGATGATCCGAACCAGCCTTTGACGATGACCCTTATGGGTGGGCCGGTGGATACGCGCGTATCCAAGACCGAGGTGACGGAGCTGGCGGAAACGCGGCCTTTGAGCTGGTTTGAGCGAAGTGTGGTGCATAATGTACCGTTTTATTACCCCGGTGCGCATCGGCGGGTTTATCCGGGTTTCCTACAGCTTAACGGCTTTATGTCGATGAATCTGGACCGTCATGTCGGGTCATACATGCAGTTTTATCAGCACCTTGTGCAGGGGGACGGTGACAGCGCTGAGGCGCATCGCAAGTTCTATGATGAGTATCTCTCCGTGATGGATATTCCGGCGGAATTTTATTTACAAACCGTTGAGACGGTGTTCCAGCGCCAGCTGTTGCCGCGCGGGCGGATGAAGTGGCGTGATCCGCTCACAGGCGAGCTTGTCGATGTGAGGCCTCAGGATATTAAACGCACGGCGCTTTTGACGATTGAGGGCGAGCTTGATGATATTTCGGCGCGCGGGCAGACAACGGCGGCGCACGAGCTTTGTCATTCTTTAGCTCAATCCAAACAGTTTCACCATTTTCAACTGGAATGCGGTCATTACGGGATCTTTAACGGACGGCGCTGGCGCGAGCAGATTATGCCGCGTATTCGTCACTTTATCCGGGAATTTGATCCGAAAACCGATCCTTTGCCAAAAGCCGATTTGCAAAAGACAGGCGATCCGGCACCGGAGCGTTTTGATCGCGACAGGCACGGGATTGCGGCTGTGCGTCGATGGATTAAAGAAAACCGGCAAGAAAGCCATCATGCAGAGGTTGTTGATTGAAGAAGGTGCCTGATTGAGCGTTGATATGCTGCCTGATCATGTGGTTTTGAAGAAAAGCAAGCGGGCACGCAGGCTGGCCTTGCGGCTGGACCCTGTTGAGCGCGTTTTTCATCTTGTGGTCCCCTCCTACACCAGCATGCGCACAGTGCAGCGTTTTGCCGAAGAGCATGAGGGCTGGATGACATCGCGTTTGATGGCTTTGCCGCCGCGCGTTGTTTTTGAACATGGAGCGGTTGTTCCTGTTTTTGGTTCTCGCCGCCGCATTTGTATTACGGTTGATGAGAGCTTTAAGCGGACGCAAATTGAGCTCATGCATAATCAATTGAGGGTCAAGACGAATAAAGACGACCCTCAGGGGCGTATTGTGAGGTTTCTCAAAGGGGTGGCTAAAGACGAGTTGTTGCAGCTTTCCAAGGATAAGGCCAAGCACATTCATAAACGCGTACGGGGCGTTAGTGTGCGTGATACGAAAAGCCGTTGGGGGTCTTGCAGTCCGGATGGCCATTTATCTTTTAGCTGGCGATTGATTTTTGCGCCGCCTGAGGCGTTTGATTATGTTGTTGCGCATGAGGTGGCACATTTGAGGCACCTGGATCATTCCAAAGCTTTCTGGGGTGTTTGTCGCGGGTTGAGTGATAATTTTATCGAGGGGCAGTACTGGATGCGCGAGCACGGGCATGAATTGATGCGCTACGGGTGATTTTATGAACCGTTAAATTCTAATGCGCCCTGTAAAATGATTTGAGCGGCGAGTTTATCGATGAGGCCGGAACCTTTTGCATTTGTTTTTGTTTTGCGTTTATCCACTATTTTATCCACAAAGCTTTCCACTGAAACTGTGGATAACCTTTCGTCCCACAGGGCGATCCATGGGTCACTGCCGAGAATGTTTTTCATTTCAATGGCAAAGTCGCGAACAGATTGGGCGCGCGGGCCTTCGGAGCCGTCCATATTCAGCGGATAGCCGATGACGAAGCCGCCGACTTCATATTCGTCGATGATTTCTTGAATCGCTTGCATGTCGCGGGCGAATTTGCTGCGGTTGATGGTTCGCAGCGGTGTTGCGAGGGTTTGCTCGGGGTTGCTCAGGGCCAGCCCTATTGTCTTCTTGCCGACATCTAGTCCGAGGAGTGCGGTGTTCTCCGGCTTTTTGTTTATTATGTCTTTGAGTAATCCGATGGGCATGGACTTATTAAGCATGGGCTGGCTTTGAGATAAAGAAAAATTACCGATATCAATGAAAAACCCTTGGTGTAAGGCATGCTTTGTGGTTAAAAATATTGGGTTTGGAAAGGATGGTTAATCCATGAGTATTGATAAAGAAACCGTTGTCAAGGTCGCGCGTCTGGCGTGTCTGGATATGAGCGAAGATGAGCTGGCGCGGGTTGGGCCGCAGATAAACGGCATTTTAAAATGGATGGAGCAACTGAACGAAGTTGATACCGAGGGCGTCGAGCCTTTGGCCAATGTGGTGAATATTGATTTGAAGTTGCGTGCTGATGAAGTGACGGACGGGGATTGTTCGAAGGCTGTTTTGGCCAATGCGCCGGAGGAGACGCAAGGCTTCTTTGTTGTTCCCAAGGTGGTCGAGCAGGAAGGTTAATCGGGATGCGGGAAGGACGCACCAACCACGGTCAAAATGATCAACTGCGCGTTCTCAAGCAGCTTTTGCATGCCAGTTCGGCATTCTTTCTGGTTGCGGCGGTGATGATTATGCTGTTCCCGCAGAGCGTAGAGCGCCTTTTCGGGTTTGGCGATCCGTTGCATAAATATTTTGCCGGGGCTTTGGTGGTGCTGGCGATCGGGGATTTGATTGTTATCCGTGTTGTAGAAAAAGTAAGGAAATTATGAGCGATTTAACACATTTGACCATTGCGGGGGCTCTTAAAGGGCTTGAGAACAAGGATTTTACAGCCAAAGAATTGACGCAGGCGCATATCACGGCGTCCGAGGCGGCGAAGGATTTGAATTGCTATGTGACGGAGACGTACGATCTGGCTCTGGCGCAGGCGGCCAACTCAGATGAGCGCCGCGCGGCCGGTAACGCCGGGGCTTTGGACGGGATTCCGTTGGCGATAAAGGATTTGTTCTGCACCAAAGGTGTTCAGACAACTGCTTGCAGCCATATTCTTGAGGGGTTTGTTCCGCAATATGAGTCAACTGTTACAGCCAATTTGTTTGCTGATGGTGTTGTAATGCTCGGCAAGGCCAATCTGGATGAGTTTGCGATGGGCTCTTCCAATACGACGAGTTATTTCGGCAATTGCATCAACCCCTGGAAAACATCTGATGGAGCAGATAGAACGCCCGGTGGGTCTTCCGGTGGTTCGGCTTCGGCTGTGGCGGCGCGGATCGCCATGGGGGCTACAGGAACGGATACGGGTGGTTCTATTCGTCAGCCCGCTTCTTTTTGCGGGATTTCCGGTATTAAGCCGACTTATGGGCGGTGTTCGCGTTGGGGGACAGTTGCGTTTGCCTCGTCTTTGGATCAGGCAGGATGTTTTGCGCGTACGGTCGAAGACAATGCGCTCATACTGCGCTCTATGGCGGGGCATGATCCTAAGGACAGCACATCGGCCGATAGACCTGTTCCGGATTTCTTGTCCGCACTCAGCGGCGATGTGAAAGGTTTAAAAATCGGGATTCCCAAAGAATACCGCGTTGATGGCATGCCCAAGGATATTGAAGCGCTTTGGGAGCAAGGGATTGAATGGCTGAAGGATGGCGGTGCTGAAATTGTCGATGTGTCTTTGCCGCATACAAAATACGCTTTGCCGACCTACTATATTATTGCGCCGGCGGAGGCGTCTTCGAATTTGGCGCGTTATGACGGCGTGCGTTACGGATTGCGGGCTGCCGAGCATGAAAACCTCAATGAAATGTACAAAAAGACCCGCGGTGAAGGGTTTGGGGACGAGATTAAGCGCCGGATTATGATCGGGACGTATGTTCTTTCGGCCGGGTATTATGATGCGTATTACATTAAGGCCCAGAAAGTGCGCCGTTTGATTTCGGATGATTTCACCAAAGCCTATGAGCAATGTGATGTGTTATTGGCTCCGACGGCGCCGTCCAGCGCGTTTGTGATCGGGGAAAACGAGGATGATCCGGTTAAAATGTATCTCAACGATGTCTTTACGGTTCCGGCATCGATGGCCGGTTTACCCGCGATGTCTGTGCCGGGCGGTTTGGATTCTCAAGGTCTGCCGTTGGGATTGCAGATTATCGGCCGCGCATGGGACGAGGAAACGGTGTTTAAGGTCGCACGTTCTATAGAGCGGGCGGCTAACTTTACGGCCCTGCCCCAGACATTAATTAAGAAAGCAGCTTAAGAATGGCTTTTAAGCTATTTTATTTATTTGTTTTTTTATCTTTTTTGTTTGTGCCCTTGTGCGGTGCCTCTTGGGCTGCGCAGTTGGGGCAGGATCAGGAGAGCGGCGAGGTTGATCTCGTTGATCCGAACAAGAAGACAGAGAAAAAGGAGCCACAGACTCTTGAAGAAATGGCGAATTTTTTCTATGCGGAATGCGTGAAAAGCCCCTACTCCATGATCCAGCCGCAAGATGTGGAGATGTATTGCGGGTGTCGCTCGGTCAAGATGATGGAGGTTATGAGTTTGGACGAACTGAAAAGTACGCTTGAGCAAACGCCGGAAGGAAAGTTTCAGCGGACGCGTCTGGCTTATTTTGTCGATGTGCCGTGCGTTGCTTATCCGGCGATGTCGTTGGTTCTGGACCAGTGTCTGGGTGATGTCGAGACCGTTAAAACGATGAAGCAGCCGCGTAAGACCTGCCGGTGTCTGGCTCAAAGTATGGGGGCTTATATCAAAACCAAAGGTGTTGATTCTTTGATGCAGGAACGGATGCTTCCCGGACATGCCGAGATGTCGGCCGAGGAAGCTTTGCTGGAGAGACCTCTTTTTAATTCGAAGATGAAAGAATTTACCCGCAAATGCGTGGCTATCCATGAACAACAACAGGATTTATATTAGTTAATTTGAGGAAAAAACGATGGCACAATTGATACAGGGCGAAACGGGCGAGTGGGAAATGGTGATCGGCATGGAGGTGCATGCGCAGGTCATTGCCAAGTCAAAACTGTTTTCCGGAGCGTCTACACAGTTCGGGGCGGAGCCGAATACGCAAGTGTCTCTCGTGGATGCGGCGATGCCGGGGATGCTGCCTGTTTTGAATGAATATGTGGTCGAACAAGCCGTGCGTACGGGGCTGGGGCTGAATTCAAAGATCAATAACGTGTCAGTGTTCGAGCGGAAAAACTATTTCTATCCCGACTTGCCGCAAGGCTATCAGATTTCGCAGTTCCAGCATCCGATTGTCGGTGAAGGGATTATCGAGATTGATTTGCCGGACGGGACGGTGAAAGAGATCGGCGTGACGCGCTTGCATCTGGAGCAAGATGCGGGGAAATCGGTGCATGACCAGCATCCGACGAAAAGCTTTGTCGATTTGAACCGTTCAGGGTGTGCCTTGATGGAAATCGTATCCGAGCCGGATATTCGCGGGCCGGAAGAAGCCGCGGCGTATTTGTCGAAGCTGCGGATGATTTTGCGCTATCTGGGGACGTGCGACGGGAACATGGAGGAAGGTTCCATGCGCGCGGATGTGAATATTTCCGTGCGTAAGCCCGGCGGGCCTTTGGGGACGCGCGCCGAGATCAAGAACGTGAACTCCGTCAAGGCCGTGCAGATGGCGATCGAATATGAAGCACGGCGGCAGATTGAAATTCTTGAAGATGGCGGGCAGATTGTTCAGGAAACACGGCTGTGGGATCCGAATAAGGGCGTGACGCGTTCAATGCGTTCGAAGGAAGAAGCACATGATTACCGCTACTTCCCTGACCCGGATTTGCTCCCCCTGCATGTGTCAAATGACCAGATCGAGAGCATTCGCGCGACCCTGCCGGAGCTTCCGGACGTGAAGAAGCACCGCTTTATGCAGGAATACGGGTTGAGCCTGTATGACTCGTCGGTGCTGATTGCCGAGCAAGCGCGGGCCGATTATTTCGAGACTGTGGCGAATGACAATGATGCGAAGCTGGCGGCAAACTGGGTTATTAACGAGCTTTTGGGCATTTTGAACAAGAACGATAAAGCCTTGGCCGAGTCCCCTGTTTCGGCGGCGCAGCTTGGCGGGCTGATCAAGCTGATTGCCGATGATACGATTTCGGGCAAAATCGCCAAGGACGTGTTTGCGGAGATGTATGCTTCGGGTAAGGATGCGAGCGCGATCGTTGAGGAAAAAGGCCTGAAGCAGGTCACCGATACCGGCGCAATTGAGGCTGTGGTGGATGAAGTGATCGCCGAGAATCCCGATAACGTCGCGGCCTATCGAAGCGGGAAGGATAAGCTCTTTGGCTTTTTTGTCGGGCAAGTGATGAAAAAGATGCAGGGCAAAGCCAACCCGGCCGCCGTGAATGAATTGTTGAAAAAGAAGTTGGGGGGAAGATGAACCAGAAATTCCAATATAAAGTCGTGATTTATCGCGAGAGTATGTTGGGTTCGCTGCTTTTGGGCGGATCCAAGGTCGATCCGATTAAATTTTCCGAGTTTCTAAACCGCAACGGCGCGGAAGGATGGGAAGTCGTGACGATGGAACGGGAAATCCGGCGCATGCTTTTGTTCTTTAGCCGCGAAGCCTTCCTTGTCGTGATGAAAAAAGCGCTATAGAATTATAGAAGAGCTTTTGTCATCGATTTCAGGAGATTTTCCATGCACAGAGTGTTGTTATTGACCTTGGTAGGGCTTGTCGGTTTTGCCGCGCTGGTGAGTATCGCGCAAATCTGGGTGCAGTTTTTAGGCTGGGATGTGTATGCGAAACTGATGGTCACGGTCGGTATTCTCGCACTGTTGGTTGGTTTTCTGGCGATTGTGAAGATTGATTTTGGTGAGCATAAGCGTCTGCGCGATGAAAATTATCTGGATTAGGCGCGTTTTTCCATGAGCAAATTTGAAAAAGGCGCGCCCTTTCGTTTGAACGTCACGCAGAAGGCCAGTTGGCGGATCTTTGCCGGGCTTGGCTGGGACCCGAATGAGGCTGCGGGGCTGGTTGATAAGGCCAAAGCACTGATTGGTGGAAAGTCCGTAGAGCATGATCTGGATCTCTCCTGCTATATTTACGATGCGGATAAGCGGCATATCAATACGGTGACCTCTTCGCCGGGGCATATGCATATCGACCAGACGGGGAAAATCTATCATAGCGGCGACAATGTCGCGGGCGTTGGTGATGGGGATGACGAGCAAATTTCTGTCGAACTGAAAGACCTTGATCCGGTGATTCATAGTCTTTTGTTTGCCGTATCTATCAAAAGCGGGCACGTTTTCGGCGAGATTAAAATGCCGGAAATCCATTTGAGCGACGGTTACACGGGGCGACGGTTTTTGCATGCGCCTTTAGACAAACCTGAATATGCATCCCAAAGCAGTTTTGTCTTTGCCTGCCTTTACCGCGGGGAGGATGAGGGGTGGATGCTGCGCTTTATCGGCGAGGCCGGTGTGATGGGCAAAGATGCGGAGATGGCGCAACGCTTCAAAAGCTATCTCGATTAAAGTTTTACGGCTTTATCGCGCCTTTCCCCCTTGCCAAGGGCTTTGTTTATCTTTAAAAAATGATGTTCTAGAAATGGGCACGTGGCCGAGTGGCTGAAGGCGCTCCCCTGCTAAGGGAGTATGGGGTTAATAGCTCCATCGAGGGTTCGAATCCCTCCGTGTCCGCCATTTTTCTTTTTCTTGACATAACGTGATAGTTTTTTTAGTTTTGCCCTATGAAACCAGGCAAGAATAGAGACGAAGATTATCAGTTTTATGCGAGCGTTTTGGCCAGCACAGAGGATGTGTGGGACGATATTTTTGCTGATTTAGGGCTTAGGTATCGGCCGCCAAAGCTCGTGCTTTTTGACGGGATTGTTCATACGAAATGTGGTTTTTTAAAATCGGCTGCATATTGCCCCAGCGAGCGTAAGCTTTATCTGGACCCTGTTTGGCTTGATTGTTATGTTGGGAAGGCGTTTTGGGGCAAAGATTTTCCGCCGGCTGCGTTTGATTTTGCAAAGGCTGTTGCGGTCGCTCATGAAGCAGCCCATCACGTACAGACTTTTTTGGAGCATAATAGGAAAACTTCTCGTGCATATTCGCTTCTTTCCGAAAAAGAAAAGAACCGTATATCGGTTGAACATGAAAATCATGCCGATTTTTTGGTTGGCGTTTGGGCGCGCGCGATGGATGAAGACGGTCTTTTGGATGAGACAGATATACAGGCTGCTTTAAGGCTTTTTCACTATATCGGAGCGGATTCTTTAGATAATAGCCGCAGGGGCTATCGTATGAACCCTCCTGCCGACGAAGCCTCTTATATTCACGGAACGTCCAAGCAGCGCAGGTCAAGCTTTCTGCGCGGGTATCTGGAAGGCTATCATCATGGCCAGCCCTTACCCCCTGCCCCGGTATGAGGGGACGCCCTGTTCCGGTATCCAGACATCTTTGGGTGGTTCGCCGCTTTGGTAAAAGACATCGATCGGGATACCGCCGCGCGGATACCAGTAACCGCCGATGCGCAGCCAGAGCGGTTTGATTTCATCCATTAAGCGCTTGGCGATGCTCAGGGTGCAGTCTTCGTGGAAGGCCCCGTGGTTGCGGAATGAACCGAGGAAGAGCTTGAGTGATTTACTTTCGACGAGCCATTGATCCGGCACATAATCAATCATTAGATGCGCGAAATCCGGTGCGCCGGTGATCGGGCACAGGGAGGTGAATTCCGGTGCGGTAAAGCGCACGAGATAGCGCATATCGGCTTTGGGGTTTTGCACGCGCTCCAGTGTGGCGTCTTCGGGGGTGGCAGGGAGTTCGCTTTTACTCCCTAATTGCGTCAGGTTTTCGTAGATCGTTTGATCGCTCATTGTTTTAAACTCCTTTTTGATTGCCCCAGAGCATGACATGCAGTTGGGGGAGGATTTTGACTGTGAACCATTGATCTTTTAGCGTGCGTTCGATGAGCCAGCGCATGCGCGCATTGAGGGCGGCTGTATCACTATCGCCTTCGACTTTATGGTTGCCGGGCTGTAGGCAAAGCGGGATATCCGGGTAGCGCGCGGCGATGTCTTTGGCGTAGGCGTAGTCTTCTTCGTCGAAAATAACGATTTTAAGTGTGATTTGCGGTCCATGCCCTGCTTTTTTTATGCATTGCTCAAGTGCAGCATAGTCGGTGCTCATGGCGCTTGATGGTGGTTTGGGGCTAAGGGTCAGGATATCGAGATCGGCGAACCAGTCTTGCGCGATGGAGCCTTGGGTTTCCAGAGTGAAGCGGTAGCCTTTATCGCGTCCGCGCTTTATAAGCGCGCCTAGAGGCTGGATAGCCGGATTGCCGCCGGATAAGGACACCATCAGTGGTTTTTTTCCGGAGAGCGTTTCGATTTGCGCGAAAATTTCTTCGGCGCTCATGTCTTGCCATTCATGGCGATATGCGCTGTCCACGGCATGGAGCGTATCGCACCACGTGCAGCGGTAATCGCACCCGCCTGTACGGACAAAGACTGTCGGTTGGCCTATGACGGCCCCCTCGCCTTGTATGGTCGGGCCAAATATCTCGGCGACTCTTATTTCATTCGCTTTGCTCATTTATGTCCGGCCTTCGGCCGCCTCGCACTTGCTCGGTACAATTTCAAATCATCACAAGGCTGATTTGAAATCACTGTCTTTTGTTAGATTCCGCTTTATTCTCACAGCCGATACTCCGCGCAGCTTTTTGGGGTTTCGCGCACACGTACGGCGCAAACTTCCGGCCAGCGCTGTTTGCACCATTCATAAAAATGCTTTGCCAGTTGTTCGGCTGTGACGCCGTCATCGCCGAGGACATCATTCAGGTGGCGGTGGTCAAATTTTTCGTCGATATAGGTTTTGAGCGCGTCCAGTTCGCGGTAATCACGGACAAAACCCACCTCATTGAGGGTTTCGGAGGCCAGTTCGACCTCGACCACGTAATTATGGCCGTGCAAACGCGCACATGGGTGGTCGGCCGGGAGCCTGTGGAGCTGATGCGAGGCCGAGAAATGGTATTCCTTGTGAATTCTATACATTGCAGGCCTCCTTCCAGAAGGTTTGATCGACGTAAGGTGTTGGGTCGTCTACGCCTGCCAGATGAAAGGCTTCGCGGCGTTCGACGCAGGTTCCGCAGCGTCCGCAGTGTATGTCTCCGCCTTTATAGCAAGACCATGTGTTTTCGAACGGGACGTTCAGGCGGGCCCCTTCGCGGACGATGGCGGCTTTGTTTAGCGTGAGGAACGGGGCGTACATCTCTATTTTGTCCAGGCCTTCCATAGCGCAGTCCTGCATAGCGGCGAAGCTTTCGATGAAGGCCGGGCGGCAGTCTGGATAGATGAAATGATCGCCCGCATGGACGGCGGTCGCTACGGCTTTGGCATTTTGGGCTGAGGCCGCGCCATAGGCGATGGCCAGCATAATCGCGTTGCGGTTGGGCACGACGGTGATTTTCATGGTCTCTTCGGCGTAATGACCGTCGGGAACATCGACATTATCGGTCAAGGCCGAGCCGCTCAGTACCTTGCCGACCTCGGTAATGTCGATGATTTTGTGTGGGACGCCGAGAGCGGCGGCGCATTTTTGCGCATAGCCGAGTTCTTTTTTGTGTCGTTGGCCGTAATCAAAGGATAGCAGTCCGGCGAGCGTGTTTTCCTGTGCGATTTTATGTGCGAGTGTGACGGAATCCAGTCCGCCGGAACAAATCACCAGTGTAGGGGTGTGGGCCTGCATTGTTGTTTCCTTGTTTTCGTTGTTAAGCCGGGTAAGGTCTGCGACCGGCTGGGAGCTTTCATCGTTTAATTTTGAGTGCGTTGCTCGTCGTTTACGTACCTTTGTACGCTTCTCTCCTCGCGCCTGCTCCAAATTAAACGCTGTTTGCTCCTGCTTGGCCATCTTCTAACAGCTTACGCCTTGAAGGGGAAGCTTTTTTATCCTAAGTCATAGGAAGGACATTTTTACAGGAGCCTACTTATGAGCCGTTATCCCGCCGTTATCAGTGCCGCCGACCTTTTCGATATTATAGGCCGTGAGGATGTGAAAATTCTCGATGCGACGTTTGTGCTGCCCAATTCCGGGCTTGATCCGTTGGCAGATTACCAAAAAGAGCATATCGAGGGCGCGCAGTTTTTCGATATCAAGGATTTTGCCGATACGGAGAATCCTGCGCCGCATATGCTGTGCGGGCCGGATTGTTTTGCTGCGAAAATAGGCGCGATGGGTATTGGTAACGATGATACGGTTGTGATTTATGGTCAATCTGGGATGATTATGGGCCCGGCGCGGGCGTGGTGGACGTTTAAAACTTTCGGGCATGAAAAGGTGATGGTTCTTGACGGCGGCTTGCCGGCCTGGAAGCGTGCGGGGTTGTCTGTGACGGGTGATCAGCCCCCTGCCCCGGAAAACTCATCTTATACTGCACATTTCCAGCCCGCTCTGGTGCGCAGTATGAAAGATGTTGAAGCGTCTATGAGCGCCGGGCGGCTGATACTGGATGCCCGTCCGGCGGAGCGTTTTTCCGGAGCGACGCCCGAGCCGCGCGGGGATATGCGCGCCGGGCATATTCCGGGCAGTCATAATATTCCGTGCTCACAAATTGTCGATCCGCAAACGGGATGCATGAAGTCTCACGATGAATTGGAAGCGCTGTTTTCGATTTGCAAATCCGGTGAAAAAGCTTGTGATATCACGCTGAGCTGCGGCAGCGGGGTGACGGCGTGTGCTTTGGCGCTGGCGCTTTATTCTTTGGGCTATGAGAACTGGAGCGTTTATGACGGTTCATGGAGTGAATGGGGCCATAAGAATGCGGGGACGCAAATTGCAACGCAATAGCGCTGTTTATATCCCGCTTACATCCCTTTGTATGGGCCGATTTTAACGGTTTGTTTACATTTTCCTTGCAAAAGCGACGAATCTTTTATATAAAGGACTCTACACACCCTCTATTACCGCCGTTTGTCCGGAGCATCTTTCAATAGGTCTCCGGACCTTTTTTTGTGTGGTTTGTGTAGATGTTTCCGCAGAGTTTCGGTGTAATCTAATTCTAATTAAATATGTGCGTTCTCGGGTTTGGTTTCTGTGCTTTGGCTACTTCTCCAGGTTTGTTGGATAACCTGACGGCTAGGGTGAGTCATAAGAACTATGCGTTGGTCTTCTTCGCGCGAGGTGTCCGCAATACCTTTTCCGCTTCGTGCTTGGGAAAAAAGTTGAAAAAGCTCGTCTCCCAATATTTCCCATGAGCCGGGCAGGTTTCTTTTAGGTTGGAGGCGCATCGTTTCGCCCTGGTTTTTAAAGGGGACCCCGTTTATTTGTTCAGCATGTGTTTCATAAGCTTCTTTTAGCCGGTCAACCCCCTCTTGGCTTTCGCCGCTGACAACGATGCCGACTTCGAGCTCTTGGCTTGGGGCGGAAAAAGCTGCGAAGCCATTTTCTTGTGCGATTATAAAGGCCTGGACAAGACGTTGTTTGAAGTCAGAAGAGGCGGTGGTGGCGTCAATTGTTTCTTTAACGTCTACTTTCGGTTGATTGCCTTTTTTAAGCTCTTCAATATTTATGAATGTTGCCGGATGCACGTATATTGCATCAGCTCTAGGTTTTTCTTTATATTTGAGCGCCTTGGCGGTGTCTGCTACAATTTCTTTTTTTCTTGAGCCAAAATCTACCGCATTGACTGTTTCGATGTTTATTCCGAGCTTGAATAAAAGCTCTCTATTTTGTTCGTTGTTTTCTATCAAAACGCCGATAAATTTAAGATTTGACATTATGACTACTGTTTCGCCCGAATGGGCCAGTTCTTCCAGTGTGTGTCGCAGTCTTCTTCCTTGCAGGCTTGCGCTTATTTTTTCCAAGCCTTTGAGTTCGGGGTAAACTATGTCATCGCTACTCTTTGTCTTTCGTCTTGCGGGTTTTCTTTCATGTGTCGCGGCAGGTTGCTGACCGATATAGAATTTTCTTTCAGTGTCCAGAGCAAGGTCGGGGAAGCGACCTTGATTTTTGTGCTCAATATAGCTTCCCACGGTCATGGACAGGATGTCGTTTCCTCCTTCGCCCATAATAATTAACGCCTCTTCGCTTCTGTGCAGCAGGCTTGCATTCGCTCTGTACGCATTCAGATCGATCCGACGGAGCTCGTTTCCGCCTCCCAGACTCTGGATCGCGCTCGCAGGGAGAAGAATGATGCTGTTTTGATCGCCTTGGGCAACCGGCGCAACTTTATTCCCGTTTGCAATGGCGCGCAGGTCGTTTTGATTGATTTGCGTTATAGGTTTGTTGGTTTTCATATCACTCATGCGAATTATTCATAACTTTTCATTTTTTGAGGCACAAGCTTTTTCTTAAGATTTTTTACACACCGTTACGGGCGAGCAGCGAATAGGTTTGATCATCTTTTTTGTTACGGCTGTTCCATGTTTTCTGAATGACTTTTCTGCTTGGATGTATCATCAGAGTTATGTTTGTGGCCTCATCCTTCAGGGACGCCGTACTGGCTATTCCTCCTTCAACTTGGGCCTGTTCGAAAAGCTTTAAGAGTTTATCGGCTATGGCTTCCCAGTCTGCCGGGAGTGTTTCGACCGGTAGGCAGAACATTGTTTCTCCACTTTTCCTGTACTTAACGCCATTCACTTGTTTTGTGTGTTTTTGGTATGCTGCCCTTAAATTGGGTATATCATTTTCAGTGTCACTTACAATAATTCCGACTTCAAGCTGTTCTTCGGGGCATGAAAAACCTGCGAAGTGGTTTTTTTGCGCGAAAAGAAAGGCTTGTACCAAACGGCGTTTCATTCCGTCGAGTGCCGGGGGAAAAGGCGGTGGCGGCGGGTCATCTCTGAATTCTTCAGGGATGTCTTCTGCGTCTCTTATTATTGTGTTAGTAGTGTCACGTTCTTTTTCCGATGGCTTATTTAGAAGCGCGGCCTCTATTCCAATTTCAGTCTGTCTAACCTCTGTGCGACGAGAAGTGGTTTTTGCATTTTCATCCGTTTCAAGTGTTTCTAGCTTTGCGGCTGGGCTTGATGAGACCTCTGCAGGATTTTGAGTGGCAGCCTCTGTGACGCTTGTTTTTTCAGGGGATGATGTCGCGTTTTTAGGTTTCGGACGGCGGTTTGCTTTTGCTCTTGTAACCTTATCCGCCTTAAACCTTTGGGACATATCAAATGTAAAGCCGTTGAAAGCCCCTCTTTCTCTTAGCGTGAGGTAGAATAGTGTTTTTATTGAAAGTATGCGGCTTCCATCATCTCCTGTGACGATTATGGCTTCCGTGCCGCTGTTATGCAGGCGCTTTCCTCTCAAGGCGTAGTCTTCTACGGTTAAAACTTCACAGTCTTTACAGCCTTCAATTTCGTCTATGGCGGCGGCCGGGAGTAATAGTATTACGTTTATGTCATCATCTGCGACAGGCACAATCGATTGTCCCGCACCAATTGATGTGACATCGCTTGCGCTTATGTTTGAAAGTTTTCTACGGCCCATGATGATTATTCATAAGTGTAGATGGTGTTTTATGCAAGGGCTTTATTATTTTTCTATGTCCGTTTGTTCTTTGATCCACTGTAAAAATGGTGGATGGCCGTGCTGTATACCCCATGCCATGATGCAGGGGCACTCATAGCTGTGGTGTTTGAGGATTGTTTCGCGCAGGGCCTCAAAATTTTCCGAGGTTGTTTTGAAAAGCGCGGCCGTTTCTTTTTCGTTTTTTATCTCGCCTTGCCATTCATAGAGTGATTGGTGCGGCGGGAAGATGTTTGCACAGGCTATCAAACGCTTTTCGAGCAGAATTCTAGCGATTTTACCGGCTTGTTCTTCGTTTTCGAAGGTGGCGTAGACTAGCAAGGTTTGCATGATACTTTTTGCTGAAATTTAAATGGTCGGGCTGAGAGGATTCGAACCTCCGGCCTCCTCGTCCCGAACGAGGCGCGCTACCAGACTGCGCTACAGCCCGACATTAGAACAAAAATGGTCGGAACGAGAGGATTTGAACCTCCGACCCCTTGCACCCCATGCAAGTGCGCTACCAGGCTGCGCCACGTTCCGATCGCAAGGCGTTTTACTCGATTTTGATCGCTTTTGCAAATGTTTCGGTGAGCGATTGCCGCTTTATTCTTCGTCTTCGGATTTAATCGCGTTGCGCAGCGCTTTGAGTTCGTTCAGGGTTGTTTCCAGTTTTGCGCGTTGGGACAGGCTCAGGCCTTTGCGGGCGGCTTGTGCGATTGCGCGGGCATCCTCTGCGGCTTCGTTGTTGTTGGAGGACTCGCGCTGTGTTTCCTCGTTCAAGAGCTGTCTTTTGCCCTTTTCACGCAGGAGTTTCTGGACGCCTTTGATTGTGTATTTTTCCGTGTAAAGCAGATGATGGATTTTTTTCAGGAGCTCAATATCTTCGGGGCGATAGTAACGGCGACCGCCGCCGCGTTTCAGGGGTCGCACTTGAGAAAATTTTGTTTCCCAGAAGCGCAGAACGTGTTGCTGGACATCCAGTTCATCGGCGACTTCGCTAATGGTGCGGAAGGCGGCGGAGGATTTTTGGCGTTTGCCTGCCGTTTTATCGTCTTCCTCTTGCGCCGGATGGTTTGTCAGAGGCGTTTGCGATTGCAATACATCGGCGTCGCGTTCATTTTCTAGGCTTTGCATGGATGATGTCTGGCTGTTCATTCTTTATATCCTCCCCTGTTTGTTATTTTTTGTTGATACGGTCTTTGAGTACATGTGAAGCCCGGAAGACCAAAACCTTGCGCGGTGAAATCGGAACTTCGATCCCGGTTTTAGGGTTGCGGCCGATGCGCTCGCCTTTTTCGCGGACGGAAAAGCTGCCGAAGGAGGAGATTTTGACCGTATCGCCGCCGATGAGGGCGTTTGAAATTTCATCCAGTACGGATTCTACAAGGTCAGAGGATTCGTTGCGTGACAAGCCGACTTCGTTACAAACGGCATCGGCCAGATCGGCGCGGGTGATGGTGCGCGTTTCCATATCTTTTTTCCTTCCAGTCTGTGAGTGAACCTAGACTAGCGATCCTGTCCGCAGGCGTCAATATTTTAAGAGGCCTTATCCGCAAAAAATGATTCTGTATCAAGGTGTAAGGGCGTGCTCTTAAAGGGAGGCCGTTAGAAGCGGATGAGGGCTGCGCCCCAGGTTAGGCCGCCGCCCATGGCTTCGAGAAGTAAAAGGTCGCCTTTTTTGATGCGGCCGCTGCTGACGGCTTCGTCCAGAGCCAGAGGGATGGAGGCGGCAGAGGTGTTGCCGTGGTGATCAACGGTGACGACGACTTTATCCATGGACATGCCCAGCTTTTTAGCTGTGGATTCGATGATACGGATATTGGCTTGATGCGGGACCAGCCAATCAACGTCTGCGGGGGTGATGTTGTTTTTCTCTATGGCTTCGGCTACGACATCGGCCATGCATTGAACGGCGTGTTTGAAGACCTCGCGGCCTTCCATGATGATATGGCCGCTTTGTCCTGTGCTGGACGGGCCGCCATCGGTGTATAAAAGGTTTGCGTGGCGACCGTTTGCGTAGAGATGCGTGGAGTGGACGCCGCGCGCGTGAATGCTTTCGTCTTCACTTTCTTGTGCTTCCAAGATTACGGCCCCTGCTCCGTCGGCAAAGAGCACGCAGGTGCTGCGGTCGTTCCAGTCCACAACGGATGACATTTTTTCCGCGCCGATGACCAGAATGCGTTTGAACTGGCCGCTGGTGATGAAATTGTTTGCGGTGGCCAGTGCGTAGACAAAGCCTGTGCACACAGCCTGCACGTCGAAGGCCATGCCGGGAGGAATGCCTAGGGCCGCTTGTACTTTGACGGCGACGGCCGGGAAGGTTTGATCCGGCGTTGTGGTGGCGACGATGACGCCCTGGATGTCTTGCGGGCTTAGGCCGCTACGATCAAGAGCCAAGTGGCCTGCCTTGATGGCCAGATCGGCTGTGGTTTCTTTTTCAGCGGCAATGTGACGCTGCTTGATACCGCTGCGTTGCGTGATCCATTCGTCGGATGTGTCGACCATTTTTTCCAGTTCCTGATTGGTCAGGATTTTTTCAGGCAAATAGGAGCCGGTGGATTTGATGATTGAACGGATGACAGGCATTTAAATCTAATAACTTTCTATACTCAGGAATGATTCTTGTTCCATGAGGTGGTTTATATCACGGGCGACGCGTTCTATATAGCCGTGATTTGCCAGTTCTGCGGCCAAGTTGACGGCGCTGGAAAAGGCCAACGCATCGCATCCACCGTGACTTTTGACGCACAAGCCGCCGAGTCCGAGAAAAACACCACCGTTGTATATGCGCGGATCAACCTTGTGCTTGAAGCGTTTGAGTGCAACAAACGCCAGTATACCGCCTAGAATCGAGAGCGGGTCGCCGGTGATGAATTTTTTGAAGTAATGTCCTGTTACTTTACCGACACCTTCTGCGGTTTTTAAAGCGATATTGCCGGCGTAGCCGTCACTGACGACGACATCGACACTGCCGTTTGTAAGGTCTGTGCCTTCGACAAAGCCCTTGTAACGACCTGGAAATTCTATTTTAGAGAGGATAGCTCCGGCTTTTTTGACGTGTTCAGGCCCTTTCGTTTCTTCGGTGCCTACATTCAGCAGGCCGACGCTGGGCTTATCAACGCCTTTGTGGGCTTTTGCAAAGACGGAGCCCAGTACAGCAAATTGGACAAGGTTTTCAGCTTCGACGAGTACGTTGGCGCCTAGGTCCAGTATGATGGTATCGGTGTCCATTGTCGGGAAAACGCTGGCGATGGCCGGGCGGTGAATGCCGGGCAGCATTTTGAGCACGATTTTGGCTACGGCCATCAACGCGCCTGTGTTCCCGGCGGAAACGACGGCATCGGCGCGGCCTTCCTGTACGGCTTCGATGGCCAGGCGCATGGATGAGCCTTTACTGGCGCGCAGAGCACTTGAGGGTTTTTCGCCGCTTTTGATGAATTTGTCCGTGTGGTGTACTGTTGAGGCCGCTTTCAGTTCGGGGTGTTGAGTTAAAAGCGGGGTTACGGCTGTTTCATCGCCAAAAAATATGAATTTCAGATCAGGACTTTTTTTGAGAGCGAGTGCTGCACCCGGTACAGTGCTATTTACGCCATGATCTCCGCCCATAGCGTCGATTGCGATTGTTTTATTTGCGGCAGACACGGTCAGTATAACCTTTTATCAGGAGAGATAATAAAGAATGGTCCTAGCAAAAGGCCCTGTATGGGCATCATATCAGGGCCGAACGCTTTTTGTAAGTGGGAAGCTGCGGTTTAGTCGCGGGCTTCGATAACCTGGCGACCTTTGTATGTGCCGGTCTTCAGGTCGATGTGGTGACGACGCTTGGGTTCGCCTGTGTTGGCGTCTTCAACCCAGTTCTCTACGCTCAGTGCATCGTGAGCACGGCGCATGTTGCGTTTTGATTTTGTTGTTTTTCTTTTGGGAACAGCCATGGCTGAAGTCCTTTGTTTTTAATTGTGTGTTCAAACGAACCAGCTAGATAACGAATTTATCGCACAAGCGCAAGTAAAAAGATTATTGAGTGCCTTTTGTCAGGCGGTCTTTCCAATCTTTGAGCGCGGCAAAGGGGTTTGTGATGTCATCGCCCTTATTTTGCTTTTTGCTCTGCGTGTCTACTTCGAAATTGACGCCTTTGGCGTGCGGATAAGGGTTTATTGACAATGACAGGTATTGGGTGACGAGTTCTCCTAAGTCAATGTAGCCGTTAGTAATTGGCTCCGGATCTTCGCTTTCAGACATGATCTGGAGTTCGTTTTGTCCGGATTTTTGTTCGCGCTCATGGCGGGCTTTGGCTAGGGGGACCGCTTGGGCCGTATCGGCAAACCAGGCTTCGAACTCTTCGCTGATCTTTGCTTCGACGGGTTCTAACGTGACAACGCAGCTTTGCTGGAGATCGGCTTCGATATGGCCTTTTATGTGTACGATCATGCTTCCCGATTCTTGGGTAATTTTCAGCTTGGCCGTCAGTTTATCGATAGATAAAAGGTCCAGGCGCTGGCACAGGCGTTTACTCTCTTCTTCGTTTGGCGAGATTTCGAGCACTAAAGGTTTACCGGTTTGCAGTTCCTCGACTTTGAAGAGGTGGCTCCATTCGTTTTCAAGGATTTCGTTTTCTGTATTTTTCATTTTATTTTCTCCCTCTTTTATAATCTACGGGGCTGTGAACTCTATTTTTCCCTGCACTATATCATTGCGGGCAAGCTGTTTCAGATTTTGTACGTTTTGTTCAATATAGCTTACCGTTTTTTCGATGTATGCGGGATCTGCGTTTGAAATGGTGCCGAAGAGGTTGTTCTTCAAGGCATTTGGCAGAGTATGTTCTTCCAAAGCGGTTTGGTAGGCGTGCATGCGTCCGTTAAAGGCTTTCATCATGCGGCGCATATGTTTGGGCACGCCCATATCGCCGATCCCCATTTCCCTCAAGGTTTGATCCATGTCTTTGAAAACGACATCGAATAGAGACTGATTGAATGCGCGGGGTGTTTCATCGTCTTCACTCAGGAGCGTATTTATCAACAAAAAGACATGCAGCAGCATCAAGTCAAAGCGGCCGTCAAATGTATCGGGGACGCCGTATTGCGTATAAAAAGCGGGCTGGCGGATATGCTGTAAAATCACGGCATAGGCGTTTTTGGCATTTGTCCCTGCTCTATTTTGCGCTTTGAAGAGGCCAAGCATTGATTTTTCCTTCGCTGTGGCGATATAGATAAATCTGGTTTTGAATTTTAGTTTTTATAGTGAGTTCGCATGCAAGAGGCAAAGACTTTTCTTTTAGGGCTGGCTGTTATCTCAACTCTTACTGCTGTGGCGTGCAGTCCGACGGTGGCGCAGCGTGGTAATATGCTTGAAGATTATCAGGCTCAGGAGGTTAAGGTCGGAGAAAGTACACGCTCGGATGTTTTGCGCGCTCTGGGTTCGCCGACGACCAAGTCAACTTTTGATCCGTTGGTCTGGTATTATATCGGACAAGAAACTGAGAAGCGCGGCATTCTGGATCCTGAAGTTGTAAAAGAACGTATTTTCCTCGTGGCGTTCAATGAGGACGGTGTTCTTGAGGCACTTCAAGAGGTGGATCGCGGGCGCATCAATGTGCCTTATGTGCGTGAAAAAACGCCGACTTATGGCACAGAAACTACGCCTGCGCAGCAGTTTTTCGGCAATCTTGGGAAATTCAACCCGAATACTGGTGAGTAGTCGTTTTTTATGAGTGGTGTTCACGATAAAAAACCTTCTGAAGACATTCATCCGATTGAAGCTTTGATCGAGGTTATGGCGCGGTTGCGCGACCCGCAAGGCGGGTGTCCATGGGATTTGGAGCAGGATTTCAAGAGTATTGCCCCTTATACGATTGAAGAGGCTTATGAGGTGGCCGATGCGATTGCGCGCGAGGATATGCGCGATTTGCGCGAGGAGCTAGGAGATCTGTTGTTTCAGCCGGTTTATCATGCGCAGATGGCGTCCGAGCAAGATTTGTTTGATTTTAACGATGTGGTCCGTGATGTCACAGAAAAGATGATTTCACGTCATCCGCATGTTTTTGGCGATGTACGGGCCGAAGATGCGGCGGATGTGGATGCCATCTGGGATCAGCGTAAAAAAGCCGAAAACCGCGATAAAGATAAGGGAAGCGACAGCGCCTATAAGGGAAGCGACAGCGCCTTGGACGGGGTGACGAAGGCCCTGCCCGCGCTATTGCGCGCCTATAAGCTGCAGAAAAAAGCGGCCAAGGTGGGGTTTGAATGGACCGATCCGAGCGATGTTCTGGATAAGCTGGAAGAAGAACTGGGAGAGCTGCGTGAGGCGGTCGCTCAGGGTACTTTCGAGGACAAGGCTGAAGAGCTGGGGGATGTGCTGTTCGTTGTGGCCAATCTGGGGCGGCTTCTGGATGTGAACCCCGAGACGGCTTTGCGGGAGTGCAATGATAAATTTGAACGTCGCTTCAGAGGCATAGAAGGCGATCTTCAAAAAATAGATCAGCCTATTGAAGATGCGTCCTTGGAGCAAATGACCCGTTTGTGGGATCTGCAAAAGCAGAAAGAGCGCAAGCAGCGCACTTGATCTTTCTTTGTCTCAAACAGCGCGTTGATTTTGTGGCAGAACTTCGTAATACGGGTGTTTTTCATTAAAGCGTGATTTGTTTTCCGGTGATATACGCACGCGGCAAAGCGTGCCTTTTTCATCTTCGGTGCGTTCCAGCATTTCCGCGCGTTCATGCAGCCATGCCAAAGCGTGCCCGTCTGCATAGGGGATATGAAATGTGCTGATCTGGTTCGAGGCCGAAATGGTTTTAGCGATGGCTTGCAGGAGCGTTTCTATCCCCTGCCCTGTTTGCGCTGAAATGGCAAAGCGGTTGTCATTGTGGGTGCATTTGCGCGTGATTTCTTGCCGCTCTTCTTCGTCCAGCAGGTCAATTTTGTTGTAAATTTCTATTATGCGCGGATCGGTTTCGTATTCGATTTCGAGGCTTTCTAGAATATCAACAACGTCAGCGTGCTGGGCCTCATGATCGGGGCTGGAAACATCACAGACATGCAGGATGATATCCGCATCGAGGGTTTCTTCGAGCGTGGCACGGAAAGCGGCAATCAGGTGCGTTGGAAGCTGGGAGATAAAGCCCACCGTGTCGGACAGGATGACTGTCTGGCCATCGGGGAGCTTTAATTTGCGTAAGGTCGGGTCGAGCGTGGCGAATAATAAATCCTGCGCGAAGACTTTGGATTCGGTCAAAAGGTTGAAAAGCGTTGATTTTCCGGCGTTTGTATACCCGACCAGAGCCACGACGGGAAACGGCACGTGTTCACGGGCTTTGCGTCCTAGCCTGCGGGTGCGACGCACATTTTCCAGCTCTTTTTTGAGTTTTGTGATGCGCTGGCCGATGAGGCGGCGGTCGATTTCGATCTGGGTTTCACCGGGGCCGCCCATAAACCCTGCCCCGCCGCGTTGGCGTTCAAGGTGTGTCCAGGAGCGGACAAGGCGCGAGCGTTGATATTCGAGCGCGGCGAGCTCGACTTGCAAACGGCCTTCCTTGGTTTGTGCGCGTTCGCCGAAGATTTCGAGGATCAGCCCTGTGCGGTCTATAACCTTGGCTTTGAAGGCTTTTTCGAGGTTGCGCTGCTGCACCGGAGAGAGCGTGTGGTTGACGATGACGATATCAGGTTCGTGCTCTTCGACCCACTGCGCTACGTTTTCGCGCTGGCCTTTGCCGAAAAAAGCACCGGCTTGGATTTGCGATATATTCAAGACCATCGTTTCCAGGACTTCGAGATGGATCGCCTTGGTCAGGCCGATGATTTCCTGAACTTTTGAGTCCAAAGAACGGCGATTCTCTCTCGCTTTATCCTTGATATGGATTTCAGGGTGTAAAATAAGTGCCGTTTGCACGCGCTCACTGGAAAACGATTTTTCGGAGCTGTTGCTCATGTTGGCTTTTCAGCCTTATTCTTCGCTGTCCTTGCCTTCGCCGTCTGTTTCGTCTTCATCATCATGAAGTTTCAAGGGGCCGCCGGGCATAATGGTCGAGATGGCATGTTTATAGATCAGCTGCACGTGTGATTCACGGCGCAGCAGCATGCTGAAATTATCGAACCATGTAATCACGCCTTGTAATTTAACGCCATTTACCAAGAATACTGTCACGGACATCTTTTCTTTGCGGACTTTGTTCAGGAAGACGTCTTGCACGTTTTGGAATTTGTCGCTCATTCTCTCGTACTCTCTAAATTCTTATTTGATTGTTTTATTATATATCAATGCTTTTCAATTACCCAGCGTCTTTCGTTTTTATAGAGTTTAGGCCGGATTGCAACAGGAAATCGTAAAAAGATGTGCAATGAGGAAAGTAGTGATCAATATGGTAATCTGCGGCTATTGCGTCTTTTTTTTCTTCTTCGGCGATAAAAACCGAGCGTGCACCGTATTCTGCGGCGCAGGCCAGATCGTTATCCGTGTCGCCAACAAACCATATTTGTTGCGGCGTGGCTGATAGAGCGGCCCTTTCGACTGCTAAATGCAGCGGCGCCGCGGACGGCTTGTCCTTTTCGGCTTCGCCCGCGCCGACGACCGAGGCAAAATATTTGTCCCAGCCATAATTGCGGATTTCGGCGCGCACCAAATCGGTTTTTTTATTGGTCACGACCCCGCAGGGGATTTGGGCTTCGTGTAGATATTGCAGAACATTCCGGGCGTCTTCGACCGGTTTTATACCTGTCGTGTGGTTGGCCATGACGTAGTTTTCGAAGTGTGTTTTGGCGGATTCTCTGTGCTCACCATAGATTTCTGTGTAAAGCTTTTCGCGGGGCTGGCCAAAATAACCAGAGAAGGTTTCGAGCGAGAATTGAGGGCGTCCCAGAATGGCACATACGTGATTGTGCGCACCGTGCAGAAATTCGAAGCTATCGACCAAGGTGCCGTCCCAGTCGAAGAATACGCCGCTTATTGTTTCTCTGCTTAAAGGGGGCATTTTTAGGGTCCTTAAATTTCTACGTGCTTTAACTCAAGCGCACGGCCGTAAATTTCTTGCGCGCTGCGTTCGTAATTTTCCGTTAAATCTGTCACTTGAAACTCGGTGCGACCTTCGCGGCCGATGTCATTATAGATCTCAGGATGATTTTTGAAGTACAGTTCAAGTTTTTCAGGAATAATTTCATCTTGGGCGATGATATCAAAAGAAAAATGCTTTTTGATGTTTTTTTTGAGGTATGCGTAGTGCGTGCAGCCCAGGATCAGCGCCTCTATATTTTGGGTCACAAGCGGGTCAATATAGTGTCGCAACACATCGTCAATCCAGGGCTGGCCTTCATTTTCGATAAGGGGCACGAGCAGCGGTGTCTTACGCAAAATGATCCGGGTTTGCGGATCGATTTTTTTGAGTTCTTCCTCGTATACATTTGTAGAGACAGTGTAGTTTGTACCGATCACGCCGATGTTTTTATAACCGCTATCTGCCGCATGTTCGATGGTGGGGACGATGACGCCGAGAATGCGGCGATCGGGGTAGTGCTTTGGTAGGTAGGTTTGTTGTAGACGACGAAGCGCTGTCGCACTCGCTGTATTACACGCGATAATGATCATCCGGCAATTGTGCGCAAACATATATTCCATGCAGCGCAAGGTGTAGGCGTAAATGGCTTCGGCCGAGCGGTTGCCGTATGGCAGGTGCAGCGTGTCGCCGAGATACAGGATATCCAGGTCTGGAAAGCGCTCCTGAACGGCTTTTGTGATCAGCAGGCCACCTAAGCCGGAATCAAAAATGCCGAGCTTCATTAGAATAGATCCACCTGTACGGAGAACATTTTTTCGACATTTTGCGCCTGATTTCTGGAGGCCAGCATGATAATCACGTCACCGGCTTTAACTTTCGTTTCAGGCGACGGGATCATGAATTCTTCGTCACGGACAATACCGCCGACGATGATCTCATGCGGCAGGCTGAGCTCCTCGACGCTCATATTGACGATGTGGGAGTTTTCGGACACCTCGGCTTCCATGACTTCTGCGAAGCCGTCGCGCAGGTTATATAATCCCTTGATCCGGCCACGGCGCACATGTTGCATGATTGTCGCGACGATGATCGAACGCGGTGAGACCATCACATCGACGCCCAAAGGCCCGACCATGGGCGAATAGGCTTCGTTGTTTACAAGGGTGATAACGCGTTTGCAGCCGTATTGTTTGGCCAATAAAGACCCTAAGATATTGCTTTCGTCATCATTGGTGACGGCGATCATGGTTTCGGCATTGGCAATTGAGGATTCTTCCAGAATGCTTTTTTCGAGGGCGCTGCCGTTGAGGATGATGGCTTCCCCCATGTTTTTGCTTAGAAACACGGCGCGGTCGGCGTTGCGTTCAATCATTTTGATCTGGACATGCTTGTTTTTTTCCTGAAGAAGCTTGGCCAGGCCGTAGCCTATGTTCCCTCCGCCGACAATGACGATTTTGTGTGCTTCTTTTTCTTCATGTCCAAAAATACCTAGAGTGCGTTTGAGGTGATTTCTGGAGACAATGAAAAAGGCTTCATCACCGACTTCGAGTTGGTCGCCTTCGTCGGGAATAATCGCCTTGTTTTGACGGCGCATGGCGATGATCTGGAAGGCCAAATCCGGAAAAAGGTTACGCAATTGTTTAATCGGTGTGCTGATGACCGGGCATTCCGGTCCGCAAACCACACCGATAATATAAGCTTTGCCGTCGGCGAGGCTGTTGACGTAGCTTGTTCCCGGGACCACTAGGCGTTCATAAATATCGTGAGCAACGATGACTTCGGGCGAAATAATCACATCAATGGGCATATGTGCGCGGCTGAACAGATTTGACCACTGTGGCTGCAGATAGGCTTGTTCGCGCACGCGGGCGATTTTTTTCGGAATGCCGAACAGGGAGTGACCGATTTGGCACGCCACCATATTGACCTCATCGGACTGGGTGACGGCGATCATGATGTCCGCGCCTTTGGCTCCGGCAGCATTGAGGACATCAGGATTGGAGGCATGACCTACGATCGCGTTTACATCCAGATTTTCGCTGATTTTTGAAATCAGGGAAGACTGAACATCGACGATGGTGACGTCATTGTTTTCTCGCGCCAGATAGGCGGCGATGTTGTAGCCGACTTGGCCGGCGCCGCAAATGATCACTCTCATTTTCTAAGCTCTCTTTCTTATCTGGTCTGCTTTTTGGTTTTCTTCGGCTTCCTGATTTTCATCTTCGCCAACGCTTAAGCTTTTGAGTTTGCGATGTAAGGCTGATCGTTCCATGCCAATGAATTGAGCTGTTTTTGATACATTACCGTCAAAGCGCTCAATCTGGGCGCGCAGATATTCCGTTTCGAAGGCAGCGCGGGCATCGCGTAAGGACAAATCCAGAAAATCCGTCTTGGTTATACTGGCTATTTGAGACGCGGCTGTGCTTTTCTCATCTGTGTTTGCCGTATTTATACGCTTGTTGATTTCCGGCGGCAATTCAGATGGGCCGTATTCTTTAATGTTTTCCTGGCCGTGCATAATCAGCATCCATTCAATAACGTTGCGGAGTTGTCTGACATTGCCGGGCCAGTTGTAGTTTTTTAGCATTTGCAGAGCGGCGGCATTCAAGGGGCGGATTTCCGTTCTAAACGCCGCTGAGAGAACGTTCAGGAAGTGCGTGCAGAGCGCTTCTATATCTTCCGAGCGTTCTTTTAAGGGCGGAATATGGATTGGCACGACGTTCAGGCGGTAATAAAGATCCTCTCTAAAACCCCCGTCTTTTATGGCTTGTAAAAGGTTCCGGTTGGTGGTGGCCAGGATGCGCACATCCAGGGGTACAAAACCTTGAGAGCCGCTTCTTTGGAAGCGTTCTTCCTGAAGGACGCGGACTATTTTTGTTTGTGTTTCCAATGGCATATCGGAAACCTCGTCAAGTAAAAGCGTTCCGCCATGGGCCTGTTCCAGGAGACCAATTCTCGATGTGCCGTTTTCATCCACGCCTTCGCCGAAGAGTTCGGCTTCGAGGTGTTGGGGGTTTAAGGTTGCGCAGTTGACCACTAAAAAGGGTTCTTCGGCGCGTTCGGAGTTGCTGTGGATGAAGCGTGCGACGATGTCTTTGCCTGTGCCCTGCTCTCCTGTCAGGAGAACGCGACTTTTGGTCGGCGCAGCCCGTTCTATGAGCGTTTTGAGTTTTTGAATAACGGGCGAATTACCGATGAGCGTTTCGGCCGGTTTGGCTTGCCGTTTGAGCGCCGCGTTTTCCTTTTTGAGGGCCGCATTTTCAAGGGCTCGGCGGACCATTAATATCAGGCGGTCGGATTTAAAGGGTTTTTCTATGAAATCATAAGCTCCTTCTTTGATTGCCGCGACGGCTGTTTCGATTGTGCCGTGCCCGCTAATCATGATGAAGGGGAGATAGGGGTTTTCAGTTCGTGCGTTATGTAGAATTTTCAATCCGTCATCGGCGCTGCCTTGCAGCCAGATATCCTGAATAATCAGGCCGGGTTTATCTTTTTTTATGATTTCGTAGGCTTCGGCTGAGGTCGCGCATGTTTTTATGCTATAGCCTTCATCTTCCAAAATGCCTTTTACGAGATTGCGAATGTCAGCTTCGTCGTCAACAATTAGAATATCTACGCCCATATTTTAATACGCCTAACTTATTATTGTTTTTCTTCTGCGGGTTCCAACGGTAAAATTAGAAGGGTTGTTGCCCCGCCAAGATCTGTCCACTCTTTTCTTTCGCGCAGCCATTCAGGCGCACCCAAAATAATTTTGCCATTATGGTCTTCCATGATTTTTTTGACAATAGCCAGCCCTAGTCCCGTACCTTTAGTTTTGTGGGTTACATACGGCTCTGTGAGTGATGTTTTATCTTCTCCTTCAGGAAATCCGAGGCCATTATCGCTGATAGATAAAAACATCGTTTCCTCGTCTTGTTCGCCCATAATAATCCGGATATGGCCCTTTTTTAAGGCTCCGTTTTCGATTTTTATATGAATTGAGTCAATGGCGTTTTGCAAAAGATTCGTTAAAGCTTGCCGGATTTGCTGGGCGTCTATGTGGGCGAAATATTCTTTTTTCGTCTTATTTATTTCTTCGAATTTGATTTCGCTGTGAGCTTGTTTTTGAAGGATGATAACGTTTTTAAGCTGTTTATCAATGCTGGCATGTTTCATTTTCGGTTCAGGCATGCGGGCGAAGGCTGAAAACTCGCTGACCATGTGACCGATATCGCCCACATGCCGGATGATTGTGTCGGTACATTCAATAAAGGTTTGCGGATCGTCTTTGATTTGTTCGAGATAGCGTTTTTTCAGGCGTTCGGCTGAGAGCTGAATAGGGGTGAGCGGATTTTTAATTTCGTGGGCGATGCGGCGCGCGACATCTGCCCATGCGGCTTTGCGCTGTGCGGATTGCAGGTCGGTGATGTCATCGAAGGTTAGGATTGTGCCAATTTCTTCTTCATCCATTTTTTCGATCGCGACGCGGACCAGAAATGTCCGGCGGCTTTCGCCTTTATGCAGGAACGGAATTTCACCTTGCGTTATTTTTTCAGTCTGTTCATGTGATTTTTGTAAAAGCTCGGTGATCTCCGGGATTATTTCCGGCATTGGACGGCCGATGAGTCGCCCTTTTTCAAGTCCTAGAAGTTCGTGAGCTGAGCTGTTGGCTACCGTGATCATTCCGTCTTCATCCAATCCTACGACTCCGGAGGTTACGCCCGCCAGCACTGTTTCTGTGAAGTGGCGACGGCGATCAAGCTGACGGTTGGCCTCGATCAGCTCGCTTTGTTGTTCTTGAATCTGACGGGTCATCCGATTGAAAGACACCGCTAAATATTCAAATTCCTGTAAGCTTTCTTCTTCTGGGACGCGGGCTGACAAATCTCCTGCGCGGACGCGGTCAGCCGTCGTGATGAGAGCGCTAATCGGTGTCACAAGTTGACGCGCCAGCACAAGGCCAAACCAAATAGCCGTAAATAAAAGCAAAAGACCCACGACAACGAATATCATTGTGACCGAAATTTGTAGACTGGAATATTTGTTTTGTAGAGCCAGGTAGTCTTGTGTTGCTCTTTTTGTCGCGTCGAGATGCGAAAGCACTTTCGGGTCTATCATGCGCCCAACGAAGAGGTAGCTGTCAGCGAAATTGTCGAGTTTTACGAGGGCGCGGACACGATCATCATTTGCGCCCGTCATGACGACAACTTCGCCTTCATCGGCACTGGCCATCATATGGGCGGGTATTTCTTCGAATTCCAATGAAAAAGTCAACCCGGAGCGTGCAAGAATGCGGCCGGAGGAGTCGAAAACGATGGCTTCAGACAGGTTTCGGAAAATTGATTGGGTTTGCAGTATTTTCTCCAAAGCCCGTTCATTGCTGATAAAAATGTTGAATTGACGGTTGAGGTCATTGGCCATCGCCAGCGTATCGGCCCGAATAACCTGGGTGTGTTCTTCCAGGTATGCCTCGGCGACGGCTTGGGACTCGTTGACGGCTGTCTGGACGCGCTGGCTGAACCATGTTTGTACGCCAAAGTGGAAGAAAAAGGCTGAGAACACCGTCATAATAATCACGGGGGTGGCGGCCAGGACGCTAAAAATGTAGATCAGGCGTACATGCAGGTGCGATCCGGCCAGGCCTCGTTTGCGTCCACTCCAGAGGCTGACGATTCTCTGCGCGACAAGCGCTACAAACATTAGCATTAATACGAGATCGAGATTGAGCAGACGAATAACCGTATCAGGTTGGTTGTTTCCAAAGGGCGGTGTTTCGGTTAATGCGGCGTAGGTTGCCAGTCCGCTTAAAATTGACGCCACGATGAGCGTGGCAGCCAGTATGCTTTGCCACGAACGTTTAAAGATTCTCCGAGGCGGCGATAGCTTTTTAGGCTTCGCGAATGAACGCGTAAAAGCAGGCATATAATGGGTTAAAAAGCTCAAAATTTATCTTCTTTTTGTATTTGGCGCTTTGCCGCCCTTTTAAAAGCGTGTAGGTTCTACACTCAAAAGCGTGGCGTTTTGCTCCTTACATTTGAATTTACTACACTTTGAGCGCATCAAAAGCAAGAATGAGTATGGTTTTGCCCCCAAAAGACATACAGCACGGAAAGGAGAGCCATCTGCCCTCTTTTCGCGTTTTGATACCGGCGGCAGGGGTGGGGCGGCGTTTTAGTGCAGGTGTAGCAAAACAAAATTTGATGTTGCTTGGTAAAAGCGTTTTATCTCATAGTGTTGATCTTTTTTCCTCTTTTTCTACTTGTAAAAGTATCTGTGTCATAGCGGGTCAGGATGACATCAACACCTATCAAAAATGGTTCATGAGCAATAGCAAGGTTTATGTCATTTATGGGGATAATAGTAGAAGTCTAAGTGTTTTCAATGGTATAAAATCTATGGGTCAAGTCGGATCAGAAGAAATCATACTGGTGCACGATGCGGCGCGTCCGTGTGTACGTGCTGATGATATAAGGCGTTTGCTGATGCGTCTGGCTGAAGCGCGTGCGGCGACGTTGGCTTGTGCTGTGACCTCGACGATGCGGCGCGGGGATGCGCGGAATAAAGCGCAGGATTTCGTTGATCGGAATGGGCTGTGGTCCATACAAACGCCGCAAGGCTTCCGGTATGGCGATTTGAAAAAGGCGCACGAGATGGCGCCGCCGGACAAAGAGTATACGGACGATACCGTTCTTGTTTCGGAGATCGGGATTGACGTAGAGTTGGTGTCCGGATCAACCCGAAATATCAAAATTACCGTGCCTGAAGACCTTGAAATTGCTCGCCTTTACTTGAGTTCTGCCTGTGAACCTCGCAGCGGAACAGGGTTTGATGTGCATGCGTTTGATTTTGAACGATCCGGTCCGGTGTATCTGTGCGGCGTGGCCGTAGACCATGAATACGCGCTGAAAGGGCATTCGGATGCGGATGTGGGGCTGCATGCACTGACGGATGCTATTTTAGGGGCTTTAGGCGCCGGGGATATCGGTCAGCATTTTCCTCCCAGTAATCCCGATTTCAAGGATATGGATAGTGCCGTGTTTTTAAGGCATGCTGTGGATTTGATGCAAGCGCGCGGCGGAAGAATTCTCAATCTGGATGTGACGTTGATTTGCGAAGCACCGAAAATCGGTCCTCATACTCAGGCCATGCAAGCGCGTGTTGCGGATATTTGCGGGGTTGAGGTGGCGCGCGTCAATGTCAAAGCGACGACAACCGAAGGGCTGGGTTTTACCGGGCGGCGCGAGGGGATTGCCGCGCAAGCCAGTGCGACTTTATCTCTTCCGAGTGAGGAGGTCGGTTTATGAGCGAGAAGTTGCAGCTTGATCTGAAAGCACCTTATGTCTGGCTGGCGACCTGGTTCGGGTTTGGCTTGCTTAAGCCTGCGCCCGGAACATGGGGGTCCCTGGGGTCCCTGCCCTTCGGGCTTTTGATCTTTAAGTTTAGCGGCTTAATCGGTCTTTTAGCCGCAATTGTGCTCGTGTCTCTTGTCGGTTATTGGGCGGCAGATCGTTTTGAAAAGAACACAGGTATCCATGATTGTAAAATGGTGGTTATTGACGAGGTTGCGGGGCAGTGGATTGCGCTTTTGCCTGTCTTTTATTTCTGGGGGCTGAATGGGCTCGGCGTGCTGTCGGCCTTCTTGCTTTTTCGTGTCTTTGATATACTTAAGCCATGGCCTGTGAGTTATTTTGATAAAAAAATAGATAACGCGATCGGCGTTATGGGGGATGATATCGTGGCCGGGCTTTATGGTGCGCTGATTATAACGGGGGTTTTCTATGCAGGATTTGGTTAAGAAGCTGAGCGATTTGCTTAAGGCGAAGAATATTAAGCTCGTGACGGCTGAGTCCTGTACCGGCGGGCTTTTGGCGGCTTCGATCACGCACCGCGCTGGGGCTTCTGCCGTTTTTGATCGCGGTTATGTTACTTATACAAATGCTTCAAAACATGAAGAGCTGGGCGTTGCCGAGGTTTTACTCGATACCTTCGGGGCTGTGAGTGCCGAAGTTGCTGAGGCGATGGCCAAAGGTGCCTTAAAGAACAGTCATGCCGGGCTGGCCGTGTCGATCACAGGCATTGCAGGGCCGGATGGGGGAAGCGCGAAGAAACCTGTCGGTCTGGTTTATTTCGGTTATGCTCTGAAAGGCGGGTCTTCGGGAAGCATGGAAGAGCGCTTTGCCGGCGGCAGCCGTGAAACAATCCAAGCGCGCGCTTCCAAGACGGCGCTTTTACATCTGATAAAAGTTCTTGAAGAAGGCAAAGTATGAGCAAAACGGCGCTGATATCGGGCTGTGATGCAAATTATTATCCGTTGCTGCGCGAATGGATCCATTCTGTGCGGCGTTTCGAACAGGCGCGGGATATGGATATCTGCATTCTGGATGCGGGGTTAACGCCAGAGCAAATCGAGGCTTTGCGGCCTTTGGTTTCAAAGATCGTTAATCCGGAGTGGCCTTGCCCTTTGCCCGATCATAAAATCCGCGGAAAAGACTTTCTCAAGGGCTGTGTGTGCCGTCCTTTTTTGCCGCAGATTTTCCCCGGTTATGGGACGTATTTCTGGATGGATGCCGATACGTGGGTACAGGACTGGCGTGGGCCGGAGCTGTTTTTGCAAGGGGCGGCCAAAGGTAAAATAGCGCTGACCGGGCAAGTTGACCGCGCCTATCCGCGCGCGGTTCGGGTGAAATGGATGGGGCGCTGGCCATGGAAAGTGCGCAGTTTTTATTTTTCCAATGCTTTAAGTGCGTTTGATTTTGAGACAGCGCGAACGCTGTTGCCGCGGCATGTGTTGCTGGCCGGAGCGTTTGCTTTGCGCGCGGATGCGCCGCATTGGGCGCGCTGGCAAGAGCTTGTTGTGCAGGCCATGACGAAGGGTAAGGTGTTTACAGCCGAGCAGCTTTGTTTGGGAAAGATGTGCTATATGGAGGGCTTTGAATATGAATTGCTGCCCGCCTATGCGCATTGGCTGTGCGAGCATAAACCGGCTTGGGATGCAGAGCATAGCGTGTTTGTCGAGCCGTCTTTGCCGCATGAGACGATCGGTATTCTTCACATTTCCGGTTGGGACGAGATGCGATTGGACCGGAGTGTTATGACGGATTTTGAGACTTTGCAGGGCGGCGTTATCCGGCGGTCCTATCGCTATGCCGATTTTGACGGGGAATCTGTTTGAGGGCCGTAGAGGTCCTTGGCGCGCGCTTCAAATGCACCAACCATTTTTGTTACAGCTTTTTCGAAGAAAAGTCCTATAAGGTTTTGAAAAAACGCATTTTTAAATTCAAAATCGACAAAGAAATCTATCGTGCATGATCCGTCCGGCTCTTCTATGAACCGCCAATGGTTCGAGAGGTGTTTCATTGGACCTTTTATGTATTCGACATGGATATGATCAGGCCTGAGGGCTGTGACTTTTGAGGAAAAGCGCTCGCGCACCATTTTGTAGCCGATGACCAGATCCGCGTAAAAGATATCCCCTTCGCGCTTTGTGATGCGACTGGCCAGGCACCAGGGGAGAAATTGCGGGTAGAGGTCGACTTGGGCGACAAGATCGAAGAGTTGCTCGGCGCTGTAGAGGAGTTTTCGTTTTTCAGCGTGGATTGGCATTATTCCGCGGCCAGTTTCGCCAGTTGCTCTTCGCGGGCGGCTTTTAGCTTTTCGAAATCGCTGCCGGCGTGGTGGGATGAGCGCGTGAGCGGTGTGCAAGACGCCATCAGGAAGCCTTTGCGCTTGGCCATTTTTGCAAGCTCTTCGAATTCTTCGGGGGTCCAGAACTTTTCGACCGGCGCATGTTTCGGGGTGGGCTGGAGGTACTGGCCGATGGTGATGAAATCAATTCCGGCGGCGCGCATATCGTCCATCACCTGCCCTACTTCTTCTTTTGTTTCGCCGAGGCCAACCATCAGGCCGGATTTGGTGAATTGGTGCGGGTCGCGTTCTTTGACGCGCTCCAGCAGCCGGAGCGAGCGGAAATAGCGTGCGCCGGGGCGAACGGTCGGATAAAGGCGCGGCACGGTCTCGAGGTTATGGTTGAACACGTCGGGGCGGGCGTCGATGACGTGGTCGATGTCCTGCATATTTCCGCGAAAATCACCGGGCAGGATTTCGATTGTGGTTTCCGGCGCTTTCATGCGGATGGCCTGAATGGTTTTTGCGAAGTGATCGGCGCCGCCGTCTTTGAGGTCATCGCGGTCGACAGAAGTAATGACCACATGTTTCAGGCCCATTTGCATGACGGCCACACCCACGCGCAACGGTTCGAGCTTGTCGAGTTCGTCGGGTTTACCGGTGGCCACGTTACAAAAGGCGCAGGCACGGGTGCAGACCTCGCCCATGATCATGAAGGTGGCGTGCTTTTGCTGCCAGCATTCACCGACATTGGGGCAGCCTGCCTCTTCGCAGACGGTGGTCAGCTTGTGCTTGCGCACGATTTCTTTCGTTTCGGCGTAGGTTTTGCCCTGCGGAGCGGGCACACGGATCCAGTCCGGCTTGCGCCCTGCGGGGCGGTCTGGGTTCTTTTGCTTTTCCGGGTGCCGCTTTTCCGGCTTGAGGAGTTCTGGGTTATAGGTCATTTTCTTGTTTTAACGGGAAATTACGATCTAATTCCTTACACCCTCTTAATGTGCTTGTCCGTATTGTGCATTCATGTTGCATACGCTTCTGGAAACCATGATCACGCCCTGCTCTTGTGCTAACAGGTCTTTGCAGGAGGATACAGCGTCATAATCTACAGTTATGATCTGATTGTTTATCGCTGTTTGTTGGACTTGTCCATTTAAACGAACGTTATAGGTTACAATCGCTTTGTCCTTTTCTTCACTAATTTGAGTTTTTGTGAAATCTATCAACATTTGGGAATTGGTTAAGCTGGACAAAGTCTGAGAACTTGAATCGATCATTTCCTTTTTGCCGAAAACGAGTGTTTGAGGTTCCGGAAATGTATTCGCGCTCATGTTGATTTTATACTGGCTATCCGGTGCATAGTGTTTGCGCATATAGCTCATGGCTTTTGGGACGTCGATTTTGGGTGCGTTATAAATCGCGGCCATATCGTTGTAGAGTGTTTTCACGCTCTCTTCTGTGAGTTCTTCAGCGAAGGCGGGTGTTGCAAACCCCAACAATATTACAAATAGCAAAAGATGTTTCATGGTGATCTCCTCACTAAAAATGTATCGCTCTCCCATACGCATCCAGCACGGATTCATGCATCATTTCGGATAGGGTCGGGTGCGGGAAGATGGTGTGCATCAGTTCGGCTTCCGTGGTTTCCAGCGTTTTGCCGACAACAAAGCCCTGAATCATTTCGGTGACTTCGGCGCCAATCATATGCGCGCCGAGCAACTCGCCGGTTTTTTCATCAAAAATGGTTTTGACGAGGCCGTCGGGTTCGCCCAAAGCGATCGCCTTGCCGTTGGCCATAAAGGGGAAGCGTCCGACCTTGACTTTATAGCCCCGCTCTTTGGCTTTGGCTTCGGTGAGGCCAACGGAGGCGACTTGCGGATGGCAATAGGTACACCCCGGAATGTTTTCGACTTTCATCGGGTGTACGTCCTTAAGGCCTGCGATTTTCTCGACGCAGATAATGCCCTCGTGCGAGGCTTTATGCGCGAGCCACGGACCGGCTACGACGTCGCCGATCGCGTAAACGCCGTGCTCGCCGGTTTTCAGGTATTCGTCCACGACGATATGGCCACGGTCGGTTTTAATTTTCGGCGCTTTATCGAGGCCGATATCCTCGATATTGCCGACAATGCCAACCGCCATAATGACGCGGTCGAAGTCTTCGGTCTGCACTTTGCCTTTGACATCGATATGGGCCGTGACAGTGGTTTTACCTTTATCGAGTTTGGTGACTTTTGCGCCGGTGATGATTTTCATGCCCTGTTTTTCGAAGGCTTTTTTACCCAGAGCCGATATTTCCTCGTCCTCGGCGGGGAGAACGCGGTCAACCAGTTCGACCACCGTGACGTCAGCGCCAAGTGTTTTAAAGAAACTGGCGAATTCAATACCGATGGCGCCGGAACCGACGACCAGCAGCTTTTTCGGCATGGTGTCGGGGACGAGCGCTTCTTTGTAACTCCAGACGAATTTACCATCCGGCTCTAGCCCCGGCAGAGTACGGGCGCGGGCGCCTGTGGCGAGAATGATGTGTTTGGCCGATAATGTGGCGAGCGGCTTTTTATCTTTTTCCACGGCGACTTTGCCGCCGCCGATGAGTCGTCCGTAGCCATCAAAGACCTCGACTTTGTTTTTCTTCAGCAAATGGGCGATCCCGCCGGAGAGTTGTTTTGCGACGCCTCTGGATCGCTCAACTATTTTTTGAAGATCAAACTCTAGTCCTTTGATTTTTAATCCATAATTTTCTGCATGCTGTGCGAGGTGATATACTTCGCTGCACCGTAAAAGCGCCTTGGTCGGGATGCATCCCCAGTTCAAACAGATACCGCCCAGATGCTTGGCTTCGACAAGGCCGACTTTCATGCCAAGCTGACTCGCACGAATGGCGGCGACATAACCGCCCGGACCGCCGCCAATGACTACCAGATCAAAATTTTTCTCACTCATGGCTTTTCCTCTTTATTCTCTTTTCGTCAGTAATTCGTCGTTTAAAATGATGTTTTCGGCTGGCAGGCGCGTGGCTACATAGTCCAGAATTTCTTGCTCACGTCCTTTAAAGTATTGGCGCAGGATAAAGTACGAGCTTTTAATGCCGCCGTCCGTGCCTTTGATTGTGATTTTGTAGAAAGGCGGGGACTGGCTTTTGCCGCTGGGACGCACGGGTTCGACGATAAAATTGTCGATTTTCGGCCAGTCGATTGTGAAAACAGGGGCTTTTTTGACCTTGAGCGGGATAGACGTCGGGCCTTCGAGCAGGGAAACGGCTCCGGCGATTTTGTCTTTGTCGAGTAACAGCCCCATAATGCCGCGTGTGCCTGCTTGCAGAAGCGCTTTTTTGTCATTGAGGCCTTGTTTGAGGATTGAAACGCCGTAGGCCGGGATAAAGATCAGCAGAAATGGCAAAATCTGGTTTATGTCCGTTTCTTCTTTATCATAGACACCTTGCATACGCATGTAGAGGTAGCTGCCAGCCATAAAAATCAGTCCGAGCGAGACAAATAACATACCGGACCAGACAAGCTTTTTGTGCTTCTCCTGTAGATCAGCCGATGCCGGCACGTAAATGTAGTTTTCTTTCTCGTCGCTCATTCTTCACCAAAGACGTCATCAAGAAATTGTTCGACGTGGGTTATATTATCGGCGCGCAAAGGCTCTTCAGGGAAGCTGGCGAAGGCTGCATCGGGGCCGAACAGGATCAGGGGTTTTTGATACATGAGCCCCAAAGAGACTTCATTTTGCGTCCCATGTGAGCCGGGCAGTATGATCAAGGCTTTGCTGCTCATGACATTGACGAGATTCCGGCTGAACGGCATGACGTCGTTTTGCGCCTTGGCGCTTAAGGGTGTGATCATCGGAATTTCAATGTAAGGGTTGGGATAATCTATTTCCGAGAGGCGTTCGCCCATATAATCGACGGCGGGTTTGATACCGATGGCTACGCCTTTACGATCATCAACATCTGTGAAGGCTTTGGCCACAGCCGTCATTACGCCGTCCCCCGCTCCAGTCAGCAAATTAAAACCGCGGCGGGCCAATAATTCTCCGACGGGCTTGGCGTATTCGTTCCACGGGTTTTCGTGCGATCCCATCACACCGACGATTGGATATTTATTGAGCATTTTGAATGCCCTCCTTTTGTTTAGATCAGCATAGAGACCGGGTTTTCGATATAGCGTTTGAAGATTTGCAGATATTCCGCACCGACAGCGCCATCGACTGCGCGGTGATCAACAGAGAGTGTGCAATTCATCACCGTGCGGATTTTGATCTCGCCTTTTTCGACGACGGGTTTTTGTTCGCCGCCGCCGATGGCCAGAATACAGGCTTGCGGCGGGTTTATGATCGCGCCAAATTCTTTGATGCCGAACATACCGAGATTGGAAACGGTAAAGCTACCGCCTTGGAATTCTTCGGGTTTAAGCTTGCCGTCGCGGGCGCGCTTGGCCAAGTCTCTGACTTGCGATGAAATTTCTTTCAGGCCCTTATTTTCGGCCATTTTGACAATCGGGGTCATCAGGCCATTCGGTGTAGCGACGGCGACGGAAATGTCAGCATGTTTATATTGGCGCACGGCTTCATCGGTCCATGACGTGTTTGCCGCCGGGTAAGCTTTGAGGGCCATGGCGGCGGCTTTGACGATGAAGTCATTCACCGAGAGCTTGAAGTCATCACCGCTCTGCTCGTTGATTGCTTTGCGGGCTGCCAAAAGGTTGTCGAGCTGGCATTCTATGGTGAGATAGAAATGCGGTACGGTTTGCTTGGATTCCTGCAGGCGTTTGGCCGTGATTTTCTTGATATTGTTGTTCGGCACTTCGGTATAGACCATGCCGTATTCATTGAGTTTTTCATCTGCGCTGAGCGGAGCGGCGGCTGCTGTGCTTGAGGCGGCGGGGGACGCTCCCGCTTTAAAGCCTTCAACGTCAGCCTTAACAATACGACCGCGCGGGCCGGAGCCTTTTACCTGTGCCAGATCTATATTTTTATTAGCGGCGATGCGGCGCGCCAATGGCGAAGCGAAAATGCGGTTTCCTGCGGTTTGTGCAGGGGCTGGTGTGGAAACCGGTGTTGCTGGGGCTTTGCTTTCTGCTTTTGTGGCCGGTTCTTGTTGGGGCGTAGCGGCTTTTGCAGGCGGAGCTGTGTTTGAGCCCAGCATGCTTTCGTCGAACTCTTCGCCGTCTTCCAGCAAAATCGCGATCACGTCATTGACCGGGACGTTCGGTGTGCCCGCAGGGACGATGATCTTGCCCAAAATGCCTTCATCGACAGCTTCGACCTCCATTGTGGCTTTGTCGGTTTCGATTTCGGCGATCACATCTCCGGATTCGACGCTGTCTCCCTCGGCTTTGAGCCATTTGGCAAGATTTCCTTCCGTCATGGTCGGGGACAGGGCGGGCATGGTGACTTTAATGGGCATAGAGCACTCCATTAGTTTTTGGGGGTAAAAAATGATTTTTTATTACTTTTTTATTGTCTGAAATGAAATTTGCCATTAAAAGCATTCTTTTTATGAAAAGAACAGTGTAGCGAGGGAGTTTACTTATGGCACAAAAAAGAACAGCAGTCCAAGATGCAACGGCAGAAGTGGTTGGCGATCTTGAAAATGCGCGGCGTTGTTTAGAAATGGCCGAGACCTTTAAGAACCAATCAAAGCCTAACAGCAATCTTCGCGCCAGATTAACTAGCATCGCCCAGCGATGCGGATTTTTGAAGCCCGGAGAAGCCGATAGCCAGTTCAAAACAGATGCTGACCTTTCAGGCATACTTATTAGCCGGGCCCAAGCATATCTGGCGGCTAACGGCGCAATGGCGTAATTTTTACTCCGCATAACACACCTTCTTTGCGGCGGCGATGATATGTTCGGATTGCGGCAGGGCCATGGCCTCCAAGTTAGCTGCATAGGGCATTGGCACATCGGCGCCGCAGACGCGGACCAACGGCGCATCGAGGTAATCGAAGGCATGTTCGCCGATCAGGGCGGCAATTTCCGCGCCAATTCCTGCGTAGGGCCATCCCTCCTCCACACTGACGATGCGGTTGGTTTTCTTTACGCTCTCTAAAATTGTATAGCGGTCCAGAGGACGAATGGTGCGCAGGTTAATCACTTCGGCATCAATACCCTGCTCCGCCAGTTTTTCGGCTGCCTCCAAGGCTTTACCAACCATGATGGAAAATGCAACGATTGTGACGTCGTTTCCGGCGCGTTCGATTTTGGCGCGGCCCAACGGGATTACGAAGTCTTCATCGCTTGGAACTTCGAAGCTCTGGCCGTAGAGGATTTCGTTTTCAAGGAACACGACGGGGTTCGGATCGCGAATGGCGGCTTTGAGCAAACCCTTGGCATCGGCGGCGGACCACGGAGCGACAACTTTGAGGCCCGGTACATGCGCATACCAGCTTGCATAACATTGCGAGTGCTGGGCCGCGACGCGGGAGGCCGCACCGTTGGGGCCGCGGAAGACAATCGGGCAGCCGAGCTGACCACCCGCCATGTACAGCGTTTTAGCCGCGGAGTTGATGATATGGTCGATGGCCTGCATGCCGAAGTTCCATGTCATAAATTCAACAATGGGGCGAAGGCCATTCATCGCTGAGCCCACGGCCATACCGGCAAAGCCATGTTCGGTGATGGGGGTATCAATAATGCGTTTGGCGCCGAACTCATCCAAGAGGCCTTGCGAGCATTTATACGCGCCTTGATATTCGGCGACTTCCTCACCCATCAAATAGACTGTTTCATCGGTGCGCATTTCTTCGGCGATCGCATCGCGGATGGCTTCGCGGACGGTGCAGGTGTATTTGTCCGTGAAGGCGGCTTCGTCGAACGGCGGCGGTTCAATGACTGCGCCTTGGGCGTAGAGGATATCCCTGTTTTCGATTACTGCGCCTGCGTGTTGCTCAGCGGCAGGAGAGGAACTTTGCGTCGCAGCCGGAGCTTCGTTTGCTTCTTCTGTTTTCGTCGGTGCAGGGACGGCGGCGCTTATATCGCCGATGTCATTAGCGCTTTCGCCGTCGGCCAGAAGAACCGCGATCGGCGTATTGACGGCCACAGATTGCGTGCCTTCGGAGACTAGGATCTTGCCGAGAATTCCTTCATCGACGGCTTCGACTTCCATCGTGGCTTTGTCGGTTTCGATTTCGGCAATTACATCGCCAGCCTCAACAGCATCACCTTCGCTTTTGAGCCATTTGGCGAGATTTCCTTCGGTCATCGTCGGCGAGAGCGCCGGCATTAGAATTTGTGTTGGCATGATTGTAACCTCATTTTCCTTCAAGAAACTTTCGCAAACAAAATAGCTTCGCAGCGGCAGGGATGACCGCAATGCGGGCAGGCATATCCCTGATCCAGACTTTCAGCGTGCCAGAACTCTTTAAAGGCTGCGCGTTGTTTAAAACCGCAAGCTTCAAGCACGGGAGCAATATGGACATTTTCGGTTTTCCAGCCAATAGAAAAGAGCAAATCCGCACCTGATTTTTCAAGGGCCTGTATTGCTTTTTTCACCAACTTTGCTCCGACGCCGCGTTTTTGGTATGCCTTATCAACGGCTACAGATTTCAAACAGCCAATGGATCCGCGCATATTGGCCTGAGCTATATCCGGCGGCACTTTCCAGCTTTGCCCCTTTAGAAAGGATTGGAATTCTTCGGAGGCCAAGTTCAAGGCCAGTGCAAAGCCTATAATCCTCCCTTCGTGCTCAGCGACAAAAGCGCCGTCCCTCATTGCTGCTTTTACATCTTCGGGGGTCAAATAGCCTTCCCCAAGCTCTTCACAGGACAGGCGCAGAATTTTTACGGCGTCTTTCTCCTGGGCCCTGCGCACAGTGACAGGCAGGTTTTTAACTAACGTATATTTTCCGTGTTCAACGTTTTTATTTTGAGAATCATAGCCTGCCCATAAACCATCGAGTATGCCGCCAGACTTTTGTTCAAAAAAGAAAACGCCAACTCCTGAGTCTGTGTGGCTTTTGGCTTTGTAAAAACCGTATATATGGCCGCTGGCTCTGTCGATTTCGCCTTCGATTCTCCAGCCGCGATCATTTTGAGCGTCGTGTTGATCACCCGAGATTTTATGGCCTCTCTGGCGCAG
>JAGRIU010000044.1 GCA_020443075.1 Alphaproteobacteria bacterium
GCCCCCTCGAAACACGGCAAACATTCAAAAATTTACGCCAGAATTCCGTCAATTCCTGGCAAGAGATTTTTGCTTTAAAAAGCCAACCGTGCTTTTGGAGAATTGTTATCGTTTGTCTGACAGCACTCAGTTACCATTTGAGTTCGAACCGGCTGCTAAATAAATTACAAGATAATTTTTACTACTAAACAAAAATATTGATTGATTAAATATTTTTTGATGATATGGTTCAAATCATGTTGAATCTGAAGCCGTACAAAAATCTCCTCAAACAACATGAACTCAGTCTTACGGCAGTGCGTCTTGCAGTTTTGGAAACTTTGGAAATCCATCCGCATTCTGATGCCGATAAAATTTTCAATATTGTTAAAAACAAAATCGCAACAACCTCCAAGCAGGCTATTTATAAAAACCTGAACGCGCTTGCCGAACGTGGAATCATCCGGGAAATTAAACCCAAGGGGCGGTCATCACTATATGAAACGCGGACGGGTGATAATCATCATCATCTTGTATGTAGGCAATGTGGCGCTGTGAGAGATACGGATTGCTTCGACCACGCTCCATGCCTTGAGCCTATGTGCAATCACGGTTTTAAGGTTGATGAAGCCGAAGTTATTTTCTGGGGCCTATGCCCCCCTTGTCAAAAAAACTTAATCAAAACTGAAAGGAAAGAAAAATGAGCGAAGCAGTATTGAAGGACGTGAGTAAGAGCGAAAAAAGCTGCCCTGTGATGCATGGCGCAAACACGCAGGCGAGCGTGACGGTGATGGATTGGTGGCCGAACAGCCTTAACCTTGATATTTTGCATCAGCACGATGCGAAAACCAACCCAATGGGTCCGGATTTTGACTATCGCAAGGAAGTCAAAACGCTTGACTATAAGGCGCTCAAAAAAGACCTGACAGACCTTATGACGGATTCTCAGGAATGGTGGCCAGCGGACTGGGGTCATTATGGCGGCTTGATGATCCGTATGGCCTGGCACGCGGCTGGCTCTTACCGCGTGGCTGATGGACGCGGCGGCGCTGGCACAGGGAATCAGCGTTTTGCGCCGCTCAATTCTTGGCCCGACAATGCCAATCTTGATAAAGCGCGCCGTTTGCTCTGGCCGATCAAAAAGAAATACGGCAACAAAATAAGTTGGGCGGATTTGATTATTTTGGCCGGAAACGTGGCTTATGAATCCATGGGCCTTAAAACATTCGGCTTTGGTTATGGCCGCGAGGATATTTGGCATCCGGAAAAAGATACATATTGGGGCAGCGAAAAAGAATGGCTCGGCAAAGACCGCTATGACGGTGGCAGCGAAACGCTCGAAAATCCATTGGCTGCGGTACAAATGGGATTGATCTATGTGAATCCCGAAGGGGTGGATGGCAATCCTGATCCGCTGAAAACAGCGCAGGATATGCGGGTAACATTCGAACGCATGGCTATGAATGATGAAGAAACTGTGGCACTGACTGCCGGGGGACACACTGTTGGAAAATGCCATGGAAATGGCGATGCCGCTTTGCTGGGGGCCGATCCGGAAGGTGCGGGCATTGAGGAACAGGGGTTGGGCTGGAATAATCATACCAAGCGTGGCATTGGCGCAGATGCCGTCACCAGCGGCCTTGAAGGCGCATGGACGACCAACCCGACACAATGGGACAATGGTTATTTCGATCTATTGTTTGGTTATGAGTGGGAACTCAAAAAATCTCCTGCCGGAGCCAATCAGTGGGAGCCGATCGACATCAAGGAAGAAGATAAACCGCTTGATGCCGAAGATCCCTCCAAACGCCACAACCCGATTATGACGGACGCGGATATGGCGCTCAAAATGGATCCGGAATACCGCAAGATTGCCGAGAAATTCCATGCCGATCCGGCTTATTTCTCCGAAGTCTTCGCCCGTGCATGGTTCAAATTGACCCACCGAGATATGGGGCCGAAGGCTCGCTATATAGGGCCTGAAGTGCCTAGCGAGGATCTGATCTGGCAGGATCCGGTTCCGGCGGGCTCCACAAATTATGACGTAGCAGCGGTGAAAGCCAAAATCGCAGAGTGCGGTTTGAGCGTTGCCGAGATGGTCGCCACCGCCTGGGACAGCGCCCGGACTTTCCGTGGCTCTGACATGCGCGGCGGTGCAAACGGTGCGCGTATTCGTCTGGCCCCGCAAAAAGACTGGGAAGGCAATGAGCCTGATCGACTCACGAAAATCCTTGGCGCACTTGAGCCTATTGCAAAAGAAACGGGCGCGAGCATTGCTGATGTGATCGTACTGGCTGGTAATGTCGGTGTCGAACAAGCCGCGAAGGCCGCTGGTTTTAACATTGAAGTGCCCTTCGAAGCCGGACGTGGTGATGCCACCGATGAGATGACCGATGCGGCCTCTTTTGAATATCTGGAGCCGCTGGCGGATGGTTTCCGCAATTGGCAAAAACAAGATTACGCGGTAAGCGCCGAAGAAATGATGCTCGATCATGCCCAACTCATGGGGCTCAGCGCACATGAGATGACCGTTCTTGTCGGTGGCCTACGTGTGATCAGCACCAACTATGGCGGCACGAAGCACGGTGTTTTCACCGATAATGAAGGCGCTTTGACAAATGACTTCTTTGTCAATTTGACGGATATGGCCTATAGCTGGAAACCGGCTGGTCAAAATCTGTACGAACTACGGGACCGTAAAACAGGTGACGTCAAATGGACGGCGACGCGCTCTGATCTCGTATTCGGATCGAATTCCATTTTGCGCTCATACGCTGAAATCTATGCTCAGGATGATAATAAAGAGAAGTTCGTCAAAGATTTTGTCGCAGCCTGGACTAAGGTTATGAGTGCCGACCGTTTTGATCTGAAGGCGTAACGCTTTCATTTAAAAGTGCTGTCAGACAAACGATAACAATTCTCCAAAAGCACGGTTGGCTTTTTAAAGCAAAAATCTCTTGCCAGGAATTGACGGAATTCTGGCGTAAATTTTTGAATGTTTGCCGTGTTTCGAGGGGGC
>JAGRIU010000003.1 GCA_020443075.1 Alphaproteobacteria bacterium
GGTCTGTTGGCGCAAATGCCAGCGCTTCTTGTAAATCCGGTGCCTCCGGAATATCTTGCTCTGTTTCAGGAGATTGCGCCAAGGTTCGTTCGGCGTTCCAGCTTACGACCTCTTCAGGTTTTTCAATCTGAGCCTCTTCGACCGCAGCCTCTTCAACGAGCGGTTCGATCTCGGAAAGCGGTTCATTTGTAGCCTCTTGCTGCGGTTTTTGACTTAATAGATCTTCCGCATTTTGCAATGTTTCGTATTCTGATTCCCGGGCTTCTTTTTCTCTCAACTCCGCTTGGGCCAACTGTTTAGTCGCGGTTTCCACTTCCTGGCGGGCCGCTGTTAATTGCTGGGCCAGTGCGGCATTTTCTTCTTTGAGAGCGATAAGCTCTTTTTCCTGAGCCTGCATAGAGACTGACAGCTTCTCCGTATCGTCGGCAATCGACGCATATTGCGCTAATTTTTCTTTAAGCTCTGTATTTTCACTGCTTAGGACGGCAAGGCTGTCTTGCATGGCTTGTTGGATTCTGAGCGTTTCCTCTTCGTCTTTTTTATCTTTTTGGGCGATAGCCAGCTGTTCTTGCAGCACAATTTTTTCATTTTCAAGATCTTTTATACGCCCGTCCATACCGGGCAGTGTTTCAACGCGCTCACCCAAAGCGGCCACTTGCTGCTTCAAGGTTTCGTTTTCCTGTGTCAAATCCGCTTTTTCTTTTTGTAGCGTTTCGTATGCAAGAGCGCTTTCATTAACGTTATCGCTCGCATCATCGAGTGCATTTTGCGCCGCGCTGTTTTCGGCTTTTAATTTCATTTGCGCGGCATAGCCCTGTTCAAGTTTTGCCGCCAACTCGGCGATTTTTTGCGTTTTCACATCATTTTCGGTGCGCAGCTGTGATAACTGAGTTTGCAGCGAGTCTTGCCTATCCGACATATCGAGCGATTTCATATGTTCGGCTGTCAGATCGGCAATTTCCTTTTCCTGACGGGTCTTTTCATCCTGCAGCCGCGCAATTTGCCGGCGCATTTCTATCATTTCCTGTTCAGGAGCGCCTGCCTTTTGCCCGGCTTGTGCGATCAGGTTCGCTTGCGCCGACAGGTTTTGCTTTAAAGTCGAGATTTCACTCTTTAAAGACGTGTTTTCGTCTTTAAGGGCCGCAATTTTCTGGACCACCTGCTCTTCGGTCTGGCCTTGTGCGCTCTTTTCCTGGTTTGTGCGCTGTATTTGTTCTTGAAGTTGCGCCTGCAATTTTTGATTTTCCTGCTGCGCAGCCTGAAGGGCCGCCACATCTTGTGCGTTCACCGTATCTGCGCGTGCAAGCGCGTCATTAAGCTGGCTGCGCAGCGCGTTATTTTCACTGGTCAGCCCCAACAGTTTTCCTGTCAGCTGCTTGATTTCAGCCTGAGCATTTTGCCTATCTGCTTGCGCCTCCGGCTGGCCGGCTACAGGCACCACCTGGGCCGGGGCCTGAGCTTCCTGCACTTTAGCTGCGGCTTGCGCCTGCGCCAACAGATCTTCCCCGCTTCGAATATCGCTTTTTAACTGCTCATTTTCTCTGTGCAGCGTGGCAATTTGAGACTGCAGACCGGCAATTTCCGCTTTAAAACTGCTCTCAAGGTTATTTTCTGCCCCTAGCGTGTTTACGCTCATCTTTTCGACAACGGGCGGGGGAACGGCCATAGCCTGGCGGACCTGCTCAGCTTGTTTCAAGCAAGTCTCAAGTTTGTTTTGCCCCTCATCTATACTCGAAAGGTTGAACATATACGAGCTGCCATCAATTTCGGCGCGCAAAAACCCTGTCTTTTCCAGCGCAGAGAAGAAGGCTTCGTCTCGGCCCAAGCGCACGACAAGCGCCTGATTAGAAGCCGGTTTAACGGAAAATTTACGCTGCTGGCCCGCGCCGGGGTCCAGCACAACATCCAGAGACCCTGTAACTCTCATGACAGGGCGCTGAAAATCCAAAGCGAGCGAGGATTCTTCATCAACGTTGCGGGAAATCGTTAAAACCGTATCCTTGCGGAAGCGCTGAGCCAGCGTACAATAGCTCTCGCCCTGCGCATCGACTTTGTTGACGGCCCATTTCGTGACAGGGCTCAACATAGCGCCTTTTTGAGCGTCAGCCACGCCCGGCAAAACCACCAGACCTGCCAGCGCTACGACGGCTACACCTGTGTACAAAAAGGGCTTGATCTGCATGATCGTACTCACTTTATAAAGTTTATTTTCGAAATGCACGACTCCGCAGAACGCAGAATCATAAGGAACCTCTAAAGGATTCTGGCATTTTCATAGCCCGGAGTCAAAGAAAGATTGTTTTTATGCCTTCGGCATTACTCCGCCTTATTCAACTTATGGGCCAGCGAGGCTTCCAGAAACAGATCAATGTCCCCGTCGAGAACGCCGCCGGTATTCGACGTTTCGACCTCGGTGCGCAAATCCTTGATCATTTGATAGGGATGCAGCACGTAGGAGCGGATCTGGTGCCCCCAACCGATCTCGGTTTTTTCGCCGTGCGCCTCGGCCATGGCTTCTTCGCGTTTACGCAGTTCTTCTTCGTAAAGCTTGGCCTTTAACAGGGCCAGAGCATTAGCGCGGTTTTGATGCTGGGAGCGCTCACTCTGCACGGCGGCGACGATTCCGGTGGGGATGTGCGTTATGCGCACAGCGCTGTCTGTCGTGTTAACGTGCTGGCCGCCTGCGCCGCTGGAGCGGTAAGTGTCAATACGCAGGTCTTTGTCCTCGACTTCAATATCAATCGAGTCGTCAATAACCGGAGAGACGGCGATCGAGGCAAAGCTGGTGTGACGCTTGGCGTTGGCATCAAAGGGCGAGATACGCACCAGACGGTGCACGCCGTTTTCGGTCTTGAGCCAGCCATAGGCCTGATGGCCTTCGATTTTAAGAGTTGCGGATTTGATGCCGGCTTCGTCGCCGTCGCTCATCTCCAACACAGACACTTTAAAGCCTCGTGCATCGGCCCAGCGTTTATACATGCGCAAGAGCATATTGGCCCAGTCCTGCGCTTCTGTGCCCCCTGCTCCGGCGTTCACCTGAAGATAAGCATCGTTGCTATCGGCCTCGCCGGAGAGCAGACTTTCGATCTGGCGGCGCTCGGCTTCGGCTTTGATTTTGTTCAGGGCTTTTTCCGATTCCTTGACGATCTCCTCATCGCCTTCTTCTTCCCCAAGCGTTATCAGATCGACATTATCTTGAAGGCCTTGCTCGAGCGCGCGCACGTTTTCGATCTGGCTTTCCAGATGCGTGCGTTCGCGCATAAGCTTTTGGGCTTTATCGGGGTCGGACCAGAGATCGGGGTTTTCACTTAGGGCGTTGAGTTCTTCGAGTCTGTGGAGCGCTTTGTCCCAGTCAAAGATGCCTCCTCAGCAAAGCCAAAGCGCTTTCGATATCTTTGACTATGCTTTGTGTTTCGGCTTTCATTTACTTTGTCCCAGATGAAGGCTTTATGCAGCCTGCAAGGCTTGTGCGTTTTCTTCGGCAGCTTTTTTTAGAAATTCAAAGACTGCGCGTGCGAAGGATTCGCGGCTTTCTGTATCGCTTTTTCCTGTTATCAGGTGCTGGTCGATGGCAACAGCCTCATCGCTCCAGATTGCGCCGGCTTCTTCCACTTCCGCTTTTTTAGCCTCGGCACCCGCTATGGTTTTTCCCTCGGCTGTTTGCGCGAAAGCCAGAAGAGAGACAGCTTCCTCAAACAGGGCGACCGGCTTGTTGGCTTTCATAAAGCCGCCCAAAAAACGGCGTGTATGGGCGGTCAGCTTCAACTTTTCAATGCTTCGCTCTCCGCCGGGTATCATCAACATGGTGTAATCCACGGCCAGAGCCTCGCTCAAAACCTGATCAGCAGCGAAATTCAGCCCCCATCCTTCATCACTCCAGCTATTGACCAAACCATGGTCCATGCTGACGATGCGCATATTCGCGCCAGCGGCCATCAGTTCACGTTGCGTTGCCGTTAAGTCTTTCTCCGAAAAACCGTTTGCCACCAATACAGCAATCTTTTCGCCAAGCAGAGGTTTTTGCATACCGCACTCCTGTTTTTATCGTTTTCTTTTTTAATGAGCTTTCTTAAAGCTGAAAGCGGAAGGGCCTTTTTATACTTTGGTGGAGGGCCGCTTCGAATTTAGCCGCGTGATCGTTTTCGGCGCGGTTGTTTTCGTTGGCGTTCTAATTGATGGTTAGCACTGCAAAAGTCAAGCTTTATATTTTTCCACTGTCATTTTACCCCCAAGCCCAAAACGCTACCTCTTTGTTTTTTCCACCAAAATTTGACTTTTTCTGTGCTTAACATTACGAATAAGCTTTACATTTCCCAGAACACTGTTTAGAACCTGTGGAAGTTATAGAATTTGTACCGCATGCAAGTGTAAGGAGTTTTTTGATGAAGACGCTGCGCAATTTGGCTTTGACAGCAGGAATGTTGGCCTTGGCCGGGACGACAGGCTGTACGGCCTTCAAGAGTTTTAGTGAAGTGGATGCTTTAAATGAAGCGCAGGCTGTCGGTAGCCCTTTTACGCAGGCATTGGCCGCCGAGTACCGCGACTTTGCCAACAGCGAACTTAAGGATATGCTTGATTACCCCGATGCGTTGCACTTCGCGCGCAAAGGTCTGGCCGCAGCGGCCGGTGATGTCGTCTTGCCCGAACCGGTTGCGGACTGGAACCTTGATGAAGCTCACTTGCAGGAGCTGGCCGCCGCCCGTGGGCGTCTGATTGTGGCTTATGATCTGGGCGGGCGTGAAATTGCTCCGGAGGTCGCGGCCAAGGCGCAAGGCAAGTTTGATTGCTGGATTGAAGGCCAGGAAGAAAACTGGAGCGATGCCGGGGATATGGCTTGTAAAGACGAGTTTTTGAAATATATCGCAGATTTGGAAGGGCTTGTTCAAGCACCGCAGCCGACGGCTGAAGCGGCTGCTCCCGCGGGTGTTTTTGAAGTCGATGCGTCTGCACCGATGGCTACAGAGAATGCGATGTATCTCGTGTTCTTTAACTGGGATTCGTCCAAGCTGGGTTCCGGCGCCATGAGCGTTATTGATGCTGTCGCCGAGGAAGTTTCTAAAAACCCGCCGCAGAGCATTAACGTCGTGGGTCACACCGATACGTCCGGTTCTGTGAAGTACAACCAGCGTCTGGCTTTGAAACGTGCCAATATGGTCAAGGATGCCCTTGTTAAGCGCGGCGTTGATCCTGCGATCATCATGATTGATGCGAAGGGTGAAAGCGAGCTTCTGGTTGAAACACCGGACAATGTTCGCGAACCGGCCAACAGACGCGTCAATATTTCGTTTAATTAAAACGATTTTACAGCTACATTAAAAAACCGAAGCGTTTGAAATTTCGCGCTTCGGTTTTTTTTATTTCAAGGATAGTCTATCTATGGATTTTCGTCCTGTCCTCTATATTATCGGTATTTTGCTTCTGGTTCTTTCCATGAGCCTTATTTTGCCGATGGCGGCCGATCTTTATTGGGGGAATGAAGATTGGAAAGTCTTTTTTGTTTGCATTATTATCACGGCCTTTTTCGGTGGAGCGCTCATGCTCAGCAATAGCGGGCATGATTTTGCTATTTCCATCCAACAAGCTTTTATGCTGACAGCCCTGAGTTGGCTGGCTCTTTCTTTCTTTGGCGCTCTGCCTTTTCACTTTTCGACTTTGAATATGAGTTTTGCCGACGCTTTCTTTGAAGCCATGTCCGGTATTACGACGACAGGATCGACGGTTATTATCGGTCTGGATTACGCTCCGCCGGGAATCTTGCTCTGGAGAGCGATTTTGCAATGGTTAGGGGGGATCGGGATTATTCTGATGGCCATGTCGGTCATGCCTTTTTTAAAGGTCGGGGGTATGCAGATTTTTCGCACGGAGCTTTCGGAAAATGAAAAAGTCCTGCCGCGGACCGCGCAACTGGCCAGTTCCATCGGGTTAATTTATGTCGGGTTGACCATTCTTTGTGCGCTGACTTATATGCTGTGCGGCATGGGGACTTTCGATGCATTGGCACACTCCCTGACGACAATTTCAACCGGCGGATTTTCGACCTACGATAACTCTCTGGCGCATTTTGAAAACCCTTATATTGATATAACGGCCACACTTTTTATGTTGATCGGCGGCATGCCTTTTGTGCTTTACCTCAAGGCTGTGCACGGTGACATTAGACCTTTGTTGAGAGACGGTCAGGTCCGCTGGTTTTTGTCAATTGTTTGCCTGAGCGTTGCGGTTACGGTCGCCTATCTTGTGATGCAGGACCACGAGCCGCCGTTCGAAGCCATCCGGCGGGCCGCCTTTAATATTGTCTCGCTTATTACCGGTACGGGTTTTGTTCACGGTGATTACGGGCAATGGGGCTTTTTTGTCGTTAGCCTGTTCTTTTTCCTGATGGTTGTTGGAGGGTGCGCCGGGTCAACGTCTTGCGGAATCAAGATTTTCCGTTTTCAGGTTCTTTATGCTGTCGTCAGCGTCCAGATTCGCAAACTGATCCATCCGAACGGTATTTTTATTCCGCATTATAGCGGCAGACCGATGCCCGAAGATGTGCCGATGTCTGTTATGAGCTTTTTCTTCCTTTATGCTTTGTGTTTTTCGGCGCTGGCTGCCGCACTGGCGTATGTAGGTCTGGATTTTTTGACCGCTATGTCGGGCGCCGCCACAGCCATATCGAATGTCGGGCCGGGATTGGGCGACATTATCGGGCCGGCGGGCACGTTCCAACCCCTTCCGGATAGTGCGAAATGGATTTTAAGCGCAGGAATGCTTTTGGGGCGTTTGGAGATTTTTACCGTTCTGGTGCTTTTTCATCCGCATTTCTGGAAGCACTAGTCCTGAGCGTGCGCGGTTTTCTCCGACATCGCTTTGAGACGCATTTTCTGGATCTCTTTGAAATCAAATGTGAAGTCACGGCTGCAAAATTCGCAGCGCATCGCAATTTTGCCGTCTTTGTTGATGTAATCCAGATCATCGTCGGGCAGCATCATCAGAACAGACTCGACTTTTTCCTCAGAGCAGCGGCAATTTTTTTGCACATAAGCTGGCTCAAAGACGCGCACACCTTCTTCATGGAACAGGCGCGTGAGCAAAATGTGGGAGTGCAGATTCGGGTCAAGGAGTTCGTTTTCGGTTGCGCTGTCCATTAAGATCATACTGCGGCGCCAGTCATCTTCGTTCAGGTTTGATACACCGGCTTGCATACCGCCGTCTTCAGGCATTTTTTGAAGCATAATGCCCCCCGCGCGCCATTTCTCTTCACGCTTACCGACGGCCATTTTAATGCCTGTGGCGATCTGTTCCGACTGGTTGAAATAGTGTTGAACGCAATCGGTCAACGACGCACCACGAAGTTCCACGATCCCTTGATAGCGTTCCATTTCCTCGCCCTGATCCACCGTAAAAGCGATGTAGCCTTTGCCGAGATATTGCGCGAGGTGATTTTGCGATTTTTCTTCGACTTTCAGGGCCAATAGCTGCTCACGGGCATGGGCCAGACGTTCTTCATCAAAGTTGGCACAGCCGCGCACATCCCCGCCGGATGTTATATCGGCCACCAGCATACTGACCGGGCCATCGCCTTTGGTTTGCAGGGTAAAGATGCCTTCGTATTTGAGCATAGAAGACAGCAGCAGCGCCAGCGTTACGGTTTCTGCGACCAGATGCGCGACCGGGGCAGGATAATCATGTGCCCCGAGAATATCGTCCAAAACACTCCCCAAGCGGACACAACGCCCGCGCAGCATGGTCTGGTCGAGCTGGAATGTCTGTATGAGGTTATCGTCCGGGTTTTTAGCCAGAGATTCAAAGTCAGGGGGCGTCGAGGCTTCGCTATCACTCATCCTTTTATTGTACCATATTTTCTAGCTTTTGAGCTTGTAGCCTTTTTCGAGCATCATGAGAATCAGCGCGGAAAGCAGGAGATCAATCACCAGCAAAAACCCTATCCCCCATAGGACATTGCCGTCGCTGTGACCGATAAATCCGGCGCGGAAACCGTCTATCATGTAAAAAAACGGGTTATAATGCGCCAGTCCTTGCCAGAATTCGGGAAGCTGGCGGATGGAATAAAACGTGCCGGAGAGGAACGTCATCGGTGTGACGATAAAATTTGTCACGGCGGCGATATGATCGAATTTTTCGGCCCAGATGCCAGCGGCCAGCCCGAGGCTGCCAAGCAGGATGTTGCCCAGCACGGCATAGGCGATCACGATGCCCCAACTTTCAACACCTAAAGGCACAAACAGGCTCATCGTCACGCCCGCGACAATTCCGACGACAAGGCCGCGCACCAAGGCCCCGATGATGAAGCCCAGATAGAGTTCGAGGCTGGAGATCGGCGGCATCAGAATGTCAATGATATTACCCTGCACTTTCGAGATCATGATGGAGGATGATGTATTGGCAAAAGCGTTTTGCACCATGGTCATCATAATGAGACCGGGGGCCAAAAACTCCAGAAACGGCACATCGCCGATCTGGCGGGACAGACCGCCAAAGGCCAGCGCAAAGACCGTATAAAACAACAAGGTCGTAATGACCGGTGCGACGATGGTTTGCAGGTAGACCTTGAAAAACCTATCGACTTCCCTTTTGACCAAGGTGGTCAGGCCAATGCCGTTTATGATGCCGATTTTACGAGACTCTAACACTTGCCTCTACTTTCATATATAATTCCAACCATGGGCCAAGATAGTTTACCTTCAGGAAATAGCAAGCCTTCCTCCAGATCACGTCCGCAGAAAAAACAGCGCGGGCCGAAAAAGCCCAAGAAAATTACACCGGAATATCTGCATAATTCGGGTCTGTATTATCTTGAGCGCTTTTCCAGTTCCAGCGCCAATTTTCGCGCTGTGATGCTGCGCAAGGCGCAAAAATCCTGCTATGCGTGGCCGGAGCAGGATTTTGATGCTTGCACGAGGATGGTGGATGAGCTGGTGCAGAAATTTATCCGGCTGGAGCTGTTGAATGATGCGCTTTATACGCGTTCAAAAATATATTCTTTAAGACGGGCCGGAAAATCGCGGCGGTTTATTTTTTCTTCTCTAGGGGTGAAGGGATTGGAGAAAAATATGATCGAAAAGGCTTTGGCCGCCTATGATGCGGAACACGGGCTTGAAAGCAGCGAAAAAGACGCGGCGCTGACTTTTGCCCGCA
>JAGRIU010000045.1 GCA_020443075.1 Alphaproteobacteria bacterium
AGCAGGTCCCAAGGGTATGGCTGTTCGCCATTTAAAGAGGTACGTGAGCTGGGTTCAGAACGTCGTGAGACAGTTCGGTCCCTATCTGCCGTGGGAGTTGGAGTCTTGAGAAGAGTTGCCCTTAGTACGAGAGGACCGGGGTGAACGAACCTCTGGTGTATCTGTTGTCTTGCCAAAGGCACCGCAGAGTAGCTATGTTCGGACGGGATAACTGCTGAAAGCATCTAAGCAGGAAGCCTCCTTCAATACCAGGACTCCCTATCAGAGCCGTGGAAGACCACCACGTTGATAGGCTGGATGTGGAAGTGCGGTAACGCATGAAGCTAACCAGTACTAATTGCTCGATTGGCTTGAATTTATATTACGTAACGGTGTTTACAAAAGGCCGTTATTCACGCGCAGCGGTAAATCCGCTGGCGAAGCAAAGCATCGCTTTGTTCGCAAAATATTGTTTTAATGACATTGGTTTTCTTTTCAAAAGCCGCGACGGCGGCTCGCGAATTGTTTCGCGAAGCCTGCGTGGCGTTTGAACGCATAGAGTTAACTTTGACGATCTGGTGGTTATAGCGAGAGTGAAACACCCCATCCCATCCCGAACTGGGCCGTGAAACCTCTTAGCGACGATGGTACTTCGTCTTAAGGCGCGGGAGAGTAGTTCGCTGCCAGATCTTCCAAGTTAACACGCATTATCTTTTCAAAAAACCTGTTTACGCCCCCCTTCCATTATGCTGCTTGAAATTAGACGTACGATCTGAAAACATATCGGTATGTCGAACGAACAAGAAATTAAAGACCTCTTTGAGCAATGGAAAAACAACCTACAGCGCAAAAATTTCGAAGCGCTGATCAAGAACTATGCGCCGGATTTCATCGGCTTTGATGTAAAAGAAAATATAGAAGGCCCCTTGGCTTACAAAGCGCTATGGGAAAAATGCGCCCCCTATTTTGACACTCCCGAACCACAATATAAGAACATAAAACTTGAAATCACAGATAATATGGCCGCGATGTACGGTTTAACGCGTATGACAGGTATGAATTTACCGGAAGAAATGAAAAATTCGCCTATGGCAAAAAGCTGGTTACGCCTAACAGTCGTGTACAAAAAAATTGATGGCCTCTGGAAAGTCCTGCATGAGCATGTTTCTTATCCTGTAGATTGTGAGAATGAAAAACCAGCCTACATCCTGGATGAAAAGGATGTAGAAGCCTAGCTTTGGGCCAATCCCCCCTTTTATTACCCCTACCCACACGTCAAATCCCGAAAATCCGGTTTCAAAGCCAAATCCGGCATGTCGTGCATCACCAGATAACTCTCAGCCACAGCTTTGCGTATGGCCAACGCCCGATCGTCGGGCAAACTGCCATCCGGCCGAAAAATCCCGCAGGCTCTGAACTTCACGAGCGCCCCTTGCGAAACCCGGCTCCCCGAAACATGCGCCGCCATCATCACTTCATAAGCAAAACGATCGCACCCTTTTTTCGTCAGCCTGAAAAAACAGCGCATCGCGCGCGCCGTCTCATCATCCAGATCTACCGAAAACTTTTGCCAGCGCGCATCTTCCGTAGCGCTCAACTCTTCCACATGAACAGACATATCTCTTCCCTCGTAGCTATGAACACTCAAGCATACCAAAAGACAAGAGATTTATGCAAAAATTACGCCCGCCATACACCAGAAGAAGAACGGAATTTTTACGAAGACAAACGCTCAGAAGCCACCTGCCGGGTAATCCGCGACAAAATATCTTCAAGCTGGTCCAGAGATTTGAAAGACACGGTAAATTTTCCGCTTTTACCGTTCTTGCTGTCAATGCTGACCTTCATCCCCAGAGCATCCGACACATCACGCTCAAGCGCAATCGTATCAACATCTTTCGATCTTTTCTTCGCAGCTTTCTTGGCACCACTGGCCTTCCCGCCGGCCTCCGCCACAAGTTTTTCCGTCTCGCGCACCGTCAAATCCCGGCGGATCACTTCAGCCGCCAATTCTTCGGCATTTTCCGCCGTAATCAAGGCCCTCGCATGTCCGATAGACAGCTTCCCGTCACTCAAATGACACTGCACCATCATCGGCAAGTTCAAAAGCCGCGTCATATTCGCAATATGCGAACGGCTTTTACCCAAAGAATCCGCCAGCTTTTCTTGTGTATAGCGATATTCATCCAAAAGTTTCTGATATCCGGCCGCTTCATCAATCGGATCAAGATCTTCGCGCTGCAAATTTTCGATCAACGCAATCTCGAAAGCCTGCTCATCGGGTATTTCCAGCACAATCACCGGCACTTCATGAAGCTGAGCCTTCTGCGCGGCACGCCACCGGCGCTCTCCGGCAATAATCTCGTACAAACCCGAACCATCTGACTTTGGGCGCACTAAAAGGGGCTGCAGCACGCCATGCTTACGAATAGAATCGGCAAGCTCATCCAGACCGGAATCCTTAAAAATCCGCCGTGGCTGGCCCATACCGGCATCAAGCTGATCGACCCCTAGAACCTGCCGCGACGCCCCGCTTGCGCCGACCTCATCCAGAACTTCTTGCGAAAAGTCCGCTTCTTCATCCCCGAACAACGCATCCAGACCACGCCCTAACCCTCTGGATTTAGGATTCAAACCAGCATCACTCATCTATCCACAGACCTTTCCTCAAAACTATCCACAAAATTGTTTCACGTGAATCATCACTTAAAATTTAAGCCGCCCCACGCTAATCAGCCGCTCTCAATGCGCGCTCCCGGCGAATCACTTCACGCGCCAACCCGATATAAGCCTGCGCCCCGGCGCATTTCATATCGTAAACAATCGCCGGCAGCCCGTAAGACGGCGCTTCGGACAAACGCACATTGCGCGGAATCACAGTTTTATACACCTTATCTCCGAAATGCTCCCGCACATCGCGCTCAACCATCGCCGTCAGGTTATTGCGCTGGTCATACATCGTCAAAACCACGCCCTGAATATCCAGCGCCGGATTATAGCTCTTACGCACCCGCTCAATCGTCTTGATCAGATGACTTAAACCTTCAAGCGCGTAAAACTCGCACTGCAAAGGCACAACCAGCGAATCCACAGCCACCAGAGCATTCAAGGTCAATAAATTCAGCGACGGCGGACAATCCAAAATCACATAATCATAGGGCAGGGGGGTGCGCAAAGCCTCACGCAAACGGTATTCTCGCCGCTCCGCATTAACCAGCTCGATTTCCGCACCCGACAAATGAACGGAAGAGGGAACCACAAACAACCCGGGAACCTTCGTCGGCACAGCTGCCTCTTGAGCCTGCGCATCCCCGAACAGCACATCATAAGCACTCACGCGAATCATGGAACGCCGCACGCCCAGCCCTGTCGTCGCATTACCCTGCGGGTCCAGATCCACAAGCAGCACGCGCTTCCCCACAGCGGCCAAAGCCGTGGCCAGATTAATCGCCGTTGTCGTCTTCCCGACGCCGCCTTTTTGATTAGCCACCGCCAGCAAACGCGGAGAAGAAAACGCAGCCCCAGCCTGACCGTCATCAAAAGAACGGGACGGAACAAACTTCTGGGAAGCAGCCTTTACAGAAACCATAAAAAAGCCTTTTAAAACAATCGATTCGTGAAACTGGAAACAGTGTAGATGGATTCGCAGACCCAAAACAAGAAAAACAAAAAACCTAATCCGCCTTATACACGGCTTTTCTGCTCTATACTTTGAATCCGTAAAATGCAGGCATCGCGAGCCGTTTTGCTGGGCTCCTTAGAATGGGAAAAATCGAAAAACGCAGCCGCTTCGCCCAACTCCTGATCCACATTCGCGCCTTTTAAAAACAGGCACAGCAAATCCGGATTACCCTCGGCCCACGGCTCAACATACCCCAACAAAGCCCGCACATCGGCCAAAGCCCGCGCCGTAACAAAATTTGGCAAAACGCCCTCGATTCCGGCCTCTATACGCTGCGTATGCACCCTCACAAGCACATCTGTTTCACGTGAAACAGCTTTCAAAAACTGGCATTTTCGCTCATCAGATTCAATTAAATGCACCTGCAGATCCGGACGCACAATAGCCAGCACAAGCCCCGGAAAACCGGCCCCCGAACCAATATCTGCAACAACCGCACCTTCAGGAATATAATCCGCCAACTGCACGGAATCGGCAAAATGCCGCACCCACGCCTCCGGCAAGGTTTTCGACCCGACCAGATTGATCGCCTTCTGCCACTTCACCAACAAATCATGGTAAATCTGCAGCTTATTCAATGATTCACGTGAAACATTAGGAAACAGTTTTTCAAACTCAGGCTCTTTCATCACAATGCCTTCAAATTTTTCTTCATATCAAAACAATCCGCCAAAACGCCATGCATTTCATATTTATATTTTCGAATTTGAACATAGCCGTGATGTAAATAAAAAGCCTCAGCAGCCAAAGAACCTTGCAAGAAAATCTCTTGCGCACCTTTCTCAAGCACGTAATTTTCAATAGTATTCAAAAGCGCCGTGCCGATGCCTTGCCTTGCGGCATTCCCGCGAACATAAAGCATCTTCAAAACATGCCGTCCGCCTTCATATTTATAAGAAGAAAAGCCTAAAATAGAACCGCACATTTCAGCGACAAAATAAACCTCCCCGCTTTCAATCGCTTCCCGGTATCGCACAACAGACCGATCATCAGCCCAAACAGCAATCGCTTCGGGCGGATAATAAGCCGATGCAATTCGGCGGATGGAATCCATATGCGCGGTGCGAATACCTTCAAGATCGTCAAGAATGGCGGGCCTTACAATAAAATCCATAAACTCCGCGCCCTCTGTGTCTCTGTGGTTTAAAAATCAAGCCGCGCTTTTTTTCGCAGATTTCCCGCCGCCGCGCTTTACATGCCGCAAGAGCGCCACCACAGCCGCCGGCGTCACTCCCGGAAGCCGCGCTGCAGCACCAAGCGTTCGGGGACGCGCCGCCTCCAGCTTCGCCCGCACCTCATTCGACAAACTCCCGACCTGCGCATAATCCAGCCCTTCCGGCAACGCCAAAGCCTCATCCTTCCGGTACGCCTCGATATCAGCCTCATGCCTCTCCATATACCCGGCATACAGTGCATCACATTCAATTTGCTCACGCACATCCACCGCAACTTTGCCAAGCTGCGGCCACACGGCCTGCAAAGCCTCCCAATCAATATCCGGATACGCGAGCAAATCCAGAACACTGCGCCGCACACCGTCTTTATTAACACCAATCCCATAAGCCTCTAGCTCATTCGGCGTCGCCTTTAAATCCCGCGCCATCGCCCGTCCAGCCACCAAACGCGCAGCTTTTTCTTCCCAGATCCGACGACGCACATCACTAATACAGCCAATCTCGATCCCCAAATCCGTCAAACGCTGATCCGCATTATCGGCACGCAACCGCAGACGATACTCCGCCCGCGAGGTAAACATCCGATACGGCTCCGGCGCACCGCGCGTAATCAGATCATCAATCAAAACTCCGATATAAGCCTGCGCCCGATCCAACACAAACACAGGCGATGATTCACGTGAAACATTCCCCGCCTCATCCCCTGAAACACCTAAAGAAACCGCCTGCAAAGCCGCATTCACGCCTGCCATCAGCCCTTGCGCACCCGCCTCCTCATACCCCGTCGTCCCGTTAATCTGCCCGGCCAAAAACAATCCGGGAAGACGCTTACTCTCCAGCGTATTTTTCAAATCCCGCGGATCGCAATAATCATATTCAATCGCATAACCCCATTCGAGAATCTTCACATTTTCCAATCCGGGAATAGTGCGGATATAGGCGTCCTGCACATCAATCGGCAAGGATGTCGAAATCCCGTTCGGATAGACCGTATAATCATCCAGCCCTTCCGGTTCTAAAAAGACCTGATGCCGCTCTTTATCGGCAAAGCGGTTGATCTTATCCTCGATCGACGGACAATAACGCGGCCCCACCCCTTTAATATTGCCCGAATACATCGCACTGCGGCGCAGATTATCGGCAATAATTTTATGCGTTTTTTCATTCGTATAGGTAATGTGGCACGCAATCTGCGGCACCGTGATTTCGCTATTCATATAGGAAAACGGAGTAGGGGCATCATCGCCGGGCTGCGCCTCACACGCGCTCCAATCTATCGTCCGCCCATCCAGCCGGGCAGGAGTCCCGGTCTTCAGCCGACCCAAAGGAAAACCGAGCCGCTCCAAAGTCTCACCCAACCCAACCGCAGGCGCTTCACCCACGCGGCCAGCCGGTGTTTGTTCTTCACCGCGGTGGATGACGCCGCGCAAAAAAGTCCCTGTCGTAATCACCACCGCCCGACAAGCCAGCGTCCGTCCGTCCATCGTCTGAACGCCGCAAACCGCTCCCGCATCATCAAGCACCAGATCCTCGGCCGCCCCCTCAACCAGATTCAAATTCGGATAATCACTCAAAATCGCCTGCATCGCCTCACGGTACAGCTTGCGATCAGCCTGTGCCCGCGGGCCGCGTACTGCCGGACCTTTAGAGGCATTGAGCATACGAAACTGAATCCCGGCCTGATCAATCACCCGCCCCATCAGCCCGTCCAGCGCATCAATCTCGCGCACCAGATGCCCTTTGCCAAGACCGCCGATCGCCGGATTACACGACATCACACCAATCGTCGAAAGCTTATGCGTCAAGAGCACCGTTTTAGCGCCCACACGCGCACTCGCCGCCGCCGCTTCGCATCCGGCATGCCCACCGCCAATAACAATGACATCGTAATCAAAATCCATGGCGCGGCTTATACACTTTTTTATTGCAATTTTCCACAAGATTTATTAGAAATCACCCTCTCAAAAATGCCAGAATCAGAAACTATGTCTAAAAAAATAAGCGCCGACAAAATCATAAACGACAAACGTTTTTCTAAATCGCTCGAACGGACGCTCCGAGGATATTCGGACCGCTTTGGCGAAGCGGGCGGTGAACAATATAAAAAATTTATGCATGAACGCTACATAACAGAAAAAAGAGCGGGCCACCCTTATACATACTTTCTCAGCCGTTATTTTTGTGACCGCGCGCTAAGAATCTGCGCGGGCCAACGTTTAAGGCCCAAAGAAAATTTTGAAAAAATGGCCCGCGTCTTTCGAAGAGCCTCCAGAGCAAGCCGCATGGGCGAAATCCAAATCCCGCAACGCGCAGACATCGAAGCACTCGCCGATAAACACATTCAGGCTTTATTTGAAGAAATGAACAAACGACAGCCCGTTACGCACTCTTCCGGAAGCAAACTCACTTCCCGATGCAGAAGTCGCGGAAGATCACATCCAGCAAATCCTCAACATCGACCTTGCCGGTAATCCGCCCCAGCGCCCGCACGGATAAACGTAAATCCTCGGCCATCATTTCCGGCAAGCGCGCATCCAAAGCCCGCTCCAGCGCCTCTATCGTATCCTCCAGATAACGCCGGTGCCGCGGCCGCGTAGGGCAGGGGGCGCTTCGGTCGATCACCAGCGCCTTTATCTTATCCACCAGAGCCCCCAAAAACGCCTCCAGCCCTACTCCGGTCCGCACCGATACAGGCAAAGCGCTATCAATCTGATTACGCGCCCCGCCAAAATCCATCTTGTTCGTCACCAGCAAACTACGTTCATCAATCAAAGCCAACGTATGCGGATCGGGAATCGCTGTTGTCCCGTCAAACAACAAAACCACAATATCCGCTGATTCCGCGCGCGCTATCGCCCGGCGTATGCCTTCGCTCTCCAGCCCCTCCTGCCCGCTGTGCCCGATCTGATCGGGACGCAAGCCCGCTGTGTCCGCTAAAACCACAGGATATCCACCCAGATCCAGATGCACCTCGATCACATCGCGCGTCGTCCCGGCAATATCGGAGGTAATCGCAACATCGCGCTGCGCCAGCGCATTGACCAGCGAAGATTTCCCCGCATTCGGCGCACCGACAATCACCACCTGCACACCGCCGCGCAGCCGCTCCCCACGCCGATTATCATTCAAATGATTGAGAATCTCATGCCGGATCGCCTCCACATCCGTATAGGCCTGCGGCGATACCCCTTCCGGCATGTCCTCGTCGGGAAATTCGATATCGGCCTCAACATGTGCCAAAAGCTTGGATAAACGCTCCGCCCAGCCCCGATAAAGATCATAAAGCGCCCCGCCCATTTGCAACAAAGCCTGATCTTTCTGCGCCTGCGTTTCCGCCGCCACCAGATCCGCCACGGCTTCCGCTTCGGTCAAATCCATACGCCCGTTTTCAAACGCGCGCCGCGTAAACTCCCCCGGCTCGGCCAACCGGTGACCGGGTTGACCGGACAAAAACTCGATCATCCCCTCGATCACCGCCCTCCCGCCATGCAGGTGATATTCCACCACGTCCTCGCCCGTATAACTGCGCGGCCCTTCAAAAAACAGCACCAGCGCCTCATCCAGTGTTTCACGTGAATCCGGACGCACCAAACGCTTGAGCTGCGCCCTGCGCGGCAAATACGCCCCCGGCGCCAACACCTGTAGACTGCTGCGGCTGCGCGGACCCGATACCCGCATCACGGCCACACCGCCGCCCAACCCCGAAGCCAGCGCAAAAATCGTCTCACTCATCGCCGCAAATATCCCTTATCCTGACAACGCCTCAATCCCCACCCGAGATAATCCATCATTCCCGGATGCTTGAAAACATCCTCTACCTTATCAAACACGACCAAATCCCACTCATAACATCCTGTAACCGTCTTATGTTTATCCTGCCAAAAATGAATATGAACAACATCCCGATGATCCGTAAATGCTTCACTGACTGCGCCCAAAAACTTTACATCCTCCTCTAAAACATCTGCGCCCAATTCCTCTTTCAATTCCCGCGCAAGCGCCTGCAAAACCGTTTCCCCTCCTTCAACACGCCCGCCAAAAGCCGATAACAGCATGCCATCACCCCCACGCTCGGGACGCTCCTGCAACAACAGCCGTCCGCGCGCGTCTAAAACGATACAATCGGCAAACTGCTGCCTGTAAACAGACAAATCCGCAGCCTTCAGGTCAATCTCCGTAATAGGATCAGCCACAGGCAAAATGCTCACTTCTTCTTCCCGTCCTTCGGATTCACGCCCATCTGCGCCCAGAACATTTTCTGCATATCGGTCATATTCTGCATCGTCATCGGCAGCCATGTTTTCATGATCGCCTCAGGCTCCATAGAGCGCGCTGCCTCTTGCATACGGGCCTGCATTTCCTTCATCATCGCCTCTTGCAGCGGCGCTACATCGGGCAAACCAAGAAACTTTCGCGCCTCTTCGGGCGTACATTCGATATCAAAATTAACTTTCATGCGTTTTTTCCTCTATAATGGATACAAAAAAGGATAACCAATCGGCCCGCGCAAGGCAAAAGACAAATAAGCTCATGACACAAGATCCCCCAAACGACCCACAAGACAAACCACCTGCTACGCCTCCACCGACTGCGCCTGATCAAAACCAGACAGCGGAAACACCGCCCCTGATCACCCCGGAAATCCTCCCCGGACAAGTTATTCTGCCCATCCCCGGGGAAAAAACAGAAAACGCCCCGGAAGAAACAACCGACCAAACCCCGAAAAGCGCCAGCGAACACGGCATTATCTATCACGCCGAAATCGACCCGCTCTTTCAGGACAAAGCTCTCGAAAATTTCCGCGCCAGCCTGCACGGTAACGGCGTCGATCCCAAAGACGCCGAAGTTAAAAGCTTCGAAGGCGAAATACTGGAATTCATCGCCGTCACTGTCCTGCGGCTAAAGACCAAAACCGCCCACCGCCGCCAGGCCGGAAAAATCAGCGGCCCGCAAGTCCTCGACAGCGAAGCCGCCGTCAAACAGGCCGTTGAAAAAGAATTCAGCAAAATCACACATTCTCAGGATCTGATCAAACGCATCAAAGACGTCATTATCCAGCGCCCCGACAAAGGCTTCGGCCTCAAGGACCGCTTTATAAAACTCCCCTTTTTACATCGCGATTTCGTCGTCTACGAACCGTGCAAAACCTGCCATTCAAAAGGCAAAATGCCCTGTAACCGCTGCGCCGGACGCGGACGCGAAAACTGCCCGCGCTGCCGCGCTTCGGGAACGGAAGTCTGCCCGACCTGCGGCGGACGGCAATACATCAGCGGTCCAAACGGTCAGAAACAACACTGCATCCGCTGCAACGGCCAGGGCCGCATGCCCTGCTCGGTCTGTAACCAGCGCCGTCAGGTCCCCTGCACGGCCTGCAAAGGCGCGGCCATCATCACCTGTAAACAATGCAATGGCCACGCATGGAATTCAGTGGTTTATATGGTCGAAATCGACGCGTTCGCCAACTTTGAATATGAAAAGGAAAAACTGCCCGATAAAATCGTGGCTCAAATCGAAATCATGGATGAAAAACAGCGCGAACAGCACATCCAGTTCACGCCCGTCATCATGGGCCGGGAACATGAACGTGATAACATCGTCATCCCCTATCAAATCCGCGTCCCGCACGCCAACGTGGTCTTCAAAATCAAAAACCTCGAGGTCCCGGCCTTTATGTTCGGCCTGCAAGCCATGCTTCTGGGCACGCCCTCTTATCTCGAAAAAATTATGGCTCCGGGCATAAAATCCCTTCAAAAAGCCGGTAAAGGGCAAGGCGATATCGCCGAGGAATTAAAAAAAGCCGGACGATACAAAACCCTGCGCCATATTATTCTCGCCGCCAGCCGTCAAGGTCATGGGCGCGCGCTGCTCACCGTTCTAAAGAACAATCCGGTCGGCCTGTCTGAAGACAGCGCCCAAAAACTGATCCTGTTGGCCGATCGCGCCTTGCGCCTGATCACAAAAAAACCCCGCATTTACGGCACGATTTCCGGAACGCTTGGGGCAGGGGGACTTTACGCCGCGTATTTCTATGCCCTGCGCGCACCGCTTTTAACCGCTGTTAAAATGCCTGTCATCAACCCGCTTTTCGATGGTTTAATATTCATCATCGGCGCAGCACTCGCCGTCATGAGCGTCAAATATTTTGCCGCTCACGCCATGCACAAAGCGCTGGACGCATTGACCCGCGGCGAAAAGAAAAAACAGCGCCTCGCCAAAGCCGCCCGCCAAGGAAACTGGGCCGTCGGCGGCGCAGTCCTCGCGTTTATGACAGCCGCCATTTCTACGCTGTTCACAACCGCGCCAAGCCCGGACTGGCTGCTAAAAATCGCGCACATACTGATGTAAAACACATATCCTTAGAGCAACAGCGTTTGCATTTCAGGTAGGCGCAAAGAGCGCAGCGTAGAAAAACTACGTAAGCGATGAGCAACGCCCCTGAAATCAAACGATGGACGCTCTAAAAGGAAGGGGCCGCCTCCGAAAGCTTGGGAAACTTTCGAAAGGCGACCAGCGAGGCGAGGGACAATTTATTGAAGCAGCATGCTCGTATTGTGTAACCCTAGGAAGGAAAGAAGTGTGTGAGAGAGCAAGGTTAGCGAAGTGAGCGCATACTCAGAGCCTCCAAAGCTTGCTGTTTCTGGCAGTGACGGTAAGCAGCAACCGCTAGAGCATGACGGTTGGTATCCTGCTGGGCTTCTGGTGAAGTTCCCGCCAGCCAAAAACCGGCTTTGACATCGGGCGCTGCGCGCTTGGATGACCCGCTATTTGGTGAGAGAGCAAACTGAACACCAAACATCAGGCCAAGAGCCGCCGCTTTTCCGGCAGAACGCCGGTTCCGATCCATAGCAGTGTGGGGAGAGACAGACCGCTCGGAAGAAAGCAGGGGAAGACAATGATCGGTCACGTCTTTTGCATGTGAGTCTGCCTGGATCGAATCAGAAAGATATTTTTGTGAAGGAAAGGATGTTAAAGTTGTTTTCGAAAGAGCGCTACGCGCCTGATCATCCATCTGAGCATGATAAGTCTCGAAAGACCATGCTGAAACAGGGCTGAGCGAAAGCAGAAAAACCACCGCCAGCAAGGACACAACCATTAACTTCGAAAATTCCCGAACTGTACGCGCATAAACGCTACCTGAATGGATATCAAATACGATTTTCATCTTAACCACCTTATGCCATGCGCACCGGTTCAATGCCTTGCGCGCTTATATTTTTTTCAAGGTCTGGTCTAAGATGTGAACCCGTTTCGATTTTTATTTTTTAGTTTTTAACCCGTTTTAAAAACCGACCCTTATTCTTTCATCACACCACAGAAAATAACATTATGGCAAATACTTTCGTTTCGAATTTAAACGGTTTTTGGGTGGAATAAGGGAAAAATAAAAATAAAATCCAATCTAACGAATAAAAACACACCCGCAAAAACATGAAATTCTTAAAGACAAAATAAAGCAAATCACATAAAGTGCCGCCCATGAATGAAGCACTCGAAAACTTAATTCGCCCGCACTATCTAACGCATAGTGGCTATGTCTCTGCGGGCATGGAAAGCGATAAAAGCGAAGAAAAAATTTTTCTAAACGCCAACGAAAATCCATACGCCTTGCAGGGTCTTGAAGGCTTTAACCGCTACCCGGAGCCCCAACCCGCCGTCCTGCGCCAAGCTTACGCGCAAGCCTACAGCGTCAAGGAAAACGCTGTGGTCATGACCCGCGGCGCAGACGAAGCCATAGCCATCCTGACCAAAATCTTCTGTGAACCCCATCAGGATAAAATCCTGATCTGCCCGCCGACCTTTGGCATGTACGGCGTCAATGCCAAAGCTGCGCCCGCAAAGATTACCGAAGTCCCGCTAAAAAAAGAACGCGGCACTTTCGCTCTCGATAAAGAAAACATCATCAAAACCGCACAAAACCAGAGCAAGCCCGTAAAACTTGTCTATATCTGTTCACCCAACAACCCCACGGGCACCAGCTTTTCGCATACAGACATCATTGAAATCTGCCAAAAACTTGAAGGCTATGCCACCGTGATTCTGGACGAAACCTACGCCGAGTTCTCACAGCAAGGCAGCCTGAGCGGAAAACTCGAAAGCCTGCCGAACCTGATTATCCTGCGCACCCTGTCCAAATCCTACGCACTCGCAGGCATGCGCATGGGCTGCTTGCTAAACGCCGATGAAGATTTTACAGCCCTGGTCCGCACCAAAGCTTTGGATGCCTATCCGCTGCCCCGCGCCTCAATCAAAGCCGCCCTGCATGTGCTCTCACCCGATATCCACGCGCTGGCTATGCAAAATATCCATAAAATCTTGGATGAACGCACGCGCATGGAAAAAGCGCTCGCCCAAAGCAGTGAAGTCACACATATCTATCCGTCCGATGCCAATTTCCTTCTGGTAGAAATGCCCCGTGCCGATGAATTCCACGCCTTCACCGCCAAAAATAACGTGATCCTGCGCAACTTCTCCGATAAGCTCGGCACAGAAAACTGCCTGAGAATCTCTATCGGCACACCGGAGGAAAACAACCGCGTTTTGGAACTTTTAAGCCGGTTTTAAGCTGTGTTTCACATGAATCATCGCCGGAGATGCACAAACCCCTAGAGCGCCCTAGACAGGTTTAATTTTCGCCTCATAGACCTCGAAAAACTGCGCTTTTCCCTCTAAGGCCGCAAATAATCCCCTATCCGTCCCCGTCAGCCACACCTGCCCGCCAAGATCACCTAAAAGCCCGTAAAGAGCCACGCGACGATCCTCATCCAGATGCGCCGCTACCTCATCCAGCAGCAACAAGGGAGGCGCCCCGCGCTCGGCCTTGATGAGATGCGCATGCGCCAGAATAACCGCAAGCAACAAAGCCTTCTGCTCACCCGTCGAACAATACGCCGCCGCCATGTCCTTATCCGCCATAAAAACATGCAAATCTGCTTTATGCGGCCCCGTAGCGGCCCCTCCAGTCAGCATATCCACCCCCCGGCTTTGCCGAAGCTGATATTTAAACAACTCCTCGACCTCCAACGCCGGAGCCTCTGCCAAAAGCTCCTCCAGCGTCCCGTGTGCCGCCAAACGGACCTTTGGAAAAGCGGAAATGTCATGCCGCCCGCACACGGCCTGCAACCGCCCCGCAAACTCCAAACGAGCCGCCGCAATCGCCACCCCCGCCTCGGCCATCTGCGCTTCCAGTCCGCCCAGCCAAGCAGGATCGGCTTTTCCACCCTGCAACAAACGGGAACGCTGACGCATCGCATTCTCGTAACGGCTTACACGCCCCGAATGTCCCGGATCAAAAGCAAAAACAAGCCGGTCCAAAAACCGCCGGCGCTGTGATGAAGAATCCAAAAATAATCTGTCCATCTGCGGCGTCAGCCACACACAGGACAAATGCTCTCCCAAAGCGCTTTGGCCGCGTACATCCGCGCCGTTGATCCGCACAGCGCGCTTATCGCTGCGAGAATCAAGCCCTGTCCCCACGCGCACAGGCCCGTAGGATGTCTGCAAAACCGCACTCACTGCCCAAGGGGCCTGAGCCCCGCGCTGTAAAATCTCGGTCCCGCGTGCACGGCGCAATCCCCGCCCGGGACTCAGCAAAGACGCAGCTTCCAAAATATTGGTTTTGCCGGCTCCGTTTACCCCGTAAAAAACCGTAAAACCTTCGCTCAACGGCCCGACAATACTGCGCGTGTAGCAACGAAAATGCGTCAAACCAAGAGAAGAAATAAAAGACATGCTCTCTATTCTTAACAGCCCAAACTAAATTGCAACGATAATGTGATTAAAATAACGGCTGACGAATAGAATCCGTATCAACAACCAACCCCTCCAAACGATCCTGCTTGGACGGTATATAACGAAGATCAGGCAAATTCTTATAGACAACAGCAATAGAACGATTAAAAGAATTCACCTTGCGCGGGTCGACCTCACGGCGATCAATTGTCACCCGATCCAAAACCTGATAACGGCTAGCCTCATCCCGCTTAAAATAACATTCTGCCTGTTGAGAGCGATATTCTCCAAAAGCATCAGTGTGCACGTAATAAATGCGCCAAGACCCCTTGGAAGGACGAACAGAGGTATATCGGAAAGTTTCGGGAAACGGAAGCTGAAGTTCTAAAAAAACAAGACAAACGCCGAATTGCGGCTTCAAAACAGTAGGCGCAATCATATTGCGAAACAGCAACCCCAAAACAACAACGACGACGATAACCGAACCGATAATAATCTTTTTTCTCTGTTTCTTCTTTTGTCCCCCCACATGAGCGCTACTTTTAAGCTCAAGATCGATCGCATCCCGCTTATCTTTACGCGCCTGTTCTTTAGCTTTTTTCTTTAAGATTTTAAGCTCATAGCGATCCCTCATTTCACCCACAGGCTGCGCATCCGGATCTTCAGCCGAAATGTCAGGCTCAGCAACAACATCCGCAACGGGTTCCGGTTGTGTCTCTTGTGAATTTTGATCGTCTTCACTCATTGAAAATCTCTAAAAAGACAGGCGAAAACATCACGTCAAAGATCTGACGCGGCCACCAGCTTCCTCTTTCTGAAGTTTACGGCTCTCTTCAATCAACTCATTGACAATTTCTTCAATAATCGCGCTGATCATGGCCGCTCTGGCCTCACCTTTTTCACTGTTAGCCAAAACCCGGCGGCGAATTTCGTTCCGCGCACTCCCTCCCGGATAACTGCCAGCCAACATCTGACGCGCCCGGCCCGCACCCAAAACATTATACAAACGATTACGAATCGCCACGTCTTCTGCTGATGTCGAGAGTGCCCAAAGCTCAATGGGCCCAAGGGTATTATAGATATGCTGTTCATAACGCCCGTCAGTAGAGCCCAAAACAAAAAGCGCCGGGGCCCCGATTGACTTGGGTCCGGTTAATTTCCGGCGAATAATATCCCGAGCCGTCCCAGAAAGGCCGAAACGATCGACCACATCATCCACAGCCTTATCGGAAATCGCCGTCCCCAAAACCCAAACCCCGGTAGCCAGATCAACCATCTCTTTTCCGAAGTCATCAATCATTTGCGAAGTCAAAACAATCTGCACACCGCGTTTACGCCCCTCACGCACATCACGCACAATCTGCGCGCGTACGGAATGGGATTTACTGGTCCGGTGAAACTCGTCATAACACAATCGCTTGGGCGTTTCCGAAAGCTCCTGCAATCGCATTTCATGATAAGATCTGTATTTCTCCGGCATAAACTGCAGGGCCTCTTTACCCATCCACCAGCTCCGCACCAAAGCATGACGCGCCAACATGTACATAATGCCGGTCTGGCGATCGGCCGCTTCATCGCCTTGCGGCGCGACATCCATCAAATCCAGTGAACAAAGCCGTGTATCGGCAATTTCGAACTGCGTCACGGACGAAAGAATTGGATACTCACGAATGGACGCTGTGACCATGCGTTCAAACGCCCCAATCACCGTTTCCGTGCTAAAACCGACAGCCGTTTCCTCAAGCAAATTTCGAATCTGCGGACGGCGCGAAGCCGTAATAGCATCATTTAACGTCGGCACAGCATGGCGCTGAGCCAAATTAGCCACGTGATATTGCTCAAGCTCGAACATTTTATCGACAACATCCCACCAATACGGATCAGTCGGCAAATGAACGTTAAATTTCTGCAGCGCCTCATCAACCTCAGACTCCAGACGTGGCAAATAAGGACGCGGCTCCGCATTAGCCGCCGTATCATCGCGCCAACGAAACATCTCGTCCACGACCAAACCGGCAAGCTGCTGCATCCCGTCATAAGGCTTGTCATAGCCCGGCGGCGTACACAGCAAAGTCAAAAGCTCGGACAAATAAGACCGCTCATCCGGCAAAGGCACCCGGCAACCGAGCTGCGTATCAAACGGGTTAATCGCATATTGATGGCTCATCTGTAGACGGTAATAAGCCGCTTCATGTTGACGATTCAGCGGTAGGGCCTCCTTAATCAAAGAAATAAGCCCTGAAGAAGACGGACCGATATCCACAACCGCAACAAACGGCAGCCGGCTTAAGCCGGGCGTTAAAATTGTTCCCAAATTCAATGTATTAAGAAGCACAGACTTACCGGCCCCGGGCTGCGCGAAAATCAAATCAAACCACGTCGTGGTTAAATTGGTCCCGGTCTGATACGGAAAAGCTTTCCCATCCGGCGTCCGAAAAATCATTCCCCCGCCTTCAAACGGACTGGAAGGACGCTGCCAAGGCAAAAGTTTCAAAATTTCATACATCGGCGCGATCGCCGTCGGTGCCGTTCCCGCGCAATGAAGCCCCATCGCCGAGGACATCACACAATCCAGTGAATCACCGGAAAACTCGCTAACCTGACAATATCCCCAACTCTCAACGGCCTGCATCAAGATCGACAGCCGATCAAAAATTTCATCTTTTTCGTCAACGCCGCACCAGGTCGCAAAAGAAATGCGCGCCCGCACAACAGGCTCGCTGCGTGCCAAACGCTGCAAACCTTCCAAAGAATACTTGATCTGTTTGTTCTCCGGATTTGTCACGCCCATAAGCGTAGATAAAAATGAGCGAAACTGCGTGGCCTGCGCTCCGCCGCCTTCAATCAGATAGGAAATCCTAAAGGGAATATCGGCCTCGACCAAACGCGCCATAAGAACGGGAAAAGCCGTGGCCTCCATGGGCCCTAAGGTCATATCGGCCCCGGCCCAAAGTAAATTACCGATCCGGCAAACGCCTTTACCCAAAACCTTGGCATCACCGGCCACGATCTGGCTTGGCAAATTCGGCCACAGCAAATCGGACATATCCACACGACTTGTGGGTGCGCGAGTCGGAATAGGATCGCCCGGCAAACAAGCCCGCCATTGATCATTCGCCCGATCAGGATGCAAATTGGAGCGCACCGCAAGCAAGGCATCATGCACCTCCATCAGGCTCGCCCGGACGCCAAGTTCATCCAGCGCCCCCATAATGGCCGCAACATAGCTCTTATGCCGTGTTCTCAACGGCTCAAGCGCCGCGTAAGGAAACTGGGAACCGGTCGCCGGCACCCATTTAGATCCTTTTTCTTTCGCCTCGGCCGCACAGCGTTTAATTTCATTCGGCGTCAAAACGCTGGGGCGCGTCCATAAAACAAAATAGGCTTCTTCATGGCTTAAAAAACGCTCTAAATGCCGCGCCCGCTCGTCAAATAAGTCCTCCAGCTCCAGACCTATGGCCTCGGCCGTAATCCGGCTGGGCCTCACCATTTTTTTCAGCTCCCTTTTAATCCGCTCAGGATCGCGGGCAAAAAAGATCTGCATAGCATGGCCCTGCCGGTCAAACCGGGACCCGATCTTAATCGTCGCCGATTCGACAATATTCTTATATTCTTCCTGCCCGATAACCTGGCGGCATCCTTCAACTTTCACATAGGAAAGCAAAGACCCGTCTGTCGAAACCAGAGCAGTCTCGCTATCGGAAGTTTCCAGATTGATAAAAGAGGAAATGGACTGCCGGAAAGCTTTTTGAAAAGGCGCGAGTGTCTTTTGCAGAAAATTCATGGATACCGATTTAAAAATTCATAACGAACAATATCCAATAATATAACGGACATATGCCGCGCGGCATAGCCCTTTTAACAAACCCGTTCCGGATGAACAAAAAACCCTGCGCGCGCTCGAAATTTTATTTTTTCAAGCCGCCTGTATAATACTTTGATAAATAGAAACCCACTGCGGCGGCGTCTTGCCGCCAAACGGCCCGTCCTTGGACCGCCAATAGGCCAGAATTTGCGGAAACTGGTTAAACTCCAGATCCGCTTCCTTGATAATGCGCCGATTTAAAGGAAAAAGGCGCAAACCCTCGAGTTTTTTCGTCCGCTGCTTATAATGCGCGGGTGATAAATAATCCTGCAAAACCATAGAGAGAATATACGGATCATCTGTTTGAATGCGCCGCTTGGCTTCCTCGCGCCGGCTCATCAAAATATCCAGGGATTTACGCGCAGCCTCGGCAATCGGCCCTTGAGAAATCTGCGCCACATAAATGGAACGTGCAATATGATGCAACCGCGCCGGCTCGACCTCCGGAAGCCAAATCAAAACACCGGAGCGCATATCGCTGACTTTGTCCAGATAAAAGCATTGATGGCAAAAAATACAGGCCGTCAGCAGATTTTTATCATCAATATTGTCCGGATTATAATCCAGGGGCAAAATCTCCTGATATTTCTTCGACTGAAAACCGCAACACCGGCACGTATAATCATCGCGCTCGAAAATTTTTTGCCGCACATCCGGCGTCACTTTTCCATCGGCTGCGCCAGAGTCAGAAGCGGAGCCGGTTGTCCCGGCCCCGCCCTGAATTCTTTGGCTGCCACCCGCCGCCCTAAGCGGCGCGCGGGCCAGCCCCAATGTAATGGGGTAAAAATCCATAAAGATTAGCTCAGTGTAAAAGAAGCCTTCTTAATGGCAGCAACACCGATACCTTGGCCACCTTCATCAACAGTATTGAACATGACCTGGAACAGCATCGGCAAGGCAAACAACGCACCGCCGATCGCCAGACGGATCGCGCCGTCTTTCAAAGGTGTTTGTGTCGGATTTTCAACGTGGTCTTTAATTTTCAATACGCCGAGAATCCCTAGCACAACCCCCATCAGGTAAGCCAAAGCCGTCAACAGGCCCGGAATACCGGAAATAGAGTCGGAAATACTCTTCGCAACAGTTGAAAAGTCATTCGTCCCGGCATGGGAAACGCTGGGCATCATCACCGCGCCAGCCATAACCGCTGCACCAAGGCGGCCCATAAGAGGTGCTTTCTTCAGTTCTACATCCTTTGTCATTGTTTTCTCCTCTACCAAAGGGTTGCTCACTAACTACCATCGTATCATAAACCTGAAAAGGTTTACAAACTCTTTATACCTTATGAAAAGGCAATACCGTAAGCCGTCAGGCCGAGCGTTGACTCAACGGCATTAATTAAAGGTCCGATATTGACCGCCACGGCCCCGGCGATCACGTGCGTCACGCCCGCCATCATAGAAGCCTGCTGGTTACCTTCGGCCACGCTACGCAAAATAAACAATCCGCGCACAAAGCTGATCAAACCGACCAAAATCATAAATTTCACAACCGAATCGATCACAGCATGTGCACTATCAATCTCGGCGCCCGCCAAACCGTCAGTATATTGTAATTGGGAACTCGCCGCCGTTCTTGGATTGCCAAACAGCGTGCTCGTCGCCGCGCGCACCAGCTCGTTATAAGAAATAAGCGCCCCGCCAACCACAAACGTCGTAATCGTCCCCAAACCGCCAGGCCCGCGCGGACCGTCCTGCGCGCTTTTAATCAGACGCGATATACCGATCATAATAAGAATAGTCCCCGCACAAAACGCAAAGAAATTCAACACGACATGAATCGGGGCCATAACATCTTGCATCAAACAGACCAATATTCCGTCCAAACCGGCCCCGGCCCCACAGCCGCCCATACCCAATAAATTCAAAGCAGCATCAAAATCACCGTTAAAAGCATCCCAACCCGCATTTATGATATTGCCGAATATACCATCATCGAGCCCCAAAGGCGCCGCCGCAGCCGCCGTCAACCCGGCGGTCCCCAAACTATCGCGGAGAACGGCGATTACCATCGGCAAAGCAAAAAACAGGCCTCCGGCAATCAACCGGGAAAGACCTTCCCATAAATTCGTTTGCCGGGGATCCAGAACATGATCGCGGATTTTAAGAATCCCCCAAACCCCGAACACAAGACCAATAAGATAGGCAACAAAGGTTAAAAAGGCGGGAAGAAGCCCTGCATTCGTAACAATGCCGCAAATTGAATCGCCAAGAGAAGCGCCCCCGCCAGGAAGCGCATCATCCCCAAAACCAAAAAAGCCGAGAATATCATTAACGATATCAACAAAACCGGCAACACCAGCGCCCACGGGATTACAAGCAGCACCCGCATAAGCTGAAACCAGAAAGCTGGCCGCGCCAAAAATGTCGGAAACCCCATCTGTATCGATATCATTTCCGCCAACCAGATCATACATCGCATTATAGATCGTCGGCATCGCAAACAAAGCACCGCCAATCAAAAGACGAATAACGCCTTCCTTCATACGCACCTGCTCCGGCATTTCGACATGGTCTTTCAGCTTGAGAACGCCGATCGTCGTAATGACAAGCCCCAGCAAATAAGAAACAGCCGTAATAAGCCCCGGAATAAGACCGGTCGAATCCATCATGGCTTCAAGGATGCTGTTAAAACTGGTGCCCAGAGTAAGGATGCCGCTAAGATCACCTAAAAATTCTGAAAGGGAATTCGCTGGCGACGTCGGATCAATGTCCAAAGAATCATGACCGATCGTATTCCGCACAACCTGAAAAATCATCGGCAGCGCAAGCATCGCCCCACCGACCAAAAGCCTTATCAAAGGTGTTTTTAAAGGCGTCTGGGTCGGATTCTCAACATGGTCTTTCAGCTTGAGAAGCCCGGTAATCCCGAGGATAAGTCCCATAAGATACGACAAAGCCGCCAGCAAACCGGGCAAGCCGGAAGCAGAACTGACCATACTTTGGGCCACTTCATTAACTTCAGCGGCGAAGGCGGCAGACGGACTAAACCCGCTGACAAAGACAGCAAAAGCAAAAAACGCAAAAGCGCGCACAAAATACCGCCCCGCGCCCAAATATCCGGAGAACAGACCACGCAAAGAGGTCAAACTCTTAAAAACGCTCTTATATAACACCGCCATACCTCTATTAGATCACATTTTATTCAAATTGTCCAAATTCCCCATAGGCAGACCTTCGGAGATCATACACCTTAACGAACAGTCTATATGAAGAATGTAAATAAAAGGTTTACACTATATGAAAAAAGCCGCACAAACCATTTTCTTGCGCGGCCCCTAACTAGCTATAATAAAACAATTATTGCGAAACAGACCCGGAAGAGCCGCGCACAACCCACCGGCCATTTTCAACCTGAATAGAGCGAATACGCCCCAAACCGGCAACATGATCGCCAACTTCAACAGTTTTGAAGTCACCGGTCTCTTTCTGCGCTAAAACAGCACGCCCAGGCTGCGCGGACCGCAAAACCCATTGCGGAGTCGAAACGAGTTGGGCCTTGGATTCGGCCTGAGTCGGAACCGCCTTCACATCAGCAGACGCCGTTTCCGAAGCTTCACTAGCCTTTACAGGCTCTTCCTTCTGCTCAGAAACAACCGACGCCGCCTCTTTTGACTCCTGCAATAACCCTTGCAAACGCCGGACTTCGTCCTCTAGGCCCGAAACCGCTTTTTGCAAAGCACTCACGCGCTCTCTCTCTTCCCTAAGATCATTGTCTTTAGCCTCGATCTGAGAAGATAAATCAGCATTGAGCCTCTCAAGATCCGCCACGCGCTGATCATCCTGAGCAGCAGACACTCCCAAATCCACAGAAACCTCATCCGCCTTGGGGACCTCGACAACGTCCGGTTCCTCAGACACGTCGGCTTGAGCAACCTCTTGAACCTGAGCGGATTCAGTAAGCCCGTCAAGAGTATCATCAAGAGATGGAAGCGCGTCAGACATTTGCCCTTCACCGTCCTGCGAAAGCTCAGGCATAGGAGTTAAAACCTCATCTTCACCCGATGAAGCACGGTCAAGGTCAAACGCGGCGGAATCCGAAAGCATGCCATCTTCTGACGTAGCCGCAACCCCGGCCTCCATAGGCGCCGGCGGCGTTGCCAACATATCCTGAGACATCGAAGGCGCAGCGTCTTCACTAGGCAAACCCGCTTCTTGCCCGGCCTGGTCTTGCGGCTGAGAAACCGCAACGTCCTGTGCAGGCGCTTCATCAACAGGCGCACGCACAGAAGCAGCCTTCTGCCCCATAAAACCAAGAAAAACAAGACCGCCGCCAAGCAAAGCAATAGCAACGACAATAAGAGAAAAATATTTCTTTAAAAAACCAGGGGCTGCTGTTTCACGTGAATCCTTAGATTTTCCACTCGATGAGTCGTCCTTGCTGCTCTCATCTTCATCATCAAGCACATCCCAGTCATCATCGTCTGCCAAATCTTCGTCTAAAACATCAAGATCGTCAGCAACCTCATCCAGATCCTCGAAATCCAGATCATCTTCAATAAATTCATCATCCGAAAATGCGTCGTCTTTTTTATTCTGCATAATACTCTCGTCTTAAATATGTAAAGAAAAGTTACAAAATAGCGCCTATATACCAAGCAACCACAAAATCTAAATTGTCTCGTCCTGGGTTGTAACAGGCTCCAGGAACAAAATGCCAATCGGCGTCCCGGCTTCAATGCGAACGGTCGTCTCCAGATCCTCATTAAGCTCTTTGATAATGTCCCGCAACTCCTTACCGGCCTCGGCGACCCCCGTTGCAACCTCCTGATCGGAATTCAGATTTTCGTTAGTTGTTTGCGTTGTCGTACCCGTTCCACCATCAATGGTAATATTGGTCGTACCGGAATCGGCAATCGCTCCTGTCAAACCTTCAACAAACGCAGCCGCAGCAGGCACCACGATACGCTGCAAGTAGTGGTGATCAACATCTGTCGCCATGCCGGGCAAATTTGTTTTGGGATCAACCCCCATAGCGCTAACATCCAGACTTTCCTCGTTATAAATAAGAGTGCCGAAAGTCAAAAGAAGCAGATCTTTCTCCACAGTAAACTGACCGATAATACGGCTGCCCTTGAACGGTCCCGAAAGAATCTGCGCGATAACAGGCGCTTTGGCATCCGAATTCGCTTCAATCATAAGCTGGGCATAAGCAATTTCACCGGCCTGCAGTAAAACTTCCTGAATAACCTCTTCACCGAATTCGCCTTCACCGCCCCCGGCACCGCCTTCTTCGCCCTCTTTGCCATAACGAGATTCGTAAAGCTTCTTCAAGAAACTTGTCGGCGTAACAGGCATGGCGGACATTTTAGCCGTTGTTTTCCGGGATAAAATAGAACTCATCTGCTCGCGCATGACTTGAGCCAATTCCTTGATAGCAGCATCCCGGGCCTCGCCGGACGCAGCAACATCCACAACTTCGCGCTGCTGGATCTCTCTTTGCAAACGCTCTTCTTGCAAACGACGCCAACGCTGCAACGGATCCTCCGCCGCCGCATCACTCTCTGGCACGCTGACAACGCCCACAGGCGGCTCAATCGGCACCGGCAAAGCGCTCCCGCCGGTTCTCTGAGCTTCTTCAACGACCTGCTCGTTTTTCTCTTCAATAGCCTTGATATAAGCCGGAGAAGCTTCTTCCGTCCCCGGAGCCGCGGTAACCCCGCGTGCTTCTCCCACATAAGATTCCTGAGACTTCATAGCACTATCAACGCCAAAAACACGAATCAGCACGAACACCAGAACGAGAACACCGACAACGGTACCGATCTTAAAAAGAGGATTGCTATTCCAAAGCTCTCCAAGTGTACCGCCCTTTTTCTTTTGATCAAAATCATCAAAAGAATCCTCGAGCCCCACATCATCATCGAATTCATCACTCATCTAGGATATCCCCACGGCTAGAAAGATGGGCCTTGACCATGCGACCACGATCAGACAACAAAATCACGGGCGACTCGTTGATGGCATACACTTTCATCCCGTCAAGAGAAGAAACGGAAGCCGTCCAGCCCGGCGATAACAAAGACAAAGGCGTGCGTACAAAAGTCATGCCGTTATAGTTAAAAGCCGAGGTTCGCCCGTCCACACCCGCGACCTCAAGACGCTGGGCACCTTCAGGAACAAGACCCTCCAAAACAGCAGACAAGCCCGCACCACCGGCCGCACCGACACCGCCGCCGCTTCCGGCCGTATCAATAATCGGCGCTTCGGCCAAAGGACCATACTCAGGAACAATGGCATCAAAACGGTAATGAACGATATCCCGGTTCGTCTCCAGGACGATAATAACCGGTGTCTGCAAACCCAAAAGATCAATCGACATGTTCCCGAAAGCAAACTCCGACTGCGGTGAAATGATAATCTGGTGCGTATAAAGCAATTCATCCTTACCGCCGTCACTGCCGCCATCCATCTTTGTCTCGACAATCTGGAAGTTTCCCGCCCAAGCCATATTCTGAATCGGCCAAGGCGCTCCGCTGGAATCCATAAACGAAATCGTTGTAACGTGCCCGTAAGAAAGTTTCACAACAGGCGGCTTGGCCCCGGGATCAAGACTGATATTCTCAACAACGCTTTCCGGCTCCGGTGCGGGATAAACAGGCAAAGTGACCGATTCCTGCGTACGGTCAAAACGCTCCAAAAGCGTCCGAATTTCGTTAGGACGCAACGGCAAAAGACCCTGAAGAGCGGCTTCAAAAGCCTCCTTACGGGCAATTTCATCAGGATCGCCGCCGCCTTTCTGCTCGAAATCAAAAACGGTGTCATCAAAACTGAACTCATCGCCCGGAGGCGCTGGCAAAGCAGACCCCCGCGCCGGCGAATCCTGAACCGTCTGCTCCGCCTCATCGGGCAAAGCCTGCGCGAAAGAACCGCAAGGCGACAAACATGTCAAGAAGGCCGAAGCCCCCAAACCCAGTACTGTATTTTTCAAAATCTTATTCATTCTGCCCCAAACCAAGCAAATTCATACATAACCCGTTGCTGCAAATCAACATGATAGCCATATTATAAAAATATGTCACCCATAAATATGTCACTTATAGCGCCAAGAAAAAAGAAAAAACGCAACACAGCTCCGAATCATACATATACTCAAACCTATCGCGGCACCGCAATCCATTGTTCAATCCCAACCCCATTGGGGCTTTCCAGACGATCAACACGAACAACCACGAGTGTCACCAACAAACTGTCCGACCGTGTGCGCGCGCCCGATTGGTAGGTCAAAACCAGCGGCATTTGAATTTGCCACTGATAGCGTCCGGCGATCACGCCCTCACTCACAACGATAGGCGCCCCGGCCGGAGTCGCCGTAACAACCTGCTGCGACGCCTCTACCATCTCAATGATACGCGAACGCTGCAAAGCCTGCGTAAAGCTCTCCCAGCCCCGGCGAGTAAAATTACGGGACGCCTCCTGCAAACGTCGGCGATAATCATTAAAACCGAAAGTCATAACCTCCGTCACCGCCTGCGCCGTCCAGGACATCAAGGCCGGAGTACTGAGATTGGGATCACTCAAAGCCACCATCGGCACAAGACGGCCATCCTCGGTCGTTGCAAAAAACTGGTTCTGCGGCTTATTGGTCTGGATAACATAATACATCGCGCCCAAAAGCCCCAAAATAACAAGGCCCTGCAAAAATGTCAGACGCAAAAGATTGCGGTAACCATCACGGTAAAATTCGTTACGGACAAGAACCTTGCCGAGACCGCGCGTATCGGCCGCATCCGCCAACGCCTCGCCCTCATCGCCGGACTCCTCCGTCTGATCACCGCGGCCCTTAACGCTACCCTTCTTAAGAGCCGATAAAACAGTCTTTTTATCTGAAGCCATAAACTCTACATCGTTTGTTTTTTACGAGACAAAACCCCTTGGTCTTTTCCTATAGTGAACGAAAAAAACAACTTTCTCAAGCCGTCCTTGAAAAACGATTTTTATTTTTTTAACAGATTCAAACGGGACTTTTATGATTTTCTTGTGCTAGAATAAAAAAATGTGAGCTGAATTTCCTTGTAATAGACTGGAAATCTCGGGAAGTTTATGGTGTGGATTGTGAAGAGTTCGGGCAACTAACTGATGTCTCAGAAAAGAAAAAAACTGAAAAAAACCAGAATAACTCTTTTGGCAACTTTAGTCGTGACGGCCCTCGCAGTTGTCATGCCTTACACATTCACCAAAAACGCCTGGGGACATGGATGCGGCGGTTGTCCCGCGGGTGATGTCAATGGATGCATTCAAAGAGTCCGAAATAACCACCAAAACGGCAGAAACGCCATCGACAACTGGACGGCCGCCGAATTCAACAGGCACCGCGTCTGGATGACCACGACCTTCCTCATCAACAACTTCATCCCGGCGCTTCAACGCATGACCGAACAACTCTCGGCGCTGGCCATGCAGCAAACCTTTATTATCGGCACATTCTTTGATGCCAAACACCAGCTCGAAACACAAAAACTGTTTCAGGAACTCCAGTTTCAAGCCCATAAAGATTATCAACCCAGCGAAAGCTTTTGTACATTCGGCACAGCCGTGCGCAGTATGGCCCACACAGAATCCGCTGCCCGCATGGCCACCCTGGCCATGAGCCGCCGTCAAATGCTTCGTCACATGGGCAACAAAAACGTCGGGGGCTCTAAAGACGCAAGGGAGGATAAGAAAAACCGCTGGGAAATGTTCGCAAAAACCTATTGTGATCCAAGAGATAACAACTTTAACGGGTCTGCAAACAGCGGCCTGACCGCCGTCTGTAAACCTTTAGGTAACCGCGATACACTAGACGCAAATACAGAATATTCCCGCGACCGGATCAATCTCGACATTGATTACACACGCCTGATCGAAAACCGCAGAACTCTGGATCTGTACGGTGGGTCGTGGTGGGGCGTGGGAGATGAGCTTGACGTCATGTCACTCGGCAACAACCTGTACGGCCATGATGTCCTGACGCGAGACATCAGCGAATCCAACGCCGCAGGCGAAGATATGAACCACCGCATTTTAAAATTACGTTCGATTGCCGCCAAGCGCAGCGTCGCCGAAACCTCTTTCAACTCGATTGTTGGCCTGAAATCGCAAGGCTCGACGGGCCTGGCCTCAAACACATCCGAAACCAACAAATTCTTGGGACGCATCTTGCAGGATCTGGGCATCCCGGCCGAAGAAGTCGTTCGCTATATCGGTCTCGACGATACAATCAGCGGCTACATCGGCAATGAAGACGTCGATGCCAGCTACTTCGCCACCCTCGAAATTCTGGCCAAAAAAATCTATCAAAACCCGAGCTTCTACGCCAACTTGTACGACACCCCGGCCAACATCAAGCGCAAAAGCGCCGCCCTCAAGGCCATAGAACTCATGCTGGATCGCGCAATCTTCGAAAGCCAGCTGCGTCAGGAAATGAGCATGTCCGTTCTTCTCTCTTCGCGTCTGGCCAAATATATCGACGAATTTAACACCAATAACGGGGATGCTGAGTAAAATGAAAATGCAACGCACATTTTATAAAACATGTCTCCTGCTTTTATTGTTTACGGGATTGCTGATAACGGTTCCCATGCGAGTTTCCATCGCGGCTTGCCCGAGCTGCTCAGGCCGATGCGGTGGAGAAAGCACGATTCAGTGGAATAGAACCGTCAATAACGTCGTCAATCCTTTCACAACCAACCAATTCGTTCAGCACAGAGACTGGATCGTCAACACTCTGTGGGCGAATAACATCCTGCCGGCCATGATGATGATGGCCGACCAGCTCAGTGCTGTGGCTATGCACCAGACCGCGATTATCGGCACGTTCTTTGATGCCAAGCAACAACTCGAAACGCAAAGAACGCTGCAAAAAATCCGCGCCCGCGCCCACAAAGACTACCATCCCTCCACCGGCATGTGTGAATTCGGCTCTACAGTCAAAAGTCTGGCCGCCTCCGAAAGAAAATCCGAACTGGCCGCCCACGTAATGGCCCAGAGATTTCAAGACCGTATGCTGGGCAACGCCAACACCTCCGCCGTCAAAGGCCCCGGCAACGACAAGGCCTCCCGCTTAAAACAATTTGCCGAAAAATTCTGTGACCCAATGGATTTTGACGGCGCCCTCAAAACACTCTGCACGCATGGCGGCGGAGTCGGCGGCACCAAACCGCAGCGCCTGAACAAAGACATCGATTTCCTCCGCACGGTCATGGACCCTTGGACACTAAACGTCGACTTCTCCGATAACAAGGCAACAGACGAGGAAGAAGAAATCCTGGCTTTAGCCGACAACCTCTATGGCCACGAAGTTTTTGAGCGCATCAGTGCCGCTTCATTAAAACCGGAAGGAAGCCAAGACGCAGAGTTGCCGGACTCACTGGAAAGTTACATGGATGCCCGCGCCGCTTTGGCGAAACTCAGCGTCGCTGAAAACTCTTTCAACGCCATCACATCCATGAAAGCGGCCGGTGAAAAAGGATCGCGAGACTACCTCGAAGCCATCATGAAAGAACTCGGAATCGATGATGCAAACCCGGCAGACCTGCCAGATATGAAACGTTTACTAGGCTTTGATGGAAACGAAAACGACAACCCGGAAATAGGGCCGAGCTATTATGCACAAATGGAAGTCCTGACAAAGAAAATCTACCAAAACCCAGACTTCTATACCAACCTCTACGACAAACCGGCAAATGTCGACAGAAAAATGGTCGCAATGCAAGCGATTGGCTTAATGCAAAAATTCGACATGTATAAAAGCCAGTTGCGCAAAGAAGCCTCTTTATCTGTCTTGCTGGAACTGGCCGTCGATGACTTGCAAAAAGAAATGGAAGAAAAAACGCGCGACCAAACCTCCAGCGGCCAAAAATAGGAAAGAGTGTCAATGGATGACCCAGTCGACAACAAGGGCATAACACAAACGCCTCACAAGAAAAAAAGCCGTGCGGCCTGCATACTGGCCGCTCTCGTGGTTTTATCATTAACAATCGCGATACCGGCCAATAAAGCCGCGGCCCGTTTCTGGAATTCACAAACAGAAGACGCCTCGGCAACTTACGCAACCCTTTCGGGATTCAAACCCGGCGCACATGTAACGTACACAATTACAGGACCTGAGGCACTTCCCTTTACGGGCAAGGCAACCGTCGATACAAACGGCAATCTGATCATACCGGCCGCAGAAAATATCAAAACCACCAACGCAAGCCTGACATACAACTTTATCATTGATCAAGACAACCAGACGCTCAATATCTTGCTCAAACACAATCTACAAACCGGAGACCTCTCGGTATCGGGAAGCGGCGCCGGAGATTTTACAACAATAACCATTGAAAACGACAACAACACACTGCAAACCCGCAGTGACTGGGCCGGGCTGTTCGAAGAAAATGATATCAGCGATATCTGGGCCGGCGATGAAAAAAACAGAAGCTACAAAATTGCCTTTTTCAATGCCAATCCGGGGCAAAATCTAATACAGCCGGTCAACCCTATGGTTATAAACGTCGCCGTACCGAATGAGCCCGCCTTACAAAATAATCTGGCCAGAAACTTTATCCGTCCCATGCAAGGCTCTGCCGAGCAATTCTCTGTCGTTGCAATGATGCAGGCTTTTATCATCGGCACGTTCTTTGATGCCAAAGAACAACTCGAAACCCAAAGAGATCTCGAAGCCCTGCAAGCCGAAGCCTTAAAAGACTATCACCCAAGCGAACAAATGTGTCGCTATGGCTCTTATATAAGAAGCCTCGCTGATACAGATCAGAAAAAATATCACATTGCACAAGCCTTCAACGACATCATGAATTCTCACGAAGGCAATAAAAAGGGCACCGTCAGCGAAGCCGGAAGCCCGATGAGTATCGCTAATCATTTAAAACAGTTTAAGGAAGTCTATTGCGACCCGATGGATTTTGACGGCGCCCTCAAAACATTATGTACACACGCAAACGGTGTTGGCGGAACAGACCCGCAGCGAATCAACAAAGACATTGATTTCCAAAGAACGATGGAATCGAATTACACCTTAAATGTTGATTTCGTAGACGACGCCAGCACAGACGATGAAGCCGACATTATCGCCTTGGCCAAAAATCTTTATTGGCCAAACCCTTATCAATTCATAGATGAAAACAGCATCAAGGATAAAAGGAAGCAATTTCTCGACATGCACCAGATTTTAGCCGTCACAAACGTGGCGCAAAATTCTTTGGCCCAGCAAGTAGCCATGCGCGCCCAGGCCCCGGAGGTTGCCGCAGACACAACGCCGGGCTGGGCTTACATGAAAACATTATTGCGCGAATTCGGCTTCAACGACGACGAGGACATTGTCAAAGTCTTTGGAGAGCGCCCCAGCTATTATATGCAGATGGACGTTTTGACCAAAAAAATCTACCAAAACCCAGATTTTTATACCAATCTTTACGACAAGCCTGCCAACATAGACCGAACGATTAGCACCATGCAGGCCATTGCACTTATGCAACAAAGGGACGCCTTCGAAACATCCCTGCGTCAGGAAATGTTGCTCTCCAGCTTAGTTCAGACCGACATACGGCCAAAGTTCGAAGCCATTCAAGCGATCTTGAAAAAATCCAGCAAAGAATAAAGTGCACAATCTTGCTGACCGCATAAAACAACCCAAAATTGTTATTTCCCTTTTAAAATCTGGCATCAAAATTGCACAGACACTCTTTATATAAATCGGCCGGGTTGTCGACGCGATTTAAGCGTTTCAACCGGCTCAAAAGAAAAAAACAAGGAATAACAAAGAGATGTCATCTGCTCTCGATACCGCTCTCACGGGTCTGCGCGTCGCACAACAGCAAATTTCGATCATATCGACCAACGTCTCCAACGTCGGCACCCCGGGATATTCCCGGAAAATTTTGCCGCAAAACACTCAAACTATTAATGGACAAGCCATTGGCGTTTTGCCAGGCAATACCATCAGAAATGTAAATCTGAACCTGACACGCGATCTGTGGACTCGCGTTAGCTCGGTCGGACAACTGGAAATTCAGGAAACCTACCTCCAGCGCATCGAACAATTTCATGGCCCGCCAGACAAAGAAATCTCGATCGCTGCCGAAATTTCAAAACTTAAGGACTCTTTTGCCGTGCTCTCCGATAGCCCAGAAGATCCGTTCTTGCAAACCAGCGTCGTAAACCAGGCAATCGACACGGCTAACAAAATCAATGACCTGTCGAACCTGATTACGACCTTGCGCAATGACGTCCAGGACGAGCTCGTATCCACGGTTAACAATATCAACAGCTTGCTCACGCAAATTGCGGATCTAAACGTGCAAATCGAAGCCAATACCAATGGAAATAGACCGACAGCAGATTTAGAAGATCAACGCGATCAAGCGATCAAAGATCTCTCCAGCCTGATTGAAATCAGCTATTTCAAACGCGGCAACGGGACGCTGGTTATTCAAACAGCATCCGGTGTGGAATTAACATCCAACAAAGAGCGTCAATTAACGTTCGCCCCGACGTTACAATCGGCCATCACGTATTATCCACCATCAGCCAGCGGTGTATACGTTGGAGATCCGGAAACAGATCCCGACGGTGCAATCGACATCACACAGCTCTCACCCGGAGGAAAACTGGGAGGACTGCTTGATCTGCGAGACAGGACCTTCCCGAAACAAACCGCTCAAATCGACGAACTGGCCCACAAACTCGCCCTTAGATTTGACAATCAGGGCCTGCGCCTCTTTACCAATAAATCAGGCGGCATCCCTGCAGACACACCGCCCGACCCGACAACAACCCCGAATCCGACGCCAGTCACTTACGTTGGCTTCGCCGCCTCCATTCAGGTCAACCAAAATATCATCGACGACCCAAGCTTGCTGCAAAAAGGCACTTACGGAGCCATATTGGATGCGGGAGACAATGAAGTCCTGCGCCGCATTATCGAATTTGCTTTCGGAGATACAGAATATCAGGAAGCCTACAATGCGGACACGGCAACACAAGTGGATTTGCTAAACCGGGGCGGTGCGGACCTACAAACATGGCTGGGGCTGCATTCCTCCAATACGCTGCTGGGTGGACGCGATTTAACGCCTTTTGCCGATGTCAACGCCTTAATCACTTCGGCAAACGGCGCTCTGGATCCGGCCAACGATACATTTCGCATCACCTTCGAAGAAGCCAGAACAGGCCTCGGTCCGGCATCGATCGATATATCAATGGCCGCCGCCGCCCTACAAGCAGGCGCAACCGCCGCCGATCAAATCGTAGCCGAAATCAACGCCCAGATTGCGGCTCTCCCGGTTCCGGCCGGATTAACAGCGACAGCCTCCGTCGGCAGCAACGGGGAAATCAGAATCGACACGCGCGGCTCTATCGTTATAGATTCCACGAATCCCGCTAACCCGATGGGACAAACAGGCCTGACATTCCTGGGACTATCGGACAACACCGGCAATCCCATCGCGCCAACCGATCCGTATTTCGATATTCAGGTCGGCAATAATGACCCGACACGAATTTATTTAGAGCCGGGCGATACGCACACAGATCTCCTAACCAAGCTCGGAGCCGTTGAAAGTTTAGCCGTTGATACGGCAAATTTCGCACTGGATGGTCTACTGCGCCTGCGGCCGGGAAATAGCTACGCAGGGCCGGATTTTGGCGGCGATTTAAAAATCACAGGCGGCCCCTTTGAAACCAGCGGCGCCACTTATGGCGCGCCGCCGGCAACAACAGCGCGCGCTAGCATCGATAACAACGTCAATATTATCTCGGCATTGTTCGGAACTTATACAAGCTCCGGTGGCGTCATTACAGACAATACCCCGATTACAAACGTGCCCTACACCTCGGAAACCGACGGCTCTTTGGCCAGCCCGATCCCCACGGTACCGTTTCGTACATCACTGCTGGGGCCGGGCGCCAATGTCAGCATAAATATCGTCGGCGTAAAAACGTTAATAGACTTCGGACAAAAAATCGTCAACGAAAACACTCAGGAGCTGAGCTTCGTTGCCCGCCGCGCAGAAGACGATAAAGCCCTGAAAGATGTGCTGGAAACACAAGTGAACAACGAATCCGGCGTCAATATTGATGAAGAGCTTGGCCATCTGATTGTTGTACAAACAGCCTACAGCGCCTCGGCACAAGTCCTAAACGCCGTCGAAGAACTCTTCCAACTTTTGCTGAGCACCATCCGAAGATAAAAAAGACCCTAAGGAGCAAAAAACTATGACAAGCGTATCAACCATGGGACAGGCCCTCAACCAGATCCGCCTCATCAGCGATCAAAATCTCCTGCTATCACAACTCACCAATCAGTTGGCGACAGGAAAGAAAACCCAAAAATTCTCTGGTCTTGGCACGGACGTCCTCACATCGGAACGTTCACGCTCAGGTTTAAACACCTTGGATGTCTACACAAACAATATCAAAATCGCCGACCGTCGAATCAAAACCATGATCAACGCGATTGAAGAATTTAAAGCCCACGCCGAAAACTTCAGCAACGCGCTCATCTTGTTTTCTCAAGAAAGCGTTCACCAACAAGGCGATGAAATCATCTATGACGACCCCTTAACCCCCGGCATCAACGAAAACCTGAAAATCGGCATGAACTCGGCAGAACCCGATGTCGATTTTTCATCTCTGCAACAATTTGCCGGAGATATCTTCGAATTCATGGTGGATCTTCTCAATACAAAAGACGGAGATCGTTATCTGTTAGGGGGCGCGGATACTTTAAATAAGCCCATAGTCGATAATGGAACTCTAGACGCCGCCGTCTCGACGCTTCTGGCTCACTGGAAAGATGAAACCCTCGCACCTGCAGTAAACCTGACCAACAGCGAATTGATTTCCGCTCTGGAAAGCCGGGATAATAGTGTTGATGCAAATGCCGTAACCGATACGATTATCGGCTATAATGCCACCTTAAGCAGCGGCAATGTCGGAAAAGTTTTCGTACGCGCCGACGAAGTTTCGGAAGTCGAATACACGGTACTGGCCAATAACCAACCATTCCGTGATATCATGGTTGCACTGTCTTACTTCAAAAACGATACCCTCGCACCCATAGCCGATGTATATGCCGAGCCTTATACCGCCGGGGATCCAACACTGGCAGACGGCGCACCCGGCGCAACCCTTGAAGAAATGAAAAATAACTTCTTCGAGGTCTTCAATGCCATGTCCGGAATGCTCAACCAAGCCATAGAGGATATGAACACAACGGTTCAAAAACTTGAAAGCGCCAGAGCCCGCCTTGACTCGCTACGCAAAAAACACGCCGAAAATAAAATTGCTCTGGAAAGCACAGTTGCAGACATTGAAAATGTCGATATAAACGAAGTCGCCATCAACGTGCAAATGTTGCAAATCCGTCTGGACGCCTCCTACCGCCTTTCAGCTCTGACAGGAGAACTCAGCCTCGTAAACTTTATAAACTAGGCGCTTATGAATTAAGACTTTGATTGACGCCAAAGAAAGAGGCGCAACGAAAAGCCCTAAGAAGATTGGTCATTCACAATCAAACGGCTAGGCTGACCGGGGCGGCTTAAAAACTCAACCATCGGCGCATCACCGGCTTCACCGAGACTGGAAAGAGCACTTTTCAGGGCCTCTTCAAAACCACCGCCTGCCGCAATGTCAGAGTCAATCTGATAATCATGGCTAGCCTGCCATATAACCTCAACATTCGAACGACGACCCCAATCATCAAAAGTCTGCTTCAAACTATCGCCCTTCCGTGCCTGATAAACCGGTTCAACGTCCGCCCGGGCATCACCGGCCGCAGGCTCCAGCGCCGCCGCCATTTGGGCGTCCGCTTCAAGTGTTGCAACATCCTGATCGCTTTCTTCTTCGCCAAGCAGCGCCGCTTGCGTCTGCGCAGGCTGCTCCGAAGGGGCTTCCCCGGGATCTTGAATAGCGTCTCGGCGAACGTCATCCTCTCCGGCATCTACACTTTTGACAGCCTCTTCGACAGATAGGCTCTGAGATGCGGAAAGCTGAAGACTTTGCCCACGATTTCCTTCCGGAACAACCGGGGCATCATTCATAGACTGAACACCTTCCGCAGAGGAGATATGAACGCGCCGTTCTTGAATACGCACGGCCAATCCCAAAGGTGCCACCATATCCTGAACAACTTCGCCCCAAGGCTTCCCACCGCTCCAAGACACGCGAACACCGGGATTAACGCCCGGACCAAATGAAAAAGAATAAGCTGCTGGCACAACTTGTCTCAAAGCCAGCGCCAAAGGCATATCAGACCCAAACCCTTCAACAGAAGCCATCGGCGCATCGCCCACCGCCTCGGCGATCTGCAGCTCATCAGCCCCGGCGGGCTCCAAAGGCGATAACGCCGCCTCGGCATTCGCCATCTGTTGTTGCGGGAAAGGGTTGATAATTAAACCGGCGTCCCCGGCCGCAGGCTCAGCCTCAGATTGGACAACCGGCTCATTAAAGAGAATAATTTCTTCGGAAATAGCGGCCTCGGAAACAGCAGGCGCTTGTTCCGACGCTTCCTCAACAGCAATCTCTTGTACCACAGCGCTCGGTTCAGAAACCGGGGCGGCATCCTGAACCATAGGCATGACAGGTGTTTTATCCGCAGGCGCTTCAAAAACAATTTCTTCTTGAGGTATAGAAGCAGGAGAATCCTGAACTTTTGCAACCTCGACAGGCTCGGAAACCGCCTGATCCACGGCCTCTTCGACAACCGCTCCCTTGGCAGATTCCGGCGCATCACTCGGCAGAACCACACGATGCTGCATCACAGACGGATCAACAGGCGCAGCCTCCGCAGCAACCATCGCCTCAGATGAAGAAGAAGCCTTCGGCTGAGCAGGATAGAGCGTATGAATAACAGGCGTATTCGGTGTTTCCCCCGGCAAAGGCGTTAAATCTGAAGGCTGATAAACAGGCTGAGCGCTAGCGGCAGAAGATTGCTCGGCAGCCGATGACGGCGCCAAAGGCTCGGCAGCAACAGGCTGTGCCGGAACAGCGGGTGGAGCACTCTGAACTTGGGGCTGCTGAGGGACAGGGACCCATTCAAAACCGGCATAAGCCGAAGACGATGCCAGCACAGCACCCAAAGTACAAATTCCGGCCAATAATTTTTTCTGGTTATGCGAAAACGAAAACGCTCTCATATCTAACTTCCCTTACAAATAAATTTCAAACGCAACAAATAATCTCCGACCTTATAGCGGAGCGGAGAAAAACACAAGAAACTTAAGGCCATATAGTCAATTTTATAGAAAAACAGCGCCTGACAGAGAAACAGTGGCTCTAACCATAATCACGGAACTTACGGTGATAAATCCCAATCCAGCCCGGCCTGTCAGACCCGACAATCCAGGCCCTGAAATTCCGCAAGGCCGCCGGAAACGTCAAACCCTTCTTCTCCAAAAATCGGAAAAACACCAGAAAAACAATAGTCAGAACAATTGTCGAGACCCGCGCATAAACGAGCAAAAGCGGAATGGGCAACGCCGCACGCGCATCAAAGGAAAAAAACCGCACCACGCGCATGGAATTACGCCAATGCCAGTTAAGCTGTTCCTGGGTATCCTGAATTTCTTGCGCCTGCGTCATACTGATCCTCTGAGCTTAAAATCCCCGTACTAACCTAAAATTATAACCAAACCGGCCTTAAAGAAAGCTTAAGCCCCGGTACTAGACGACAGCAGCAGATAATGACGCCTGTCGATAACGCCCGCCTCAAAAACGATCTCTGCGCTTCTGGCCATCGTCTGCCCATACTGGTTAACCATGCGCTGGATCTCGTTGGGCCACTCGGTAAAATGCATATCCATAAGCTTTTCCCGTACCTCATCGGGAAAACGCATCCATTCGCGAACCCCGCAACGCCCACCGCCGACACGCGGCACCAGAGCCTGCGTCACAATCAGACGCAATGTTTCCATCAAAGCAATCGCACGCTCTTCGCGCTCGGTCATATCATAGCTCGAGAGCATACGCTGAACCGTATTCGCTACGCCCATGGTATGAGTTGTCGTATAAACCGCATGCCCGGTCTGCGCCGCCTCAATCGCAGCGCTGATCGTCTCCTTATCACGCGCTTCACCAACCAGAATAATTTCAGGCTTCCGGCGTAACGCATTACGCACCCCACGCGCAAAATCCGGTAAATGCCGCGGGATTTCACTCTGGGACACTAAAGAGCGCGGGCTTTTAATGGAATCATAGACATATTCGATCGGCGCTTCATAGGTCAGCATCTTGCCGCACCCCTCCGGACGCTCCAAAAGCAAGCGATTTCCAGCGGCCAGCAATGTACTTTTACCCGAACCCGTCGCCCCTGTAATCACCACCATACCCTGGCGCGGCGCCCAGGCATCTATAATCTCTTGCTCGATTTTGAGATCCTTCATCGTCGGCGGCTCGCTAGGCAAAACCCGCATCGTAATCTGCGCCGAATCGCGGCCCTTGGACAAAATAGCCGTAATATTCACACGAAAACGGATGCGCGAATAACGATCCGGACGAATTTCATAGGACACATCCAGATCTTGCCCGGAAGCTAGACGGGCCAACGCTTCCGGCCCGTAAATACGGGTTAGAAAAATGGCCATATCCGCCGCATCAATCGCGCGGAACGTCCCCGGATACAAAATCCCGTGAATCTCGTTATAAACAGGTCTATCCGTCTGAATACTGATATCTGAAGAATTTTGTTTGACGCACCAAAGTAAAAACGGATCAACATGCGCCTCCGTAAAGCGATCTGGCTCATCAGGGTAAGTTTCAGCAAAATTGTCCTCAGGCTTGAGGAGGCTTATCGGTTTGCGGGCTTCCATGTCTCCGCCCCCGCCGGCATAAGTTCCGGAGCGCCCGTAATCTGCACCGCCCGATCACCCACACGCATTTCCTGCCCGCCGCCGGTAATCCCGCGGTCAATCTGCAACGCCCGCGGTGGAGAAATCATTCCCTGCGCCAAAAGCATGCGATAACGGATCATCCCCCGAAAATCCGCACTCAAAAGCGTTAAATCGTCCTCGAAAATTTCGTTGGCCTGCACAACACCACTCTTCCAGCCTTTCTCAACCATCGCGACCCACAAAGCGCGCTCCTCATCATTTTGAGGACGCAAAATATCGGGCGGCGGCTCAACCTCACCGACACCCCAGCTCCGCTCAAGATAATCACGCCAGTTCCGCGGCGCCGAAACAATCTGCGCGGTACGAATGATGTTATAAACCCGGTCAGACACGGCCGCCTCCTGAGCGCCGTACTCAATCAACATCGCATTGGCCGATTCGCTAACAATCGGCGGTTCAATCATCAAACCGGAAGGCGCAGGAATCAACAACTGTCCGAAGTCGAACACTTTATCCAGATAACGCGCCCGCGTCTCCAGATCTCTACGGATATAATAGGTCTGCCAAGCCAAACCGCCGCGTGCGCCATAAGAGATTGCGGCCTCTTTGATAGCATCGCGCCGAATATCCCAAGGCACAAACTCGCCTTCACCAAAAACGGATCCGTTTTCCGGCTCTAACGCCTGCAAATCCTTAAGGCCTTGCGGCACAATCTCGTACTCATCGCCCGCCTCCTGCGCATAAGAAGGCACAGCAGCCATAAAGCCCAAAAGACACAGACACAAAACACTTCCCTTCAGAAAAGAGACGCTACGAGGAGCCATGCGACTATAGATAAAAGACAAAACCATACGCTGTTATATCCCTATTGGCCCGGCCCCGTGCTCGGCGGATAATGAATTTCCACAACGCGCTGGGCGCTGTCCACCTTGATATCGCCGCGCACGCCAAGCTGCAACCCTATATCTCGCAAAACATCGATCACCGGACGGTTCTCAACGTCCACGGACACAACAGCGGCCACAGGCGGCTGCGTACCGATCGTTAAAAACTCATAACCGGCCCGATCTGCCAACGTCTTGGTAATCGGCTCAACCGGCCCGATCCAATTCACGGTAATCGCACGGCGCAACTCCGGCGGGGCATTACCGACCGGACCGACATTCGCAGCAGGCGTTCTGGCATTTTCGACCGCCGCCAGTGTCTCCAGAGCATCAGAAGCCTTATCGGCCGCCTCGGCCAACATGGCCGAAACCTTATCAGGCGCGGCAACGATCTGCGGCTCCCCGGCACTATGCACAGTAGAACCGGCACACGCAGACAACAAACAAACACCAACGGCGAGGAAATTCAAATGTAAAAAACGAACCATATTTCGATCGAACCCTATAAAATTCACGCGTAAAAGACGACTGTAAAACTTTTTTCACCCTGCTTAAACAGCCCTCTCGATTAGATCAAGAGTAATAACTGTATTCAATATCCGCAAGCTTGCTTTATAAAAAAGCCCCCAGCCTTCTCTTTTTAAGTAAACACTCTCTATTAAGTAAACACTATTTTTTAGGTTTAATCAAACCGTTATCCTGTAAAATCGAAACCACCCGTTGACGATAGCGCGTACCGTAAGAAGGCGTACGCGAGTGATAATGCGCAATAGCCTGTGATAGACTGCCTGTTTCGTCAAGGTGAGTGCGCAAAATCCAGGCCGCCACGCCAACATTCGTACAAGCGTCATCGCGCACCCATTTACGCGCCTGAGACTCTTGGACCCCCCAACGCTTGGCTAAATCCGGCATCCAGATCGTATTAATCTGCATCGGCCCCAAATCATAGGATCCGTTGGAATTACGAACTTCTTGTCCGACTTTGCCGCCTTCAGCCTTATAAATCCCCACCAGCACAGCCGGAGGCACCGAATAAGTCTGGGACGCCAACATCAAACACGCTGCCAAAACCTTAGTCGCCGCCATTACGCATCTCCCTTTTTAAAGAAAGACATCGGACTCCCGCCTGCGCTGTCACCCTCATCGCCTTGCCCTTCATCCGAAGCTTGCATCGGGAGAGGCGCCGCCTCAGGCTGAATCGGTGGAGCAGGAGGCTGTGAAACTGCGGACGGCACGGCCGAAGGGGCCTCAACAGACTCTTCATTATCTTTCGGCTTGGCAAACATCGCCATAGGGTTGGCCCCGGCAGACGCCTCAACCGGCACAACTGGAGGCTGCACTGGAGCTTCAGGCTGGACGGGAAGCGGAGGCAGAGGAGGTGAGGGCGAAACAGAAGCCGCAGGCGCTTTCGGCGCTTCCTGAACAGGTGTAAAAACAGGCGGCACAATAGGCGATGGCTCTGAAACAACAGCCGCTTGCGCAGGAGCAGTACTGCCGGCAACCTCCAAAGAAGCCTCCGGCAACGAAAGCCCCGGAATAAGATAACCGCACAGCGTCTCAAGCATCCCGGCTTGCAAATCAAATTGCGCCCAAACGCCTTCAAGCGATGGGCCGGCCTCTTCCTGCGCCTCCGCACCACGGGCCTTCCGGACCTCGGCTGCATGGCACGCACTATAAATACCGCCCAGCGCCTTTAAAAATCCAAGATCAACAAAACGTTCGATCTCCGGATTGGTATCCGGCAACAACGTCTTGCGCATTTGTGCGGCGCGCCCGACCAAACGGCCCGTCACATCGACAATCAGCTTTTGCTCGGGCTGCCCAAACGAAAAGGCCGCGATCGCCTGCACAACCGGAGTCATCGCCTCAACATACTGCAAGGCCACCTGATGCCCGTCCATCGGAATTTGTCCGCGCGCAATCAGATCAGCCAATCGTTGCGTATTCTCCATACTGGACGAAAAATTATCGGCAAACGTCAAAACCGCCTGCAAAGACATCACCACACGCTTGACATCCAGATCATCCGGCAAACCGCCCTTTTTCTTCATCTGTCCGGCCACAAGCGGGCTGGCAAGCCCGGCCAGCGCCACGCGCAAGGAATCATCGCCCGCCTCAACCGGATTGACATCCACAACCTGCCCCAGATCAATACTGGCCTGAACAACCTTGCCCAACATAGCCGCCAGAGATTGCGCATCACGCGTCGCCGCATCCGCGCCCGAAGCCTTGGATGTCTCAATCACGGCCGCCATAAGCGGCTTGCCGATTGTCTCTAGAACTTGCAGTAAATAAAGAGTACGCGGATCCATAACGCCATTATAGGAAAGTTAAAATACGGAAAACAAGCATCATTTGTCTGAAAACCCTCTTCTTAAGCCCCGACATCTTTAAGCAAAACGTCTAGATTCTCAGGTGTCCCGCGGATAAGCTTCACGTTGCCTTGGACGTCGCGATAAATAATCATCGGCGTCACATCAAATTTCCATGACTGCATAATCGCCATATTACGTTGAACACCTTGCTCGTTGATCTCGCTGCGCGCGGGCAGCGCTGTCTTATCCCCGTCCAGATGACGGAAAAAACGCCCCTGCGGGTCCGGCGTCGCAATCAAAAATGCCGCCTGAGCCCGTGTCTCGTCCCGAAAGCCCACAGGAACCAGCCGCAACTGCAACCGACCCTGCTCGAACACGCCGGCCTTGCGCAAAGCATTCACAAAATCATGACAGTGCGGACACTGAGGATCGATAAAACTATAAACAACCGGCGCGCCGCTCAGCCCCAAAGGCACCCAGTTCGATCCTTCAATATCGGCAAACATCTGCTCGGAAGGCGTTTTAAACGCGAAAGCCTCCTCTTTGTTACCGCGCTCATTCACCGGAAACTCAGCCAGAGAGTCCAAAAGCGTATCGCCTTGGGAACGCAGCCGATCAACCTGACGCACCGTCACCAGCTTACCCTCCTTATCAAACAAAACGCCCATCACAAAAGCGCTCTGATCAGGCAAGACATAGAAATACTGCTCGACGCCGTTTTTAATCGTCAACCATGAATCCAGCCCGTGATCTTTGCCCAGATAACGGATCTGCGCCCCCTCATCAACCAGATTTTGAATGGGAGCGGGCAGTGTAGGCAAAGCCTCTTCCTGCGCCACCGCCGGAACGGTAAACGCAAATCCGGCAAGCACAACCGATAAACACATGAACAGAGCCAAAAAACGGATCATAAAACCTCCGAATGATCAAAATGCATAATCACTATAGAAGAAACGCAGCAGAAATCAAAATTGAATCGCCCGCCAACTCTATAAAAACAAAACCAGAATACCGCTATAGCCGTAAAGTCGTCCGGCATTAATCTCTCCGGCCGCGTAAAATCCAGCCAAAGGCACATCACCAATCACATCACGGATCAACTGCGCTTCACTGCGGCCAATTTCTGACCCGTCCTGCTTATCCTTAAAAGCACGCGCCACACAGGAAATATAAAGCGCGCCCTTAGGCTCGAAGCATCCGCGCTCGTGCGTAACGCGTGTCCGCAGCGCCACAAGCTGCGCGCTCAAATCCTCGAAAACGCTCTCCTGATCGCGGTGAACAAAAACCAGCCGCTGCCCCTCAAGCGAAGTTTCGGCAATCTGCAAACTCCCCTCATCGGGATCAAATCCTGTAATATGCCGCACCAGATAATCACCCTGATCGGACCCCGGCACCAAAAGCGCCGCATGAACCTCTCCTTGAAACAAAGTCTTGTATTCTTCCGGTATTTCCCCCTCATCAACCAAGACGTCATCAGGATCCCGGTCAATCGTCTTGATCGCCATCGACCGTAAATCCTCCTCGAACACCTGACTCGCCAAGCGCCCGTCAAGTTCCAGCACAACTTGCCCGTCGACACGGGTAATCTGGTGCTCCGGCCCGATAATGCGGCATCCTTGCGACAAAACACTCGCAACCTCGACCTCCGAAGAAAACACCGCGCCGCTCACCCCGCCGCTGCGCGCTTCATCCGCAAATTGGATCTGGCTCGAACGTGAAGACGTCAACCCGCCGACTAAAAACCCGCCAATCAACCGCTCAAGCGCCGCCAGACTAAACGCCGGATCAAGCGCCGCCAAAGGATCGCCATGCACCGCAACCAAAAGGGGCTCATTATGCTCCAACCATGGCTTCAAAAGCTTGGCCACATCGTGAGTATCTTCACAAACAGACGGAAAAATACAAAAATCGGCAGCATCGAATTGACAAAGCATCACGCTCAGCGCTGGCGCATCGATAATTTCCTGACCGCACCCACAAACACCCAAACCGGCCGCACCAATCCAGTGCTTAATCCCCAAAACCGACTTAAATAAATTGAGAAGACTCTCGCTATCACCCGCCAAACGATCGGATATATACAAAAACCCCAAAGTGTAGCCTTGCCCTTTCGCACCCTCAAGCTGCTCCAACGCCGATTTGGCAACGCTGCGCCAATCCTCGCCCGAGACAAGGCAGGACATAAAGCGCGATGAAGTAAAAACAGACATAATGAATGCAAATGCTCGACTCTGAGGGGCCTAAAACGCTAGTATAGGCCCTTGAAATTTTAAAAAAAGGAAAAAGGGGACAAAAATGGAAACTCTTTGGATCATTTTAGCGATCTTAGGCGCCGCCGCATTAGCCGGTATCACAATCTACAACCGGCTGGTCGCCCTGCGCCAGAACCGCGAACAATCCTTCGCCGATATCAACGTCCAGCTCAAACAACGCTTCGACCTGATCCCCAATCTTGTCGAAACGGTCAAAGGCTACGCCGGTCACGAAAAAGAGGTCTTCGAAAACATCACCAAAGCCCGCGCAGGCATCCAGAGCGCAAGCAATATTTCCGAACGCATCGCAGCCGAAAACACGCTCAGCCGTTCCATGAGCCTGCTCTACGCGGTCGCGGAAAACTACCCCAACCTCAAAGCCGATAGCATGTTCCAAAAACTCATGGCCGAACTCTCGGACATTGAAAACAAGCTCGCTGCCGCCCGCCGCTTCTTTAACAACGCTACCGCCGAACTGAACACCGCCATCGAACAATTCCCCGCCGTTTTGTTCGCCGCCGCGCTGGGCTTCAAAAAAGAGGAATTCTTCGAAATCCCCGAAAAAGACCGCGAGACTATGGACAAAGCACCGGACGTGAAATTTGGCTCGTAAGCAGGGTTAATAAACATGGCCCTTCCCACCGCCGGACTGCAAACCCATATCTGGAACAACAACCTCAAATCCATAGCGTTGTTAGCGTTGTACCCATTCCTGATCATGGGGATCATCTGGCTCTGCGCCTATGTCGTTAGCGGCTCAATGTTCACGCAAAGCATACAGGCCACATACGGATATAGCACAACATTCGAAAACTCGGCCGCCGCAGGGGCCAACGCCTTCCTTTACGCCTACTGGCCGCTGATCCTCTCCGGTGTGGCCATCTGGTTCACGCTCGCCTATTTTTTTCATACAAAAATGATCAGCAAACTCTCCCACTCCCATCCCGTCTCGCGGCAAGAAGAGCCGGAACTCTACAATCTGCTGGAAAATCTCTCCATCACCGCCGGCATCCCGATGCCACGCCTTGAAATTATTGAAACCCATGCCCGGAACGCCTTTGCCAGCGGCATTGATCAAAAAAGCTTCTCCGTCACCGTGACACGCGGCCTGATGACCGCCCTGACCAAAGACGAGCTGGAAGCCGTGCTCGGCCACGAACTCACGCACATCCTCAACCGCGACGTCCGTCTGCTCATCATCACGATTATCTTCACCGGCATGATCGGCTTTGCCGCGCAACTGGTCTGGAGCCAGATCCGCTACGGCTTCATATATACCGGCCGCAGACGTGAAGGCGGCAGCGGGATCATCATCATGATGGCCTTGGTTTTTACACTCTGGCTGGGCTATGTGCTGACCCTGTTCACCCGCTTCGCGATCTCCAGAAACCGTGAATATATGGCCGATGCCGGAGCGGTCCAACTCACCAAAAACCCCCAGGCCATGATGAGCGCCCTGATGCGCATCGCCGGACGCGATCACATCCCGCAAACCACCGACGATATCGCCATGATGTGTTTTGAGAATGCAAAACCGTTCCTCGGCCTGTTTGCCACCCACCCGCCGATAGAAAAACGTATCCGCGCCCTGTCCGAAACCACCGGCACGCCGGTCCCGACGCTCAGTATGCCGCCGGCAGACCTGGAGACACGCTTTCAAAGATCGCCCAATCTTAAAAACCCCTGGCTCGTCCGTGACCGCCGCCCATTTTAAAGCAAACAGCCAAATTTCCCGATTCCCTTTGAAATCTGCTAGAATAAAGACTATATAAGTTTTGTGAATCGTTCTCATCTACGATAAGGAGTTATAAAACGATGCAAACCGAGCGTTTTCAAACCACGCAAACCCGCACCCGCGAAATAGACGCAGGCCTGCGCCAGCATATGCTGGGCGTGTACAACAAAATGACAGCAGGCGTACTGGTCACCGCGATTACCGCATGGCTGGTTTCGACATCACCGATGCTCATGCAGCTTTTGCTGGGCGGGCCGCAAAGATATATCGTCATCTTCGCCCCGCTAGCCATTGTCTGGTTCGGCTTCCGCCCTGACAAAATGTCTTCTAAAAAACTGATGCTGGCCTTTTTCGGTATAGCCGTTCTCTACGGGATAAGCTTTTCCGCCATCGCCATGCTCGCCACGGCCGATCCGACCTTCGGCATGGCCGTTGCCAAAGCCTTCTTCATTGCTGTTGCGATGTTCGCGGGCCTGAGCGTCTTTGGCTACACAACCAAAGCCGACCTCAGCCCCGTCCGCACCTTTGCCGTGATGGGCATCTGGGGCCTGATCGCTGCGAGCGTCATGAACATTTTCTTCCAGAGTCCGATGATGCAAAACGTCATCGCCGGTGTAGGCATTATCCTCTTTTCCGGCGTCACCGTCTGGCAAACACAAGACCTCAAAGAAATGTATAACCCGTCCTACAGCAAAGAAATCGCCGAACGTCTGGGCTGGGCCGCAGCGCTAAACCTGTACATCAGCTTTATTGCACTGTTCCAGTACATTCTGCATTTCATGAACCAGCGCTAAAAACGCAGAAACAGATAATACATAAAGCCTCGCTAATATAAGCGGGGCTTTTTTATTACAAAGCTTGTTAAGCCACTGTATTGACAAAGAATATTTTTAGCCTTAGCGTACCCTCGCATTCATTATTTTACAAAAACGAAAAAGGGAACAAGAAATGTTCAAAGAGTTTAAAGACTTTATTGCCCGCGGCAACGTCATGGATATGGCTGTCGGGATCATCATGGGCGCGGCCTTCACCGCCATCGTTAACTCTATGGTAGGCGACCTGATCATGCCGATCATCGGTATGCTCACCTCCGGTGTCGATTTCGCCGATAAATTTATCGCCCTCGACGGCGAACAATATGTAAGCCTGAAAGCCGCGCAAGATGCCGGCGCCACTGTTGTAACCTACGGTGTGTTCATCAATGCGGTTATTAACTTCCTGATCATCTCTTTTGTTGTGTTCATGCTGGTGAAAGGCGTCAACAAAATCAAAAAAGAGCAAGAAGAAGCGCCCGCTGCTCCGCCCGCACCGCCGAAAAGTGAAGTACTGCTCGAAGAAATCCGCGACGCTCTGGTTAAAAAATAACCTACGACGCCTATTTATTTCAAAAAGCGGGGTTCCAGCCCCGCTTTTTTACTTGAACTCCAATCCTTTTTTGCTTAGTTTGCCTTTCGCTATATCCGCTTGAATTTATTTTTCTGACAAGGCGTGCGGAGCGCAGTGTATAAAAATACATAAGCGACAAACAACGATGTCAGAAAATAAAAGCAAGCCGGATAAAGGGCCCTTAGCTCAGCTGGGAGAGCGCTTCGCTGGCAGCGAAGAGGTCAGCGGTTCGATCCCGCTAGGGTCCACCAACTTCCCGCCCTTTTTTACGCATAAACCGCCTCAATAAAGCGCTGCTTTCCACAACATATCGCCCGGCCAATCGGCTACCAGGCACATTAAGATGACTAAAATCACGGTACAGAACAAATTGATCATTAAACATATGGCATGCCCTATCATCGCATACGGTTCGTTCCAATGTAATATATTCCAAGCCAAATTCTTCAGACAAACGCGTTAATACGTCTCCGTAAACGGCTTGCTGCCGGCGAGCCTTAACTAACGACATAGAACAAACCGAAGAACTCGCCTTTAAAGACACCGGCATTTTGTAAATACAGGCCTCTGGCCAACCCGCATAACGTGGAACATCTCCGACCAACACCACCTGCTTATGAGCAGCAATCAAAGCGGAAACTGTTTTTTTCAACTCCTTGTAAAAAGCCTCTTGCTCGCCTTCTTGTATCCAACGAACATAAGCGATCGTTAGCAAAACAATTTGTTTTTTATCATTGCTCAACAACTCATCGAAAACGGGTCGAAATGAAGGCTCATCCAAATACGGCATCGCAAATTTTATATAATAACCGACATTCAAATCCGGCAAAGCCTCGGCCACACCGACAAACAAATGTTCGGCATGAGAGTCCCCGAGCAACACAATATCCGGTGTACCCGGCCTGGATTGATTGCACCGCAAAAACCCCTTCCACACATGCGCATTAAGAGCAACCGAATCCGGCTGACAATCCGGGTAATGTCCGTCAACATATTGATAAAAATCGTAATTCCCGACATCTCCCGCCAGAGAATTTTTCGCCACGCGTTGCATATAACCGTCACTGAGAACGCCAAAAAAACCTGTACAAAAAATCAGAGCCGCAAAAACCGTACTTAAAACAAAAACACTTCTCCGTCCCACAAGCTGAGAGTTTCGAAACGGCGCCTCAATATATTTCCAGCTCAACGCCGACAAAACCATAGTAATTGCAATCGCAAGACCGCTCCAAAACAAAGGAAGATCGGCGTTAAACCGGGCGTGCCGCATAAAAACCAAAAGCGGCTGATGCCATAGATACGCGCTATAGGAAACCAGGCCGATACCAACCACTATCCTGTGACTTAAAACGCGAAAAGAAAGCGTGCCCTTTGCAGAAAACAATATAATCAGCACCGCACCAACCGTTGGTAATAGAGTATACAAGCTGGGTGTTGGCGTACTGCGATCAAATACAAAAACAGCAACAAGAATAAACACCAGACCAAGAGCGCTTAGCCCACCAGCAAAACGCCTTTGACTGGCACCTCCCCTCTTGTCCAAATAAAAAGCGCAAAAAACACCCAGCAACAACTCCCATGCGCGCATAGGAAGAAGAAAAAAGGCAGCCTTGGGTACAAAATAAGCGCTCCAATGAGCCGCGCCTAAACTCAGGATAAAAACAACAACAAGCGTATCGAGAGTGAGCTTACGTCCCCACCTCCACATCATCATGAGAAAAAGCGGAAATAAAATATAATATTGCTCCTCAACCGCCAAACTCCAAGTATGCAGCAAAGGTTTCAGTTCGGCAGCCTGGTTAAAATAACCGCTTTCCTGCCAAAATAAAATATTCGACGAAAAAAGTGTTACAGCAACAAGACTCTGCGCAAAATCCTGCATGTGCAATGGGGTCAAAAACACCCACGCCGGCAAAAGACAACACAGAACAACTAAAAACAAGGCCGGCAATATCCGCCGCGCCCGGCGTTCATAAAAACGAAGCAGACTAAAAGTCCCAGCCTCCAACTCACTCATAATAATGGTCGTAATCAGATAGCCGCTAATAACAAAAAAGATATCAACGCCTACAAATCCGCCGCTAAAAATCGAAAAACCAGCATGAAATAAAATAACCGGCACAACAGCCACAGCACGCAAACCGTCAATTTCCGGGCGATACTTCAAAGAAAAACTCCCTTAACCTACTCCCACTCGATCGTCCCCGGCGGTTTGGAGGTAATATCATAGGTCACGCGGTTGATTCCCTGCACCTCGTTGATCAGGCGCGTCGAAACCCGGCTCAGAAACTCATGCTCGAACGGATAATAATCCGCCGTCATCCCGTCTGTGGACGTCACCGCCCGCAAAGCGCACACATACTCATAGGTCCGCGAATCGCCCATCACGCCCACGCTGCGCACAGGCAGCAATACGGCAAAAGCCTGCCAGATTTCATCATACAGCCCGGATTTCTTAATCTCGTCCAGATACACTGTATCGGCCTTGCGCAAAATCTCCAGCTTCTCTGCCGTAATCTCGCCCGGCATCCGGATCGCCAACCCCGGCCCCGGGAACGGATGACGGCGGATAAACTCCTCCGGCATCCCCAGCGCCCGGCCCAGATCGCGCACTTCGTCCTTGAACAGCTCGCGCATCGGCTCGACCAGCTTCAAATCCATCTTCTCCGGCAAGCCGCCGACATTATGGTGCGATTTAATCGTTACGCTCGGCCCGCCGGTAAAGCTCACGCTTTCAATCACATCCGGATAAAGCGTGCCCTGCGCCAAAAACTTCGCCCCGCCAACACGCTTAGCACAATTTTCAAAAACCTCGATAAACATCGTCCCGATCAATTTACGCTTCATCTCGGGATCGGCCGTCCCTTCCAGACCGGAAAGAAACTTCTCCGAAGCATCTTCATGGATCAATGGAATATTATAGTGATCACGAAACAGACTCACCACCTGCTCACTCTCGCCCGCACGCATTAACCCCGTATCCACGTAAATACAGGTCAGTTGATCGCCGATCGCCTCGTGCAATAACACCGCCGTCACCGAAGAATCCACTCCGCCGGATAAGCCGCAAATCACCTTAGCATCCCCGACCTGCGCACGGATTTTCGCGATCGATTCCTCGCGGAAAGACTGCATCGTCCAATCCCCTGAGCATCCGCAAACCTCATGCGTAAAATTCTTCAACAAATCCTTCCCGTTCAACGTATGCACGACTTCGGGGTGGAACTGCACGCCATAGAACTTACGCCCAGTATCGGCAATAAACGCATAGGGCGCACCTTCGGACTTGGCAATCACGCGGAAACCCTCGGGCAAATCGGCCACATGATCCCCGTGACTCATCCACACCTGTTCATGTGCGCCCTTATCCCACACGCCAGCGGTAATCGAAGAATGATCGATCACATCGACAAACGCGCGGCCGAATTCGCGGCCCCCACTACTTTTCTCAAGGCCTTCAACCCGCCCGCCAAGCTGTTGAACCATCGTTTGCTGGCCATAGCAAATCCCGAACACCGGCACGCCCATCTCGAACACCACCGAAGGCGCACTCGGCGCATCCTCATCCAGAACGCTGCGCGGCCCACCGGACAAAATAATCCCTTTCGGATTAAAGCTGCGAATGCGTGCATCATCGGCCTGATTGAAGGGCCAGATCTCGCAATAAACACCGCTTTCTCGCACCCTGCGAGCAATCAACTGCGTCACCTGCGAGCCAAAATCAAGAATAAGAATATGATCATGCGAAGGCTGCGCCGCCCCGGCTAGATCAGCCATAGAAGAAGGAAGTGAAGAAGATGTCTGTGTCATAGAGCTTTTGTACGCGAAAGCCGCCCTGTAAAGCAATCCTTTATTGCGCCCCCACGCGCCGCGGCAAAAGAGCCCAATAACGCCCCTTGGACTTCATAGCCCCCGCCATCTGCTCGGCGCGCGCCCCGCGCCCCCAAAACACATCCCCGCGCACCGCCCCGCGGATCGCGCCGCCGGTATCTTGCGCCACCATCATACGCTGCAGCCGCGCTGAGGCCGGAGCAGGGGCCTCAAGATCAACCCAGAGCGGCAATCCATATGCCATCAGACTGCGATCCACCGCCACAGACCGCTCGGGCGTCAAAGCGACCCCTTCACCGCCCATAGGCCCACCGTCTTCACCTTCGAGCTCTTTAAAAAACACATAAGACGCATTGGCATTCATCAATTCGTCCGCCTGATAGGGATTTGCCTCCAGCCATGCGCGAATAGACTCCATCGACACAGTGTCTTTCGTCAATTCCCCGCGCTTGATCAGCTCGCGCCCGATCGCATAGTAAGGATGCCCGTTCTGCCCGGCATAACCAATGCGCATCACCCCACCCTCAGCAAGCTCAACAACACCGGAACCTTGAATTTGCACGAAAAATGCATCCACCGGATCATCCAGCCACACAAGAACCTTGTCATTATGCGGCCAGCGCCCGGCCACAATTTCCTCGCGGCTTTCATAGGGTTTGAGATTGCCACCGACAACCCGCCCGGCAATGCGCTGGCCTTTAAGCTCCTCACGAAACTCGCCCAAATCGACCATCACCAGATCATCCGCCCGCACATAAAGCGGCACGTTATATTTTGGCGTGCGCACGCGCGATCCGTGCAAACTGGCCTCGTAATAGCCTGTAAACAGGCCTTCGCTCTCCCCATCCGCAGAAACTGCATAGGGTGTAAAGTACGTTTCAAAAAATGCGCGTAAAATGCGCGGATCATTTTGAGGGCTAGCAGCAAACACTGCACATGCGCCCTGCCAATCGCCATATGTCCCGGCGTCCTTCAAAGCGCCAAACGCCCTCTCCGCAGGCTGCTTTGCCATGCGATCGCACGAACGTGAAAAAGCCTGCGCAAAACCTGAAAAATCGTCCTGTCCCCAACCCGGAAGCTGCGCAAAGCTTGCCGCAGTCAAAACCGGCGGCGCATAAGCCTCTTCAGCCAAACCTTGATCGGGCGACGCTTGAAACAGACTGCATGCCCCCAATAAAAAAACAGAAAAACAAAGAACGGCTTTCATCATGACAAATAGAATATGATCTGAGACCAAGGCCTTTTCAATTTGTTTTTGTACAAGGCGCAAGGAGTGCCGTGTAGAAAAACTACATAAGCGACGAAGCAACAACGTACAAAAGCAAATAGGAAAGACCTTAATGAGTATTTGGAATCAATTCATGATCATCCTCAAACCCGCTGCGCGTTTCAATCACCAGCCAGCTCGGATCTTTGGATTTAATATCCCGGCTAAAAGTCCACATATCCTTGACCTTCGCAGTGCGATCAGGATCGCCGGTAATAACGTGCCCGTCCATATCACGCACAACGCTGGTTTCCTCGGCTTCGAATTTAACGGTAATCACTGCGCTGCGCCCCTCCATGCGCGCCGCCGTCACCTCGGTCCTGCGAATGGCGTGCACGTCAGTCACTTGCGTATGTTTTTCAGCCTCGCGCGCCGTAATCGCGCCCTCAAAAGCCTGATAAACATCATCGCCCAGCAAATCATGCAGGGTTTCGCGGTCACCTTCGGCGAAAGACTCGACAATAATCACAAACGCATCCTGCGCCGCTTGCAGGAAAAAGCCGATATCAAAACTCTTATCCGCCCGCGCAATTTCGATCAGGCCCATCTCGGCGGTTTTATTCTCGATGGCAAACGGTCCGCGCGGCTCACTGGCCAGCGCCGCAATTTCATCTTCCATGCTCATCGGCCCAGCCGCCAAAGCGCTCTGATCGCCATCTGTGCGTCCATCTTCGCCTTCACCGGCCAAAAACGGGCTAGGACGCTCACGCTCCTCGCCATGGCGCGTCCCCAGAACACTGCGCAACCAAAACACCAGCCCCGCAGCCACAAGCGCATAAATAATCAAATCAGCCGGCACGTTGAAAAACCTCTCTTTTGCCTCGAAAAAGCCTGTCTATTGAACACAATGTGGCATATTACCTTGCAAATGCAATAGCCATTGCATGATTTAACACTATCTAATAGCCTAGACAGCCCACAACAGACAAAATGAAAGCATGCCGGTTTTTTTAATTTTCATCATCGTTCCGTTCATAGAGCTCGCCCTGTTCGCCACCGTCAGCGAACATATCGGCCTGATGACCACCTTGTTTCTGGCCTTCCTGACCGCAATCATCGGCGGCGCGCTAGTGCGCTATCAAGGCCTACACACAATTTTTTCCATGCGCCGCTCTATGGATGAGGGAAAAATGCCGCTAAACGAAATGTTTGACGGATTTTGCCTTGTCGCCGCAGGAGCCTTGCTCATCACGCCGGGCTTTTTGACTGATACCATAGGCTTCGCACTACTTTTGCCTCCTGTGCGCGCGGCCCTGCGCAGCGCCATCAAAAAGCACACGCGCTGGAGCGCCTATTATGAAACCGGTGACATGTACGAACCCCAGCGCCCCCGCAGCCCCGAAATCATCGAAGGGGAATATGAAAGACTGGATGAATAACGAGCAAACAAACATAGGCCATGACAAGCCCACCAGCGCGTGCTAAAGCTTTTTTAAAGAAAAAATTTGTCATCAAAGGAATACAGGTAAAAGAGATATGAGTAAGAAAAAAGAAGAACAGGATCAAATGGCCGCCCCGGATATGCCTATTAATATTCTGGCGCAATATATCCGCGATCTCTCCTTTGAAAACCCCAACGCCCCTGAATCTTTGAGAGTTCAAGGCGGCCCGCCGGAAATGGATATCAATATCGGCATGGATGCCCGCCGCATCGAAAGCGACGAAATTGAAAATCTCTACGAAGTCGTTCTCAACATCCGCGCCGCCGCCCTGCGCGAAGAAGACGCCATCTTCGTTGTCGAACTACAATACGGTATTACCGTAGCCTTGCAGGGCATCCCGCAAGAAGCCCACCACCCTCTGCTTTTCATCGAAGTCCCGCGCTTAGCATTCCCTTACGCACGCCAAATCATTTCAAACACAACTGTTCAAGGCGGCTATCCGCCATTAATGCTCAACCCGATTGATTTTCAGGGTCTTTACCTCGAGCGCTTCAAGGACGAAATCGCCGAAGCCGAAAACCGCGCCAAAACAGGCAGCGACCAAGAAACTGTGAATTAAGAATCAAAGATAAAGAAAGGAAACACCATGCGTTATCTTCCCCTTCTCTGCCTCTGCGTCCTGGCTCTCGGTTTGAATGCATGCAACACAATCGAAGGCGCAGGCAAAGACATCGAAAAAGCCGGTGAAAAAATCCAAGACGCCTTTTAAAGTCTGCCTTGATCCGAAACTTGAAGCCCTACGCGCTTTTAGTCCAAAGCGGGTCTTTCAGTTTTTCCAGCAAAGCTTCATGCGCGGCCTGCTCCTCAGCGCTCGGTTCATAGGATCGCGGCTCACGGAAAACACGCTCGACCCTCGTCGCCGCTTGCGCCTCATTCGCCGAAGACTGAACCCTTTCCGCCGCCAACCCCAGCCCGTGCTGCCGCCCGCCCAAAAGCTCCAGATACACCTCGGCCAGAAGCTCGGAGTCCAAAAGCGCCCCGTGATAGGTCCGCTGCGTATTATCAATCCCGAAACGCCGACACAGCGCATCCAGATTAGCCGGAGAACCGGGAAACTTCTTCCGCGCCATCCCCAACGTATCGACAATGCGGCTCCACGGCACGGCCGCATGCCCGACCTGTTTCAGCTCCCAGTTGATAAATTTCATATCGAACTCGGCGTTATGGATGACCAGCGATGCCTCACCGATAAAATCCATAAACTCGCTATAGACTTGAGAAAACACAGGCTTATCCGCAACAAATTCGTTCGTAATACCGTGCACCGCCGTCGCATCGGCGGGAATATCGCGCTCGGGATTGATATAAAGCTGCAAATGCCGCCCCGTCGGAATATGATTGTCCAGCTCCACACAGCCAATCTCGATAATCCGGTGCCCGTCATTCGGGTCCATTCCGGTCGTCTCCGTATCCAGCACGATTTCTTTCATGATTCCTTTCCTATAACCCTTGCGTCTCGAGCCATTCGCTAAAAAACAAACGCGCCTGCTGATTCAGCGTCTCGATATGCTCCCGCGTCTGCGTCCGTAGCGCAGAGACAGGAACCACCGGATCATCACCCGTAATCTGCCCCGTAAACAAAACAAACCATTCCCGAAGCTGAATTTCCATGACCTCGGGGTGACATTGAATGGCCAGCACAAAACCGTCTTTTTGATAAATCTGGTTCGGATAAAGCGCGCTCGACGCCCAAAGCTCGGCTCCTTCCGGCAAATCAAAAACATCGCCGTGCCAATGAAACATATTTGTGCATCCGGCTTCCAGATGCCGGGCAGGAGAAGAACGTCCGGCTTCACTCAGCTTCAGCGGATGCCAGCCAACCTCATCCCCTTGCGTACCCGCATAAACGCGCGCGCCCAAAGCTTTACTGACAAGCTGCGCCCCCAGACAAATCCCGATCACAGGTCGCCCGGCCTTTATACGTTTTCGAATAAGATCAATTTCCTGATCCAGAAAAGGATAATCCTCGTTTTGATAAACACTGATCGGCCCGCCCATCACCACCAGTAAATCAGGCGCCAGAATATCAATCTGCGACAAATCGGTTTTCGGAATCGAAACCGTATGCACATCATGCCCGCGCTCGCTCAGCAAACGCCCCAGCAAACATGCGCCTTCTTGCATGACATGCGTAAAAACCAAAACCTGCTTCCGGCGTTTCCACATCGTTAAAGTTACCCAGCCTTAAAATATTCTTGGCGATCCATAGACTCCGTTCTAACACGATAGAGCATCTCTTTCAAAGCCCGCATCATATGCGCCCGCCCCAAACCGCTGGGAATAACAAAATCCGCCCGCGCGCATTTCTCGCCGTCCGGCATCTGGCGCTGCAAAATTGAAATATATTTTTTCTCATTCATACCGGGGCGCTCCATCACCCGCGCGCGCTGCACAAAATCCGGCGCTGTAACACTCACCGTATAATCAACCCGCGTCTCGGCTCCGGTTTCAAACAACAACGGAATATCCAGAGCCACAATAGAGCGTCCGGCTTTTTGCTGCGCTCTGATAAAATCATTCTGTGCCTTACGCACAAAAGGATGCAAAACCGCCTCGAGCTTTTCCCGCTCTTCCGGTTTTTGAAAAACCAGCCTACCCAGCGCGCTGCGGTCTATGAACCGCCACCACGGCGAAAATCCGCTGCGCGAGAGTGTCCATGACCACAACTTTCCGTAGATTTGCGGATAAGAGAAATAAGGAAACGCCGCCGTAAAAGAGGCCCAGGCCGGAGAATCATAACACAGTAAATCATGCACACAAGAATCCGCATCATGGACCGGCACGCCCAGATGCTCCAACATCGACGAAGCCATAGACTTGCCCATCCCGATCGAACCTGTAAGCCCCAATACAATCATGCCAGCGCCTTTTGAATGAGTATCTCGTCAACCTCCGGCATCACCCCAAACCATGCCTCAAAAGCCGGACGTGCCTGATGCAGCAACATTCCGATCCCGCTTACGGTTTTTAATCCCTGCCGAGCCGCTTGCTGCAACAAAGCCGTCTCCAGTGGAGCGTAAACAATGTCATTCACCAACGCCTCTTTCGGCATCGCCGATAAATCAATCTCCAACGCCTCTTGCTCCTTCATCCCCAAAGACGTCGTGTTAACTAATAAATGTGCTGCGCTCAAAATTTTGCTGCGATCTTCCCAATCCACAACCTCTATTTTTGAATCAATCCGCGCCTTTTCAGCTAATTGCTGCGCTCTGTTTTTTGTGCGGTTGACTAAAATGACCTTTGGAGCACCGGCTTCACCCAAAGCCTGTACAATCGCCCGCGCCGCACCGCCAGCCCCCAGCACAACGGCGGGTCCGCGCGTAAAATCAAAATCAGGATATGCACTGCGAATATTCTCTAAAAAACCAAACCCGTCCGTATTCATGCCCTTAACACGTCCACTCCGCACAACCAGCGTATTCACGGCCCCGATCACCTGCGCCCGCGCCTCAACCTCATCACATAACGCCAATCCGGCTTCCTTATGCGGAATAGTCAAATTAAACCCGCCATACCCCTTGGCGACGAGCGCCCGCACTCCATCGCCAAAATCCGCCGGCGCCAGATCAATCGCTTCATACGACCCTTGCAAACCATATTTTTCAATCCAGTAATTGTGGATTAGCGGTGATTTGGAATGCCCGACCGGATGCCCGATAACCCCGGCCTTAATAAAATCTTTCATAACCCGATCCCATGCCGGTCGCGCAAATAGGCAAGCAACGGCAATAATGGTAGCCCTAATATCGTAAAATAATCCCCTTCAACGCGCTCGAAAAGCTGCACGCCAAAAGATTCCAGCTCATATGCTCCGACGCTACGCGTCAACGCAGGCCCAGCCTTTTCGCAGTAACGTTTCAAAAATTCATCATCAAAATGACGCATACTCAAATGAGCATTTTTTGTTGCGCTCCAGAGAATTTTTCCATCCTGAACCGCACAAACCGCTGAGATAAGCCTATGAGTTTTGCTGCGCAAAAATTTTAGCTTCTCTTGAGCATCGTCTTCGCCCTCGGCCTTGAATAAAATCCGTCCACCGCACTCCAGAACCTGATCGGCCCCGACAATCAAATCTCCCGGTTTTTTCGAACTCACAACCAAAGCTTTTTGCTGCGCCAGAAACAAAGCCGAATCTTCGGGCGTCAGGCCTTTGCCTTGCAAAACCTTCCCCTCATCCAGATCCGCGGGAAAGGTTTCAAATTCAAGTCCGGCAGCGCGCAACATATCTATGCGCGCCCGGCTTTTCGAGGCCAACACCAGTTTCATGCCTTGCCTTTCTCCTCTTGCTTTCTCTGTTTATCCCGCCGATTCTGCAATAAAGACATAATTTCCGCCGCCGTTTCCTCGATCGAGCGTTTCGTCACATCAATCACCGGCCAACCCTTTTTACTGAACATACGCCGCGCCGCGCGAACCTCTTCCTCAATCGCTTCAAAATCCAGATAGGCGTTCTCACAAAACTGCGGATGCGCCGGAGCTTCTCCGGCATTGAGGCGGCTACGCCGCAATTGCATCAACCGATCCGGCGTCGCCACCAGCCCGACATACATTGGCTCGGCCAAAGACAATTTTTCATCCGGAACATCCACTCCGGGCACCAGCGGAATATTCGCCGCCTTAATCCCGCGCCGCGCTAAAAACACAGAGGTCGGAGTCTTGGACGTCCGTGACACGCCAACCAAAATCACATCAGCCTCACGAAGTCCCTCCAGCGTCCGCCCGTCATCATGGCGCATCGCATAATCCACCGCCTCCACGCGGCGAAAATAAGCATCATCCATCGCATGCTGTAAACCCGGAACCCCGCGCGCATGAATTCCCAAATAAGAAGACAGGCTGCGCATAATCGGGTCCATCACCGCCACACACGGCACACCCATCTCCTCGCACGCCTCTTGCAAACGCTTGCGCATATTCTCATCCACAAAGGTAAAAATAACCGGCCCGGGAATCTCTCGCACTTTCTTAATCACCCGCTCGAGCTGCCGCTCGGTCCGCACCAAAGGCCAGAATTTCTGCACCGGCTCGACATTCTCGAACTGGGCAATACACGCCCGCGCCAAACTCAGCAACGTCGTCCCCGTCGCATCGGACAACAGATGCAGATAAAATTTCCGGCTTTCGTTCTTTTCCTCACTCATGCGCGCTATCCTAGTCAGAATTCACACAAGAGGAAAGAGGGCTTTTAATACGAAAAGACAAAGAAGCCAGTAATGCAACCGCTGCGGTTTTCACACCAACGGCCCTTCCGGACTTAATCTTCCTCCGCCATCATCGCCCCACCGGGAAAGATTTTATCGGCCAGCGCCCGGCTGCGGAAGGCAACCCCTTGAACACGTACGGTTTTCAGATCATTCATAATCTGCATCAAATGCGCCTGATTGACCGCATCATTCATCCCTGAATACAAAGGCGCATTCAAAATCTCGCGCCCGCGCCCCTGCAGATAAGCCGTTTTATCCGGCAAACATGATAAAATCTCGATACCCTGAGATTGTAAACGCTCCGTGCCAAAAGCCTCTTCCGCGCTTTCGCAAGCCTTCATCAAACCGTCCATATCCTCCAAAATCTCGTGATCACATGCATCCATGCGCTCTTCGCTTCTAAACCACTGCGTAAAAGCAGCCTCCAAAGCACCATGCAAAGAAGCATCCGCCGGATGACGCTCAAGATACGTCGAAAAACGCATTGCCAGATCACCCATGTCCGAGCCAATCAGATGCCGCCAGATACCGCCATGACCAAGGCTGCGCAATTCCCATGCACACAAAACCGCCATCACATCCATATCGGCGCTGCGCACACGCTCCAGCATCAAAACAGCTTCCGGCCCATAAAGCGCGTTAAAGCCGCCATGGCGTTTTTCTTGCCAGACATCGCGCAGCGCCCGAACAAAGGAAATCAGCAAACTATTGCAGAAATACTGTGAACGCCCCAAAGCCGCGAGCATCAAACCACTATCGTTCAAAACAATCAGACGCTCGGGCACATCCAGATGAAAATCCGGGCCCTGGCCTTGATCACCGGACAAATCCTCCAGCGCCACAGACCAACCCTCATCCTTGGCTTCTTCAAGCATCCTTGCCGCCATAGGACTTTCCAGAGCGCTGCGTACAATCCAGCACAAAATATCATAACGATCATCCAGCGCCCGCGTGCGAAAATCCTCTTCATCTTCATAATCAACGGGTGCGTAGAAAAGCGGTGCATCGTAGTAAAGATCGTCCAGCGGCCATACATCATATAACGCGCCATCTCCTTCGGACGATCCTTCAAGAACGCGGCGCATAGGCATACGGCGATCTTCATGAGTCGCCGCATCTTGGCCTTTCTTCAAACGCTTAAAAAGAAAACGCTCGCTCGCAGTGAAAAAGTCCATCTCATTACTCTGAGCGCCAACGCTGTAGAAATACGACATTGGAATCTCCATCTGAAAATCCAATTCGTCTGGAATGGCTCTCAGGCAAGAGGCGCCGCCCGGATAGGTCTGATTTATCCCCATCTTGTTCACCGGTCTCGTGAACGCCGGGGAAGAAATGAAGACTGCCTGGGAGCTGTTGTGCGCTTTCATGATCAAAATCCTGTGCTTCAGTGTGAAGTTCGGAAGAACGAATGTCCTTCGCAGACTGCTCCGAAGACGGTTGCAAAACCTGTTCCGTTTCGCGGAAAGAGCGCTCGAACTTCACAAACCAAAGGAAATTCGCGTTCGCCCGGTCGCGCACATCTGTAAAAATCGCATCATCCATAATCGTCACGGCATGTTCTGCCAGGTAATTTTTGCCGAAAGGCATCTCCCCCAAAGCCGCAATCAGACTCGGCGTCACGGCATAAGACGCATCCTCAAGATCAAAAACATAGCCCTGATGATCGGCCAGCATCTGGTTAATCAAGACCTTATCTTGCCTGCGGCAACGCTCGGATAAAAACCACGCTTCAAAAACAGCCGCCATAGCTTGTCCGTTATTGATCGTACGGAAATCTAAAAACGCTTCACGCGCAAACGCCCGGCCCATATCAGCCATCGAAGAATTCTCGATTCTATCCCAGATTTCTTTGTGACCGGCCAGTTGTAATTCCCAGGCCACGCGAATGATAGATACAACCAGATCGGCTTCCTGCGCCCGGTTAATCAAAACCGCATGATCCGGATGAAACATCAAAGGATGGATCAGAGCACCCTGACGATGCTGCCAATGGCGACGCAATTCACGCACCAGCAAAAACACCTGATCAACAAGATCGGCATGCCCGTTGACATGGATAATCCGCTCATTACGATCATAATGTGCCGTTTCAACTTGTGAACTCAATGTGATTTGAACCTTATGCTCACATGCAAAATCCATATAAGCTTGCCCGATACGGCTTTGCGAAATCAGATCCTCAAGCACGTTAAGCGCCGCCGCATCATAAAATTCACCATTCGGCACACCTATAAAACGAGCATTATCCAAAAACTTTTCGATCTTATCTTCGCTTGTGCAAGCTTCGCTTTCTGAATAAGTATCAAAACGCTCAATCGCTTGCTTAAGCTTTTCGAGTTCGCCGTCAAAAGCGCTTAAATCCAGATGATCGTAAATTCCACCTTCAAGATCTTCGTAATGATCTTCATAATCCATATAAAACAGCGGATGCTCATCGATAATCGTGCACACGACCGGCTGTGTATTATTCAAAGTATAAGCCACGCGGCAAATCCGCCTCGGATTAATTTTCATCCCCACAATTTCAGAATAAGTATCGCTCATGATCCCGACCTGATTTTCAAACCCTTTATATTTTCCCCTAAAAAACGCATCAGAATAAACGCGCTTCACACACCCTATTATGGGGGTAAATTCCTTAACCAAACCTTTCTAAAAAGCAGAAAAATCAAAGAAAAATGGGGAGTTATAGAAAATAAAGCCTGAATCTTAAGACTCTATTCACACTTAGTTTTCATAAGAAAAATTAGCGGCTAAAGAAGGGAATTTTTATTGCCCGAACGTATCATCCAGAACCGGCATATCCTCAATCAGCAATTCTTCATCGCTTAAAGATACAAATCCGTTCGGCTCGACTTTAACCAGCGTTTTAAACAAGGAATCCTTAAATACCATACACGCGCGAATATAATACACACCGGCCTCATCGGTTTTCTCCAGAAATAAAGGCTGGATCATCTCGCCAATCGTCTTACGCGCCGCCGGAGGCGGGTCGTCCCGCCAGTTAATATCTTCCAGACTTTCGCTCACCAAAAAACGCCCATGGCGTCCACGCACATACCGAAAGAAAAACCGCACATAATCGGTCACATTATCCTTATCCAGAACAATCGGGCAACGTTGATTAAACGCATAAATAGGATCATTGGAAAAAGTAACGATAAAATATTTTTCAGCTCCGTAAACCACAAAGCGCTGCAAAGGCGGCTGCATACTGTAATCGGCAATATCCAACAACCGGCAACCCGGATAAAAAGACAAATCACTAGCCAAAATCGTTGTTTCAACCGGATCAAAGACAATCCCGTCAAAATGCGGATTAAGGCGCTCTAAAACAGCGGCAACCTCTTCCAGTTCCAGCTTCTTGAATTGACCCTCGTGCATCGGCAACCTGAAATAATTAAAAGACCTTTCCAATGACCTAACACAAAATCGATTCGCATCCTAGCCTCCTGAGTAACTCTGTGAACAAATCCTTGACAAATCTCCGGATAAAAACGGGATGAACTTATCCGCATTTCACCCAAAATTTAAAAAAGGACTCGTCCCCATGAGGATAACGTAAATTTCACAAAAACCATTTATCGGGGCGAATCACAGCGAATCGAAATAAAAGCGCCAGACTCGAAAAAACGGCACCCGTGGATAAAAAATGTATCGAATCTTATCCCCTCAACCCACAGGACCTAAAACAATAAAAACCTTCTTTTAAAATATATTTTATTCTTTATGGTGATCTCCATTCGAAAAAACAAACGAGAAACCCGTGCCCACACAGCAAAAATTTTTAGAGACGCTCGCAGGTCATAAAACCGAAAAAATTCCATTCTGGTTTATGCGTCAAGCCGGACGCTATCTTCCCGAATATAGAACTCTGCGTGCGCAAAAAGGCGGCTTTCTCGAAATGGCGATGGATCCTTCCGCTGCTTGCGAAATTACAATGCAGCCGATCCGACGCTTCGGCATGGATGCAGCCATCATCTTCTCCGATATTCTGGTCATTCCCATGGCGCTGGGTCAGGATTTACGTTTTGAAACCGGAGAAGGTCCCAAGCTCGGCGCACTGGATATAAACGCTTTGAGTTACAGCAGTTTTTCCAGACTTGATCCTGTCTACGAAGCACTGGAGAAAACACGCACGGCCCTTAAAACAGAAGGGTTTGAGCAAACAGCGCTGATCGGCTTTGCCGGCGCGCCATGGACAGTGGCGACTTACATGGTCGAAGGCGGATCATCCAAAGACTTTCATAAAACCAGATTGATGGCTTATCAGGACCCGCAAGCCTTTGCCGATCTCATCGACATTCTGATCGAATCTACAGCTGCCTACTTGATCAACCAGATCAAAGCCGGAGCACAAGCCCTGCAAATTTTCGACAGTTGGGCTGGCGCGTTGGATGCACAGAGCTTTAACCGCTGGGTGATCCAGCCTACCTGCAAGATCGTCGAACTCATTCGCGCCGAATATCCGCATGTTCCGATTATCGGCTTTCCCAAAGGCGCAGGCTATAATGCTTTAAAATATGCCCAAAACACAGGCATTACAGCTCTAGGTCTGGACGCACAAATCCCCACCGATTGGGCCGCGCGCGCCCTGCAACCCCTCATGCCCGTACAAGGCAATCTAGATCCGTTTATTTTGCTGGCCGGTGGGGACGCCCTTGTCATGGCCACCGAGCGCATTATAAATGATTTAAAAGACACACCGTTCATTTTCAACCTTGGCCACGGCATCCACAAGGACACACCGGTTGAACATGTTGAACAGTTAGTGAAGATTATACGGGAAAGCTAAGTCATGACCGAAAAAATCGCAGTCGTTCTTTTCAATCTGGGCGGCCCGGATTCCAAAAACGCCATCCGTCCGTTTTTGATGAATTTTTTCATGGATAAAAACATTATCCGTTTGCCTTTACCGTTCCGCTGCTTGTTGGCCACTATGATCAGCCGCCGCCGTTCCCGGCGTGAAGCTGGCGATAGCTACGGCGAACTGGGTGATAAATCCCCATTGCTGGACAACACGCGCATACAAGCCGCCGCTTTGGAAAAAGCCCTCAAATCCTCTGATAAAGAGCACAACTTTAAAACCTTTATTTGCATGCGCTACTGGTACCCCATGAGCCCGCAAATCGTGCGCGAAGTCCGCGAATGGGACGCCGATAGAATTGTTCTTTTGCCGCTTTATCCGCAATACTCGACCACCACCACACGCTCCTCGCTTCAGGTCTGGAACAAAGCTCTCTTTGAGGCCGGTATGAATCCGCCTTCAAGCATGATTTGCTGCTATCCGCGCAACGAAGGTTTTATCACCGCAGCAGCAGATCATATACGCGCGCAATATGAACAAGCCCGTAAAGATGGCCATGAAAATATCCGTATCCTGTTCTCGGCCCACGGTTTGCCTGAAAGCATCATCAAAGACGGCGATCCCTATCAATGGCAGTGCGAACAAACCGTCGAAGGGATTGTCCAAAAACTGGGCATTGAAAACCTCGATTACCAATCTTGTTACCAAAGCCGCGTTGGGCCGAAAAAATGGATCGGCCCAAGCCTAGATGAAACCCTCGATAAAGCCGCCGCCGATAAAAAATCCGTTGTAATTTTTCCGCACGCCTTCACACAGGAACATGTTGAAACCCTCGTCGAGCTCGACGTTGAATACCGTGAAATGGCCCATAAACTAGGCATTGAAGGCTATTACCGTGCGGCCACCGTTTCCGATCATCCGGCCTTCATCAAAGGATTAGCAAAGCTTGTACACGAGCATATCGACAGCCACACAATCACCGCCGAAGGTCATAAACGTCTATGTCCGGATAAATACGGACGCTGCTGTATGGCCGGGGTTACGAAAGGATAAAGATAAAAATGCAGGATTTTTTGCTCTCCAATTACGAGTGGCTACGCGCTCTCCATATTATCTCCGTCATATCGTGGATGGCCGGTATGCTCTATTTGCCGCGTTTGTTTGTTTACCACTGCGACGCGGAAAAAGGCTCGATCCAGTCCGAAACCTTTAAAATCATGGAGCGCCGCCTTCTGAAATTCATCATCAATCCGGCCATGATATCGAGCTGGCTTTTCGGCCTATCCATGATCATCGCCAACCCCGGTATGCTTCAGGGTCAAGGCTGGCTACACGCCAAATTATTGCTGGTTCTCATTCTTTCCGGTGTGCACGGCATGTTTGCCAACATGACTAAACGTTTTGCCCGCGATGAAAACACAAAACCGGCGCGTTACTACCGAATCATGAACGAAGTGCCTACAATTTTGATGATTTTTATCGTCATATTGGCCGTCGTTCAGCCCTTTTAATCCCTTAAAACCAGGCCTTTCCAGACAAAAGCCTGAAATAGACAACATTTCAAAAAAAGTGTAGACTGTTAAGGTCTGGATCTGTTCGGCGGCAGATTGTTTCTTCTATACTGCAACACAGGGATTGTGCGGGGCGCAAGGGAGTTTAATGACAGATTGTCTCACAGCGAAGAAAATAGGCATATTTTCACCAGTCAAAAAACTGACTGTAACGCTGCTGCTGTGCGCACTTGTTTTAATGTCAGCCTCCTCGCAAACAACATGGGCTAAAACAAACTTAAAATATGCCTCCCTTGTCATGGATGCTGATACCGGCGCGATCCTGCATCAACGCTATGCCGATAAAACGGTTCATCCAGCGTCCTTGACCAAAATTATGACGCTTTTGATGGTGTTTGAAGCCCTGGAGAGCGGAAAAATCGATCTCAATGACCGCGTGCGGATATCCAATCATGCTGCCGCTATGGTGCCGAGCAAACTAGGCTTAAAACCCGGTTCAAGCATCCGCGTTAAAGATGCTATTTACGCGTTGGTCACTAAATCCGCCAATGATATAGCCGTAGCGCTGGCCGAGCATTTAGCCGGCTCGGAGCGTAACTTTGCCCGCCGCATGAATGCCGAAGCCATTAAAATAGGCATGACCCGCACGACATTTAAAAATGCTTCGGGCCTTCACGACCCCGGACAAATTACGACCGCGCGGGATATGGCTAAAATGGCCCGCTATGTCATCAATGAATATCCGTCCTATTACCGTTATTTTGCTCGCCAAAGCTTCACCTACGCCGGAAAAACCTACCGTAATCACAACCACTTGATGGAAACCTACAAAGGGATGGACGGTATGAAGACAGGCTATGTTGCGGCCTCCGGTTTCAATCTTGTGGCATCTGCCGTGCGCAACGATCGCCGTCTGATCGGCGTAGTTTTTGGCGGCCGTACGGCCAAAACGCGCAATGCGCACATGGAAGCTTTGCTGGATCAGGGCTTTTCTAAAATGAATAAAATCCGTATCGCCAAGGCCGATGTGCCGTTACCCGCGCGTAAACCGGCTACGCTGGATGCCGCCGCACAGAAAATAGCCTCTTCAGAATCCTCGCTGGGGGGTGGGTTTGAAAAACTGATCGGCGAAGGGGATTTTGACCCCGCGCTGTCCAGCCGCATAGAAACCGGATTAATGGCTATCGCAGCCCATAAGGGTGAACAGCTAGCCGTGCGAAAAGCCGCATTTCAGGCCAGCGCCCCACCGCAAAACAAACCCGTGCTTTTAGCGTATGCTCCGCCGCCTTCTGCACGGCTTTCATACAATAAACGGCCCTGGTCCATACAGATCGGCGCGTTCCAAAGCCGCGTTGCAACAGACCGGGCTATCCACAAAGCGCTTACGAGACTGCCTAGCCCGTATTCACAGGCCCAGCCCCTCATTGCGCCGATGAAGGCCGGTGAAAACTGGTTATTCCGCGCGCGTTTGACAGGTTATACCAAAGAAGAAGCATTGGCGGCTTGTAATTATCTCTCCGATTGCCTACCCGTCGCGCCTATGCAATAACGCAGGGACGATGAACAAGCCCTAAGGAAATTTCAATGAGCGCAGAAAAAAATGCCGGACAAAGTGGAAATGTCTTGTTCATTATCCTCATAGCCGTTGTGCTTATCGGAGCCCTGAGCGCCGCTATTTTAAGTTCCGGCAATTCTGAAAACGCGCAGATTGATAAAGAAACGCTGGCCCTGCGCCAAAGCGAAGTCCAGCGTTACGCCGCCGAACTACAAAGGGCCGTGGGCTATATCATGCAAAACGGTGTGAGCGAATCCGATATCCGCTTTGCCCATCCTGACGCCAACGCCGATTACGGCGATTTATCCGCCGATGCCGACCCATCGGATCAGGTCTTCCATAAAGACGGCGGCGGCGCCGGATATCAAGCGCCGCCCTCCGGCGTTAATGACGGCAGCGCGTGGGAATTCTACGGCCAAACGCATATCCCGGGCATAGGAACAAGCCGCGCCGATCTCATTGCCGTGTTGCCGAATGTCACGCAAAGCTTTTGTGATGCGGTGAACCAAAGCGCCGGTCAGACCGGAGCGCCGACAGATACGGCTGCTTGCCTCAACAGCGGGGCCGCAGGCCGCTTCGACGATGCCACACAATTTGCCGCCAGCCCGAACACGGTCGATGAAAGCACATTCGAACAAGACCCCTCTGTTTCGGCCGTCTATCCCGCAACCGAGGCTTGCGTTGTCTGTAGTGCCGATAGCTCGCGCCACTATTATACGGTTTTGCTCGCCCGATAAATTTTTGGCCCGTTTACCAACAAAGAAAGACTACTCCGGCGTTGTCATGCGGATAATGCGCGGTTTTGGCCGCGCCAGATCGCGCGCATCTCCCCTTAAGGGCAGCGTATAATCAAAGACTGCTACCACACGCCCGTTGCGCAAATCGGTAATGCGTGTGCTCACATCCATTTCCGAGCGTCGCCGCAAATATGTCCCGGAAAGAACAAAATCCGGCCTTTGCTTGTAATAAGAGCCGGGCTCGAGATAATTTGTATCGGCTTGCGTGGCCACGGAGCGTAAATCCAACCGATACCCAAGTTGTGAAAGCCGGATGCCGATTTGCTCCGGGACCATTTTCCCGAAATCCGAAGCCATATCGGGCTGTGTTTCGTCGCTCAAAGGCTTTGCGACGATAAGATCGCGGTGACGGTCTACGAAATCATCGGCTTGTTGCACCAAATAATCAGCCGCCGCGTAGTTTTTTTCTATAAACTTGGGATCGTCAGGTGAGAAAACGCCGTGCGCCGCCGCCGTCCAGGCCGCAGAACCAACTGTGAAGGGACTGAGCGTACAACCGGCGCATAACAAAACACCGCAGCACATCAAAGGGATATAGGACTTATGGAACTTCGGCATGCTTGGTCTTCTCGTCACAGGTTTTCATAGACGCAGAATCTTTGGCATGAGGGCACGGCTTATCCTTACAAGAACAGGGCTTGCTTTGGCAGTCACAAGGCTTCTGACACTGGCCTTTACATTGACCGCCACATTCACCCGTGCAAGGCCCTTTTGCATGGTCCTTACATTGTCCCTTGCCTCGCGCGCCATTTTGCTCGCAATCACAAAGGAGATGCTTGAAATCATTCTTGAAGATCGATTTTTGCTTGAGCGGATTATCCGAACCATCGACGTAATAATCAGGAATATACCCATGCAGCGGCAAAGTATAAGAGCCGCGGACAGGGGATTTAAGCGTGCTGTTTTCAACAACCCCTAAAACCAGTTCTAAAGGCGCAGAGGACGGCAGATAGGCCCCGTCGCCTGTATAAGGAGACGCAAGATCATCGTTGTACATATGCGCGGGATAGTCATGGCCGCGGTCCAGATCATCTTGATCATAAGCCGAATAGAACAAAACCGCATCCGCATCTTCGGCCCGGTCAACAAAAACGTGGTCGTAAGTATTAAGGTTATCCCGTAAGACAACATCATAGCTTGACTGAAACGCGCCGGGCTTCATATCGGTAACCAGATAGAGCCTGGAAGGCAGGAGCAAACCCTGAGAGCGTCCTTTAAGGAGTAAATCCTTCACCGCATGATCCCAGCGCTGCATGGCCGCGTCGTTAGAGGAACGCTCATAATCATAACCGATCGACTTGGCCGGTGATCCGGGCGGCGAATTCTCATAAGCGCCCTTATGGTAGGTATAACCGGCAGGTGCAAAATCAGGATCCATAACCCTGATCGGTTGGCAAGCGGCAAGCAAAAGAACGAGAAGGCAGGAGAAAAAAACAGAGCGCATGGTTTTACATCCGGTTGATAGATACTTTTAAGCAAACTATTAGGGCGCGCATAAACGCAAACCTCACATCCTTAATACTCTATCAACTCTTCGCCGCGCCGTACAGGGCAAACAGACACCCTAGCGAGCATTTTGCGTAATTTTATCAATCGAGCCGGTTGTGCTATGGCCCTCGTAAACCGGCATCACATCGACGACCCCGCCATAAGCCATCACCGTAGGCGCTTCCGGGATTTGTTCAACCGTGTAATCCCCGCCCTTGAAGTAAGTATCCGGCTTCAAAAGCTCCAAAAGCGCGCAGGCCGTATTATCGTCTCCGGCTTTTTCAGCGCCAAATAAGACAACGGCATCCACAGACCCCAAAGCGGCCAGGACATTGGCGCGCGATTGCTCATCATGCACAGGACGGCTGGGGCCTTTTAGAAGCTTCACCGCCGCATCCGTGTTCAGCCCGACCACCAGCCGGTCGCAGCGGTCCCGCGCATTATTCAGATACGAAACATGCCCGTAGTGCAAAATATCAAAACACCCGTTGGTAAACCCGACCTTTAATCCGCGCGCTTTCCAGCGCCGCACTTGCTCTGCGGCCTCTTCCCAGCCCAGAATATCCCCACGCCGAGAGCGGTCCGTTTTTCCGCGCTCGCCCTTTTGGAAATTGGGCGCTAAGACATTGCCCGAAGCCTCATGCAGTGCCTCGTGTAACTCTTCTTTACGGATCGGCGCAGTCCCGACTTTGGTCACAACGATAGATCCGGCCATATTCGCCAGCGTCGCCGCTTCAACCAAGCTCCCGCCAGCACCGAGAATAGCGGCGATCGTGGCAATCACCGTATCGCCAGCCCCCGAAACATCGAAAACCTCGATATCGATCGTCGGCAAATGGACGGCCCCCTTGGCGCTGATCACGCTCATTCCCTCGGCCGAACGCGTGGCCACAACATTTTCAATGCCGCAGCTTTCGATCAAACTTTGCGCCGCCTCGACCACGTTTTCATCGCTATCCACGCTCATCCCGCGCGTAGCGTCTTGCAGCTCTTTTTTATTCGGCGTCACAGCGCTGGCGCCGCGGTAAATGGAAAAATCCTGCCCCTTGGGATCGACAATAACCGGCACGCCCTGCGCGCGCGCAGCCTTTATAACGGCGGCAATCACATCCGGCCGCAACAACCCCTTGCCGTAATCGGATAAAATGACAGCCTTTGAGGCTTTAATCATCGCCTCGGCCGCAGAAATAACCCGCGCCGCAATCGTATCGCTGATCGGATTTTTGGTCTCGAAATCGGTGCGCAAAAGCTGCTGGTGCCGCGCTAGAAAACGGCTCTTGATCGTCGTGGGCCGCGTATCATCCTCAATCAGCCCGTCTGCGCTCACGCCCAGTTTTTCCAGATGAGCCTTCAAAAGCCCGCCATTTTCATCCGCGCCGATGACCGAGAGAATTTGGCAAGGAGCGGCCAAACCCGCAAGATTTGACACCGCATTCCCGGCCCCGCCCAGCATCACATCCTCATGATGAATGGCTAGGACCGGCACCGGGCTTTCAGGTGAAATCCGTTCGACCTGCCCATAGATAAAACGGTCCAGAATGATATCCCCGACCACTAAAACACGGGATTGGGACAAATCGCAAAGCAGACTTTCCAAACGCTCGACGGGCGCAGACTGATCTATATTCATGGTTTGTTCTGTTTTCCCAGACTAAAAAATGAAAAAATCCTAAATTTTCTTAGCCTTTATGCCGTTTTGTTAGGAATTCGTCAATCTTTCTGCGGTTTAATAGAAGTGTATAGCTGCGTTTTTTGGGAAGAGCGGCTATGTGTTGGGTTCACAAATGAAAAAGCCGGTATTCAAGCCGGTTGGGGAGTACATCAAATGCGCATGACAACAGGAGGGATTCTCTCCGAATTCAAAATCGCGCTCCAGCGCAACCGCCTCGGGGAATTACTCGTTTTAAAAGGACTCATTTCGCCGGAAGATCTTCAGGACGCGCTGAAAACACAAAAAAATTCCAAAAAAGCCCTCGGGCAAATCTTTCTGGAAAGCGCCGCTGTTTCGCGCTGGCAGCTTTTCAAAATCTTAGGCCGCCAATATGTTTTACGCACATGCGCGGCCACGTTGCTGATGTTTATAGCCCTGGCGCATATGGGCGGTAAAAAGGCCCACGCGGAGAGCATCGAAGACGTCCCGGCCAAATTAATGCTGGCCAGCATTGCGCCCGAATTCGAACGCGTCAGCGCCTATCCGGCGCTTTTCGGCACAGATGAAAAACGCTCGGCCAATCTCTCGGCCTTTACCAAGTGGACCGGCATGTTCAAACGCTTCGATCAGGACCTGAAAAACACCGGCTCGCAGGCCGTCATGCGCCAATGGCAAAACCAGCTCCGCACCTTCAAGGGCGGCTCGATCCACGCTATGGCGCGCAAGGTCAATGATTTCGTCAACGAAAGCCGCTATATCGTCGATTCCAAAAACTGGGGCCGCTCCGATTATTGGGCCACGCCGGTGGAATTCATCAAGCGCGGCGGCGACTGCGAGGATTTCGCCATCGCCAAATATACGGCCCTGCGCGCGCTGGGCGTGCCTGAAGAGCGCCTGCGCGTCGCTATCGTTCAGGACACCTATAAAAACATCCCCCACGCCGTACTGGTGGTCTACACCGAAAGCGGCGCGGTGGTGCTGGATAATCAGATCAAATCGCTGGTCGATGCCGAGCGGGCCGGACGCTACCGCCCGATCTTCTCGATCAACCGCACGGCCTGGTGGCTGCACAGCGCCCAGAGCGGCTCAGGCACGGTGGTCGCCAGCGCACGGTAAATTTAAATTAGAATCTGGGGAAGGGCGGACAAGGCGGCTTTATCAAAGGCCGCCTTAGCTTTTTTAAAGAAAGACTAGAGCAAGGTTCTCAGTCATTGCGAGCCGCTGAAAGCGGCGCGGCAATCCAGAAATCTAGCTTTTTGCCTCTGGATTGCTTCGTCGGCTCTGCCTTCTCGCAATGACTGAGAACCTTGCTCTATTTATGCGCCCCATCCTCTAGGCACAAGTTGAATGGCATTCAGGACATGGGGGAAGGGCGTGAGTCATTGGGTTTTTTCTTGTGCGTTAGAAGTTTTATTTAAAATTTCTATCTGTTTAGAAATTTTCATAGCCCTATTGTTAGCTTCTAGATCGGCTGCTTCACCTGATATAAAATGATCAATCTCTTTTAATATTAAGGTCTCAAGTAAATCTAATAAAATAGGTATGACTGCGTCATTTAAGTTTTCCCAATCAATATTTAAGTCAGGCAGTGCTTTTCTTACTTCTTCAATACTTTTTTTGCGATCAATGAACTTTAAGGGATCATTGTTAATTGTTTTTAAAGCTACGAGAGTAAGCACGCACAGCATAATTAAACCTGAGTAAGCGCTATATAATTCCCAAAGCCTTTTTCCTATCCATGGTCTTGCTGCCTGAGCCTTCTTAGTAGCTTCTCCTAGAATACTTTCTGGTTTTTCTATGTTGATTGTTTTAGTCAAGCTCTCAATAAATAGCTTAGTGTTTGGATTATTTATATCTTTGGAAACTTCTTCTGAATTAATTCTAGACAAAATTGTTGGCGCCAAAATATTTTTTCTTACATCCATAAATCCTTCCCATAGACAATCTATGGCGTCTAACCTCTTTTGATCTAGGGCGCTTTGACTAATCATTGCATTAGAAATTGCCGCCTTCCTAACATCTGCAATTTCTGTTTCACGGCTTCGAAAATCTGATTTAATGCCTTCTAATTTTTTATCGTATTCATGCTGAATGCTCTTAGTTAGCCTCGTGATGATCCAGTCTTTTAGGAAAAAACCAGCAATCCCTATTAAGGAAGTTGTTCCTAAAGAAGACAGTATTGCTACGAGTATTTCTGATGGCATCTAAGCCGCCTCGTCTTTTTTTTCCTGTTCTGCGACAAAATCCCGCACTTCCTGCGTGATCTTCATCGAGCAGAATTTCGGCCCGCACATCGAGCAAAAATGCGCGACCTTCGCCCCTTCGGCCGGCAGCGTTTCATCATGCATGGACCGCGCGGTTTCGGGATCGAGACTCAAATTAAACTGATCCTCCCAGCGGAACTCGAAGCGCGCCAGCGACAGCGCATCGTCCCGCCGCTGCGCTCCGGGGTGCCCCTTGGCCAGATCCGCCGCGTGCGCCGCGATTTTATACGTCACCACGCCGGTTTTCACATCATCGCGGTTCGGCAGGCCCAAATGCTCCTTCGGCGTCACGTAACACAGCATCGCCGTGCCGTACCAGCCGATCTGCGCCGCTCCGATCGCACTCGTAATATGGTCATAACCCGGCGCGATATCGGTGGTCAGCGGCCCCAGCGTGTAAAACGGCGCTTCGTAACATTCCTTGAGCTGCTTCTCCATATTTTCCTTGATCAAATGCATTGGCACATGCCCCGGCCCTTCGATCATCGTCTGCACATCGTGCTTCCACGCAATTTGCGTCAGCTCCCCGAGCGTTTTCAGCTCGGCAAACTGCGCGCGGTCATTCGCATCCTTGATCGCCCCGGGCCGCAAGCCGTCGCCCAGAGAAAAGCTCACATCATAGGCCTTCATAATCTCGCAGATCTCCTCGAAATGCGTATAAAGGAAACTTTCCCTGTGATGCGCCATGCACCATTTCGCCATGATCGAGCCGCCACGGCTGACAATCCCTGTAATACGATCCGCAGTGTATTGAATAAACGCCAAGCGCACACCCGCATGAATCGTGAAATAATCCACGCCTTGCTGGGCTTGCTCAATCAGCGTATCGGCGAAAATATCCCATGTGAGCTCTTCGGCAATCCCCCCGACCTTCTCCAGCGCCTGATAAATCGGCACGGTCCCCAGCGGCACAGGCGAATTCCTCAAAATCCATTCGCGCGTATCATGGATGTTCTGCCCCGTCGACAGATCCATAATCGTATCCCCGCCCCAGCGCGTCGACCACACCATCTTGTCGACTTCCTCGCCGATCGAGCTGGTTACAGCCGAATTACCGATATTCGCATTGATCTTCACCAAGAAGTTTCGCCCGATAATCATCGGCTCGCTCTCGGGGTGATTGATATTGGCCGGAATAATCGCCCGTCCCGCCGCGACTTCATCGCGCACAAACTCAGGCGTGATAAAATCCGGCAAATTCGCGCCGAAACCTTCCCCGCCCTGATTGTTATGCACGGCCTCGCGCGCCTGATTTTCGCGGATAGCGATAAATTCCATCTCCGGCGTGATCTCGCCCTTGCGCGCATAATGCATCTGGCTGACATTCGCGCCCGCCTTGGCGCGTAAAGGTTTGTCCGGCGTAGCGGGGAAGGGGGCATGCTGGGCTTTAGAGGAAGCCTTGCGCCCGTTATCGACCGCCTGCACGCGCCGCCCGTCAATCTCTTCCACGTCCCCGCGCCCTGTAATCCATTCACGGCGCAGCTTTGGCAACCCGCGCATAATATCGATCTGCGCGCTTTCATCCGTATACGGCCCCGACGTATCGTAAACGGTCAGGCTCTCCCCGTTGCTCAACGTAATTTCACGCATCGGCACTTTGAGGTCGCCGATATACACTTTTTTCGAGGCCGGCAACGGCCCGCGCGTCACATCCAGAGTTGAAGGGCAAATTCCGGGTAAATCTTTGGGGCTCATATGTTTTTCCTTACTTAAAATCGTAAAATCGAAGCAAACTTACAAATAATACGTATCCGGATCCATATCCCGGATCTCCAGCGTCACAGCGCAATGCGGCGGCGCAGTCTTTTTCATCAAACCGTGCAGTGCATCGCCATAGCGCTTTTTTGTCTCGAGATCACGGCCCGCCAAAAGCAAAAGCGTCGCGTGCATCATCTGCCCGCCCGCACCGTCTTCGCCGACATCGGCATGCGACAGCGCAATCCCGCGCGTTTTGATCCGCGCTTTATCTATGCCTTGCGCCGCCAGCGCTTCATGCAGGGACGAGAGCAGGGCCGGAATTTTCGGCTCTAACGTTTTGGAATACTCGACAATAATATGGGGCATGTTCAAATAACCTTTTTTAGGTGAGAGCGGTAATAACCAAACAAACAGACACGATCATCGTTAATTTATACCGATGCGCGAAATAGCCATCGGGGATGCTGTCTGCGGGCAAATAACGTTTGTCCATGTAATACATTAACCAAAACAAACCTGCATAAAGCAGCATGGGCAAAGAACTTTTGGACAAGATAAACGTTAAGACAAAACTTGCGAAAATGGCCATCAAAAAATAGATGGCCACCTTGTACTGACCGAAATTATTGCTTGGCACAGCCTGTCCCCAATGCGCCCCAGCCAGGAAAGCCAAAGACAAAGAAGACAGGGCGCTATAAAAGACATTAAGTATGATTATTGCGTTCTCCGTCGAAGCCGCGAAAGAAGACAGCATTAAGATGATAAAGGGCGCAGTCCCTAGATAGCTGTACATTTTCGGAGACATATTATTATCCTTTCCCTTCGCGGGTATAAACCCACAGGTTCGAGGCGTATTTCTCAATCCATTGAAGGATACCGCCAAGGTTTCATCTTTACATCGATCCGGCGCAGCCTTACATATCTTAAAGGAAAATACAAGCAAACAGGCCTTTGAAAAATGACTCCCCAGACCCGAACACGTTTCGCCCGCATCGCCCTTTTCGCCATTTTGGCTATCTGGCTGGGGACCGTACTGGCTCAACGACAAAAACAAGAAGACAGCGCGGCGGTTTCCCAAAAATCAGAGCGTCCCGCCCCCATGGCAGGCGCACAACTCGGTGGGCCGTTTTCCCTAATTGATCAGGATGGCAAGCCCGTTACGCAAGAAAATTTTGCTAAAGATTACAAGCTCATTTATTTCGGCTTTACCTACTGTCCGGCCATTTGTCCGACCGAGCTCCAGAAAGTCGCCCGCGCCATGAATGAGCTTGAACAAGAAGCCCCCGAAGCCGCTGCGCATCTGCAGCCGATTTTCATCAGCGTCGATCCTGAGCGCGACACACCTGAAGTGATGAAAGGCTATGTACAACAGTTTCATCCGCGCCTCATCGGCCTGACCGGCTCGCCCGAACAAGTCGAAGCCGCCAAAAAAGCCTACCGCGTCTTCGCCAAAAAAGTGCAGGATGAAACGATGAACGACTACACGGTCGATCATTCAAGCTTTATCTACCTCATGAGCCCGGATGACCAATTATTGGCAATGTACCGCGTTAATGACAACGCCGAAGACCTCGCCGGGGACATTAAAAAACACATTGAGGCAGCGCAGAATTAAACCTGCGTGAAAGACATTGGATCCTCACCGAAACGGTTTTCGCCCGCATCGCCTTTTTTAATCATCCAGTAAAAAAGCGGAATGATGCCGATAATTGTTAACGCGATAAGCTGCCACCAGCCGCTTTTGTTTACATCATGCAATCTGCGTATTGTTACGGAGATAGAAGGAACGAGCAAGGCCAGTCCTTCTATAATGCCCACAGGCCCCGTGCCGTATTCGGCAAGCATTTCAGGAAAGCTGGCGGCATCAAAAAGGCCTGCCACAAAGCCGGCGCCCATGCTGAAAAGCATAAAGTACCAGTATTCCGAGCGCATCGCCCGGTCTTTGAAATTGAAAGAATTTTTAAAAACGGACGTAACGGCTTGTATAAAATTCATAAAAAACCCCTTTTTAGTTTAATCTTCCAAAATACCGTTCAGCTTCATCGCCAGCCCCATAGAGCCCTGAATCTTGAGCTTGCCCATCATGAAAGCGATATTCGGGTCCTGCGTCCCGGCCAGAATGGCCTTAAACGTATCCAGCGAGGTTTTCAGCGTCACATCGGCTTCTCCGTCTTCGTGCGAAACAGTGGCCGGCGATTGCGTTGTATCGGCCAATATCAGGCCCTCATCGCCAAAATCGAATTTGACCCGCGCACTCAAACCGTGGGCGTTCTGCATTTTTTGCTTGATTGTTTCGGTAACGCTTTCCAAAGACATAAAAAAACCTTAAGATGTTGAGAATAAAAAATATGACGTTCTATATGATACTCTAGCGCAATCATCTCCTCATGCCAAAGGGGATTGTGACTTTAATTTATGGATGCTAGTGTGATGGGCGTCGTAGAGGTTTTTAATTTTTTTAAGTAAGTAGGTTATCACATGATGGATATGTTCTCCCGCAAAGCCCTGATCACGGTTCTGGCCGGATCTGTGTCCCTGATTGCATTCAGCGCTCAAGCCCAAAAAGCTCCCGAGTTATCCTTTTACCCGACAAAAGGCTGGACAATACAAAAAACCGCCGTCGGATGTGCCATGCAAAGTGAGTTTAACAACGGGTTCATCTTGGGGCTCTCTTCTGCTGGGGTTGGTGCACAGGATATGAGCGTTAATTTCCGCCAGAACATTTTCGAAACTGGCAAAGCCTACGACGTGGAACTAAGCGTGCCGGGCGTAGCGTCCCAGAATGTAAAGGCCAGCGCTATTAACCCTTCGACGCTAAACGTAGATTTAAGTGCGCGCGAGGGGCTCTATAAACAAATGCGCAAATCAGGCGTTGCCGATTTTAAAATCCAGCAAAACTTCTTCCGTTTCTACATGACGGGCCTGGCCGCCTCAGCTCAGCAGTTTGATCGTTGCGCAAGCGGTGCGCAACCTGCACCACAAGCACCGCAGATTGCCCAAGCGCCTGCGCCGGCGAAAGAAGAAAGTATGACGCCGATGCCGTCGGCATCAAAAGAAAAAGACGGCCAAACGGCAATGCTGGGTCTTTCGGCCGATGGCGATCTGGTTGACATGCCTTCCTCAGAGGGCTTTAAGGTCAATGAAGCGGTCGCTATGGAGGCGGCCGAGAAAAACAAGGCCCTTTCATCGGATAAAGGATATAAAAGGCTCTCTGAAGAATTATCCGAGCAAATCAACCAAAACCCGGACATCATTGCGATGGATGATGAGCCGGACTATGACAAGCCGGCGATTGTGGCCTCGTCCAAAGATTTGACGGATATACCGGCCCCGGCGCCCGAAAGCGACCTGGCAGCGGCCGAGGAAGCACAGCCTGTCGTTGAAGCCGAAGTTGTTATCGAAGAAGAAGCCGTTTTACAGCCTCTTCCGGTCGAGGAAGTGGAAGAAGCAGCCGTTGTCATGCCGGTTGAGGAAAAGCTCTCTGAAAGCGTGGAGTGGAACGAACCGGCCCCGGCGCCTGAAGCTGAGCCGATTGAGGCCCAGGCCATGCACTATGAAACCCCGCCTATGAAGGTTAATAAAGAAGTTATGAGCGCCGAGGCCGATTTCACCGCTCTGGAACCCTCTGCGCAAGAACGCGCCGAGTACCGCGAAATGGCCGCTAAAATTTCCGATCTCGAGCGTATGGTTGATACGCTCAAAAGCGAGAACCTGTCCCTGAATAGCGAACTCAAAAGCAGCTTGAAAGAATCCGAACAAGAGCGTCTTTCTATTTCTTCGGATAACTGGAATCTCGAGCGCGCGACGATGAAATTCAACGAAGCTGAACGTCAGGTGAAAAAACTGGGCCAGCAACTGCAAAAAGAACGCGCGCAATGCAAGGTCGAGAAAAAAGATCTGGAAGGCATGCTGTTTGATCCGCAATTGACCAACGAACAGCAACTGGCGCGTCTGGCCGATCTGGAAGACCAGCTCACCAAGGCCCAGCGCGAACTTCAGGATCAACGCATGCGCTACGAAGAGCAAATCCGTCTTCTACGGAGCCAGAGTGCGAAATAGTTCCGCTTAAACTTAAAACGCAAAAATAATACACCCCCTTATGATTATGAGATCGTAAGGGGGTGTTTTTTTTAAGCTATTGATTTTTGTCTGCAAGACCGCTACTGCTAGAAAACCAAAATGCGGGAGTAGCTCAGTGGTAGAGCATCAGCTTCCCAAGCTGAGGGCCGCGGGTTCGATCCCCGTCTCCCGCTCCACCAAGTTTCGTTGGCGAATAAAATTGAGTCTGGGAAATTTGAGGGTCCCGGCGAAGCCCGCAGGGCGAAGACGGACGGGGCAACACGCCTAAACAGGTTGACGAACAACGAATAACCGTTTACTGATAACGCGGCGCGCGGGTGTAGCTTAATGGTAAAGCTCCAGCCTTCCAAGCTGGCCACGAGGGTTCGATTCCCTTCACCCGCTCCAATTGAATAAGGTAAAGAATAAACAATGAAATCCATAGGCATGCCCCGCAGCAGAGGAACGCTCCTTCAGGTCTTTTCCGATATGGGCCAAAGCGTTCGGCATGCGTTGCCTGAACGTTTCTTGAGATTTGCTGCCGCCGATAATGCGGCGCTTTGTCCCGACAAGACCGAGCCGCCCGAGCGGCCGCAACAAGCCGTCTTGAGCGTTATCGAATAGCTCGTCTATTTCACTGAAAAAACCCGTTGACAAAGGTCGGCGGGTTTTCTACACCGAAGCATTGGTTTTTTGCCTTCAAAAGGGGCGCAGTTAAACATAAGGAACAAAAGAGAATGTCTAAGGAAAAATTTCAGCGGAACAAGCCGCACGTAAACATCGGGACGATTGGTCACGTGGACCATGGGAAGACGACGCTCACGGCGGCATTGGCGAAGAAGTACGGGGCCGGCGAGAGCGTGG
>JAGRIU010000046.1 GCA_020443075.1 Alphaproteobacteria bacterium
AGGTTTTGGAAAAAGACGGTTTTTTCCGTCCGCAGAATCGGCGACAGGTTCAGGATTTATTCAAGCTCATTCAGAAAAAATCCGGTGTTAATAGCGCTGTTGTTTCTGTTGACCCGGCAAAGATCGAAAAAAACAAAGACGCCGAAAAAGCCGCTCACAAAGTCTTGAGAAGTGGTCTGAAGGTGCGTATAGAAGCCTTTGATGATGTTGATGTTTTTCACTACCTATACCTTTTGGAAAATTATTTTCCCGGGCAGATTTCTTTGGAGAATATGACGTTTGAGCGAGAAGGGGAAATTACTGGTACAGTTTTGCGAAGCGTGGCGGCTGGCCAGAATGTTCCTTTGGTTAAGGCCGATCTCCAGCTTGTTTGGCGGACGATGATCCCGGAAGCTCAGGTTATCTCCGATGATGAGGAGGCTCGGCCGTGATGAGGTTTGATTGTATGCGTATTTTTTTGTTTTTGTTTTGTTTTGCGCTTGTGAATGTTCTTCCTGTTGCGGGCCGGGCGCAAATGCCTGAGGACGCTCAGGCTGTGCCTACGGCGGAGAGCGCTGTTGTTGCCGGACAGGATGCTGCGGTTGTTCAGGATAGTGGAGAAAATTCGCAGAGAGTTTCTTCGCCTTCTCCGCAACAAACAACGCCAACAAATTCTGGGCAGCCGGTTTCTGAAGGTTTTCCGGCGGCCGCCTACAATTCTCTTGTCTTTACGTATTGGGAGCATAACGCATTGCGAGATGCCCGGAATTCGCGCGGTATGGTTCGGGCGCCGACGGAAGGCGAATTGATGCGTGATTTGAATACACGGGATTTGGATTTTAAAGAGAAGCCTCCGCCGGAAGAACGCGATATTTCTCTGAGCGGGATTGTTTATCACGGTAAAGGTGACTGGACGATCTGGCTGAACGGTCAGCGCATAAGCCCTTCGGCTTTGCCTAAGGAGGCGATCGATCTGCAGGTGTTTAAAGATTATATCGAGGTAAAGTGGTTTGATGAGTACACGAACCAGATTTTCCCGATTCGTTTGCGTCCGCATCAGCGTTTTAACATGGATACGCGGATGTTCTTGCCCGGTTAGATATTGTGTCGTTTGATGAGTGAAACTCCTGTTCTTGATGTTGCGGATGTGGGTGTGTCCTATGGGGCAGGCTTTGTTATTTCCGATGTCAACTTGCAGGTGCGGGCCGGGGAATTTGTCGGTTTGATCGGCGTGAATGGGGCGGGGAAAACGTCTTTGATTAAAACGATCCTTGGGCTTCGCGATGCGGATGCGGGTAAGGTTTGCGTTATGGGCAAGGTTGTCTCGCAGAACCATGTCAGTCCGTCTTTGGCATTTTTGCCCGAGCGTTTCGAGCCGTCATGGTTTTTGACGGGGCTTGAATTTTTGAGGTTTTCCAGTGGGTTATATAAAGTTAAGTGGAGCGATGCGGATTATGAATTGTACGCGTTGCGGCTGGCTCTGGATCCGGCGGCTTTGCGGCGGCGCGTGCAGACTTATTCCAAGGGAATGAGGCAAAAACTCGGCGTTTTGGCGGCTGTGATGACGAAGGCGCCTTTGCTGGTGCTGGATGAGCCGATGAGCGGGTTGGACCCGGTCGCGCGAACATTGGTGAAAGACCTGCTTTTGGAGGTTAAGGGGCAGGGGCGGACGATCTTTGTTAGCTCGCATATTCTGGCAGATATGGACGAGCTTTGTGATAAAGTTGCATTATTACATAATAAGAAGTTACAATTCTTGGGCACGCCTGCGGATTTGAAAGCACAAACAGGGGATGATTCCCTTGAGCGTGCCTTTTTACATTTTATTGAGGTCCGGCGTGCGGCATGATATAAAAAATACTGGATGGGGCCTGACGTACTTTAGTCTTTTCTTATGCAAGGGCCTTCTATAAGGGGTTGTTATGAAGTTTGAGTTTGATGTTGTTCCGAAATTTATGAGAGCCGGTTTTGTGTGTGCCGGTGTGGCCTTGTGGGTTTTATCGCCTGTGCAGGGGATGGCTCAGGACGTTTCTACCGATGTGCCGCCGCCGATTATGGATCCGCAGGAGCTTATTCAGGACATAACGCCCGATGCGCAAGGGGTCGCTTCTATGCCTGCGCAAAAAGATCTTGGAGCACCGGGTACTTCGGCAGATACGAATACAAACGCCGAGGCTTTGGGTGCATATCCGGGGGAGGTCGCTAGCGATTCTGAATTTGACGAGAATGTGTTTTTTGATGCGAATGAGCTGGTGCCGACCGGTGAAATGGGGCGTAAGGGCGGGCCTGTGAAGGTGAATCCACGCCTTCAGCCCGGTGCGAAGCTGGTTGTTGTCCGTAAAGATTCGAATGCGGGCGGGCGCGCGGCGCAAATGGTTGCGGCCGAACGGGCGATGAAGCTGGGGCGTTATGGCTCGGCTTTGGAGATTTATGATCGTTTGTATCAGGTCAATAAGAGAGATCCGAACGTTCTTATGGGGAAGGCTGTGGCTTTGCAGCGTTTGGGGCGTGATGACGAGGCCATCGGAGTCTACGAAAATCTTTTGACGTTGCGGCCGAACAATGTTGAGGCCAGTGTGAATATGCTGGGGCTGATGGGGCAGCGCTACCCGTCTGTGGCTTTGCAGCGTTTGCTGGATTTGTCCGAGAAGAATCCTGAAAATGTCGGCGTTTTGGCGCAAGTCGCTGTTGTTCAGGCGAAATTAGGGGATTATCAGGCGGCTGTGCGTTATTTGGGGATGGCGGCGAGCATGGAGCCGCAGAATGCCTCGCATGTTTATAATATGGCCGTGATTGCCGATCGGGCCGGTTCCAAGGTTGAAGCCATCAAGTATTATGAGCAGGCGCTGGAGACTGATACTCTTTATGGTAATAGTCAATCTATTCCGCGCGATTCCATTTATGAGCGCTTGGCTCAGCTTCGCTAGGCGCTTCGAGGGCGTGGCTCTTGTATGGGCGCGGAATGCGTTTTGGAGCTTGAATGTTTGAGCTAATTTTTCCAGAGGCGTCCGGTTCATCTTTCCTGTTTTGGTTTGATAGTGTGTTTGTAGCTCTGCTGGGGCTATGTCTGGGCAGTTTTTCGTCGGCCATCATTTACCGCGTTCCTCTGGGGATTTCGTGGGTTAAAAAAGGAGCGCGTTCGGCGTGTTCTTCTTGCGGGCATACGCTGGACTTTTTTGATCTGATTCCCTTATTTTCATGGCTTTTAAATCGCGGGCGTTGCCGCCATTGTAAGCAGCGGGTTTCGCCGCTTTATCCGGCTTTGGAGCTGATCAGCGCCGTTTTGTGCCTGTTTGTATATTTTGTCTATGCGGGGGGGCTGGCCGAAAAATTTTTGATCGTAGCGTCAGTTCCATTTTTGCTGGCTTTGATCGTCATTGATATCCGGCACAAGATTTTACCGAATCATCTTGTTTTGATTGTCGGGACGTTGGGCATTTTGTTTGTTTTTGCTCAAATTTTTGCTCCCGGCGAAGATTTTGAAGTTTTCTTTTTGTACCATCTTTGTGGTGCTTTTATTTTTGGCGGGTTTGCCTATTTCTTAGGGGTTTTGATGCAGAAGCTTTTGAAAAAACAAGCGCTGGGGATGGGGGATGTGAAGTTTTTTGCTGTGGCGGGGTTGTGGCTTGGCGTTTTAAATCTGGGCGTTTTTTGTCTTTTGGCGGGCGTTTTCGGCGTTTTGTTCTCGCTTTTCTGGATGTGGCGGTTCAAAGAGAACCATTTTCCGTTCGGTCCGGCTCTGATTGCGTCTTTCTTTGTTATTTTGACGCTGGACGGTTCTCTTTTCTGGCAAAAAGCGCTAGAATCTCTCGGAGGTGTTTTGGGCTAAAACGTAAATTTATTTTGAAAAATTTACCGGCTGTTCATTAAATTGGGATATAACTGTTCATTGTGGGTTTTTCTGACCTTGAGTTTTCTTATTTGTTTCAGGAGAGAGAGTTTTGGATCTTACGCAGCTTCTGGCCTTTACCATACAAAATAACGCATCGGACCTTCATTTGAGTGCAGGTAGTCCGCCGATTATTCGCTCGGACGGACAGCTTAAGCGCGTGAAGGCCGACCCGCTGTCGAGCGATGATATCCGCACGATGCTCTATTCCGTGATGACGGAGGATCAGCGCGCGGAGTATGAAAAGAATATGGAGCTGGACTTTGCGATTTCTCTGGGCGAGAAGGCGCGTTTCCGTGTGAACGGTTTTACGACGCGTTTGGGGGCTTCGGCGGTGTTCCGGACAATTCCGACCGAAGTGCCGACGATGGAGCAACTGGGGTTGCCGCCTGTGATGCGGCGTTTTGCGGAGCTGGAAAAAGGGATTATTCTGGTGACCGGGCCTACGGGGTCGGGTAAATCGACGACGCTGGCCTCTATGGTCAATCATATCAACCTGTATTCATCCAAGCATATTCTGACGATTGAAGATCCGGTCGAATTTTTCCATACATCAAAGAAAAGTCTGGTGAACCACCGCGAGGTGGGGACGGATACGAGTTCTTTTAACCGCGCCCTGAAAAGCGCTTTGCGGGAGGATCCGGATGTTATTCTGGTCGGGGAGATGCGCGATTATGAAACGATTTCTCTGGCGCTGACGGCGGCGGAAACGGGGCACCTGGTGTTTGCGACCTTGCACTCCAACTCGGCTTCCAAAACCATTGACCGTGTGATCGACGTGTTTCCGACAGGGGATAAAGAAATGGTGCGGGCGATGCTGGCCAGTTCCTTGCAGGGTGTTATCGCGCAGACTTTGTTGCGTAAAGTTGATGGCGGGCGCGTCGGGGCGTTTGAAATTCTGGTCGGGACCAATGCGGTGCGGAACCTGATCCGCGAGAACCAGATTCCGCAGATGTATTCGATGATGCAGACCGGCTCGCGCTATGGGATGATTACGATGCAAGATGCGATTGCCGATTTGCTGGAGGCCGGAATTATCGACAAAGACGAGGCCCACCGCGCGTCTTTGATAGTGGCCGACTCTGACGAAGGGCCGGAGAAAGATTATGCGGCCGGTGCTCTGGGCGGCGGTAAGATGGATGGATCAAGCGCCGGTGTCGGGGGTGGTGAAAGCGGTGGAGGATACGCGTTTTGATTTCTGATGGGCAGACGGCAGCCGTTTTAGATTTATTGAACGGCATGAATCAATACGGTGCGAGTGATTTGTATATCACTGTGGGATCTCCGCCTATTTTCCGTGTTGAAGATAAGCTCATTCCTGCGTCCGGCCGGCCGGCCTTGGAGCGTGAGGATGTTGAAGCCATTTTGCATTCTATTTTGACGACCCGGCAAAAGCGTGATTTTGAAAGCCATATGGAGCTTAATTCCGCACTGGATATGGCGGAATACGGGCGTTTTCGTGTCAATGTGATGCAGCAGCGTCAAAATCCGGCGATTGTGGTGCGGCGCATTGTATCGCAAATTCCGGGATTTGCCGATTTGCGCTTGCCGAAGATTCTTGAGAATTTAGCCATGGAAAAGCGGGGTCTGGTGTTGGTGACCGGGATTACCGGATCAGGGAAGTCGACGACACTGGCCTCTATGGTGGATTATCGTAATCAGCGCTCAGAGGGGCATATTATTACGATCGAAGATCCGATCGAGTATTTCCATCCACATAAGAAGTCTATCGTGACGCAGCGTGAGGTCGGGGTTGATACGGAATCCTATGCAACGGCGATGAAAAATGCGCTGCGCCAGCGTCCGGATGTGATGCTGGTGGGGGAGATCCGTGATCGTGAGGTGATGGAGCAAGCTCTGGTTGTGACGGAAACCGGGCATTTATGTCTGGCGACTTTGCACACGACGAATGCTTACCAGTCGATTGAGCGGATTGTGAACTTTTTCCCGGAAGAGCTGGTCGGGCAGGTGCGTTTGAATTTGTCTATGAATCTGAAAGCTATCATTTCCCAGCGGCTTATTCCATCCGTGGATGGTGGTTTGGTTCCGGCCGTGGAGGTTATGCTTAACCAGGGGCTCGTGCGCGAGTTGATTCTTAAAGGTAAGATTTCGAAGATCAGCGAAGTGATGGAACAAAATACGACACTCGGAATGTGTACGTTCGATCAATCCCTTATGCGTCATTATGCTGATGGGTTGATTAGCGAAGAGACGGCGATTATGAACTCTGATAAGCCTTCGGATTTCAAGGTCCGTTTACAGCAATTCAAGATGAAGGCAAAGGACGGGGATAAAGGCGGGGCTTTGAGCGAGCTCGATACGTCGTTTCTTTCTATTCGGGATTAATTGCTCTGCCTTTATTTCTTTCTTGATTTACCTAAAAAGCTTGTGCTCTACTTCTACGGTCAGGTGTGCTGGCGTCGTTTTAGTAGTTTTAAGGGTTCGTTCCGATGAAATTCGCTTTCTGTAAGAAAATTTTTCTTCAGCATTTTTTGGTTTTTGTTGTTTTGTTGAGCGCGGTTGGTGTGCTTTCGGCCTGTGAGTTGTCGCAGAATTATTTAAAACCGGACCGTGAGGGTAACCGAGAGGTGCAGGATTATCGGGATGCTCTGTCCTCGCGTGTTCCCAGCGATGATATGGGGGATAGCGAGCTTTCTTCTTCATCGGCGCTTATTCCCGATTTGCAGCCTTATGTGGCGGAGGCCGGGCAACCGATGAAAGCGATGCCGTTGGTGTCGGTGAGTGTGAACCAGTCTGTGCCGATTCGTGATGTGTTGTTCGAATTGGCCGAGCAGGCCGATTATGATGTGGAGCTGGATCCGCGGATTCGCGGCTCTATTATCTTTACGGCCCGTAATCGCCCGTTTGATCAGGTGGTCGCGCGGATCGCCGATATTGCCGGTTTGCGTTACAAGTTCGAAGATGATGTTTTGCGCGTGGAACTGGATGAGCCGTATAACAAGACTTATAAAATTGATTATCTGAGCTATGTGCGCAAGAGTCAGGGCGGGATTTCTGCGAACCTTTCCGTTGTGAGCGGGGACGGGGCCGATACCGGGTCTAATTTTTCGGCAACCTCGGAAAGTGAGATTAACTTCTGGGCCGAGCTGGAAGGGGCCTTGGGACAAATTTTAGGCGGTGAGTCGACTTCGGCTCTGAAAACCAAGAAAGATCCGCGCATTACGGCGACTCCTCAAAATCCGGACGTAGAAGCCGTTGCGCCGACCGAAGGCGGGGACGGTCAGGTCCAGGTTCAAGCGCCGGATGCGGTTTTGAATGTTGAGTCTTTGCCGGTTGACGGTATGGACGATGATTCAAATTCTATGAATGCTTCGGGCGGCGATCAGGGCAATGGGTATACGTTCGGGCTGAACAAGCAGGCCGGTTTGATCAATGTCTATGCGAATGAAAAGGCGCAGGAAGAGGTCGAGGCGTATCTGAAGCTTCTGAAAAAGGCTGTGACGTCGCAGGTGTTGATCGAGGCCAAGGTTCTCGAAGTGGCGTTGAATGACGAGTTTGCTACGGGGGTGAACTGGGGGGCTTTGCTGGGCGGTGAAACTATGTTTCAGTTGGCAACGCAGGGGTCCCCTTTGGCGCCCACGCCTAACCTAGCGGTTGCTTTTGGTGGTCAGGCGGCCGGACAAGTGATTACCGGGAATCAGAATTTTGCGATTGGTTATGCCGGGAATGACGTGAATGCGGTGATTCAGGCTTTGTCGGGCTTTGGTACGGTGAAGGCGTTGGCTAGCCCGCGTTTGACTGTTTTGAACAATCAGTCGGCTGTTTTGAATGTGTCTACCAACCAAGTGTTCTTTGAACTGGATGTTGATTATTCGCCGGGTGAGGGCGGGAGCCCACCGACGATTGATGTGAGTAGCGAACTGCGCAGCGTGCCGGAAGGGGTTTTGGTGAATGTCCAGCCGGCGATTAATCTGGATGATCGTACGGTTTCTTTGGCCTTGCGTCCGACTGTAACGCGGATTTCCGGTGAAGTAGGCGATCCTTCCGTTCAATTCGCGGCGGCTTTGGCCTCGGCGCAGGTGCCCGGTCTTGATACGAGTAATCTGGTGTCCAATATTCCGGAATTGAATGTACAGGAAATTGATTCGGTTATTCAGGTGCGTTCCGGACAGCCTGTTGTTCTGGGTGGGTTGCTGCAAGACCGTGTTCAGGGAACCAAAGAAGGCGTGCCTGTCTTGGGTGAATTGCCGATTGCCGGGGCATTGTTCCGTGATAACCGCGATTTGGTGAAAAAGACAGAGTTGGTTATTTTCCTGAAGGCAACCATTTTGGATTCTCCGTCGCAGAGCGTTCACAATACGGATAAAGACCTGTACCGCGAGTTTTCTTCAGATCGCCGCCCCTTTAAGCTTTAGGGCTTTGGGGCGAAAGGTCTGGGAAAGATGTCTTTACCGCTCATCGTTTATGTCCTCAGGGCCGCCGTTCGTGACCGGCTGGTGGTAGCGATGTTGGTCCTGCTGGCGATGGCGGTCAGTTTGTCCATTTTCTTCGGATCGGCGGCTATCAATGAACAAAAGCAGTTTGCCGCAGTTTTTTCGGCCGGAAGCATCCGTATTCTCAATGTCTTCGGTCTTTGCCTGTTTGTAGTGTTTTTTATTCGCCGCTCGTTTGAATCGCGCGATATTGATTTCATTTTGACGCTGCCGGTGAGCCGGATCCGTTTTCTTTTGTCCTATGCTTTCGGTTTTTCTCTGATCGGCGCGTTTATGGGGGCTGTGTCGGGGCTTTCTCTCTATGCTTTGGGGCCGGATAGTTTTTCCGCCGGATCTTTGTTGTGGATGGTCAGTATTATGGCCGAGAATATCATCATGGTGAATGTGGCCTTGTTTTTTGCCATGATTCTGTCCAGTGCCGCGACGGCATCTTTTGCGGTTTTCGGTTTTTATGTGCTGGCGCGTATGATGTCCGAAATTCTCGGGATACTGGATTCAGGGAAATATATTACCCATTTTGAAGGCATGGAGGTGGCGCTTAAGCTGGTTTCGGTCTTGATGCCGCGGCTGGATTTGATGGGGCAGACGTCCTGGCTTTTGTACGGGCCATCGGATTCTATCGGCTATGGCTTTGTTCTGGGGCAAGCTTTTATTTATAGCGCTTTGATTATTCTGGCGGCGTTGATCGATCTGGTGCTGCGCAAGTTCTAATAAGGTTTTGGCTATGGAGCGCATACATTCTCGGCATATTTTATACGGATTGCTGGCGATGGCGGTGTTGTGCAATTCGCTATTATGGCTTTCTGTGCGGACAAGCCGAGAGCGCTGGCTGAATATTCCACCTGCGCCGTCCGTTTTAGGCGCGTCTTTGAGCGGTTTGGGTGATCGCGGGCTGGCCTACAGGGTTTTGGGGCTGGGAGTGCAGAATTTCGGCGATACCGGCGGGCGGGTGATTTCTTTCAAGGATTTCAATTATGAAGAGCTCGGGCGCTGGATGATGCTGGAGAACAGCTTTGATCCGCATTCGGATTTTATGCCGATGCTGGCGGCCTATGTTTATGGAGGGACTTCGGAAACCTCGAAACTTGGGCCTTTGGTGGATTATCTGGAGGTGGCCGGGGATGCTGAAGGCGAGAATAAGTGGCGCTGGCTAGCGCAGGCTGTTTTTCTGGCCCGGCATAAAATGAAGGATTACGAGCGAGCTTATGGATTGGCGCAAAAGCTGGCGGGGATGTATAAGCCGGGGATGCCATCGTGGGTTTTGCAAATGCCGGCCTTTGTCCAGAATAACCGCGGCGCCAAAGAGGATGCGCTGGCGCTGATGCTCAGTATTCTCGATAGTGAGGGGGATAAGCTTAATCCTAACGAGGTTAATGCCATGCTGGCCTATATTTGTGATCAGATATTGAAGCCGGACGAGGCCGAAACCTATCCTTTGTGTGAACAGCGGCGATAAAATGCGCGCGTGTCTCTGGCGCGAAGGTGTTTTCTATTGTAGATAAAAAGTATGGATATGCCGAATTTTACTTTCCCTGAGATTTTGTCGTTGATCGGCTTGACGCAGTGTATTTATCTGCTCGTGCATATGTTTATGCGCGCGTCGATCGGGCGGCGCAGTTTTTTACCGTTGATTTATTTTGCAGTTTTGGGGGCCGCATTTTTTGCCGATGCGCTGTCTGCGCATTTCGATGCCTGGTCTGGCGGTATGTTTTATTTGCGGTGGGGGAGCTGGTTTTTGTTGCCGCCTTTGAGCGTCTTGATGGTCATTCAGATGGCGGATTTGAATAAAGTGCCGGCGCTTAAGGATTTCTGGGTGCTTTTGTTGCTGCCTTTAAGTTTTTTGTTATCCGCGTTGACGGTCGATAGCGCTTTTGAGTGTTCCGTTCGGTATCCTTGCGAAGAATTACAGGATTTATTGATGGTGACAGGGGTGATGGCCGGCACGATCAGTCTTTTGGTGATTTTTAGCAAAAAAGACCTGTTCAAGAACGTTAAGAAGCAAAAATTCGGGCAAGAGCGCTATTGGTTGATTTTGGCTCTTATTTTCCTCAATGCGCTGTTTCTCTGTGCGATTTTTGCGAAGATGAGCGGTTTTGCCGGCATAGGGACGAATGAAATGGTTTTGGCGCGTACGGTTTTGGGGCTGGGGTTTGTGTATCTGGTCAGTACGTCTTTGCTGAGGCTGTTTCCGCAAGATACTTCAAGAAGTACGTCTTCTTCTCAAGCTTCTGCGGAGGATTTGAGCGCAGAGGAAAAGGCGCTGGCGCGTAAAATCGAGGATTTGCTGGATTTGCAGAAGGTTTATCACGAACCGACCTATGCGCGCAGCGATCTGGCGCGCGAATGCGAGGCTTCGGAAGTTCTGGTTTCCAGGGTGATCAACGTGCATTTCAAGAAATCTTTTCCGCAGATTATGAATGAGCGGCGGATTGAGGATGCCAAAAGGCTTTTGGTCGAAACAGAGGCGGCGGTGAAAACCGTCGGAGCGGAGGTCGGTTTTAACTCTTTGCCGTCTTTTAACCGTGTGTTTAAGGAAGTGACGGGCGAGTCGCCGGGGCAATATAGGAAACGGCATAAAATACGGGTGCCGCGGGTGCGTCCATAGGGCGTAAAATCCTGTAAAAACAGCCTGAAAATAGATTGGATTTTATCTAAATTGCTCATTTCTTTTTTCTGAGTGTTCAGAATGCATGCTGACATGCGTGAAAGCGTGATTTTAATATTCTGTTCAGGTTTTCAGGGCGAAAATGATCATGTGAGGGCTATTGTTTGTCCATGTTTTGAGGTATGATCGGTTCGAAGCATGTTCGTGCATTCTCATAAACAGGTCGGGGGAGATTTCGGCTTACTTTCTTAAAAAAAACTGGAAAACTTTTTACTTACTAACTTTTTAAAGGAGTCTTTTAACATGAATTATTCATTGAAAAATATCCGCACAGACGAGCAGGGTTTTACCTTGGTCGAATTGGCGGTTGTGATGATTATCATCGGTGTTTTGATCGGCGGGATTTTGAAAGGGCAGGAGTTGATTACGAACTCCCGCGTGACCTCGACGATTTCGCAGATGGAAGCGTTGAATGCGGCGTATAACGACTTTTTCAACCAGTATAATGCCATTCCGGGTGATATGGACGATGCGAATACGCGCATAGGGCAGTGTGGTGTGGCCGCTTGTGTTCCAGGTAATGGTAATGGACAGGTTGACTTGGCGCCGGGTGCGGCAATTGTGGCTGGAGAGGCTACACGATTCTTCCAACATTTGTTAGGCGCCGGTTATATTACGGGGATGGACGGTTCAGCAGCTGTTCTTTTTGGACAAGCCTTACCGACGGCGGCGATCGGCGGCGGTTTTGGGGTCGGCGATTCCCGTTTTGGTGGTGCGGTTAACTTTACCAATGCGAATATGCGTCCCGGGGTGTGGTTGACGCAATTGGGTACTCCAGCTGCGGCCATTGTTAACAACGGTGTGTTCATTCCTGATCAGGCCTCTCGTGTTGACACGAAGTTGGATGATGGGGTCGCTAACCGTGGTGGCTTGCAATCTGTTGCAGGACTATGTTCGAACGCTGCCGGCCAGTATTTAGCGGCTAACACGAACGTTACATGTCCGGTGGCTTACCGCATGTAATATCCTTTAGTGTTTACGAAAAGCCCGGCTTTGGCCGGGCTTTTTTTGTTTGTGTGGGGTTCCGTCATTGCGAGCGAGCCGTGCGAGCGTGGCAATCCAGTAAAATGTGCATGCTGATGACAATCAGCATCTTTGGGTCAAGATCCTGACTTTCGTCAGGATGCGATGGAGTTGATTGCTTCGGCTTCGCCTCGCAATGACGAGAGTATGGCATCGCCCATGCCTTCGGTGGAGACTTGTGTGCAGCGCTCTTTGTTATCGGGGGCCATGATGTCGGGGGTGCGGATGCCATCCGAGAGGACAGTTTGCACGGCGCGTTCGATGGCGTCGGCGAGATCGCCGCGCTCCAGAGAATAGCGCAGGGCCATGGAGAGGCTGAGGATGGTCGCTAAGGGGTTGGCTTTGTTCTGTCCGGCGATATCGGGCGCGGAGCCGTGGACGGGCTCGTACAGGCCCGGTTTGCCCGGTTCTCCCAAGGATGCCGAGGGCAGCATGCCGAGCGAGCCTGTGAGCATCGCCGCTTCGTCGGAGA
>JAGRIU010000047.1 GCA_020443075.1 Alphaproteobacteria bacterium
CTTTATTATATTTCGCGCGGGCATAAAACGCCGCTGGAGAGCTTTAAGAATATTTTTCGCTATCCGACGCTCTATGCCATACTGGTTGGTCTGACTTTAAGTTATTTTCATTTTGAATTGCCACATTACGGCGAGCGGTTTTTTGAATTGTTCAAAGGGGCTTATACGGTTTTGGGGATGATGATTATCGGGCTGGGGTTGTCACAGCTTGACAGGTTTCGGGTGGATGTTCCGTTTACGTTGAGCGCGTTTGCCGTGCGGTTTTTAATTTGGCCATTATTGGCTATAATATTGATAATGTTTGATAAAAATATATTCAGCTTGCTGGGTGATTTGTATTATAAGCCGCTGCTTTTGTTTTCTGTGATGCCTTTGGCGGCGAATAACATTGCTTTTGCGGCGCAGTTTGATATGCGGCCGGGCAAAGCGGCCATTGCAGTTTTGCTTTCAACGTTGTTTGCCCTTATATATGTTCCTCTAGCAATTTGGATTTTTGATTTATGAGATATTTTGTTTTCGTTTTAGCGTTGTTGTGTCTTTGGCCGGTGTTTGCGGCGCGGGCCGAGAAGACCGAGGACTTTAAAGCCGACGTCGCAGCCGTGGAGTCTTATCTGCAAGGGCTGGACACGGCGCAGGCGCGGTTTGTGCAAACGACGCATGACGGGACGCAGCTTGTAGGAACCTTTTATCTGAGGCGTCCGGGGAAGTTGCGGTTTGAATATGACGATCCGATTGAGGATTTTGTCGTGGCGGATGGTTTATTCATTTATTTTTATGATGCGGAGTTGGGTGAGCAGACTAATGCGCCGATCGGTCAGACGCTGGCGGATTTTTTCCTGCGTAAGGATATTTCATTGGGCGAGGATGTGCGTGTGAAGAGCTTGAAGCGCGGCGGAGGATATTTGCAGGTCGAGTTGGTGCAGGAAGCTGATCCGGAGGCCGGATCTTTGACGTTGGGCTTTAAAGAAAACAAGGATGATAAGGCTTTGGTTTTGAGTAAGTGGCGGGTGGTGGATGCGCAGGGGTTGATTACCGAAGTCGAGTTGTTTCATTTAAAAACCGGCGATGAGCTGGATCCGGATTTATTTGTTTATAAAGATCCTGATGGAAAGTCTGCGCCTTACAATGAGTAGATTTATTTTTGTAAAGGGCGCGCCCGTATGAAAGATGGCCCACTTCACAGTCTTATCAAGATGCTGTCGTCTTTGCCGGGGCTGGGCAACCGTTCGGCTCGGCGTATTGCGTTATATTTGTTGTCGCGGCGCGAGGATTTTATGGTGCCGCTGGCGGAGATGATTTTGCAGGTGGCCCGTGAGGTCAAGCGCTGTGAAATTTGCGGGAATCTGGATATGGTTAGTCCGTGCGGCGTGTGTCAGGATGTCAGGCGATCCGGCGATCAGGTTTGTGTTGTGGCGCAGGTGAGCGATCTGTGGGCAATTGAGCGTACAGGGGCTTATAAAGGGCGATATCACGTCCTGGGTGGTTTGCTCTCGGCGCTGGATGGCATTGGGCCGGAACAGCTTCATATTGAGTCTTTGATCACCCGCGTGCGCATGGGTGAAATTCGTGAAGTTATTTTGGCGTTGAGCGCAACGGTGGACGGGCAATCGACTGCGCATTACATAGCCGACCATTTGGTCGGTTTGGATGTTCAGGTTACGCATTTTGCGCACGGGATGCCTGTTGGCGGTGAGCTGGATTATCTGGATGACGGGACGATCACGACGGCGCTGCGTTCACGGGCTTGAGAGGCGTCATGCACCCCGAGATGATTCGAGATGCATGATTTTGGGCTGTTATTCTTTTTCAGAAATGTAAACCGTGCCGTCAGCGCTTTCACGCAGGACTGCAACATGTGTGTAGTGGCCGGTGCTTTCATCGCCGATTGAGATGTCGTAATAGGTGCCTGCGGGAAAGAAGTGATCGGTTGTCGCGGCACTGACGGCGGAATCTCCGAATTTTACAAAGATATTTTGTGTGGCGTAGAGGCTGATGATATTGGTTTGCGGGCTAAAGGCCGTGGTATTGCGCGCTGAGGCCACGCTTGAGGCGATTGTATGGGCTCCGCCGTTTTTCAGGCGCATAGCCGGGATCGGGTTGTCGTTTGTATCAAGGGGGAGTTTTGTAGGCATTTGTTTTTCCTTTCGAAGGCGATTGAATTTGCATACCGATTGGTCTGTTTTTTTTGTGGATGCAATGGGGGTGTTGTGAGACTTGCATTATGCCTCACGCTCATAGATGCGTCAAGGAATTTTTTCCTAAAATTTATATTTATGCGGGTTGCCCGGTTTTACGCGGCAGCTTGCTGGCCTGGTTCAAATATCTGGTCGATGAGACGCCGGCCGAGCGGGATTTGGGTCAAGGTGGTTCTGATCCGGATGCTTTCAGCTTCGAGTGATGCGAAGCCTTCAAAACCCATGATGGCTTCCATGAAGCGCTGGGTGGCTTCCATCGGTTCGGTTTCGTAGAGCGGGCGCTGGAGCAGCAAGCAGTATTCGTTGTTGGCGGTTTGGCCGATGATATCGCTTTGACGGCGGATTTTAACCAAGAATTGCGACAGCTTGGCTACGGCGTAATCGGCTGCGTAGGGGCCGTTGGCTGTATAAATTTCGTTATAATTTTCCAAAGATATAAACAAGAGATAGGTGTTTTCGCCGTAGCGATCGGCGCGGTCTATGGCCGAGAGGAATAACTGGTTGAAAGCGGATTTGGCGATGATGCCGCCGGCGCTGGGGAAATCCTCGGAGTCATCTGTGATGCGTTTAACGAGTTTTGCGAAGTGCTTGGCGTTTTCGACTTTTTCATCGAGTTTTTCGAGGTCTATGGGCTTTTTCAGCAGATCATTGCCGCCGAGCTGGGTGGCTACTTCTTCCTCGATAGTTTCGGAGAGAATGACAATGTAGGGGTAGTTGCCGGCCTGGCGGCGTATGTCGGCGATGAGCGGACGCGGGCTGGTGAGCGGACTGGGGTCGAGGAGGATAATCCCGTACTCACCACTTTTAACGCGGTCAGCGGCCTTGTTTTTTGATGGTTCGGCTGTGACTTGATGCCCTAAAGGTTCCATGCGGGACTGGATAAGTTGTGCGGTTAAGGCTTCATTATCGACGATCAGGATTTTCATTTTTTTCCCCGAGTTTTTTAACTTAAGCGGTATCAGAAAGGCTCTTGAGATTTACCTTTCTTCGTAGGGTATATGATCGTTAAAAAAAGAGCCAAATGAAAGGGGAAATTTTATTTTCTTTGTGAAATTCCTCTGTGGGATCGAAGGTTGATTGACTTTCGCAGGAGAGTGAGATAGAAACACGCGCATATATGGGCCCAGGTGGCGGAATTGGTAGACGCGCTAGCTTCAGGTGCTAGTTCTCGCAAGGGAGTGAAGGTTCGAGTCCTTTCCTGGGCACCATTTTTCTTTGAGATCTTTCCGCATGATATATCCGTAGCGTAGAGAAGAGTGTAGACTTTCTCTGTGATGTCTTTATAAAAGATTCAAGTTTTATCAGGATCCGAGAGGTTATTTGTGAGTATTACTCTTCATCAAGGCGATATTCCGGCAGATCTGGATTTCGGGGAGTCGGTCGCTGTGGATACGGAAACGCTGGGGCTGAATCCTTTGCGCGATCCTTTGTGTTTGGTTCAGCTTTCGGCCGGAGACGGCAAAGCACACCTTGTTCAGCTTGACCGCCGTACTTATGATGCGCCGCATTTGAAAGCAATGCTGGGGAATCCCGATCGTTTGAAGATCTTCCATTTTGCACGGTTTGATATTGCCGCGATCAAGCATTATCTAGAGATTGATTGTGGGCCGGTTTATTGTACGCGTACAGTTTCGAAGCTGGTTCGGACGTACACGGATCGTCATGGGTTGCGTGATTGTTGCCGCGAACTTTTGGGCGTCGAGTTGAACAAGCAGCAGCAGTCGTCTGATTGGGGGGCGACCGAGCTGACGAAAGACCAGTTGCAGTATGCGGCGAACGATGTCTTGCATTTACACGCTTTAAAAGAGAAAATGGATGAAATGCTCGAGCGTGAAGGGCGCAGCGCGTTAGCGCAGAAATGTTTTGATTTCTTGCCTGTGCGCGCCGAGCTGGATCTGGCCGGTTGGGCCGAGACAGATATTTTCGCCCATTGATTTTCGTGAAAGGGGCTCTGGTTTATGAAGCCTGCCGGGAATTCTACCACATCATTATTGTCTGAAGCTGACCAGAATGCGCAGGCGCATGATACTGACGTTCTGGTGAGCGGGCGCAGCGTTCTGGAGAGTGAAATCTCCGGCTTGCAGGCTTTGTCGTCTTCAATGGATGAGCGTTTCGAGCAGGCTGTGGGGCTGATTCACAAGATGAAAAAAGGCGGGCGCGGGCGTTTGATCGTTGCGGGGATCGGTAAGAGCGGGCATGTGAGCCGCAAGATTGCCGCGACGCTGGCTTCAACAGGCACGCCGGCTTATTTTGTGCATCCGGGCGAGGCGTCTCACGGGGACATGGGGATGATTACCGAGCAGGACGTTGTGTTGATGCTGTCCAATTCCGGTGAAAATTCAGAGTTATCGGATTTGATCCATTATACACGGCGCTATGATATTCCGCTGATCGGCATGACGAGTAATCCGGAGAGTACGCTGGCGAAGCACAGTGATGTGGTTTTGTTGTTGCCGAAAGTGCCCGAGGCCTGTCCGAACGGGCTGGCGCCGACGACATCGACGACGATGATGATGGCGCTGGGGGATGCTTTGGCGGTGGCTTTGCTGGATTTGATGGGGTTGACGCCCGAGCAGTACAAGGTTTTTCATCCCGGTGGGAAGCTGGGCCAGCGTTTGATGAGCGTCGAGGAGTTGATGATTGCCTATGCGGATTTGCCGCTGGTGGGCGAGGACGCGAAAATGGATCAGGCGCTGCTGGTTTTGACCGAGAAGAATATGGGCGCGGTGATTGTTGTTGATGGCGCGGGGGCGCTGCGCGGGATTATTACCGACGGGGATTTGAAGCGGCATATGGCGCCGGATTTGCTGCAAAGATCGGTGATCGAGATTATGAGCGAAAATCCCAAAACGATCGAGGCGGGTGCTCTTGGCGTCGAGGCGGTTAATTTGATGACCCGCAAGGCAGGACGGTATTTGAGCTCTTTGCTGGTGATGAAAGACGGCAGGCTGGCCGGGATGATTCGTTTGCAGGATTGTTTGCAGGCTGGTTTGGCCTAGGGCTGTTTAAGGATTTTTGATGGAAGACGGGCCAGATTATTCTTCGCAAAGCCCTGCGCATAGGGAAGATGTGCTGCGGGCTTTGGCGCCGTCGAAGGCGGAGCGGCGCAAGGCTGTTTCTTCACGTTATTCTTCTTTTATCCGTGTTCTGCGCGTTGTTTTTCCTTTGATTGCTTTGAGCTTGCTGGTAGCGGTGTTTGCATGGAACCGTAGCGATGTGGTGAGTATGGAGCCGGCAGCGCCAGTAGAGAAGAGTTTGCGCTCTGTGGGCAAGAACGAGCTTTTGAAGCCGCATTTTGAAAGCGTGGATTCTCAAGGGCGGCCTTTTACCGTGGATGCGAAGCGGGCTTTGCAAGGGCAAAGCGTGGATGATGATGTGGTTTTACTGGAAGAGCCGACAGCGGATATTGCGCTGGAGGATGATCACTGGCTGGCTGTGAAGGCGGCGCAATCGGCTTTTCGTCAGAGTAGCGAGCGTTTGCTCTTGAAAGGGCAGGTCGAGATTTTTCACGATGATGGTTATACGCTTTATACGGACGAGCTGGATGTTGATATGAAAGGCGGGAAAGCACGCA
>JAGRIU010000004.1 GCA_020443075.1 Alphaproteobacteria bacterium
CACCTGTTCGTACACTAGCCGCGCCGCTGAGCGCATCAGGCCCCGCACGAATTTATACTTCTTGAGCTGACCATGCGCATCGATCCACATATGTACGGCCATACAGGCCCGCGGCTCATGCGGACGTAAAGAGCACAGATCATTCGACAAAGCCTCAGGCAGCATCGGCACCACCCGGTCGGGGAAATAGGTTGAATTGCCCCGCCGCTGGGCTTCTGTGTCCAGTGCGCTTCCCGCACGCACGTAATAGGCCACATCCGCAATCGCTACGATCAGATGAAACCCGCCATCCTCAAGAGGCTCCGCAAAAACCGCATCGTCAAAATCCCGCGCATCGCTTCCGTCAATGGTGACCAGTGGAATATCCCGCAAATCCTCGCGGCCCTTAAGATCAGGAACCTTAAGACCTTCCGCATCCTTTAAAACCGCTTCCGGCCAGTCTTCGCGCAAGCCCGCCTCATGCAGGGAAATGATGCTGATTGCTTTCGGATCGCTCTGCTTGCCAACCACCTCAACGATCTTGACCTTCTTCCGGCGCGCCCCCCGGGCGGGCAGGATTTCACCAATCACCAGATCGCCTTCCTGCGCGCCGTTCAAATCGCCGGGCTTGATATCAAAATCGTACTTTGCCTTTTTATCCGTCGGCACCAGCGCCGGACCGTGCTTGTGATAACGCACCTGACCTAATACGCGCCCCTCATAGCTGTCCAGCGTCTTAATTGTATGCGCTTCATACAGATTGTCGCCAATGCGTTTAAGCCGCGCCAGCACCCGGTCGCCCTCTTTCGCCGCCGGATGCCCCTTGCCTCCGGGGCGCAGCTCAATACGCGGACATTCGCCTTGCAGCTCCGCGTTCCAGCTCTGAGGCCGCGCAAACACATCACCGTCAACGTCGATCTCATACACGTGCAAGACGCAAACACTCGGCAGGCCGTCAGGCACGCTATAAGCTCCGCCTGGATGTTTGGCAACCGCGCCCTCGGCCTCCAGAGTTTTGAGGATTTGTTTGAGAGTAATGCGGTTTTCCCCGCCTTTGACATTAAATGCGCGCGCAATTTCCCGCTTCGTTAACGGGGAAGGGGAGTTTTCAATAAACTCAAGAATGTCTGATTGATTTAATTCCATATTTTAAAAAACCACAGATAAACACGGATGCCCACAGATGTTTGAACATCAAAGAATAATCCGTGTATATCTGTGTCCATCTGTGGCTAGAAAATTAAGCGCTTTTCTTTTTCGCAGCTGTTTTTTTCTTCGCAGGTTTTTTCTTAGCCGCTTTCTTTTTCTTCTCAGCCGGCGCTTTCTTTTTGTCTTCGTCTCCGGCGGCTTTCGCCGCTTTTGCCGCGTCCTTGGCTGCATCACGTTCCAGCTTTTGGGCGATCAGATCAACTGCGCGGTTCATGCCGATGGTCATCACATCCTCATCCTTCGGGATTGAGGCAAATTTTCCGTCATGCTGCACAAACGGGCCAAAACGTCCAATTCCAGCCTTGATCATTTTACCGGTTTCCGGGTGCTCGCCGACATCACGAGGTAATGCTAATAGAGACAATGCCGCTTCTAGCGTCACATCGCCAACCGCCAGCCCTTTCGGCAGCCCCTGACGCTTCGGTTTCGGCGCTTTCGGCTTGGTCGGTTTTTTCGGCGCTTTCTTACCCTCTTCCTTCGTGACCTTTTTAGCCTCTTCCCAAACCTTTATCGCAGCATCATATTCCGTGTAATCCACCGCTTCTTCAGGGGCCGGGTCGATCTGCACATACGGGCCATATGGCCCGCGGCGTAAGGATACAGTGCGGCCCGTGCCCGGCTCTGTCCCTAACTCTTTCGGCTCATTCGCCAGCGCGGCCAGCTCACCGTCTTCTTCGCCATCCGGCACGACCAAAGGCTTGGTAAACTTACATTCCGGATAATTTGAACA
>JAGRIU010000048.1 GCA_020443075.1 Alphaproteobacteria bacterium
TACGGGTGATTTCTTCCGTGGTGTAGACTTGCGTGTTGACGCCGCGGCGCTGGCCGCCGCCGAGGTCTTCGATGCCGCGCGGCTCGCCGAAATACACGCCGCCGGTGAGCTCGCGTACGATCAGGATGTCCAGCCCCTTTACAATCTCCGGTTTGAGCGTCGAGGCGTCGATCAGGGCGTCAAACACAATGGCGGGGCGCAAATTGGCGAACAGGTTTAGCTCTTTACGCGCGCGCAGGAGGCCGGCTTCGGGGCGTAGGTTGTAGTCTACGCCATCCCATTTCGGACCACCGACCGCGCCCATGAGGATGGCGTCGGCTTTTTGGCATTTTTCCAGCGTTTCATCGGCGAAAGGGTGGCCGTACGCGTCATAGGCCTGGCCACCGATCAAATCGTGTTCGACAGTGATGTCTAATTCGGCGTTTTCACGCAGCCAGTTCAGGAGTTTTTCGGCTTCGGCAACGATTTCCGGACCGATGCCGTCGCCGGGGAGGATGACAAGTTTTTGGCTCATAAAATAACTTTCTTTGTAAAAATTCAAACCCATGGGCGTTTTTGTTGATCTTTTGCTTCAAAATCTTCGATTAAGGCTGCTTTTTCCATGGTTAAACCGATGTCGTCGAGGCCTTCGAGCAGGCATTTTTTGCGAAACGGGTCGATGTCGAAGCTGTATTCGATGTTGGCGCTGCGGATTTTCTGATTGTGCAGGTCGATCGTCATATCGTGCGCGTTTTTGGCGTCTTCCATCAGGGCATCGACGTATTCCTGCGGTAATTTGATGGGCAGAATGCCGTTTTTGAAGCTGTTATTGTAGAAAATATCGGCGAAAGAGGGGGCGATGATGCAGCGAAACCCCATATCCAGCAAGGCCCATGGGGCGTGTTCGCGGCTGGAGCCGCAGCCGAAATTCTCGCCTGTAACGAGGATTTGTGCGCCTGTGTATTTGGGATCGTTCAGGATGAAATCTTCGCGCGGGCGGCCTTCATCGTCGTAGCGGATGTTGTAAAAGGCGCTGACGCCCAGTCCGGTGCGTTTGACGGTTTTGAGGAACTGCTTGGGGATGATGATGTCGGTGTCGACATTGATCATCGGCAGGGGAGCGGACAGGGCGGTGAGGGTTGTAAAAGCTTGCATTGTTCTGTCTCTCGTTAATGGCTTTGCAACAGGCGCCCTTGTTTATAATCATCCATTTTCATTTTTGCAAAGGCTTCGAAAAGATCCATGTCGTAAATTTGCGCGCCTTTTTCCTCGCGCATGCGTTTGAGGACGCCGGGCGGGGAAATGTCTCGGCCCTCGAAATGCGGGCGCCAGATGCGGTATCCGTCATAGGCTTCGACGATGGCGGCGAGACGGACGGGAGCAGAGAGATGCTCTGCGGTGAGGCCGAGTGTGCCCTGGCCGTCCATTTGCTCGTGATGGTGGAGCATGATGTCAATCATCAGGTCTTTGAATGGATGGTTCAGTGCGCTGAAGCGCTCTTTGGCGATGTCTGCGCCGAGTGTTGTGTGGGTGCGGCGATAGGCTTTAACATCGCCGGTGGGCTTTTCTTCCTGATCCCAGATATCGACGGGGAGTTTTTGTTTGCCGATATCGTGCGGCAGGACGGCCCAGCGCATGTTGTTGGCGATTTTTTCTCTCAAGCCCATGGCGATGCAAGTGCGGTAGGTGTTTTCGGCGACGCGGGCGGCGTGTTCGTGGAAAATATAGGTATGGTTTTCCGGCCGCTGAGCATCATAGGCGGCGAGGCTTTTGAGCTGTTCTTCGATGAAGGGCCTGAAAATATTCTGGCAGGTTTCGTCGGTGGCGAAATCGAAATTATCCGGCCATGTATTTGTATGCATTGTCTTTTTCCGTTATCAGAATGTCAGAGATTACTCTGTTGGGGCAGGGCTGTAAATGCCGATTTCAAGTTTCTTTGACGAAGGCTGTCTCTGGAAAGCCTTGTCTATACTGCATTGCAGCGCATTTTGTTTTCTGTGTTTGTGGCAATAATGCAACGCCTTTGCTATAATCAAGCTATGAACGGTATAGATCGCATTGTTTTTGGCGCAGTGCTGTTTGGCGTTTTAGTCGCCCCATGCACAGGCGTTTTAGCCGATGAGCCGACCTTTGAAGAGAATAACAGGAGCGGCCTCCCGGTTTTTTTTACATCAGCCTACAGTAACGAATTCGGGTGGCGGGAAACGGAGCCTGATTTTAGCATTGTTTCTCCGGTCTCGGCAGTGGCCGGGAGCGCGCCTGTTTTGTCTTTAACCTCAAAACCTGTTCGGGGCGGCGTTGCGGGCGGGCAGGCATTCAAGCCGTCTAAGGATGATGCGTTTTTCGACGGATTTCTGGAAGATATGCCTTATAAGCACGAGATGAAGGCGACGTGGAAGCTGATTGACGGGAAAACAGATTTGTATGTCGAGGGCTTGCGTGTGAATCGCCGCAATAGGGGTGTGTCTTATACGATCCATAGTTTGCCGCTTGTCGGGGAGATGGAGGATAGCGCTCTTCGGGCGGAGTTTGGTCAACGGGACAGGGCTTTGAAGTTCGAAAGCCGTCATGTGCCGTTTGTAGGCAGCGTCGAAGGGCTGAGCTTTAGTAGCTCTGCCGGGAATAGCGGTGCGCAAGTGTCTTTACGCTTTAAGCGTGAACTTCCTTAAAGATCACGAATATCCGTGAGTTTTCCTGTAATGGCGGCGGCGGCGGCCATGGCGGGGGAGAGCAGGTGCGTCCGTCCGCCTTTGCCCTGGCGGCCTTCGAAGTTGCGGTTGGAGGTGGAGGCGCAGCGCTCTCCGGGTTTGAGCTGGTCGGGGTTCATCCCTAAGCACATGGAGCAGCCCGGCTCGCGCCATTCGAAACCGGCTTCGATGAGGATATCGGCGAGGCCTTCTTCTTCGGCCATGATTTTAACGAGGCCGGAGCCGGGGACGATCATAGCCTGGACTCCACCCGCGACTTTTTTTCCTTTGGCAACCTTTGCGACTTCACGGAGGTCTTCGATGCGGGCGTTGGTGCAAGAGCCGATAAAGACCTTATCAATGGCGATGTCGGTCATTTTTGTGCCGGGCGTCAGGCCCATATAATCGAGCATTCTTTCGGCCGAGGCGCGCTTGTTCGGGTCTTTGAAGCTTTCGGGGGCCGGGACGGTTCCTGTGATGGGGACAACGTCTTCGGGGGTGGTGCCCCATGTGACGATCGGGGCGATATCGGCGGCGTTTAAGGTGATTTCCTTGTCGTAGGTTGCGCCGTCATCGGAGGGGAGCGTCCGCCAGTATTCTACGGCTTTGTCCCAGTCTGTGCCCCCATTTGCATTAGAGGGGGCCATCGGGCGGCCCTTTATATAGTTAAAGGTCGTGTCATCCGGAGCGATCAGGCCTGCGCGCGCGCCGCCTTCGATCGACATATTGCACATGGTCATGCGGCCTTCCATGGACAGGGCGCGCACGGCTTCGCCGGCATATTCGATGACGTAGCCTGTGCCGCCGGCGGTGCCGATATGGCCGATGATGGCCAGGATCATGTCTTTGGCCGTGACGCCGGTGGGCAGTGTGCCGTTGACCGTAATGCGCATGGTTTGGGCGGGTTTTTGGATGAGCGTCTGGGTGGCCAGCACGTGTTCGACTTCGGATGTGCCGATGCCGAAGGCCAGCGCGCCGAACGCGCCGTGGGTGGAGGTGTGGGAATCGCCGCAGACGATGGTCATACCGGGCTGGGTAAAGCCTTGTTCGGGACCGATAATGTGGACGATGCCCTGACGCTTGTCGTGCAGGTCAAAGAGCTGAACGCCGAATTCCGCGCAGTTTTTGGCCAGTGTTTCGACCTGAATGCGGCTGTCTTCTTGTTCAATCGGTTGGTTGCGGTCGGTTGTCGGGACGTTGTGGTCCATGACGGCGAGCGTGTTTTGCGGGCGGCGCACGGGGCGCTGTGCCATGCGCAGGCCTTCGAAGGCTTGGGGAGAGGTGACTTCGTGCACCAGATGGCGGTCGATATAAATCAGGCAGGTTCCGTTGTCTTCACGCTCAATGACGTGATCGTCCCATATTTTTTCGAAAAGGGTGCGAGGTTTCATGTTTTTGTTAACCGCTTGTTAATGTCTGGCCGTTAGACTTTTCTCATAAAAGACAGGCTGCGCATTTAAACAAAGAAGCAGGCTTGCGTCAATAAAAGGTAAAATAGAGACAAGAATTTAACGGCGATAATAAAGGGTGTGAAGATATGGCAGATTTATCATGTAATTTTAATGATCAGTCGCTGATTGGTGTTAAGAATAGAATTAATGGTATTGACGTATTGCAGGAGCCTTTACTTATGGGGCGGACTGTTAACGGTGATTACATCGTTCATGAGAGGTTAGGTCCCACGATGCTGTTTGATTATCATTCCAAGGACGGTGTGAATGTATATTCTGCAGACGAGTTTAAGGATAGGTATGGCGATAAATGCTTAATGACTTATGAGCAATATAAGCGAGATCAACATACTTTGAGCGATGCTAGGTTAGATCCGCTTATGGATGAACTTACGCGGAGTCAGTTTTTGTATATGAGGGACAGAATTGAGGAAATTGGAAAGGATATGCAGGAGTTTGATCAGGAAAATTCTCCTCAGCCGCTATCTGATCCTTCTACCACTGTTGTTAAACCGTTGGCTATTCCATCGCAGGGAAATGGTTCATAGTTTGAGTTTTGTGGACAAGGGGAAATTTCTCCTTGCTGCGCTGCAACATAAAGGTTATAAACTTCCTATAAAAAGTGTCTGGACATTGATTCAGGCGTTCTGTGTGAAAAGGGAGTTTTACAATGGCCAGATATTTCAAATTTTTTCATTCTCCGGATGTTGAGGAACGCTCTGTGCGCAAGTCCAAGGGGCAGCAGGCTCTGGAGGATGTTTTAAGCAAAGAGATTGCCCAGGATCGTGAAAAGCCGCGCGTTATTCGCGGGATGAGTGGCGGGGCGAGCGGCTATGCGATGCCGGCGGGGATTATCCGGCTTCCGAAGAAGTAGGTCAAAGTTAGGTTCTTTTCATTAAAAAAGGCGCTGTTTAAGCGCCTTTTTGTATTCTTTGCCGTTATTTTACGAAGCGGCTTATTCAGCCGGTGCTTCGTTGTCTGCCGGAGCGGCTTCGGCTTCTGCGGCGGCTTTTTCAGCAGCTTTGGCGTCGGCTTTGGCTTTTTCCATGTCTTCATGCTTTTTGCGGGCTTCGGCGCGTTTGGCGTCTTTTTCCGCTTTTTTCTGGGCGCGTTTTTGTGTTTGCGTCAACTCTTGTGCTGCTTCGTCCTCTGTGCTGTCGAAGCCGTAGCCGGTTGTCCGCTCGGAAATACGGGCAGATTTACCGCGACGGTCTTGCAGGTAGTAGAGTTTCGCGCGACGGACGGAACCGCGGCGGACGAGTTCGATGCTGTCGATCCGTGAGCTCCAGAGCGGGAATGTACGCTCTACGCCTTCACCGTAGCTGATTTTGCGGACGCAGAAGTTTTCGTTGATGCCTGAACCTGTACGGGCGATGCAGACGCCTTCATAGGCCTGAATACGCTCGCGGGAGCCTTCTTTAACGCGGACGTTCACTTTTACGGTGTCGCCGGGGCCGAATGCCGGAACTTCTTTTTGGCCTTTGAGTTGCTCGAGCTGTTTGGCTTCGAATTTTTGTAATGTGTTCATCTTTCTTTCCCTTATTTTCAATCCCGATAATCACTTAAAAAGCGGCGGATTGGTTATCTTTTTTACGGGTACGCTTCAATGCGTGGGGCTTTGTATCGTTTTTGCGCGGTGAATGCAAGTTTTTTTATGCGGGGTTTTTAAGAAGATCGGGGCGGCGTTCTTTTGTGAGCGCGAGGGATTGTTCGCCTCGCCAAGCTTTGATTTTGGCGTGGTCACCGGATTTGAGAATATCGGGGACGCTGTAGGTCTGGCCGTTGGCGGCGTCCCATTGGTCGGGGCGGGTGTAATGCGGATATTCGAGCAGGCCGCCTGTAGCGTCGGCGAAGCTTTCTTCGGAGGGGGTCTCGGCGTTGCCCATGACGCCGGGCAGCAGGCGAATGCACGCATCCATGAGGATCAGGGCAGCGGGCTCTCCGCCGGAAAGGACGTAATCGCCGATGGAGATTTCTTCGAAGTCGTAGGCATCAAGGATACGCTGATCTACGCCTTCGTAGCGGCCGCAGAGCAGGGTGATTTCCGGTGTCCGGCTGAGGTCCTGTACGCGGGCTTGTGTGAGGGGACGGCCGCGCGGGCTTAAATAGATGAGGGGATGAGGGGATGAAGGGACGAGGGGATTATTTAGAGAAAGCAGGGCTTTTTCGATGATATCGGCGCGCATCACCATGCCCGCGCCGCCGCCATAGGGTGTATCATCGACGCATTTATGGACGCCTTGGGCAAAATCGCGGATGTTGAGTGCGTTATAGCTCCAGTCGCCGCGCTCGAGCGCTTTGCCGCTCAAGGATTGGCCAAGAGGGCCGGGGAACATATCGGGGAAAAGGGTGAGGATGTTGAAATGCAGGGTCATTCCATGAAGCTTTCATAGTTTTGGATGATGAGAGCTTCGCCGATTTCCGGGGCGTATTCGTCTGTGAAGGGCAGGAGGAAAGTTTTTCCGCTCAGGGGCTGGATTTCCAGCAGGTCGCCGGCGCCGAAATTATGAACGGCTTTGACGGCGCCGATTTTCGTACCGTCTGTGTCCACACAGGTCAGGCCGATGAGGTCTTCGATGTAATATTCCCCGTCTTCTTCGATGGCGGGCAGGGCGCTGCGCGTGACGGTGAGTTCGCACCCGGCGAGTTTTTCCGCCTCTTCACGGCTGTTACAGCCTTTGACTTCGGCGAGGATGTATTTACCGGATGAATTTTTGAGGGTGATTTCGTGTTCGCTGGCGTGTTCCAGCAAAGATGCGTCTTCACAAAAGGGCAGGATTTTGACCAGCCCCTTTACGCCATGCGGTGCGGTTATTTTGCCGATGCATATGCGTTTGGGGGGCTGGTCTTGATCCTGTGTAAGCATAAAGAGATTTACTCTGCTTTTGCTTCTTCTTCAGCCGGAGCTTCCTCAGCAGCAGGCTCTTCGGCCGGGGCTTCTGCAGGTGCTTCAGCTGCGGCTTCCTCAGCCGGAGCTTCTTCCGCAGGGGCTGCGGCGGCAGCTTCTGCTTCGGCTTTTGCGGCTTCGGCGGCGGCCTTGGCTTCTTCTTCAGCCGCTTTTTTGGCTTCTTCGGCCGCTTTCAGCTTTTCTTCCTTGTCAGCGATTTTCAGTTTTGTTTTTTCGCTCGGCTCGGATTTGTTCGGGCGTACAGGCTGGGCAGGCATATCGATGATGCCGGCTTTGCCGAGGAAGATCGCAACGCGCTCGGATGGTTTGGCGCCTTGGGAGAGCCAGTATTTGATGCGGTCTTCGACCAGTTTGACGCGCTCTTGTTCATTGTCAACGAGCGGGTTGTAAGTGCCTAAACGCTCAATGTAGCGGCCATCGCGCGGCATGCGCTTGTCCGTTACAACGATACGGTAGAATGGACGGGCTTTACGTCCGCCTCTGGATAGTCTGATTGCAAGTGCCATGTTTTTCTCCTTTTGGTTGTTCAATCAGTTAGAAAAATAACCACCAAGTCACCAAGACCACCAAGGTCTATAGTGCTCGACGTTTAATACCGTCCTTAATTAACGGGACGTTAAAATTAATTAGATATCCCAGTCTGTTATTTGTTATTTTTAGATAATTAATCAGTTGTGCTTCGTGTACGGGAAGCAGCCTGTCAACAGCTTTGAGCTCAACAACAACCTTATTTTCTATCAAAAGATCAAGTCTGTAATTTAAATCAAGCTGGTGGTGTTTGTAAGAAAGTGAAAGCGCTTTCTGGCTTTCGAAATTAATATCACGATCTTTTAGCTCGCAAATAAAACACGCTTCATAAATGTTTTCAGTCAGGCCCGGTCCCATAGTGTTATGGACCTGAAAAGCGCAATCGACAATTTGTTTGCCGAGCATGTCAAGGTCGTTTGAAATCTCTTCAAAGCTTGGTGCCTTGGTGCCTTGGTGGTTTAAAGTTTTCATCGCTTCTTGCCCTTGTTGCCGGAAAGGATGGCGTTTAGGTTTTGGTTTCCGAGGCCGGGCATGCCGCCGCCAGCGAAGGGGTTGGGTCCTAAAGGCCCGGTGTCTTTAAAGCTTGCCATGTCTTTGGCGAGGCCATCGGGGTCCATGGATTGGGCCATGAGTTCGAATTCGTCGGCTTTGCCGCCCATCATCTGTTTCATCATGCCCATCATTTTGCCCGTGCCCATTTTGCGCATTTGTTTCATGACGGTTTGCATTTGTTTGAGCTGTTTGCCGAGCTTGTTGATTTCCTGCACGGAGGTGCCGGAGCCTGCGGCGATGCGCTTTTTACGGCTGGCGTTGAGCAGGTCGGGTTTGGCGCGCTCGGCGGCGGTCATCGAATAAATAATAGCTTCCTGACGTTTGACGAGGCTGTCGTCTATGCCGGCTTCGTCGAGCTGTCCGGCAATTTTGCCGATTCCGGGCAGCATTTTAAGCATGGCGCCCATGCCGCCCATTTTCTTCATTTGCTGGATTTGGGACAGCAAGTCGTTGTAGTCGAACTGGCCTTTTTTGAATTTGGCGGCCATTTTTTGTGCTTCTTCGGCGTCAACGCTTTCGACGGCTTTTTCAACCAGAGACACCACGTCGCCCATGCCGAGAATGCGTCCGGCGATCCGGTCGGGGTGGAAGGTTTCGATGGCGTCCCATTTCTCGCCGGTCCCGATGAGTTTGATCGGTTTGCCGGTGACGGCTTTCATGCTCATGGCCGCGCCGCCGCGTGCATCGCCGTCAACGCGGGTGAGGATAATGCCCGAAAGGCCTACGGCTTCGTTAAAGGTTTTGGCCGTTTGCACGGCATCCTGTCCGGTCATCGCGTCGGCAACGAGCAGGGTTTCGACAGGTTTGAAGGCTTTTTGCAAGGCGATGACTTCGGCCATCATCTCTTCGTCGATAGACAGGCGGCCTGCGGTGTCGAGCATCACGAGGTCGTAGCCTTCCTTGCGGGCGGTATCCAGTGCGCGCTGCGCGATTTGCTGGGGTTTTTGGCCTTCGATGATGTCGAGCGTGGCGATGCCTGTTTGCTCGCCGAGTTGGCGGAGCTGTTCCTGCGCGGCTGGGCGATAAACGTCGAGCGAGGCCATGAGGACTTTTTTCTTTTGTTTATCGCTCAGGAGTTTAGAGATCTTGGCTGTGGAGGTGGTTTTCCCCGAGCCTTGCAAGCCGACCATCAGGTAAACGGAAGGCGGGGAAGAGAATTTTAGTTCATCGGCCTGGGAACCGAGCATTTCTACGAGTGCGTCATGGACGATCTTGATGATTTGCTGGGACGGGTTGATGCCTTTGATGACGTCCTGGCCGACGGCTTTGTCCTTGATGCCGGAAATGAAGTCCTTAACAACGGGCAAGGCGACGTCGGCTTCGAGTAGAGCGATGCGGATTTCACGGCTGACGGCCATGACGTCGTTTTCGCTCAAGGTGCTTTTGCCCTTGAGTTTATCGAGGACGCCGCCGAGTTTTTCGCTTAAGGATTCAAACATTTTTTATTCGCTTCGCTCATTTTTCCTAACCTTCCTAAAGTCGGTTAGGGCCTTAAAACTTAATCTTTTTGTTTCCTCAAAACTTTCTTCTGAGGCCCCAACCAAGTTTACGCCGGTTGGGGAATAGCTTGCGTAAGCAAGCGGAAAAACTTCCGTGGATGTATTCATCGACGGAAGGGTACCTGGTCCCCTAAAGACCTTGGGCACTGACAAAATTAAGATGTCAGTGAAAATTTGATGGGAAAATAAGGCGAAGCGGCTATATTGTCAAGGACTTTAACTGTTTTCGTTATTGCGAGCGGAGCGAAGCAATCCATATCTCACAAGATAAAACTGGATTGCCGCGTCAGGCCTGCGGCCTTCCTCGCAATGACGGGTTTGGAATTTGGCTATGAAGTTTAAAAAAATGCATGGGCTGGGGAATGATTTTGTCGTGATTGATAATCGCGAGGGTCGTTATACCCTATCTGCGCAGGATTGTGTGAAGATTGCCGATCGTCGTTTTGGCGTGGGGTGTGATCTGGTGGTGATTTTGGAGCGCTCGGAAAGGGCTGATATTCTGGCGATATTCTATAATGCCGACGGGAGCGAAAGCGCGGCGTGCGGGAATGCAACGCGTTGTGTGGCCGATATACTTATGGGCGAGACAGGCGGTGATGCGTGTGCTGTGGAGACGCGGCACGGCGTTTTGCCTTGCCGGCGCGTGGAGAATGGCTGGATCGAGGTCGATATGGGTGTGCCGCGGCTGGAGTGGGGCGATATTCCTTTATCCGAAGCGCGCGATACGCTGATGCTCGAGTTGGGCGATAAAGTGACCAATCCGGCGGTGGCGGTGAATATGGGCAATCCGCATTGTGTTTTGTTTGTTGAGGATGCCGAGCATTTTCCCGTGGAACGTGTTGGGACTGTGGTGGAAAATCATCCGTTATTTCCGCAGCGCACGAATGTCGAGTTTGTGCACGTTATGGAGGATGGGCGGTTGCGTCAACGCACGTGGGAGCGCGGGTGCGGCGAGACGTTGGCTTGCGGGTCGGGGGCGTGTGCGGTCGGTGTGGCGGCGGTGCGGCGCGGTCTGATCGACGGGCGGCGCGTGGAAATTTTGCTCAATGGCGGGAGCCTTATCATAGAATGGCGCGAAAGCGATGGCCATGTGCTTATGAGCGGTCCGGCTGCATCTGTGTTTGAGGGGCATTGGCCTGAGTGACTTGCGTTGTGTCGTCTTGCGAGGGCGGGAGTATGAGGTTGTCGCGGGTTTTGGGGCGGGGGCGCTTGTCGTTGTGTTTGTCTTCCCAATACGCAATGACGTTGCCGTGATGTCTATCGACTAAACTTTCCAGATTTTTGCTCCAGGCGTTTAGCATGGTAATGCCCGGATGATGAGGGTTCTTTTCTACGTCGGGCGCATGGGATATTTCCCAGAGACTGGCTCCGACGACGAGTGCGAATGTTGTTAAAAGCGGAAGCTTTTTGGGTTTTCTAGGTTTTTCGTGGAAAGACCATTTACGCATTTTATCACAAAGGCCTGGTGTCACTTTGCATGGTAAAAATGTTTTTTTCACGATGACGCTTTCCCCTGTTTGTGTTCAGCTTATGGTTTGTGGCGTCTATATGCAAATTAAATGTGAAAGGATTACGGGGTGGCGACAGGCCAAGAGGTTAGCTCGCGGATAAAGTTTGCGCGGTTTTTCAAAAGGCTTTATAAACCGCCTACGATGAGCAAGAACGAACCGGAAATCGTGACTTTTGGGTGCCGCCTGAACGCGTATGAGAGCGAGGTTATGCGCGGGCATGCGCAGGCTGCTGGCTTAGGCGATGCTATTATTTTCAATACCTGTGCGGTGACGAAAGAGGCCGAGCGTCAAGCGCGCCAGGCGATCCGGCGGGCGCGGCGGGACAATCCGCAGGCGAGAATTATTGTTACGGGCTGTTCTGCACAGATTGATCCACAGAGCTATGCACAGATGGGGGAGGTGGATCAGATTATCGGCAATGATTTGAAATTGAAGGCTGAGAGCTGGCAGAGCGGGGGCGGCGATAAAATCCTCGTGAATGATATTATGACGGTGCGCGAGACGGCTGGGCACTTGATCGAAGGCTTCGAAGACCGTAGCCGAGCGTTTTTACAGGTGCAAAATGGCTGTGATCACCGCTGTACGTTCTGCATTATTCCTTATGGACGCGGGAATTCGCGCAGCGTGCCGATTGGCGTAATCGCCGATCAGGTGCGGAAATTGGTGGAGCAGGGCTATAACGAGATTGTGTTTACGGGCGTGGATGTGACGTCTTATGGGCCGGATTTACCCGGCAAGCCGCGATTGGGGCAGATGATCCGGCGGGTGCTGGCTCTGGTGCCGGAGTTGAAGCGGCTGCGGTTGTCTTCGCTCGATCCGGTGGAGATTGACGAGGATATGTGGCGTTTGATTGCCGAAGAGCCTCGATTATGTCCGCATTTGCATCTCTCGGTGCAGGCCGGAGATGACTTGATTTTGAAACGCATGAAGCGGCGGCATTTGCGCGCAGATGTGATTGACGTGTGCAAACGGGCGCGGGATTTGCGGCCCGATATGGCGTTCGGGGCCGATATTATCGCCGGGTTTCCAACTGAAACAGACGATATGTTTGAAAATTCCCTGCGTTTGGTCGAGGAATGCGATCTGACGTATCTGCACGTGTTTCCTTATTCCGAGCGTGAGGGAACCCCTGCGGCTCGCATTCCCGATCAGATTCCTGTGGCGGTGCGTAAGGAGCGCGCGGCGCGCTTAAGGGCGCTCGGTGAGGGGCAGCTTGAAAAACTGCTGAGGGCGCAGATCGGTAAAGATTTACAGGTGGTTGTCGAAAAGGGGAATATCGGGCGCGCCGAAAACTTTGTGCCTGTGCGGCTGGATCGGGATTTATCCCCCGGAACTTTAGTGCTTGCGCATGTTTTTGACGTTGATCAGGGCGTGCTTTTGGGGCAATCTCTATCTTGAATTCAAAATAAAAGGATAGAGGTCATGGTTTTCTGGCGTAAAAAGAAAAATGCGGCGCAGTATGAGCAAGAGGAGCGCGATGAGCGTTTGGTTCATCCTAAAGGGGAGCCTGCGATCGAGCCGTCTACGGATTATGAGCCGGAGATAGATGAGGCTTTACTGGATGAGCTTGAAGAAAGCGATATGGATATCCTTGAAGATCTGGATGTGATGCCTCTGCCGAACCGGACTATGCGCGGTGATGTTCGTGAGGCCGAGGCTTTACGAGATCATAGCGAGGATGATGGGTGGCTGTCGCGTTTGACAAAGGGGCTCGGGAAGTCTTCGAATAAAATTACCAAAGGGCTTGGAGATCTGCTGACCAAGAAAAAGCTGGATCAGGAGATGCTGGATTCTTTGGAAGAGGTTTTGATCGAGGCGGATTTGGGTCCAAAAACGGCGGCGAGCGTTGTCGAGGCGTTTTCAAAGGACCGTTTTGGCAAGGATGTGAGCGAAGAAGAGGTGCGTGGGGCGCTGGCCGAAACGATTGCGCATATTCTCGAGCCGGTGGCGGGTGCTTTGGCGATTGAAAAGCCTGCAAACGGGCCTTTTGTTTTGCTGGTGTGCGGGGTGAACGGTGCCGGGAAAACGACGACGATCGGCAAGCTGGCTTATACGCTGGCGCGAGCCGAGCATAAAAAGGTGATGATTGCGGCCGGGGATACGTTCCGCGCGGCGGCGATCGAGCAACTCGAAGTCTGGGCCAAGCGGGCCGGAGCGTCTTTTATGGCCAAGGATGTCGGGGCGGATGCGGCCTCTGTGGCGTTTGAAGCTTACGAGAAGGCCAAGGCCGATGGTGTGGATGTGTTGTTGATCGATACGGCCGGGCGTTTGCAGAATAAAGCCAATTTGATGGAAGAACTGGCGAAAATCGTTCGCGTGCTGAAAAAACAGGATGAGAACTTGCCTCATCAAACCGTTCTGGTTCTGGATGCGACGACGGGGCAGAATGCATTTTCGCAGGTCGAGACCTTTAAGGATATGGTCGATGTGAACGGTCTGGTGGTGACGAAGCTTGATGGCAGCGCCAAGGGCGGTGTTCTGGTCGGTCTGGCCGATCAGTTCGGCTTGCCGGTTTACGCCGTGGGGATCGGCGAGGCGGCCGAGGATATGCAGCCCTTTCATCCGGCGGAATATGCCCGTGCGTTGATGGGTGTTGAGGGTGAGTGATGCTTCTTTGAAGCAGCTTGTGTTTATGCGTCACGGCGACCCTGATCGTCCTGCTTTAGCAACGCAGCAAATTCAATCCTCGGCACTGCAGATTATGCAGTATGTTGGGCGTGCGGATGCTGTTTTGCACTCTCACTTTACTAGAACGACATTCGCGGCAGAGGCGTTGAGGGATTGTTTTAAAACCCCACCTTCTGTTTTAGAAACAAGAGATTGGCTTGGACCTGGTCAGCAATCTGATGCGCTTTCCGGGCTACGTGCGTTAAATGATGAGTGGAATGCTGTTTGTCTTGTTACCCATAGCAATGTAGGGCCTAAAATTGTGCGAGCTTTAGCTCCTGAAAACTATAATCCTTGTATTCTTATGTCTTTTGCGGGTTTTGCTGTTTTTGACGTTAATGTGCCCAAGTGGAGTGATTTGAAGCTTGGGGCAGGACACTTCAATCTTATTTGTATGGATGAAACAGCGGCTCTCTTTAAGGGAACGTCTCCTGAGCCTTAGTTTTAAGGGCGTGCTCGGTTTAAAATGTGCTTTGGGACGCAGTCTAGGTAATTGAAAATTAATAGAAAATAGGCGATAATGGTTCGTATGGTCAAGGTTCTCGATAATTTTAAATCCCAATCCTTTGAAACGCCGGACGAAGCTCTGGATGCTGTGATGGCTATTTATGATCAGCAGCTTTCTTTCTTGCGGGAGGCTTTTAAGGATTTTGTCAAAAACGGTTCCAAAGTGGCTTCCGGCGGGCGTATTCGCGCGTTTTACCCGTATGCGCGGGTATTTACACGGCTGGCGCGGCGTTCGGATACGCGGTTGTCTTACGGGTTTGCGCCGCGGCCCGGGACGTATTCGACGACGCTGACGCGGCCGGATATTTTTAGAAAATATTATCACGAGCAATTCAGGTTGCTGATTAAAAACCATGATGTCCCGATCGAGGTCGGGGTGAGCGAGACGCCTATTCCTATTCATTTTGCGCTGGGCGAGTCGTTTCATCTGGAAGGGGATTTGACGGGCGATCAGCTTAAGGATTTGCCGGATATTTTCGATGTGCCCAATCTGGATATTATGGATGACGAAATTGCCAATTCGACCTATGTGCCGGGGCCGGGGCAGGATGAGCCTTTATCGTTGTTTACCGCGCCGCGCGTGGATTTGAGTTTGCAGCGGCTGAAGCATTATTGTGGGATGCCGGCGGAATTTTTTCAACATTACATCATTTTTACCAACTACCAGTTCTATATTGACGAATTCATCAAGATCGGGCGGAAAAAGGCCGGGAAAGACGGTTATACACGCTTTGAAGGGCCGGACCCGAAAGGGCGGCTGCCGCAGATGCCGGCTTATCATCTGATGCGTGAGGACGGCAAAGGCATTACGATGGTGAATATCGGCGTCGGGCCGTCGAATGCGAAGACGATTACCGATCATATCGCGGTTTTGCGCCCGCATGCGTGGTTGATGCTGGGGCATTGTGCGGGTCTGCGTAATTCGCAGCAGCTTGGCGACTATGTGCTGGCGCACGGGTATTTGCGTGAGGATCATGTGCTGGACGATCATTTGCCGTTGAGTATTCCGATTCCGGCGCTGGCCGAGATCCAGATGGCGCTTGAGTCGGCCGTGGAAGAGGTGACGGGCGAGGCGGGTTATGATCTGAAAAAGGTGATGCGTACAGGGACGGTGGCGACGACGGATGACCGGAACTGGGAGCTTTGTTCAGCTGTGCAACAGAACCAGCGTTTGAGTCAAAGCCGGGCGATTGCGATGGATATGGAATCAGGGACGATTGCGGCGAACGGGTTTCGTTTTCGCGTGCCTTACGGGACTCTACTATGTGTTTCGGATAAGCCTTTGCACGGGCAGCTTAAATTGCCGGGGATGGCGGATACATTCTACCGCGAGCGCATTGATCAGCATTTGCTGATCGGTATCCGGACGATGGAGAAATTGCGCGAGTATTCACCGGAGAAGCTGCATAGCCGGAAATTGCGCAGTTTTAACGAAGCGGCTTTTCAGTAGTTTTAGAGTCCATAAAAAAGGCGCTTTGATCAAGCGCCTTGTCGTTTTTTCATTTTTTGAGTGTTTTTAAACCGTAATATCGACCAAAGAGCCGCGCTGGGCTTCTTTTTGCTGGGCGAGGACGTCTTGCGCGTTGTTTTGTTCCTGGGCGCGCGTGTTCAGATCATCCGTATCGGAGCGCTGCGTTTGCGCGACAGGAGCCGCATTTTGCGTTTTGACACGGTTTTCCTGTTGTTCCTGAAGCGCATCTTCGCGTCCACGTACGCTTTGCTGGTTGTTTTGTGTGGACTGGAGCTGCGTTGAAACTGTGCTTTGCTGGTATCCCAGACCTGCGAGTGGTCCTGCCATGGTTGTTTTCCCCGGTTAAAAGGTCGATAAATTACATAAACCCAGTCTTTAGCATACCGTAAAACGGTTAAGAAACAGTATAGGGATGTTTTGTGGTGGCTTCAAATGTTTTATATTTTGTTGAAGAAATGTCGTTTTTTTAACGATTTAGTTATTTTTTTCGCATATTATGGCAGGTGTAAAAGTGCGTTAAGCACTATGCGCATGACGGGGGATTTTGTCATTTTGATAAGAGTTTTTTCTTTGTCAATCAATCTCTTGGACGTGCGTGGGGGACATTAATAATAAATAGACGAGCCTGCAACGGGCCTTGTTTATAAGACTTGAGTGAGCTGGGGGAATATGGATCTAGAGTTTTTAGATCAGCAATCGAAAGTGAAGCCGCTGCTTATGCGTTTGTATGAGTCGCGCCGTTTGCTTGGCCTCGGCCAGGATAAAAAGGATGTCCTGAAAACCGAGCTTAGCGATGCTATTTTCGAGCTTTTGGATGTGAGGTTATCTTCGCGCGAACAAGAGCTTGTGGCCGATGTGATGATTGCACTTCTTCGTCAGGCCGAGCAGGATTTCCGGCAGGCTTTGGCCGTGCGTTTGGCGGCGATGGAGAATGTGCCGTTGCCGCTGGTTGTACATTTGGCGAAGGACGAAATTGATATTGCCCGGCCGATATTAGAGCGCAGTTTGGTATTGAGCGACCTTGATTTGATGGAGATCATTAAATCCAAATCCTCAGAATATTGGCAGGCCATTGCCCGGCGCCATTTGCTTAGTCATCAGGTGATGAATGCTTTGGCAGATACGGGCGATTTCGATACAGCTATGGCGTTGGCCCAGAATGAATATATTATTTTGAATGAGTATGTTATCTGTTTTGTCTTTCTCGGTGCCGAATGTTATTCCGTCTTGGCCATTGTGTTTGTTTTTTGTTTTGAGTTGATTTAAGGCTTAGGCCTCGAGCTGTCAGCCTAGCTCGGCTCAAAACGAA
>JAGRIU010000049.1 GCA_020443075.1 Alphaproteobacteria bacterium
TCTTGAATTTTGATTTCCTTAAATTTCGGGATAGCCGGTTTTTTAATCAGAGCCGAGGCGCGGTGTATACCGCCTGAAATTTGCGGCGGCGTTGCCTGAGGAGGCAACAAAGGCATCGTTTCAGCCTTGGCCATTAATGTTTTGTGGGGTGCTTTTTTTGTGAATTTTTGTCCGTCCAGCAAGGGGATGGCCAAAGAGGCCTGTGTGCTGAGCGTTGCGGTGGCAAAGGCCATACAGCAGGCTACGCCCATCGCAACATACCTCAGGCGCGGTTTATTGGCGCGGGTCATAATGTAGCGCCGGCGAATAGGAATTAGCCGATGCGGTGCAAGATTTTTTTTGAGCGATTGTATTAAATGCTTCAAGCAGTACTCCAAAACCCCATAAAAAGCTCCAAGCGCCATGAACGTCTTTCTGACGTTATCGTGCGAGATCAAGCTTTTCGATGTATTCCATAGCTTTTTGAATAGCATAGTCTGTTATTTTTTTTCAAGTTTTTATAGTTTTGCACGCTTAAAAGACTTTTGGATAAGTGTTTAATTTTTCCGTGTAAGTCTTTTAAAGAAAGTTTTTACCGTGTTTTTACAAAAAATAGAGTGCGCAGGTCAGCGACACTCCTCCGAGATTTTTTCATAAGCTTTGCCAGAGCCTTTTAAGCTTATGGTGTCTTTTGTATCTGTGCCGCGGGACGATGTGCCCGTGATCACCATTTCCTTGCCGTTTCTAATTGCTTGGGCCAGTTTTTTATCAATATCTGCACTGGGGGCCCAGGCGGTATCGTCTTGTGTAAAGAGAGCGAATTCCTGGTCGTCAATATTTACTGTTGCTTTTGATTCCGACTTGTATGTGTAGCCTGTGATGTAGCTAAAAACGTCGCGGGTGTTGTTGGCGGGGCGATGCGTGATCAATGCGAAGGGTTCGCCGCGCTTTGTATAGTTGCCCTGTTTTTTCTTCGGCTGGCTAGACATGTAACAGACTTTATGGCCGTTTTCCGTGAAGACGTAGGCTTCCCAGTCGCCGTAAGTGGCCATCAGGCGGGGTTCTCCTGCATAAGCAACCGGAATTTTAAAAATGGCGGCTAAGACCAAAAGAGCAATGGCTAATTTTAATGATTTTTTTGACATCCGTTAGTTTTCTGCGTTCCTGTGACTTTGTTCGAGTTTAACATTGAACGGTTTTAAATGACAATCCCTTCGATGGTTTCTTTTGTTTTTGATTTTATCATTTAATCCGCTTGTTTGTTGATGCCGAGATTGTGGAAATCCAGAGCAAAGGTTTTGCGATCTTTGGGAAGGTAGAGCCCTTGAGCGTAAAGGATGGACGGGTGTTGCTGTTTGATTTCCAAGGCGTGTTGCGTATTTTGGATGCCTTCGGCGATCATGACGGCGCCGGGCATGAGAGTTGAAACGAGCGAGGTGACGCGCTGGAGCGGTGACGGGTCTTGTTCTTTGGGGGAGCAGATGACGTGGCGGTCTATTTTGACAAATTCCGCCAGCCCTTCAAATTCCGCCAGACGCATGACATCGTTCATGTTTAGCCCCACATCATCGATGGCGAAACTGATCCCTAAATTTTTATAGAGGGCGAGGACTTTTTTGCTTAGGGACAGGTGCGGCGTGCTTTCGTGGATTTCGATGATGATTTTTTCATCCGGTGCTAACGGCGTGTGTTCGAGGCGCTCCAGTGTGGTTTTGACAAAATCCGGATCGCGCAGGGAGCGGGCGGAAATATTGATGGAGACTTGTTTTTCATCGTTGCGGATGAACTGATCGAGAGCGGCGAGAAACAAGATACAATCGATTTCGGCGGTGTAGCCATGATTATAAAAGGCCATGATGGCCGGGTAGGGCGGCATGGGGCGACCTTTGTAGTCTTTGAGGCGCAGGAGCATTTCTCCGGGGCAGGCCAGAGGCGCGTGGGCGGAGATGACGTGCCAGGGTTCGATATCGAAAATATCACGTTTGTGCAGGATCATGCTGGCCAGATAGACAATGGCGCGCAGTCCGTAGACGAGGGCTTCTTCGTTTTCCTGCCCTTCGGCGTCTTTGACTATTTTCTGAAAGCTGCGGATCATATTTTCGATTCGCAAGAGGAGGTCTTTGTCGAATTCAGCGTGTTTCGTAGGTGTTTTAGCCGTACTTGGGATCATGTTTGTGCTTATTTGATTGTTTTATCCCTCTTTATCCCTCTTTTTGCAGGGCCCAGAGGATTTTGGATTTTTTGCTTTGGGTTTGACCGCGAATGACCAGTTGCTTGGTTTTTCGGGCTTCTGTGCCGTTGCCGAGATAGATGCTGTTTTCCAGTGAGAGTAGTCCCGCGGAAAGCTGGAAGCGCCAGCCCGTGCCGCCGGGCAAGCGGAGCAGTGCTTCCTGTCCGTCGCGGATCAGGGAAACCATGACGCGCGGATGCAGGTGGAAGCGCAGAGTAATGTCTATGGGGCGGGCGGGATCTATAACGCTGGTCAGGGTGTCTTCTCCGCGCAGGTCATCGCCGTTTTCGGCAAGATATAAGCGGCGGCGATGGGTCATGCCGTTGATGGGTTCGTAGCCGTCATGGCTAGCTTCGAGCAGAATGGCGTTTTTGGTTTCCTCGCGCAGAGCTGAGGTTTTTTCGGATTTGCGCGAGAAATGTCCGTCTTCGCGGATTTCAAAGGCATTTCTGTGGTCGAGGCTCAGGGTGTTATGGGCGGCTGTGGCGCGTAGAGCGCTTTGCCATTCAGGGTCTGAGGGGTGCGTTCCGCAATTGACAAAGAGGCGTTCACGGCCATAACACATTTCAAAAGCCAGCGGAGCGGCATGGGCTTGGATATCGTAGGGGCGGAGCGGGGCTTTGCCACAATCCATGACGATGGTGGTGCGTCCCATGGATATCTTTTCAAAGCCTGTTGAGGGCAGGCGCATTAGCCCTTTGCCGCGTATCCCGGCTTGTGTGAGGATGGATTCAATGAGGTCGGCGTTGCCTTCTTGCGCACCATTGAACACAGCCAGTTTTTTGTCGTGATAGCGGAAGAATTGCAGGGCGTGACCGGTGCGGTCTATGGCGTGCTGGAGTTTTTCCGGTGTGGGGTATCCGCCTGCGCTCAGGGCCATGCGGATATCGATCAATAATTGCAAGGCTTTGAGGAGGTTTGCGGGGCTGCGGGATTTGTGAGAGCCGTCGCCGGCTATCTGGGCGTCGATTTCGTTATACAAACGGGTGAGGGCTTGTTCTATCCAGCTTTCGCGGCCCTCAAAAGCCAATCCGGCGTATAAGAGGCCTTTGGCGGCGCGTAGGGCGCTCAGGCCGTAGAGTTTATTGTCTGTTGCCGGTGTTAGGGCCCGGGAGAGGTGACACGCTTGTTTGCACAGGCTGTCGAAGAATAGATCCTGAAAAGCGTTGTTTTCTTGCTGCGTTTCCTGCGGGCAGTCTGCGAAAAAATCATATGTGCTGATCCACAGGGCAATGCGTTGGCCGAGAAGGCCCGGTTCCCAGCTTTGGGCATTCCAGCGGGCGTTCTCATGAATCCATTGGCGGATCATGCCGCGGGCTTGTGTGCGGGCGATGTGGCTTTGGGCGCCTTTTTGATGGGCGTAGGCGCGCAGGTCGCGTAGCCAGCCGAAACCGTGCAGACTGCCAATCGTATAGCTGCCGGGCATAACGCCTTCGCACAGAGCTAATCCGGCTTCGGGGTTGCCCGGCCACGGGTCGACCGGGCGCACGATCATGCGGTCGGGCGCGGGCGCGTTCAGGCTCCAGTTGTACAGGGCACTGTTGTATGTCATTTGACTGGCGCGGTGGCGGAGCGTGTTCAGAAAATGAACGGGCATAGTAATATCTCTTGCTATTTCGACCTAAACAGAACGTTTCGATCTGTAAAATTATATGGTTTGACGGGCGGCGTTTTTCAACGTCTGGTCTTGTTATCCGCGCAGGGCCTGAATGTTGCGGGCGTAGTGCTCGGGGCCGTCTTTGAAGACGGCTGTGCCGGCGACCAGAAGGTCTGCGCCTGCGTTGATACAGTCTTTGGCCGTTTGCGGGTTGATGCCGCCGTCAATTTCCAAATCTATTGTGCGTCCGCTGGCATCGATCATGGCGCGGGCGTCCCTGATTTTATCCAGCAGAGGAATGAAGCTCTGGCCGCCGAAGCCGGGGTTGACCGTCATTATCAAAATGAGGTCCAGCATGTCTATGACCTGGCGGATGCTTTCGATCGGTGTGGCGGGGTTCAGCGAAACGCCGGCCTTGATGCCGTGGGATTTAATGGTTTGCAGTGTGCGGTGCAGGTGCGGACCGGCCTCGACATGGGCGGTGATGATGTTGGCGCCGGCTTTGACAAAATCTTCGATGAGCGGATCGACCGGAGCAATCATCAGGTGGACATCAAATATTTTATTCGATACGTTTCGTATTGATTTTATAACGGGCGGCCCGAAGGTTAGATTGGGGACAAAATGGCCGTCCATGACGTCGATATGGATGTAGTCTGCTCCGGCCTTGTCGATGGCGGCGACTTCTTCGCCGAGGCGGGAAAAATCGGCGGAGAGGATAGACGGGGCAATGCGGACAGGTTGCTGGGACATACTTTCGTATTCTTTTTGAGTTCTGGCGTTTGAAAACGTTGTTTTTGATTCTAGCAAATATGATTCGCCTGCGCCAGAGTCTGATTTGCTTTTGGAGTCAATTTTTTACGGGTATTTTTGAAATAAAACCTGTGGTTTCAGGCTGTTTTCGTCAGGCGGGCGATGTAGAAGCCATCCATGCCGCCCAGAGCGGCTTGGTGGAAGGGGAGAATGCGCAAATCACCGTCTTCGGTGAGGGCTTCGTCGAAGCCGCCGAGTTCTTCTTTTGTGATGGGCAGGCGCTGGGCATTGGGGCGGCTTTGCAGCAGGTTTTCGATTTGTATTTCGCCTTCTGTTTTTTGTAGCGAGCAGGTGCAATAGATCAGGATGCCGCCGGGCATGAGCAGTTCAAAGGCGTGGGCGAGGATTTCACTCTGGACGCGGCTGAGGTGCGTGATGTCTTGTGGGGTTTTGAGGTGCGGGACGTCCGGGTGACGGCGGATGGTGCCGGTGGCGCTGCAGGGTGCGTCCAGCAGGATGTAGGGCAGGGGGTCCGCTGTTTTCCACGTGGCGGCATCGGCGGCCAGAATGTTGACGCGTTTTTGCAGGCCGGTGCGCTCTATATTTTGCTGAAGGCGTTTGAGGCGGGCTGTGGAGCGGTCGATCGCGGTGACAAAGGCGCCTCTAGACGCCAGTTGCAGGGTTTTTCCGCCCGGCGCGGCGCACAAATCCACGACATGCTGATCCTTGATATCGCCCATCAGGCGCGCGGGGATAGCGGCGGAGGCGTCTTGCACCCACCAGTGGCCACCTTCGAAACCGGGTAGGTCTTGTACCGCGCCGCCGGAGATTTTGCGCAGAGTTCCGGTGGTCATTTGTGTGGCTTTGAAGTTGCTGGCCCAGAAATTAACCGATTCCGGGTCCTTAATAGTAATATCCAGCGGGGCTTCGGAGAGGTTGGCTTTGGCGATATCGGCGGCTGTGCGCAGGCCGTAGTCGTCGATCCAGAGCTTTAAGAGCCATTCGGGTGTGTTCAGGCGCACTTCGTCTTGCAGGGATAGCCATTCGCGGCCTGTGCGGGTGATGGTGCGCAGGACGCCGTTTACAAAGGCTTTTTGTTTCTCCATGCTGCCGCGCTCGGCCAGTGTCACGGTGGTATCGACGGCGGCGTGGTCGGGGATGTCCATAAAGATGATTTGCGTGACGCCCAAACGCAGGATGTTACGCAGAGCCGGATTTTCCGGAACAGCTTTTTCGACGGCTTTTTCGATCAGGGCGTCGATCTGGCCTAAACGGCGCAGGGTTGTGGCGACCAACATGCGCACTAGCGCGCGGTCGCGCGGCTCAAGGCTTTTGAGGCTGCGTGTTTGTTCAAGTGTGTGATCGAGGGCTTGTTTGCGGGTGATGACCTGGTCGAGGATTTCCAAAGCGCAGGCGCGGGCCGCCATTCCGTCTTGCGGTGGCGGTGTTGTTTCTGTCTGTGGAGGGGCTTGGGTCATATTCTAAGGTTTAAGCCTGCCTGTGGGTGTTTTCAATGATTTCATGTTCGAGTTCATGAGCGTAATCAATCATGGTTTCGTAAATTTTTCGTACCAGGTCCGGGCTTAGGCCTTTTTGTGAGGCTAATTCGCAAGCTTTTTGTTTGACGTGTTCTGCGCGTTCATGCTGGATAACGGAGAGGTTCTCACGGGCTTTAAGCGCGCCGACGGCACGGACGATTTCATAGCGGCGCGCCAAAAGGGTGATCAATTCCTGATCAATGGCGTCAATTTGCTGCCGGTAATCCTTTAGGTCTTCGGGAATGTTTTTGCTCATATTTTGACTTTTCAAATCGTTTAATCTGCACTACATCATGGAATATGAGCGATCAAAAACCAAGTCCGAAGCAACAGAAAAAAGCGAAAAATCCTCATCCAGACGTTGAGAAGCCTATGGAAAAGGAAATCGGCGGTTTTGCCGATCAGGGGCTTAAAGAGCCGACGCGTTACGGGGATTGGGACGTTAACGGACGGTGCAGCGACTTCTAGGTTTTTTTCTTTGCATTTTTTTCGTTAGGGCTTTATAGCTTGGCGTGGGAAGTCGGCGCGGGCGGCAGCCTCGCCAACCCGGTCAGGGGCGAAAGCCAGCAGCCGTAACGAGTTTTTCCGGGTCGTGTCCGGCTTCCTTCGTCTGCCAAATTTATCTTCTGACATCGTCATTCGTCGCTACCGTATGTCTTCTACGCCTACGCTCCTCATTCCTTGTCAGAAAATGAATTTGTTTGACGGGGTTCCTTGCTCTTTGGCGGGAATCGCCGTACAAAATGATTATGTCTGAAGAAAAAATCTCCCAAGCTACGCCCTACCGTGTTCTGGCGCGTAAATACCGTCCGCAGAATTTTGACGAGTTGATCGGTCAGGATGCGCTGGTGCGCACGCTGAAGAATGCGATCGAGAGCGGACGGATTGCGCATGCGTTTATGCTGACCGGCGTGCGCGGGGTCGGGAAGACGACGACGGCGCGGATTATTGCCAAGGCGCTGAACTATAAAGGGCCGGATGGTCAAGCCGGGCCGACGGTGGGGCCGACGGATGATTGTTCTTTGTGCCGCGCGATTTCCGAAGACCGGCATCCGGATGTGATCGAGATGGATGCGGCCAGCCGCACCGGCGTGGAGGATATCCGCGAAATTCTAGACGGGGTGCGTTATGCGCCGACCGAAGCGCGCTACAAGGTCTATGTCATCGACGAGGTGCACATGCTGTCGAAAAACGCGTTTAACGCGCTTTTGAAGACGCTGGAGGAGCCGCCGGAGCATGTGAAGTTTATTTTTGCGACGACGGAAATCCGTAAAGTGCCGGTGACGGTGCTTTCGCGTTGCCAGCGTTTTGATCTGCGGCGTGTTGATGTGGAGACGCTGTCGAAGCATTTTTCCGGTATTTGCGAAAAAGAAGGCATTGAGGCCGAGGCATCTGCGATTTCGCTGATTGCGCGCGCAGCGGATGGGTCTGTGCGGGACGGCTTGAGTATTCTTGATCAGGCGATGGCGCTGGGGGATAAAATTACCGAAGGCCAAGTCGAGGGGATGCTCGGGTTGGCGGACCGGGCGCGTTCTTTGGATTTGCTGGAGCATGCTTTGAGCGGGCAGATGCCCGAGGCGATGGCATTGTTGGAAGAATTGTACAAGAGCGGGGCTGATCCGCTGGCGATGGTGCAGGATTTGCTGGATCTGGTGCATACGCTGACCAAGCTGCGCGCGGTGCCCGAGGCCAAGGACAACAAGCAGGCTATGACCGAAGACGAGGTTAAGCGCGCGGCGCAGATGGCCGGTATGCTCTCTATGCCGACGCTGGGGAAAAGCTGGCAGATCTTGCTTAAAGGTTTGAGCGAGGTACAGATGGCCCCAAACCCGCAAGCGGCGCTGGAAATGCTGGTGCTGCGTCTGGCTTATGCGGCGGATTTACCGGATCCGGCGGATTTGCTCAAGCGGATGGATGAGCAGAGCGGCGGTAGTCCTTCTGGTGGTGGACCATCGAGAGGCGGTCAATCGGGTCATGGAGCGCTTGCCGGTGGCGGCGAAAGCGTTGTGGCTTCTTCTCCGGCAGGGCCTGTGATGTCCGGGCGTAGTGGCGGGCATGGCGGTGTAACCGCACAAGGCGGGCGTCCGGCGCTGGCGATTGTTCCTGATCTGGAGGATGAGGTTGCGCCTTTGGTGCAGATCAGAACGCTGGAAGATGTCGTTATGGCTTTGGAGCAAGGAAACGAGATGTTGCTGGCTTCGCAGGTTTACCAGTTTGCGCATCTGGTGAAACTTGATGTGTTGGAAAGCGGTGGGCGGCTGGATATTTGTCCTGATGAGGCCGCGCCGCCGAAAATGGCGCCGGATCTGGGCGCAGCTTTGAGCCGGATTATGGGCGTGCGCTGGATGGTGAGCGTTGTGAGCACGCCGGGGCAGCCGACTTTGGCACAGCAGGCCCGGGCAGCCGAGGAAGCCGAACTGGAGGCTATAAAGGATATGCCGGTGATGCGCGAGGTCCTGCGCGTCTTTCCGCAAGCTGAAGTGATTGGGATTGAACGCGTAGAAGAGGAGTAGCGATGTTTAACTTTAAGGATATGATGCAACAGGCACAGCAGATGCAGTTCAAGTTACAGGAGTTGCAGGAAAAGCTGAAAGATATCCTCGTCGAAGGCGAGTCCGGCGGCGGCATGGTTAAGGTGACGATGGCGTGCAGCGGCGATTTGAAGGCTATTTCGATTGATCCGTCTGTTATTGATGCGAAGGACAAGGAAACGCTGGAGGATTTGATTGTCGCGGCGGTGAATAATGCTTCGGATGCGAAAGAGGCCAAGACCAAGTCCGAAACCGAAGGTATGATGGGCGGGATGGGGTTGCCTGCGGGCATGAAACTGCCGTTTTAGAGCTGCCATCGTTCGAATGTGGCGGAGTCAAATTTCGGCTTACGTATTATTTTATACGCTGTGCCTTATTTTCCTAGCCACATTTAAACGCTGTTTGCTCTAAAGTGCGCGGAAGTGGAATTTTAAAAGAGAAGGGAAGCTTTGCGTCTGATTACCTGGAATATCAATTCGGTGCGGCTGCGGTTACCGATTGTGTTGAGGCTGTTGGAGCAAAAACAGCCCGATATTTTGTGTTTGCAGGAAACCAAATGTCCGGACGAGCATTTTCCGCATGAAGCCTTTCAGGCGGCAGGGTATGAGCACATCCATATTCACGGGATGAAAAGCTATAACGGGTTGGCGATCCTTTCAAAAATCCCGTTTGAGGCAAGCGATATATATCATCGGGTGGGGCGGCAGGATTGCCGTCATATTGCGGTGACATTGCCGGATGGTACAGAGCTGCATAATCTGTATATTCCGGCTGGCGGGGACGAGCCGGACCCGGAGGTGAATGATAAGTTTGCGCATAAGCTGAATTTTGTTGACGAGATGACGCGCTGGTTTGCCGATCAATACACGCCGGATCAAAAGGTGATTGCGGTGGGGGACTTTAACATTGCGCCGGGCGAGCACGACGTGTGGTCGCATAAGCAGCTCTTGGGTGTGGTTTCGCATACGCCGCCGGAAACGGAGCGTCTGGCGAAGATGAAAGGCTCTTTGGATTGGGTGGATGTGTCGCGGCATTTCGTGCCGGAGGACGAGAAGTGCTATACGTGGTGGTCTTACCGGAATAAAGACTGGGAAAAATCAAATCGCGGGCGCAGGCTGGATCATGTGTGGGTGAGCCCGCCTTTGGCCGAGGCTTTGCGCGGGCACGAGATTTTAACGGCGGCGCGGAACTGGGAAAAGCCTTCGGATCATGTTCCTTTGATCGTAGATTTTAAGCTTTAAGCGGCTTTAGCGAGGGCCTCAAGAGCGTTTTTGACCTCATCAATGTGGCCGTCGACTTTAACCTTGCGCCAGATCTGCGCAATTTTGCCGTTTTCGTCGATGAGGAAGGTCGAGCGATCAATGCCCATATATTGGCGGCCATACATGCTTTTTTCGACCCATGTGTCATAGCGTTCGCAGACATCGCCATTTTCATCGGAGGCCAGCGGGAAGTTCAGGTCGTATTTGGCTTTGAATTTGTCGTGTTTGGCTACAGAGCATTTCGAGATTCCGATGACCGCGGCGTTTAGACTTTGCAGGGCGCTGAGGTTGTCTTTGAAAGCGCAGGCTTCTTTGGTGCAGCCCGGGGTGTCGTCTTTGGGGTAGAAATAGAGAACAACTTTTTGGCCGCGCAGGTCTGACAGGGTGATCCGTCCGTCCCCATCGGTTAGGAGGGTGAAGTCCGGTGCGGCATCTCCGATTTTTAATTCAGTATTCTTGTGTTCAGTCATAGACGGGATTCCTCTTTTTGCGCTATATGTATAAGAAAATGGGTATTAACTCTTCTCAAGTCAATCTTTTCGGGATTTTTTATTTTGCCGTTTAACTGGAAAACATTTGGTCGTCGCAGTGCATTCGTTTTTTTCGAAGTCGTTATGGTGTTGATTGCGGTTGTCATTTTGGCCGGTGGGGCTTTGGTGCTGCGGTTGACGCAGGCGCCTTTGGACGTTGAGTTTGCGCGCCCCGCTATCGAAGAGGCTTTACGTGATCCGCAGCGCGGCATCAGCGCGCAGATGGACAAGGTTGTTCTCAGTTGGCCGGATGTGCGCGGGCCTCTTTATCTGGAGCTTGAAAAGGCTAGGGTTTTAGGGCCGAAGGGCCAGACAGTTGTTTCGGTGGACCATGCGGCTTTGGGGTTGAATAAAGCGGCTCTTATTTTTGGACGGATCAAGCCTGTTTCGCTGGTTCTTTTGAAACCCTCTTTGCATATGGTTCGTCATCAGGATAACAGCTTTGACATTGGTTTGCTGGAGGAAGAACTTGAGAAGGATGTGGCCGAGGAGATGCCTGAGGAGGGCAGTATTGTCGAGCGGGTTCTTGCGCTGGTGAGCGCAGATGCGTCCAATGTTTCTTCTTCTCCTCTGGCTTATTTGCGCTGGTTTGAAATTCAAAATGCCGAATTGTTGATTGATGACCAGTTGCTCGGGATGTCCTGGCGGTTTCCTAAAAGCCATTTGCTGTTTTCGAAGGTCGCGGAGGGGCTGCGCGCCGAGTTTGATATAGCTTTGCCGATGGCCGGAGATTCCAAACTCGGCGGTGAAATGGTGCTTAACCGCAAGACCAAGCAGGTGCATGCGAAGCTGGTGACGGAAGATTTTAAGCTTTCGGCGCTGGCGGATAAAATACCAGATCTGGCGATTTTAAAGGATCAGGATGTGGGGCTGGATGCGCGTCTGAATGCGGTTTTGGATTCGGATTTGAATGTGCAGAGCGCTGATTTGGCTGTTCTTTGTGATGAAGGGGTTTTGAATATTGCCGATTTGTCGCCGGAGCCTTTTCCGTTCTCGGCCTTAGGGCTGACGGCCAAATATGATGCCGAGAGCAGTGCTTTGCAACTGAATAAACTTCAGGTTACAGCCAAGGGCGTGAGCGTTGAAGCCGAAGGGGATTTGAAGATTGATTTGGGGCAAAGCGTCAAGGGGCCTGTGCGCCTGTCGATTGCGCATTTGCCGCAGGGTCTTATCGGGCCTTTGTGGCCGGCGGCTCTCAAAGGTGATAACAGCGAGGAGTGGATTGTTCACAAGCTTTCCGATGGCGTGTTTTCCAATGTGTATGCGCAAGGGGATCTGGTTTTAGAGAAAGTTGCGCCTGTCGAGAAAAGTGAAGTGGGCGAGGAAGATGAAGATGAAGGGAGCGGCGTTGGCGAAGAGGGGTGGAGCGGCGATCTCGTCAATCTGGTTGCCGGGTTTGATTTTGAAGATATGAGCGTGGATTACCGCTCGCCTTTATCTGCGGTGAAGCAGGCCAAGGGGAAGGGGGTCTTTGATCTGAACGCTGAAAAACTTACGGTCGATATCGAAAAAGCGCAGCTTCTGGATATGCAGGTGACGGGCGCGGAGCTTGAATTTATTGATATTATCCGTGAAGGGAAAGGTAAGGCCGATATTCATGTGAAGTTGAACGGGCCTTTGCGCTCGGCCTTGCGTTATGTGGCCGACGAGCCGATTGGTGCGAAGCCGGATTTTGATGTGGCCAATACGCAAGGTCAAGCCGATCTGGCAGTGAATGTTCAATTTCCGACCGTGCCGCATGTAAAGATCGAGGATGTGAAAGTCGGGGTTCAGGGAACGTTAAGTGATGTAGTGTTGCCCAAGGTTTTGAAGAACGAAGAGTTACGCGGCGGGCCTTTGACGTTGAGCGTTAAGGATAATCAGTTACATGTCAGCGGGAAGGCGCAATTGGCTGGGCGCGAGAGCAATCTCGATTATCGTGAGTATTTGGTGAGTAAAGACGCTCCTTATTCGAGCAAGGTTACGGCGACTTTGAGCGTGGATGATGATTTGCGCCGGCGGCTGGGGATTGATCTTAGTAGTTTTCTGAGTGGGCCTGTTTGGGCTGATGTGAATTATGTGACCTATACCGGCGGCGGCTCTGAGGCCAAGGTGAAGGCTGATTTAAGCGGCGCGCGTTTGTTTATTGATCCGTTTGATTACGAGAAGAAGCCGGGCGCGAAGGCTTCTGCACAATTAACGGCGGTTTTGCGAGACGGGATTTTGAAAGAGATTCAATGGCTTACGGGGAGTGCGCCGGGCTTGACGCTGGAGAATTCCGCTCTGGCTTTTCGCGGTTCGGGCGCGAATACGGAGCTGGCGGGTGGAAATATCAGCCGTTTTAGTCTTGGCGAGACGGTGGCCGGGGTTGAATTCGAGATCATGGGTAATGATCTGGTGAAGCTGGTGCTTAAGGGCGCGTTTTTGGATTTGCGGCCGTTTTTGAATGATGATGACGAACCGGACAAGCCCTATACAGCGCCGCCGATGCAGGTGTCTGTGTCAGTGGATAAGATGCGCACGGCGGATGGGCAAGCTGTACAATACGGCAAGCTTTATGCCGATATTGACGGTAAGGGTGATTTTAACCAGCTTGAACTGGACGGGATTGCAGGCAGGGGCGATCTTTATTTGCGCTATAAGCCGGACGGGTCGGGCAAACGCGTGTTCAGGCTGGAAGCCGATGATGCGGGGGCGGCGCTTAAGGCGTTCGATCTGTATAAAGGGATGCAGGGCGGTAAGCTGGTGATTTACGGTGAGCCGACGCGCAGCTTGCGGGACCGGAATTTGGTGGGCAAGGCCGAGATCAGCAATTTCAAAGTCGTCGATGCGCCAGCGCTGGCGAAATTGTTGGGGGCTATGAGCTTGCCCGGTGTGGCTTCGCTTTTGAATAACGAGGGCTTGTCGTTTAGCAAGATGGAAGCGGATTTTGACTGGCTTTATCGCTCTCGCGGATCTTTGCTGATGCTTAAAAACGGGCGCACGTCGGGGAATTCTTTGGGGCTGACTTTTGACGGGACGTTTGATAATGCGGCGCATACGCTGGATGTGGCGGGGACGATTATTCCGCTTTCGGGCGTGAATAAAGCGATCGGGTCTATTCCGCTGGTGGGTGATATTCTGACCGGGGGGACGGGGGCGCTGATCGCGGCAACCTACACGATGAAGGGACCGGCGGCGGAGCCGAAGACATCGGTCAATCCGTTGTCTGTTTTAACGCCGGGGATTTTACGGCGGATTTTGTTTGAAGGTAATTAGGTTCTTATTTTGATTAGCGCGTGTTTTTTCTTACCCGATGATAATTTTATATAATCCAATCCTGTAGGGAGGGACGATGTATCAATTATCGTATCGGTATTTTGAATGGGTTGGTCGTTGAGGCGTGCGCCGCCGCCTTTGATCAGGCGTTTGGCTTCGCCTTTGCTTTCGCTTAAGCCGGTTTCGACGAACAGATCAAGCGCAGAGATGCCGTTTTGTAGGCGTGCTGTGTCGATGGTGATGGAGGGGAGGTCTTCGCCGATGCCGCCTTGTTCGAAGACTTTAGCCGCGGTGTCTGCGGCTTCGCGGGCAGCTTGTTCGCCATGGCACAGCCGCGTGGCTTCAAAGGCCAGAACTTTTTTCGCCTCGTTGATGTCGGCGCCTTCGAGGGCTTCGAGTTTTTTGATTTCGTCCATCGGCAAGGTGGTGAAGACTTTGAGAAGGCGTACGACGTCTGCGTCTTCTACGTTTCGCCAATATTGGTAGTAGTCGTAAGGCGTCGTCATATCGGCGTTGAGCCAGACTGCGCCGCCTTCGGTTTTACCCATTTTCGCGCCGCTGGCGGTGGTGAGCAACGGTGCGGTCAGGGCGAAGAGTTCGGCGCGTTCCATTTTGCGGCCGAGTTCGACACCGTTGATGATATTACCCCATTGGTCGGACCCTCCCATTTGCAAAATCGTGCCGTGCCGGCGGTGGAGTTCGACGAAGTCGTAGCCCTGCAGGATCATATAATTGAATTCGATGAACGTCATGGGGAGCTCGCGGTCGAGGCGCATTTTGACGCTTTCGAAAGTCAGCATGCGGTTGATGGTGAAATGCATACCGACGTCGCGCAGGAATTCTATGTACCCCAAGCCGGATAGCCAACTGTAATTGTTTTCCATAATACAACTATTGGGGGCGTCGGGATTGTAATCGAGGAATTTTGAGAAGACGGATTTGATGCTTTCGATGTTAGCGTTGATGTCTTCCGGTGTGAGCAAGGGGCGGGTCTTGTCTTTCAACGTTGGGTCGGGGATCAACGCCGTGCCGCCGCCCATCAGGCTGATTGGCTTGTGGCCGCATTGCTGGAACCAGTGCAGCATCATGATGGTGTAGAGGTGGCCGACATGGAGGCTGGGACCTGTAGGATCAAAACCGATATAGGCGCTTTGCGGGCCTTCGCAAAGTTTGCTATCAAGGGCTTCGAAGTCAGAACACTGGTGAATGAAGCCGCGTTCGTTTAAGATGTTTAAAAATTCTGATTTATATGCGCTCATGGTGAAAGTTTTATAATTATGAATACGCAAAAAGTCTATAGAGCAATTGGTTTGATGTCGGGCACGTCTTTGGACGGGGAGGTCGATGTGGCGCTGATTGAAACGGATGGGCGCGATCTGGTGCGGCCTTTGGGGTTTTATGCGCATCTTTACGATCCGAGCGTGCAGGATCAGGTGCGCGCATGTTTCGGGGCGCGCGAGCCCAGTGCGCAAACGCGCGAGGCTGAAGCTCTGATTACGCAGGTACATGTTGATGCGGTGCGGGAATCGGGCTTCACAGGCGATGTGATCGGGTTTCACGGGCAGACGATTACGCATGATCCGGGGGCTGGTTTTACGTGGCAGCTTGGCGACGGGGCGGCGCTCTCGCGTGAAACGGGGATGGAGGTTATCAACGATTTTCGCAGCGCGGATATGCGTGCAGGCGGTCAAGGCGCACCGCTGGCACCGCTTTATCACAGGGCGCGGGTGCGGATGCATGAGCTGGGGCGGCCTGTGGCGTTTTTGAATATAGGCGGTGTTGCAAACGTGACTTTTATTAATTCGCCCGATGGCGAATTGCGTTCAAAGGTCCCTGCTTCCGCAGGGACTGCGAATTCCTTCGGAATTCTTGCTTTTGACACAGGGCCGGGGAATGCGTTGATGGATGATTATGTGCGCATGAAAACCGGTCAGGCTTATGATGCAGATGGGGCGATGGCTGCGGGCGGGCAGGCGCGAAAGGAACTGGTCGAGGCGTGGCTGGGGCATGAATATTTTCAAAAAGCGCCGCCGAAATCTCTTGACCGTAATGAATGGAGCGTTTTGAGCGATGGTGTGATTGCGCAGGATTTGGAAAATTTAGGCGCCGAGGACGCGTTGGCGAGCTTGATGGAATTTACGGTCCGGTCGATTGAAAAGGCGGATGCGTTGATCGGTGGGGGTGCGGACTGGTATGCGTGCGGCGGCGGGCGGCATAATACGGCTTTGATGCGTAGGCTCGGTGAGGTTTTATCGTCCGGTATTCAGCCTGTGGAGGCTTTGGGCTGGAACGGGGATGCGGTGGAGGCCGAATGTTTTGCCTATCTGGCGGTGCGCTCGCTTTTGGGCTTACCGATCAGTTTGCCGGAGGTGACAGGCGTTTCCGCGCCGCAAACGGGCGGAGTTTTGCATAAAAAGTTACGGCAGGCCGGTTAGTTTCCGATGATTAAGAGCGTTAATTCACAAACCATTTCCGAAGCGGCGGAGATTTTAAAGTGCGGCGGGCTGGTCGGGATGCCGACCGAGACGGTGTACGGGCTGGCGGCCAATGCGCTGGACGGACAGGCCGTGGCGAAGATTTTTGCGGCCAAGGGGCGGCCATCGTTTAACCCCTTGATTATTCATGTGCCGGATCTGGCGGCAGCGGAAAATTATGTCGAGGTGAATGATTTAGCGCGCGCGGCGGCACATGTTTTTTGGCCGGGGCCGCTGACTCTGATTTTGCCCCGTCTTCGCCAAGGCTTCGGCGGGCAAGCGCAGGCAGGTTGTACGATTTCGGAATTGGCGAGTGCGGGTCTGGATACTCTGGCGGTGCGTGTACCGGCGCATCCGGTGGCTCTGGATTTATTGAAAGCTTGCGGATTGCCGCTGGCGGCACCGAGCGCGAACAAATCAGGGACCTTAAGCCCGACGAGTCCGGCGCATGTGCATGAGTCTTTGGGGGCGGCGGTCGATTTGATTTTGGCAGCGGGGGCGTGCCGTGTGGGGCTGGAATCTACGGTTCTGGATTTAAGCGGCGCGCAGCCGGAAATTTTAAGGCCGGGGGCTGTGAATGCGGAAGAACTGGCCGAGGTTTTGGGTGTTGATGTGGTTTATGCGCAAGGGGATACGGATAAGCCGAAATCTCCGGGATTGCTGCTCAAGCATTATGCGCCGCGTTTGCCTGTGAGGCTCAATGCGGTCGATCTGGAGGCTGGTGAAGCGCTTTTGGCGTTTGGTTCGGATAAGTTTATGGGCGTTAAAGGCGGCGGGGCTGCCAAGGACTTGCCGGAAGGCTGGCGGATGAATTTGAGCGAGAATCAGGATTTGGACGAGGCGGCGGCCAATTTATTTGCTATGCTCAAGGCGCTTGATCAAAGCGGTGCGCGGGGGATTGCTGTGATGGCGGTTCCGGATGCGGGAATCGGACGGGCGATCAATGACCGTTTAAAACGAGCGGCGGCGGCGCAGAAATAAGCTACGTTTTTTCACCACCAAGACACCAAGGACACCAAGATATCGTGTCAAATTGAAACGCCGTAGGCTCTTTAAGACTCTTTCTATATTTGGAGGGATTTATTTATTGCGCCTTCGGCGCGGTTCATGAAGAATGCTTGGTGATTTTAGTGTACTTGGTGGTTCATAAAAAATGGATGCATTTAAATATATTTTCTCTTGGGTTTTGTGGCCGGGGTTGTTTGCGATTTGTATGGCGGTGACGGCCTATGGGTTTGTGAATGATCATCCTGTTCTGTTCTTTAACTTTGCTTACGTTTTCTTGATTATCTCTTTGTTTTTTCTTGAACAATGGATGCCGCACGAGCGGGAATGGTTGAAGCCGGACGGGCAGAATATTGCCAGCATTTTGCATACGCTCTCATCCAAAGGTACGGTGCAGAGTTTGTTGATTTTCGGCGGGGCGATCGGGCTGGCCGATATGATCGGGACGGTGCGCGATGAGGGGTATGGGCTTTGGCCGCGCGACTGGCCAATGGCGGCGCAAGTCGCATTAGGCGTTGTGGCGGCAGAGTTTGCGCTTTACTGGGCGCACCGGATTGCCCATGAGATCGAGTTTTTCTGGCGTTTTCATGCCATTCATCACAGCGTGACCAAGCTTTGGTTTTTAAATACGGGACGTTTCCATTTTGTTGACTCGCTAGTCAGTATTGTTTTGGGAATGGCTGTTTTGTTGGCGTTAGGGGCGCCGATTGAGGTGATTAAGTGGCTCAGCGCGGTGACGGCGTTTATCGGGATGCTGACCCATTGTAATGTCGAGATGCGGTTCGGGCCGCTCAACTGGATTTTTAATACGCCGGGGCTGCACCGCTGGCATCATTCGAAGGATTTGAGCGAAGGAAACCGGAATTACGGTGAGAATATCATGCTGTGGGATCAGTTGTTCGGCACATATTACAACGCGGATTACCGGCCGCCGGTCGATATCGGGATTAAGGAGCATATGCCTGCGCGGTTTATGCATCAGATTGCCTGGCCTTTTTTGAGTCATGTGTCGCGCAAAAAAATTGCGCCGGAGTATGAGCCTATACCGTTCGAGCGCGAGCCGGATTCAGTGTTTAATTTCATTTTTAACCGCAAAGACGCAAAGACGCGAAGAGATTGAGAAAAAAGAAAACTTTGCGTTCTTTTGTGCTTCGTGCGCTTTGCGTTTAAAATGGCGTAAGCATATTTTTTTCAAGGAGAGCATCGTCATGGAATTTTATGTCAGTCAGATTCAAGAAAATGATAAGGCTGTCTGGATGGATTTGTCGTATCAGGCCGATCCGTGGGCGCTCGATAACAACCGTCCGGATATTCCGGAGTCGAATTGGCGGCGTTTGATGGATGAATATGACGCGTTGCAAGGGCTGGCGTTGTGGGTCGATGATATGCTGGCGGGGTATATTCTTTACAGCTTTAATCCGTGCATCAAAACCGCGGGAGATGAGTGCCAGATTATGGATTTATTTGTTGCGCCGGAGTATCGCCGGCAAGGTGGAGGGAGCCTGCTTTTTGAAGCGGTGCGGGCTGAGGCTGTGCAAAAGAATGCCGGGCGGCTTCGATGGTGGTTTAATCCGAATCGGCCAGATTCTGCCGGTTTTTATGAGACGCGCGCCGTGGACTTTTCCGACATGCAGGTTTTTGCCGGGGTTTGGCTTGAGGGTAAGGCAAAGGCGGCGACTTAGGCTATGAATGATGGGTGGTTAGAGACGCCGTTTGATTTATCGGGGAAGAGTGTTTTTGTCGCCGGGCATCGCGGGATGGTCGGATCGGCGCTGGTGCGACGGCTGGAGGCCGAGGATTGCCGGATATTAACGGCTGAGGGCGTCGATTTTCGCCGTCAGGACGATGTTGAGCGCTGGATGGATGTGCATCGGCCCGACGTGGTGGTGATTGCGGCGGCGCGGGTTGGCGGGATTTTGGCTAACTCTACGCGTCCGGCGGAATTTCTTTATGATAATGCCATGATTGCGGCGCATTTGGTGCAGGCGGCGCACGTGTTCGGGGTGCAAAAGCTGTTGTTTTTGGGCTCTTCATGTATTTATCCCAAAGATGCGGTGCAGCCGATTTCTGAGGAAGCTTTGCTGAGCGGGCCGCTAGAGCCGACAAACGAGGCCTATGCGCTGGCGAAGATTATGGGGGTGAAGCTGTGCGCGGCGTATCGCAAGCAGTACGGATGTGATTTTATTTCGGCGATGCCGTGCAATCTCTATGGCCCCGGCGATCGGTATGATGCGGAAGGTTCCCACGTTATTCCGGCCTTGATGATGAAGGCGCATGCCGTGAAAACGGGCGCGGCCGAGGAGATGGTCGTTTGGGGATCGGGGACGCCTTTGCGTGAGTTTCTTTATGTTGATGATCTGGCTGAGGCGCTGGTGTTTTGTTTGCAGCGTTATTCCGGCGAATATCCGTTGAATATCGGTTCGGGCGAGGAGATCCGTATTGCGGATCTGGCGCGTCAGGTTTTGAAAGTCGTGGGAGTTGAAGAGGCTAAGCTGGTTTTTGATGAAAGCCGTCCTGACGGGGTTATGCGCAAGATTTTGGATGGAAGCCGTATTGTGCAGGCGGGTTGGCGGCCCCGGGTCGGCCTGGATGAAGGGCTTGCGCGGAGCTATGAGGATTATCTTAAGCTCTTGTAAAAGTTTTGCTTTTAAAATGATATGAGGGTGGTGGTCGCCACGGTCTTTTTAGGATAAGCTTACATTTGTAAATTTTAGCCGGGAGTGGGGAAATGACGGTTATGCCTTCGACAAACGATTTGATGGTTTTTAGCGGCGAAGAACGCCGTAGTAATGAGGGGTTGTTTTCGGGGTTTGACAGGCAATTTGATGAAAAGCCGGTGTATCTGGATCCCGGTGATGTGGTTTTTAGTTCTCATGCCGATGATATGTTGGTGGCGACACCCGGGGTCGGGGTCTTGATCTCGATTTACGAGGTGGATTTAAAAATCGGGGCTATGGGGTATGTGCTCTTACCTGATGTTTTACTTGAGGCTTTTCCTAATCTGGATAAGGCTGATCCGGTGTTGATGGCTAAATCTTTTGAGCCGATAGAGAATTGTCTCGGGGAGATGAAACGCCGGGGGGCCGGAAAAGGCCGTATTCGTTTGCGCTTGATTGGTGGAACGTCGTATCCGGGGGATCGTCTGGATGCGGCGACGAAGAATTATGTGTTTGTCAAAGAGGCGATGAACCGTAAGAAAATTCCGGTTTACAGCGAGTCTATGGGCGGCGAGAAAGCTCGCCGGGTTTACTTTTTTCCGACGACGGGGCGAATCGTTCAAAAGATGTTGCGGCGTGATATTGATTTTCAATATGTCGAAGATGCTGAAAAAGCTTTTCAGGAAAAAATAACAAAAGGCGCATAAAACTTCGCATATTATCCTTTAGTGTATTGTAATATAAAGGTTTTTTCTTTTTTTGTTTGATTTTTATTCTCATTTGCGGGTAGCCTAAGCATATCTTCGTAGATTTGTATTTGGGAGGCTGTTATGAGTAATCATTACGAGGCATCTGATTTCGCCCGTGTGTTCTCCCCTAAGAATTGGGAAGAGCAGATTGAGAGTGTGCGGGTAGAGGCTTGTGCTTGCGAGGAAGATCCATTGGGGTATCGCGCAGTTTTTGTCGCTGATTCTCAAAAACCGACTCAAGGTTTCGTTGTCGGCGCTTCTTTTCTGGTAGAGCGCAGCCTCGATATTTGCAAAAGCGGTTATTCCGCGCCGATGACCCGTCAGGCTATTGCCTTGATTGAAGGTAAGCTGGGGCGTCAACTTTCGGAAGCTGTTTAGGATTTTATACTCTCTAAGGTTTTAGCAAGGGCCCCCTTTCGACGAAGGGGGCTTTTGTTGTTTGGGGAGGCGGCTATATGGGGTATGATAGTTTCGTTCTTATTTTTTCATCTCCTTGATTTGCCTAGCCATGACCGAAGCCTTGATGACCCAATCGACCAATCATTTGTTTATGATTGAGCCGGCCGTTTTTTATGCCAATCCCGAGACGATGCCGACCAATGCTTATCAGATTGATGGGCATGAGCATCATGATGCTGTGTTTCAGCGCGCGCTTTCGGAGCTAAGGGGGTTTCGGGATAATCTGGTGGCGCATGGGGTTATGGTGACAACGGCCAAAGGTTTTCAAGAGTGTCCGGATATGGTGTTTCCGAACTGGGCTTCGACGCATGCGGGCGGGCAGATGATTTTGTATCCGATGCTCAATGCCAACCGTCAGGCCGAGCGTGATCCGGCAATTATCAAGGCGCTTTCGAAAGCCTATCCGGAGGTAATCGACTGGACGGGGTACGAGAAAGACGGTTTATGTCTTGAGGCGCGCAGCTCTATTGTGTCCGATCGTGTGAACAAGCGCGGGTTTGCGGCGTTATCGCAGCGCACTAGCCGTGAATTGGTCGATAAATGGGCCGATTTTATGGGCTATGAGATCGAGGTTTTTCATACGCGCAGCCATACGGGCGGGCCTGTTTATCATACGGATCTGGTGATCTGGATCGGCTCGACGCTGGCCGGGGTGTGTAGTGAATGCATTGTGGAGGAAGACCGGGAGCGGATTGTTAAGGCTCTGCAATCTACGCATGAGGTTGTGGAGTTTGATAATGCGCAGCTTCGCTCTTTTTGCGGGAATGCGCTGGAGGTGACGAACCGGGAGGGCAAGCGGATTCTGGTGCTTTCGGATACGGCCGAGGCGGCGCTTAATGATAACCAGCGGGCAGTGATTTCACAGCACTTTGATACACTGATTCATAGTCCACTTGATACTCTCGAAACATATGGAGGGGGTTCAGCGCGCTGTTGTCTGATGGAGCTGTATTGATATAGGCGTAACGGGTGCGTTTATAAGTTGTGATAGCGATAACTACCGTAATGCATGTGAGGTTAATTCCGGCGGTTAGGCAAAGCTTAAGGTCTGCAACTTCGTAATGGCTGTAGAGCAATGTGACCAGAGAGGTCGCTTGCCAGATGCTCCAGGTTGACATGGAGATGTCACGGCAGTCTGTTTTTGTTTTCCAGATATTGATGATTTGCGGAATATATCCACAAAGTGTCACAACAGCCGCCATGGAGTAAAGCATCGCAATCATGCACAGTAATTTACATAATTATATTCCGTCTGTCAAATTTTGTTTGGGGCGCAGTTTTGTGTGTTGTCTTAGGTTTGTTTCTCTAAGCTTTTTAAGCCGCTTTTTTCTTTTTGAGCAGGCCTTCGCGGCGCAGGAGCGCATCGGGGTCGGCGTCGCGGCCACGGAAATTCCGGTAAAGAACGGCCGGTTCTTCGGAGCCGCCTTTGCTCAGGAGTTTTTCGCGGTAGGCCTTTGCGGCGTCTTTGTTGTACAGACCTTTTTCGAGGAACAGCTCGAAGGTATCGGCGTCCAGAACCTCGGCCCATTTATAGCTGTAATAGCCGGCGGAGTAGCCTCCGGCGAAGATGTGGGAGAAGCTGGCGGAGGCCGGGCCTGCGCGGCGCGGGAAGAGGCTTAGGTCTTTAATAGATTCGTCTTCGAAGGCGGCGACGTCTTTTATTTTTGACGGATCGGCGGTGTGCCAGTTCATATCCAGCGTGCCGAGGGAAATCTGGCGCAGACCGCCCCAGCCGACCATGAAATGCATGGCATCGCGCAGTTTTTGGATGAGCTCGGCCGGGATTTTTTCGCCTGTTTCATAATGGGCGGCGAACATATCCAGGGTTTCTTTTTCGTAGCACCAGTTTTCCTGAACTTGGCTGGGGAGTTCGACAAAATCCCAGAGCACATTTGTGCCTGCATTCGAGCGGTATTTGACGTTTGATAGCAGGCCGTGCATGGCGTGGCCCATTTCGTGGAACAGAGTGGTGACTTCGCCGTGGGTTAGCAAAGAAGGCTTTTTGGATGTCGGCTTGGTGAAATTGCAAACGATGGCGATGACGGGACGTTCAATTTGGCCGTGGAATAAGCCTTGATCGCGGTAGGAGGTCATCCATGCGCCCTGTTTTTTGCCTGTGCGGGGGAAGAAATCGGTAAAGAGCGTGCCGATGAAATCGCCGCTGTCTTTGTCGAAGAGTTCGAAGGCGCGCACGTCTTTGTGCCAGACTTCGTAGCCGTTGGCTTCCTTGAATTCGACGCCGAAGAGTTTGCTGAAATGATCGAAGCAACCCTTGAGGACGTTGTCGAGCGGCAGGTAGGGACGGAAATCCTCGGAGGAAAAGGCAAAGAGCTTTTGTTTGAGTTTTTCGGCGTAATAGCCGACATCCCATTGCATCAGTTCTTCGGGGCCACCGATCTCTTTGGCGAATTTTTGCAGTTCTGCGAGGTCTTTTTCGGCGGCCGGTTTATAGGCTGATTTCAGTTTATTCAGGAAATCCCAGACATTTTCAGCTGTTTCGGCCATGCGGCGCTCCAGCACGTAATCGGCGTGGTTTTTGTAGCCCAGCAGCTTGGCACGTTCGTCTTTGAGCGCGACGATTTTCAGAATATTTTCGCAGTTATCATATTCATCGCCGTAGGCGCGGTCGGCGAAGGCGCGCCACATTTTTTCGCGGAGCTCGCGGTTGTCGGCGTACTGGACGAAGGGGATATAGCTGGGGTAATCGAGGGTAAAACGCCATTTGCCCGCCATATCTTTTTCGGCGGCGGCATGGGCGGCGGCTTCGATGGCGGTATCGGGGAGGCCGGCGAGGTCTTTTTCATCCTCGATGATCAGTTCAAAGCTTTCTGCGGACCTGCTGGCGTTGTTCATGAAAACGGGGCCGAGCGTAGAGAGCGCTTCGTTGATTTCGCGCAGGCGTTTCTTTTTTGCCTCATCCAGAAGCGCGCCGCCACGGACGAAGCTTTTGTAGCTGTCTTCGAGTAAGGTTTTTTGCTCTGTGGTGAGGTTTGAAACATCTTTTTGATCGTGGACGGCCTTAACGCGTTTAAAGAGCGTTTCATCGAGAATGATGTCGCTGGAGAAATTCGAGGTGATAGGACCGATTTTTTCGGCCAGTTCATGCAAATCATCGCCGCCCATGCAGGAAAGCTGGTTATAGAATACGGACGTGACGCTTCCGAGGGTTTCACTAGCGTTTTCCATGGCTTCGAGCGTGTTTTCGAAGCGCGGGCTTTCCGGATTGTTTTTAATGGCGTTGTAATTAGCGCGGGCTTCTTCGATGGCGGCCTCAATGGCCGGTAAATAATGCCCGGACTTTATTTTTTCAAAAGCCGGGGCTTTATTGGGCAGGGATGAAGTTTGTAGCAAGGGGTTTGAGGCGCTCATAATTTTGTTTCATATCCTTTTATGTTTTGTTCGCCGGAGGAACGCTGTAGAATGGCCCATCCTTCGATTGTATGAATATGGGGCAAAATGTTCGGGGCGCCAAGGTCTAAAGAGTTCGATGACGTTTATTTTTCCGCTGAAAACGGGCTGGAGGAGACGCGGCATGTGTTTTTGCGCGGCAATAACCTGCCGGCTGCATGGGAAGGACGTTCGGATTTTGTGATCGCCGAGACGGGTTTCGGGACGGGGTTGAATTTTTTGGCGGTGTGGAAGCTGTTTTTGGAACATTCTCAACCCCATCAAAAGCTGCATTTTATTTCTTTTGAAAAATATCCGCTGGATGCGGAGGAAATTGCTTTGCCGTTGCAGCCTTGGGCGAAAGAGTTTGATACATGCTTGCCGAGGCTTTTGGAGGTGTATCCGGCGTTGATACCGGGGTTTCATCATCTGGATCTGGATGAACGCGTGCGTTTGACGTTGATTTTCGATGATGTGAATGTGGCGCTGGCGCGGGTGGATGCGCAGGTGGATGTCTGGTTTTTGGACGGGTTTAAGCCTTCGACCAATCCGGATATGTGGAGTGAAACGGTGTTTAAGCATATGGCGCGTTTGAGCCGTCCGGGCACACGCTTTGCTACGTTTACAGCCGCCGGAGCGGTGCGCCGCGGTTTGCAGGCGGCGGGCTTTAACGTCAAGAAAGTGCCGGGTTTCGGGTCCAAGCGTGATATGAGTGTGGGCGTGTTTGTGGGCGAGAATATGGCTGGGGACGGCGTATGAAAGTGGCGGTTATCGGCGGCGGGCTGGCCGGATGCGCGGCGGCTTATATTTTGAAGAAGGCTGGAGCCGAGCCTGTTGTTTTTGAATCTTCCAGCACCTTGGCGAGCGGGGCTTCCGGGAATGAGCTGGGGATGTATAATCCGCGTTTTTCGGCGCAGCGGACGCCGCAGAGCGATTTTTTTTCAGCTGCTTTTTCAAAGGCTTTGCGGGTTTTTAGGGAATTGGGCGATTCTATCGATTGGCATGCGTGCGGGGCGCTGCATCTAGTGGTGGATGAGAAAAAAGCCCAGCGTTATCCGCAAACGGTTGAAAACTGGGGGTGGGAGAGAGAGCATATGCGCATGGTGGATGCGCGGGAAGCTTCGGAGATTGCCGGTGTACCCTTGGATTATGAGGCTCTTTATTTGCCCGAGGCCGGGGTGGTGTCACCGCGAAAACTCTGCGGCCGGTATGTAGAAGGCGTTGAGGTGCGGCTGGATAAGCGGCCGGAAAGTCTTGAGGTTTTAAGGGACAATTTTGATGCCGTGATTGTGGCGTGTGGTTATAATGCGGGGACTTATCTTGACGGGCTGGCTCTGGGTCAGGTGCGCGGGCAGGTTACGCAGGTGCGCGGGCATGATTTGTCAAGTGCTGTGCGCTGTAATTTATGTTACGGAGGCTATTTTACGCCTGCATTCGAGGATGGTGTGCATGTTGTGGGGGCGACGTTTCAGCGCTGGCTCAATCACAGCGATATTTTGGAAGAAGATGACCGGGATAATCTGAACAAGCTGGCGGCTGTGGTGCCGGGGCTGGTTTCGGGGCTGGAGATTGTCGGGCAGCGCGCATCGGTGCGGACAACAACCAAAGATCATTTTCCGGTTGTGGGCCGTGTGGACGGGCTTGAAAATGTTTATGTGTCTTGCGGGCACGGATCGCACGGGATTTTGAGCAGTCTCATGGGGGCGCAGCTTTTGTGCGATATGATTTGTGATGCGCCGCGATCTTTACCGCGGCCGACGATTGAGGCATTATCTCTTTCACGTTTTACGCAACGTGAACAAACTTCGATAAATAGGCTGTAAATGAAGAGTTTCTGCGCTTCCGGTTCTCAAGTACGTTTATGTACGTTCCGCTTCCGGTTCTCGAAACGCTTCATTTCCATCCCATTTCTCTTTGTTTTTTCATGTTGCGGTGTGGTTCTGGATGGTGTTTGGAAAGGGGTCGCTTTTGTCTGATGTCTTGTCGTTATGGCCGTTATGGGTTTGGCCGTTGTTCAGTCTTTTGGCTGTGCTGGTGCTTGTTCCTTTGGCGCGGCTGGCGGCTTTTAAACTGGACATGGTGGATTTGCCGGGCGGGCGCAAGCGGCATGATACGCCCGTGCCGGTGATTGGCGGGCTGGTTGTGTTTCCGGTTTTTATTCTGGTCTCTGTTTTAAACGGCTTATCTTTTTCCGAATACTGGCCGCTTTACTGTGCGATTATGGTGCTTTTGGTCACCGGTGCGGTTGATGACAGGGTCGAGCTTCATTCGTGGACGAAGTTCGGTATGCAGTTTTTGGCTGCGTTTTTGGTGGTGCTGCCCGGCGGGGCTGAGCTGCATCATCTGGGGGATTTGTTCGGGCTTGGTCTTTTCGGTTTGGGGCTTATTTCTCTGCCGTTTTCCGTGGTGGCGGTGGTGTTGTTGATTAACGCGATCAATTTGATGGACGGGCTTGACGGGCTGGCCGGGGGCGTCGGGTTTATCGCGCTGGGCTGGATGCTCTATGCGGCTTTGAGCGGCGGGGACGGCGTTTATGCGCCCTCTATCATGATTTTGATAGGGGCACTGGCGGGGTTTTTATTTTATAACGCGCGTGCGCCATGGCGTTACCGGGCCGTTGTGTTTATGGGTGATGCAGGCAGTATGTCTTTGGGGCTGATGACGGCGTGGTATGCCATTCATCTTTCGCCTGCGGATGCCAATGTGATAGAGCCGATCAGCGTGGCTTGGGTTTTGGCTTTGCCGATCTGGGATGAATGCGCACAGTTTTATCGCCGAGTTAAAGAGGGGCGGCACCCTTTTTCACCGGATCGGGGGCATTTTCATCATCATTTTATTGATGCGGGAATTATTTCCGGCCGCGCTGTGCCGATGATCTGGATCATTGTTTTTGTGCTGGGCGCTTTCGGCGTTTTGGGAATGCAGGCGGGATGGCCGCCTGCGTTGATTACGGGGTTATGGATTGCCGGTATTTTGACGCATATGGCGCTGTCGCGGGATATCGCGCTTTATACCGGTTTCTTCAAGCGTTGTTTAAGCCAGCAGGGATAGCGTATTTACGGCTGCCCATTTCATGAAAATCAGCACGTTATGATGGATGGCCAGGCCGCCGATAGCGATGAAGCCTGCCATTTCGTAAGGAATGCGCATGACGTAAGTCGCCATGAAGCCTGTGTAGGCGTAGGCGTAGAGCGTGATGAAGACCATCAGCGGGTAGATTTCTTCCCAGCTATGGTTGCCGTTGAGGAAGAGCATCGTGGCGGGCAGCATAAGAGCGGCGGCAGGGATGCTGATCCAGTTGTTGGCTGTGACAAAGCGGTTGAAATCCTCTTCGCGGTCCATGGTTTTGGCCATGAAGTAAACGAATCCTAAAAATGCTGCCAGAGAGATTACCATCCGTAGGCTGTAAAGGCCGGCCAGAATTTGCAGGGATGCCGTATCGATGCCTTGATTCGGGTGTCCCGAGAGAACCGTGAGTAAGCTTAAGGGCAGCAGAATGATCGGGATGATGAAGGATTTGATCATCGCGCTCTTGCCGGCGTCGAAACGCTGCGCGCCCTTTTTCATGAACAGAGCGATTTCAAGCGCTCCTAAAAGATTTTGTTTGACTGCTATGGCTTTGGTCATGTCACACCCTCTATTGCTTCCGTCTCTATAACTACTGCCGTTTTGTTTTTGCCGGGTTGGTCCGGTCTTTATCGGCTTTTGACTCCATTATCGGGATGCAGCGTTAAAAAAATGTTAAAGGGATGAGAAAAGATAAAATTTTTCGTTTGTGGATAAGAGAGGCTGCTTTTCGGGGAATTGATTGACCTTGAGAGGTGTGCGTTTTGTAATGTGAATCACTTAGAAGTGCGCATTGCTTTATTCTTGATTCGGGGGATTTTATGAAGCCGTTCTTTCCACTTTCATCGTTTCGCCTAGGGTACTGTCTGGTTTTGACGAGTGCTCTGGTTTTGGCCGGATGTGGCGTCGGGCATCCTACAGGCGGTAAGGCCGATAGCGCCGAGGCGCTTTTGGATGCGGAAGGGGAGTGGACTTTGGTCGAAGAGGACCGGACGCCTGAACCGGTCAAGCATCACATGGATGTGCGCAAGCAGGTCGATCCGACCCAGCTTTCGAAAAGCCGGAGTTATACGGAGAATGTGGCGCACGACGGTACGAATGAAGAGGTGCATTTCCGTGTTTTGAGGCTTGAGCGGCAAATGGCTGATTTGCGGCAGGATGTGGATGATATCAAGCCGAAGGTCGATAGTTTGATGACGCGCCAGGCGGCGGCAAAGGCTGTACAGCCCAAGCCTGTTCATAAGACTAAGGCTGTTTCCGGCGGGCCGCTCCGTGTGACCGGGCTTCGCGCCGGTCAGCATCCGGGGAAAGCGCGTTTGGTTCTGGATGTGAGCGGGGCGGCGAAGTTTTCCTATGATCTGGATAATAACGAGAAGCTTTTGGTGATTGAATTGCCGGATGTCGCCTGGGATACGACGAGCGAGCGCTCTTTGAGCGGTTTTGTGCCGCTTAAGGGTTATAGTGCGCAAAAAAGCGGCAAGGGGACACGGCTGGTCGTGAATCTGAGTGTGGCGTCCAAAATTGTGATGAGTACGGCGATGAAGCCGAATCATAAATACGGACACCGCGTGGTGTTCGATATCGCGCCTTTGTAGTTTTAATCCTTGATCCATTTATCTACGATGGCGCTGGCGGTGAGATCGCCGGTGACGTTGACGGTTGTTCGGCACATATCGAGGATGCGATCGACGCCGATGATCATGGCGATGCCTTCGGGCGGGACGCCGATGCCGGTGAGGATGGTAGCGAGGACGATCAATCCGACGCCGGGCGTGGCCGGTGTGCCGATGGAGGCGCCCACGGTGGTGGCGATGAGCAGAATTGTTTCACTCATATCCAGTTCAATACCGAAAACCTGACACAGGAAGAGTGCGGCGACGCCTTGGTAAAGAGCTGTGCCGTCCATATTGATGGTGGCGCCGAGGGGGATGATGATGCGGCTGATTTGCGGGCGGATTTGCAGTTTTTCTTCGGCGGCGTGGATCGAAAACGGTATTGTGGCGGCCGAGGACGAGGTTGAGAAGGCCAGAAGCTGGACTTCGCGGATTTTGTTTAAAAAACTCAGCGGGTTTTGCTTTGTAAACAAAACGATCAGTAGCATATAAAAGATCAGGACGCACAGCAGGCCTGCTAAAACGGTTAGGGCGTATAGGCCGATACTCAGCAGTGAATCCAATCCAAGGCGTATCGTTACGTTTGCCAAGAGGCCAAAAACGGCGAAGGGGGCAATCATCATGGCCCAACTGATGATTTTCATTGATAGAACCTGTCCCGTAACACACAGATCTTTAAGCGGCTGGGCGGTGGTTTTCGGGATGCTGATCAGGGCGATGCCGACCAGGATGGCGGCGATCACGATTTGCAGCATATTGCCGTCTACTTGTGCTCTGGCCGGGTTGGAGGGAATGAGATTGGCGATCCGGTCAGGGATACTCAGGTTTTCGAAGGTCTGGCCCGGGACTTGTCCGGCTTCGGCCCCGGATTCGAGCATCTGGTCGATCAGGGCCGGATCAATGACGTCGCCGGGACGTATGGTGTTGACCAAAACCATACCGATAATAATGGCTATGGCGGTGGTGACGATGAAGTAGGGGATAATGCGTAGGCCGACTGTGCGCAAGAATTCCAGATTGCCGCTTTCGGCGATGCCGAGGATGATTGAACAAATGATGAGCGGCATAATGACCATCTGGATTAGTCCTAGGAATAAGACGCCGGGCAGAGCCAGCCATTCGCCGAGGTTGTAGACCCATTCTTTGTCCCAGACGCCATAGCCTTCGGGAGAAAGAATGAGGCCGAGCATGATCCCGGCGAGCATACCGCTAAGGATTTTGACCCAGAGCTGATGGTCGAGGATGAAATGCGCCGATTGATCGAGGGAACGGCCGCGCGGGCTCTCTTTGTGAGAATCTTTTTGTGAAGGGGATTTGCTCATGGGCTGAAAAATTCCTATTGTAGCGGCGAAGGGTTTTGAAACTTACTGCGTAGAAAAGATATCACAACTTATGGAAGGATGGAAAACCATGAAAAAATTATTGATGTTAAGCGCGGCTTTGATGACGTTGGGCGCAGCGTCTGCGATGGCGCAGCCGGCTCCCGGTGAGGGGCCGATGCACGGCGGTATGAAGCACGAAAAGGGTCAGATGTTTCAAAAGCATGATCTTGATGGTGACGGTGTTGTATCCAAAGAAGAGTTTTTGAAGCAGGCCGAAGAAAAATTCGCGAAAATCGATACGAACGGTGACGGCGTTATTTCCAAGGAGGAAGCACAGGCGGCTCATGAGAAAATGCGCGAGAAAATGCAGGAGCGCATGCAAGATCGCAAGCAATGGAAGGAAAAGATGGCTCCTGAGGGCGGCGCGGCCGAGGCTCCGGCGGAATAAGAGATTGCTTTTTTAGGGCATGAGGCGCATAAAACCGCCTATGGTTGGACAGAAGCAATACGATGATGACGAAAGCCTGGTGGCGCGCGTTCAAAAGGGCGACCGCCGGGCTTTTGCCGTTCTCGTCGAGCGTTATTCGCAGATGTTCTATGCCGCAGCATACCGCATTTGCGGGCGCGTTGATGACGCGGAGGATATCGTGCAGGAGGCTTTTTTGAAATTCTGGTCTAAGCCCGAGGCTTATGATCCTCAGAAAAGTGCCAAGTTTACAACCTGGTTTTACCGTGTAGTGACGAATTTGGCGATTGATTATAAGCGCCGTAAGCGGCCTGAAGCCGGAAGCGATGTGATTGATCTGGCTGCCGATGAGCGGATGGGCGCTGATGAAGTTATCGAGATGGATGAGCAGCAAGCGGCGCTGGAAGTGGCGATTCAGGCTTTGCCGGAGCGTCAGAAGCTTGCTCTAAACCTTTGTTTTTACGAAGGTTTAAGCAACAAAGAAGCGGCTGATGTGCTCGGGGTCGGGGTGAAAGCTCTGGAATCGCTGTTGATGCGGGCGAAGGCCGGCTTAAAAGATGCGCTGGATGCGAAGGGTTTTCTGTCGGAGAACGTAGAAAGTGAAAGAATGAAAGTTGGATCGTGACCATGGATAATATGCATGATGATCTTTTGGATGATTTGCTGGATAGTGCTCTTCGGCGGCGCTCTGTCCCGCCGATGTCGGCGCATTTGAGTGTGCGCATTATTGCGGCGGCTGAGGCGATGCCTGTGCCGCGCCGGGCGAAGGCCGGAGGGTTTTGGGCCGGAATAACAGGTTTTTTGGATGATATGGGGCAGGCTTTTTTGGTGCCGCGTCCGATTTTGGCGATGCTGGCTCTCTTGTTTTTGAGCTTTGCTGCCGGATTTTATAATGAAGCGCCGGATTTCTCTCCGGGGGTGAGCGAAGCGGACGTGGTCGAATTTATGGTGATTGACGATCAGTTTGTCGTCTCTGAGTTTCTGGAGGTTTCATCGTTATGAATACGGGCGTGAAAGTTTTATTGACGGTTTCCTTACTTTTGAATGTGCTGCTTTTGGGGCTGGCCTGCGGGCATGTGTATAAAAAATGGCATGATCATCCCTGGCAGAAAACGCGCGCGGAGCTTTCACCGGAAGCGCGCAGTTTGATCGGGCGCACGTTTCAGGCGACCTTTCGCGATATTCGTCCGCTGGGTGATGAAGCGCGCAAGGCGCGGGCGGATATGGTTAAGATTCTTTCTGCTGATGAATTCGACGGGACGGCTTTTGATGAGGCGGCCGCGCGGCTGCGGGCTGTGGGCGCGCAGATCAAGGATAAGAAAATCGAGGCGACCAAGCAGATTGCTTCGGAGTTGTCTGCAGAAGAGCGGCGGAAAATGGCCGAGCGTATGACCTCTATGATCGGCGGCGGCTATGAAAAGCGCGTGTATCGTCACCGCAATCCGGAGAAGATGGAGCGGGATGACGAGCATAGGGAGCGGGATTAGTTTTACAGACTTTTATAGAAACGGTTTAGTGCTTTGTTGTTTCCAGCTTTTTCTATCGCTCTAATAAGGTCGTCCGGTCCGATGTCCATAACCATCATTATGTCGCCAACTTTATGTTTGGGGTATATTTCACCCAGTAAAGCGATGAGTTCTTTTGGTGTTATATGGGGTGTATTTTCCAGAAGTTCTCTTGTTTTAGCGGAGATTGTCTGAAAAATAAGAAGGGTGTCTTCAGGGCTTAGAGTTGTTTCTTCACTCAAAAGGTTTTCAGTGGCTTGGCGTTTGAGTTTTTGTTCCAGATCAATCATATATTGTTCGATAAGCTGGTTTTGGATAAAAGTCGTTACCGGCGTTTCTTCATCCCATTGTGATAGGTTTTCAACGCTGCTGAAAAAGGTCTCTTGGACTAAATCCTCGGCGGTTTCATCGTCTGCATAGAGGGTTTCTATCGCAAATTGAATGTAGTGTTGCCGATTGTTGCGATATTCATCCATAATTACTGAAAATTTTGTCAGGTCGCTGTCATGTTGCGGCGGGAATATGTTTTGTAACGCAGATAATTTAGACACAGTTTTTAATCCGCACTTTCTTTAGTTGTGAAAGCCGCAGAATAGATAAAGTTTACATATATGTCAATGTCTCATGTCTCTTTAACTGTTTCGGGCCGTGGAAGAGCCTGTGTTCTCGCCGTATTTCCCCGCATAGAATTTCTGGCGATCTCTGAGCGCGTGTTCGCGTTCCGGGGTGAGGGTGTCGCGGCAGTGATGACACGAAATACCGTGTTCGTATTCCGGGCGCTGGAGGTCTTCAGCGCTTAAGGGTTCGCGGCAAGCGTGGCAGACTTTCCAGTCACCTTCCTGAAGGCCGTGGCCGACGGCGACGCGCTGGTCGAAGACGAAGCAATCGCCTTTCCATGTACTTTGGTCGGCAGGGATGGTTTCCAGATATTTCAGGATGCCGCCTTTGAGGTGATAGACATTTTCAAACCCGTGGGCGAGCATATAGGCGCTGGCCTTTTCGCAGCGGATGCCGCCAGTGCAAAACATAGCGACTTTTTTGTCTTTGGCCGGATCGAGGTTCTTTTCGACCCATTCGGGGAATTCGGTGAAGATTTTGATATCCGGGTCGATGGCGCCTTCGAAAATGCCGACTTTGGTTTCATAGTCGTTGCGGGTATCGACGAGGATGACATCCGGATCGTTGATCAGCGCGTTCCAGTCTTCGGGTTCGACATATTCGCCGACGCGCTCATGCGGGTTGGCTTCGGGGGCGCGCAAGGTGATGAGTTCTTTTTTCGGCCGGACCTTGAAGCGGTTGAAGGGCTTTTCGCTGGCGTGGGAGAATTTAAGCTCGCACGCGGTTTCGGCTGTGCGCACGCCGAATTTTTCATCGAGAAAGTCGATCATTTTGTCCATTTCGCGCGGCGGGGCGGCGATTGTGCCGTTTAGCCCCTCGGGCGCGAGTAAAAGCGTGCCGCAAATGCCGGGGACGTTTTCGTCTGTGAAGGCATAGATTTTCGCGCGCAGGGCCGGAATATCCTCTAATGGCACGAAGCGATATAAAGCGGCGACTGTGTAGGGATGGTTATGCATGCTCAATAGTCCTTTTATGAATAGGAGGGACTATATTTTGCGGCTGCGTAATTTTCAAGTTTTTACGGACCGGGCTTTGTTTATATCTAAAAAAATTAATTTTATGGCTGGCTTTTATATCAGAATCTGTGCATGTATGTTTTGTTTTTCAAATATCACAAACAAATAGAGGAGATACGAGATGTTCGGTATTGGCGACCAATTGCCCGAATTTGAAATTACAGGCGTAAAGCCCGGTTTTAACGCGCATGAACAAAACGGCGAGAGCGCGTTCGAGCCGATCACAGAGAAAAGTTTTGAAGGCAAGTGGAAGGTTTTCTTCTTTTATCCGAAAGATTTTACCTTTATCTGCCCGACGGAAATCGTTGAATTTGCAAAGCTAAACGATGAGTTTGCCGACCGCGATTGTATTGTTCTGGGCGGGAGCACGGATAACGAGTTCTGCAAGCTGGCCTGGCGCCGCGAACATGCGGACCTGAACAAGCTCAACCAGTGGTCGTTTGCCGATACGAACGGGTCTTTGGTCGATGGTTTGGGGATCCGCGATCTGCAAGCCGGTGTGGCTTTGCGCGCGACGTTTATTGTCGATCCGCACGGCGTGATCCAGCATGTGAGCGTGAATGGCCTGAATGTCGGGCGTAATCCGAAGGAAACGCTGCGCATTCTCGATGCTTTGCAATCGGATGAATTGTGCCCGTGTAACCGCGCTGTGGGCGGAGAGACCATTGATGTTTCGGCCGAAGCCCAAAAGATCGCGGCTTAATATTCTGTGATAAATGGACTGCAAACCAAGCGTTTTTGCGCTTCCGGTTCATGTAGCTTGACTACATTTACGCTTCTGGTTCTCAAAACGCTTGGTTTTCGTCTTATTTCTCTTTGAATATTTTTAAAGCTTAAAAGTGCGATGCTTTTCTTTTAATTCCCCTAAGTATTTTGTTATGTTAAATAATAAGGAAGGATAACCATGTCGATTGAAAATTTGAAAAACCAGATGCCCGAGTATGCCAGGGACATTAAGTTGAATTTGTCGTCTTTGGCCAATGAAGAGATTTTGAATCCGCAGCAGCTATGGGGGACGTTTCTGGCGACCGCGCTGGCGGGGCGCAATGATACGGTGATCCGTGAGATCGAGGCCGAGGCAGCGCAGCATTTATCGCAGGATGCTTTGAACGCGGCCAAAGGTGCGGCGGCGATTATGGCGATGAATAACGTCTATTACAAATTTACCGGGTTGATGGAGGAATACCGCACGATTCCGGCGCGGCTGCGGATGAATATTCTGGCTAAACCGGGTGTCGAGGCTGTGGATTTCGAGCTTTGGTCTTTGGCGGTGTCGGCGATGAATGGCTGTCAGTTCTGCGTGAAATCGCATGAAAAAAAGGTGCGCGAAGGCGGGCTTAGTCTCGAGCAGGTGCAGACGGCTGTGCGGATTGCGTCCGTTGTGCAGGCGGCCTCGGCTGTGATTGGTGGAGAGCAGGCAATGGGCGGCGTGGCTGCACAGGCGGCTTAGGTTTCGAATTTATTTTACCTCATGCACATAGACTTCGCGGTGGGGGTAGGGAATTTCGATGTTGTTTTCCTTGAGCATATCCCATAGCGCGAGCATGACGGCGCCTTTGATATTAGTGATGCCGGCCTCGGCGTCTTTGATCCAGAAACGCAGGGAAAAATTCAGGGAGCTATCCCCGAATTCCGTGAGGTGGCAAATCGGTTCCGGGGTTTTGCATATGCGTGGATCGGCGTGAGCGGCGGTTTCACAAGCGAGCCCGATGACCTGATGCGGGTCTGATTTATAGTGCACGCCGAAATTGACTTGCAGGCGGATCAAGGAGTTTCCGTGGCTCCAGTTGACGACGCGCTGGGTGATGAATTCTTCGTTGGGGATGAGGAAGGATTTATTGTCGCGGGTAACAATTTCGGTGTAGCGCGCGGCCATCTGGTTGACCCAGCCGAAGGTGCCGTTTTCCAGTTCGATCACATCGCCGGGTTGGATGGATTTGTCTAGCAGCAGCATCATACCGGAAAACAGGTTGGAGATGCCTTTTTGCAGGCCGAAACCGATCCCCAAACCGATCGCGCCGCCGAAGACCGCGAAGAGCGAGAGGTCTATGCCGGCCGAGGTGATGCCGATGAGCAGGGCAAAGACGATGAGCATGACGCGGATGACTTTGGCCAGTAGAACTTGCGAGGAGCGTGTCAGGCTTTTGACCTGGAAAATCTTGCGCTCGGCGAAGCTGGAGAAGAAAATGGCCAGATAGAGCAGGACGAACAGCAAAAACAGACTTTTGACGACAGCCAGAGCCGACAGGCGGAAATCGCCGATGGTGAAGGCAATGGAATCCAGTGTGGTCATGGTCGAGTTCAGCCAGCCCAGGATGCTCAGGGCGGCGATGATCCATGTCATGAGGGCGAAGAAATTGCGTACGGCGCTGTTGGAAATAAACTGGAAAGCTACGCGGATAACGATCCAGGCCAGCAGGACTTTCATCACGCCTATGCTTAAGCCTATGTTGAGCTTGAATATTTCGGAGCCTGCAATGTTGCTGCTGATAAAAATCATGCCCAGTGTCAAAAGCGGGTAAATCTGGCGTACGAGATTTGTGCTGACGCGCCGGATGGTCGCGGGATAATTTTTCTTTTCTATGGAAGCCAGAATTTTGGGGCGGATGACCCGGTAGATCAGGTTTCCAATGACGAAGGCGCCGATAATTATAAAGCTTTGGTAGAGCGTGTTGAACGTCCAGACGCTGGTGTTGAACCATTCCAGCGCCTGTTGAGCGTATTTTGCGATGTCGATGTTTTCGAACATAGAGATGATTGTATGCCTTTAGACCCTATGTGCCAAGGGGGGTGCGTTTACGCGCTGATCAGGCGCACGGCTTCCTTGGGATAGGTTTCACGGAATTCGTCATTGAGCATATGCGGGCGTGAGAGTAGCCGGAAGAAAATCGGGCCGCACAGTATGTCGGTGGCTTGATCCATATCCAGGGAGGCCCGGAATTCCTTTTCTTTGACACCCTGTTCAACGCTGTACTGGATGGCGTCGATCAAGGGGGAGAGGAAGCGGTCGGCGAAGATTTTCTGGGATTTTGTGTTGCCTTGGGCTTCGCTGAAGAGTTGGGCGATGGTGTCGCCGTTTTTGCTGTCGAGCAGGCGAATCAGTTTTTCGAGCTGCATGATGACGGCTTCGGCGTTATTTTTCGGTGTGGGCAGCGGACTGTGCAGACCGGGTTGGCTGACTAAAGCTTCCATGACCAGCGCTGTTTTATTCGGCCACCAGCGGTAGATGGTGGTTTTGCCGACTTTGGCTTTTTTGGCTACGGCTTCGATGGAGAGTTCCTGAACGCTCATATGCAGCAAAAGGCTGTTGGTGGCTTTAAGGATGGCGTTTTTGGATTTGTTCGAGCGCGGACGACCTTTGCGGACAAATGCTTTGGTTGTTTCCTGCTCATTATCCGGTGTGTCTTCGTTATAAGCTTGCGCTGTTGCGGCGTTCATTGCTGACCCTTTCCAAAACTACTCGTTTCGTATTTTTAAAAGAAAAACGCTAGAGAGTGGAAATTGGAATGTTTCGAGTTGAAAAGCAAGAGGAATTATAGATTTTTTTGACTTCGCCTGTGAATAAAACGGGTATGAAAAGCGTTTATATATTAACCTGATGTCTCGGCGAGCTTTTGGAGGTGTTTTTAGCACAAATTTATGCGGGCGTTTTTTATGTTTTGGGAGGGCTTGTCGTGAGCCTGAATTTTTCTTTTAGCGTGCTGACGGGGGGGCTGTGAAGCTGGTCGGGGCTTCGTCGATGGTGACGATGTTGCGTCCGCGGATCTCCAGAATGGCTAGTCCCCGCTCTGCTTTACCGTCGGGGTGAAAGCGGAACAGGCCGTCTATGCCGTAAAATCCGTCTGGATTGGTGAGTGCGCCACGGTCAAAGGCCGGATGGCCGGTTTGCTGAAAACCCTGTCGGGCCAATGTGGCGGTCAGCGCGAGAGAATCGTAGGCCAGTGTGGCGATGCGCGGCGGGGTTTGGCCATAGGTTTGACGGTAATTTTGTTCAAAGCGTATGCGGGCTTTCGGATCGGGGGCGGCGAACCATGCGCCTTGCAGGTTCGGGTCTGATGTTAACGCCGGATCATCCATGATGCCGGTGCTCAGGCGTTTAACGCTGCGCGGGGGCAGGTTGTTATGGCTGAGCAGGTTGGCGATGGCGCCGGCTTGTTGACCACCCACGGGCATGAAGACGGCTTCGAACGGAGGGGTGTTCGGATTTATCTGATTTTGCGAGAAGTCTTTGACATCCGGGGCCAGATTTTTGCTTTGCGGTGGGAAGGTTTTTGTTTTTGTGATGTGTAATCCGTAGCGCGGAGCGGTGGAGATGAAAGCAGATGACACTGCGCGGCCATAATTGTCGTCTGCTGCAATCACGCCGACATCTTTTATGTTTTGCCGGGCAGTGTATGCGGCGATGCGGTTAACCTGATCGAAGGGCAGGAAGCCCATGACGAAAATGTTGCCGCCAGCCAGTGTCCAGTCGGTTGAGAAGGAGATCATGTTGATACGGGCCTGAGCGGCGATGGGAGCGGCGGCGCGCACGGAGGGTGAAAAAAGCGGGCCGAGGATGAGTTGCGCGCCTTGGCTCACGGCTTCTTTAGCGGCTTTTTCCGCTCCGGTGGGTGTGCCTCCTGTGTCTTTGGGCAAGAGTTGGAAATTATCGTAGCCCAAATCAAAAAGCGCGATTTGCGCGGCGTTGAGCATAGATTGTCCCAAATGGGCGTGATTGCCGCTCAAGGGGAGAAGCATGGCGACTTTCACGGGCGGCAGATTTTCCGGCATCGGGCTGGCGCCAAGCGTTTGGGCCTGTTGGCTTTGCTGTGGGGCTTGCGGTTTTTGGTAAGACGGGCTTTGGGCACAGGCGCTTATCAGCAAAAGCAGCGCGAGGCATGCGGAGAGGCGTTTCAAATTTTTCAGCTTGTCGATTGTCTGCATAGCATTATCCCGATATGTTCTTTCTTATGTCTGACGATCATGCAACGCACGATGATGATTCTCAAGCGCAGCCTATAGAAAAAGATCGCGGCTGGCTACTCCCGGCTTATGACGGGAGGAAGCTTCGTGCCGGGTTGTATCTGGTGGCGACGCCGATCGGGAATTTGCGCGATATAAGCTTGCGCGCGCTTGATACGTTGGCGGCGGCGGATATCGTTGCGTGCGAGGATACGCGGGTTACGGGCAAGCTCTTGGCGCATTACGGATTGTCGAAAAAGTTGCTGTCTTATAACGATCATAGCGATGATAAACGGCGTACGGCTCTGGTGGAGGCTGTGGCCAGCGGGAAAGTCGTGGCGCTGGTGAGTGATGCGGGGTGTCCGTTGGTGTCCGATCCGGGCTATAAGCTGGTGCGCGCTGTGCAAAAATCGGGAGGGCTAGTGACCAGTCTTCCTGGGGCCAGTTCGGTTTTGAGCGCTTTACAGCTTTCCGGACTGCCGAGCGATAGGTTTACGTTTTTGGGGTTTTTGCCGTCTAAGGCGCAGGCGCGATGTGGCGTTTTTGAAGAGTGGGTTGAGGCTGATTGTACGTTGATTGTATTTGAAACCGCGCCGCGCTTGCTGAAATCTCTGGCGGATATTCGGAATGTTTTCGGTGAGCGGAATGTCGCGGTGGTCCGCGAGTTGACCAAGATGTATGAGGAGGTGCGCTGTGAGGGCATTTCGGCTTTGATCGAATATTATGAAATGCATGGCGCGCCCAAAGGTGAGATCGTGTTGGTGATTGCGCCGCCCGAAGCACGGGATTTTTCACCGCAGGCGTTGGAGGCGTTGTTGAAAACGGCGCTGGGGACGATGGGGACGAAAGATGCGGCGGCGCATGTGGCCGCGCAGACGGGGCAAAGCCGCAAGGCTCTTTATGATTTGGCTTTAAAGATGGCAAAAAATAATGCGTGAGGCTCAGAAATATAACAAGCAGAGGGCCTATCAAAAAGGCTTGTGGGCGGAAACGCTGGCGGCGGGGTATATGCGGCTTAAAGGCTATAAGCTGCTGGAGACGCGCTATAAAACGCGCGTCGGGGAGGTGGATCTTATTTTTGTGAAAGACGGGATGCTGGTTTTTACGGAAGTTAAAGCCCGTAATGACGAAGCCGAGGGGCTGGAGGCGGTGAATTACAAGAGCCGCAGGCGGATTGAGCAGGCGGCTTTGCATTATATCGCCGCGCAGGCACCGGAATATGATGATTATGCGATGCGTTTTGATGTTTTAGTGGTGGGGCAAAAGCTTGGGGCTATCTCATTTCATCATCTGGACAATGCATGGCAGGCTGGTGAATAATAGGCCCCGTGAATACACTTGGATCAATAGACTGCAAATGACGACTTTTTGCGCTTCCGGTTCTCGAAAGCCATCATTTTCGTTCTATTTCTCTGCGTGTATTCACAGGACCCGTGTTTGGTTTTTCATTTTGCAGGATTTTTATTATGAAGCATTTTTCTCTTCTTTTTCTTGGATGTTCTTTATTAGCGCTTCCCTCTTGTACGATGGTTGGTATGGCTGCCGGTGCGGGCGCGACAGCGGGGATTGCCGCGGCGCAGGAAGGCGGTATTTCCAGGGCTGTCGATGATGCGCGTATTCAACTGGAGATTAACGATCTGTGGTTCAAGTATGATGTGGAGGCTTTCCGTAAGCTGGATTTGACGATCAATCAGGGGCGCGTTCTGGTGACGGGCGTTGTGCAAAATCCGGAGCAGCGCGTGGAGGCTGTTCGGCTTGCATGGCAGCCCAAGGGCGTTCAGCAAGTGATCAACGAAGTGCGCGTTGCCGAAAGTAAGGGGATTAAAGGATTTGCACAGGATACGTGGATCACGACGCAGCTTCGGACGGCTTTGACGTTTGATCGTCAGGTTTTATCGATTAACTATTCCATTGATACCGTGCAGGGCACGGTTTATCTGATGGGGTTTGCGCAAAATCAGGCCGAGCTTAACCGCGTTATCGAGACGGCCCGTACGATCAAGGGCGTTGAGGGGGTGGTCAGCTACGTCAAGTTTGTCGGTGCCGGAAATCCTGCCGATTCTTACGTTGGGGCGCCGCAAGGTGAAGGTGTGCAGTCTCAAGAGGCTGTTTCATCTTCCGGTCCGGTTGTGATTACCAAAGACTCGGAACAGCCTTACCTTGTGAGTGATCAACCTGTTGTTCAGGATAATTTACAGGCGCGGGAAGCTCAGGAGCAGCTTTTTGAACAGGATAAAGTGCTCTCTAAGCAAGGGATTGAGCGCGAGCAGCTTTACTGGAACGATTAAAGCGGACGGTAGTTGCGCAGCGTTTGCCTTGATGGATTAAGTTGTGTTTAAAACACGCTTAGCTCTTGCGCAGGGTTTTTGAACGGCTTATTAGTGGTAGACAGAGTATTTTGAACAGGCATTAAAGCCTACCACTTAAGGAGAAAAATTTATGCTCGCCCGTTATTTGATGATTTTTGCAGCTTTGCTGATTGTTTCCGCGTGTTCTACGACCGATGAGGATGCTCTGGCTACAGATCAGGCGTCTATGGAGCGTGATGGGATTTCCGACGGGCCTTTGCAGGATATTTATCAGGGCGATGTGAACCAGGGGCCAGTGCCGGGGACGCAGGCTGATCTGGTCGTGAATGTCGGTGACCGCGTGTTCTTCGGTTATGACAGCTATGACATTAATGCCGAATCACGCGGCGTTCTGGATAATCAGGCTCGCTGGTTGGCTCAATATCCGAATTTGAGTATCACAATTGAAGGTCACGCCGATGAGCGCGGGACACGCGAATACAACCTGGCTTTGGGCGAGCGCCGTGCGAATGCCGTGAAGAACTATTTGGTGGCTTCCGGTGTATCGTCTGATCGCTTGCATGTTGTGAGCTACGGTAAAGAGCGTCCGGCCGTTCCCGGGGCGGATGAAAGCGCCTGGGCCCAGAACCGCCGCGGCGTCACCAAGGTTGATTAGGGCCTTGGGGTAGGACATCATGATGATGGTTTTGAAAAAGAGTGCTGTGAAGGCTCGGTTTAGACCGGGCCTTCTGGCTTTTGTCTTGTTGGTTGGTGGTGCCGGTTTGGCGGGGGTGTCTGTTCCGGTTCATGCGCAATCCGATTACGAGACGAGTAACAGATTAAAGCGTTTGGAGAATGAGGTGCAAACTCTGAGCCGCGCTGTTTATCGCGGTGAGAGCCCTCCGCCTGGTTCTTTGGATGCGGCAGGCGGCGGTGCTGATGCCGAGATCCGTATCCAGCAGCTTGAGAGCGAGATCCGTGATTTGCGCGGGAAGCTGGAAGAGCAGAGCTATCAAATTCGTCAGTTAAAAGAACAGATCGAGCGCTTTACCAGCGATATGGAACTGCGGATGAATGATCTGGAAGGCGGCCGTGCGGGGGCTACGCCCTCTGCGCCCTATACGGCTGGGGGCTCTTCGCAAGGGCGTGATCTTGGTCCCGGGGCGTCGGCTTCGGACGGGGCCGGCGGGGATAGTTATCAGTGGAGCACTGATGGCGGAGAGAAGCCGCTTGGCTCTTATTCGCAGTCTCCGAGCGGGGCGCGCGGGGGTGCGGATTTGGCGGCGGCGACTTATGAGAATGCGTTTTCGTTGATTAAAAACCGGCGTTATGATGCGGCGGCGCGTGAATTTAAAGTGTTTTTGGAGCGTTATCCGAATCATGTTTTGGCCGGGAATGCGAAATATTGGTTGGGGGAGACTTATTATGTGCGCGGGGAGTTTGAAACGGCGTCGAGGATTTTTGCCGAAGGCTACCAGCAATATCCTAAAGGTGCGAAGGCTGCGGACAATCTTTTGAAGCTCGGGATGTCTTTGGCGGCACAAGGCAAAAACGAGGATGCGTGTATAGCTCTTTCGCAGCTTGATAAAGAAGATTTCATCGGGAGCGGGCCTGTGATGCGGCGCGCAGAACAAGAGCGCCAGCGGCTGGGATGCTAAAATATTCGCTCTTAATTTGTAAAGGCTGGCTTGATGGCCGGAGTTTCATTTCAGGATTTTCAAACTTATTTGGATGCGCTTGGCGTTGATTTGGAAGGCGAGAAAGCGCTGGCTGTGGCGGTCTCTGGCGGTCCGGACTCTATGGCGCTGGCGTTTTGTTTGCGGCGCTGGGCGGAAGGGCTTAATCAAGCGCCGGTTTTGCATTTTTTGACGGTCGATCATGGTTTGCGTTCTGAAAGCGCGGAAGAGGCGGAGAACGTGCAGGCGGTCTGTGGTACTTTGCTCGGAGATCTGGGGAGGCATCATATTTTACGCTGGGAGGGGGAAAAGCCTCAAGCATCGCTTCAAGAAGCGGCCCGGCGGGCGCGTTATGATTTGATGGCGGGGTACTGTGCGGTGCAGGGGATCCGCTGCTTATTTTTGGCACATCACATGGATGATCAGGCGGAAACATTGCTGTTTCGTCTGGCCAAGGGCAGCGGGCTGGATGGGTTGTCGGGGATGCGGCCTGTGCAGGCTTATGGTGATGATTTGATGTCGCTGCGGCCTTTTTTGAGGGTGGGTAAGGATGAATTGGTGCAGACGTGCGTGGGGAACGGGGTTGATTATGTGCGTGATCCGTCGAATGAGAACGAGCGTTTTGCGCGGGTGCGATTGCGCCGGAGCCGGGAGGTTTTGGAGGAAGAGGGGCTGAGTGCAAAGCGTTTGGCGGTCACAGCGCGCCGATTGGAGCGTGCACGGGATGCTCTTGATGTTTTGAGTCGGAGCGTTTTTGAAAATAACACTATAGAATTAAAGACAAACCGTATCGTATTTAATTTTAATGGTTTGATCGGGCAGCCGGAAGAGATTGTTTTGCGGTGTTTGCTTATGGGGTTTGCGCATTTAAGGCCGGATGCCGATTATATGCCCCGTTTTGAAAAGATCGAGGCTATGCTTGGGGATCTTTTGAGGTGTGAAGGGTTTCGTAAACGCACGCTGGGCGGGGTGATTTTCGAACTGGATTCCAAGGCCGGGCATTTGATCTTACGGCATGAAAAATAAAAAATTCACTTGTCAGCGGCCCGAAAAGGTTTATTTTCTTAGGGTATCTGCATTTTTTAAAGACGGTTTTCAATAAAGAAGGATCAATCTGACGTGAATGGATTTGGCAAAAATCTGGTGTTCTGGCTGGCGATCGGTGTGTTGCTGCTGTTTTTATTCAATGTTTTGCAAGGCTCGAACAATTCCGGCGGTGCGGGGCATGGCGGATTGACGTATAGCGAGTTTATCGAACAGGCCAAAGACGGGCGCGTGTCCAATATTGTGATCAAGGGGCAGGATGTTTACGGGGCTTATGCGGCTTCGGGCGAGAAATTCAAGGTCATGGTGCCGCCAAATGAGAACGTGGTTGAGCGTTTGGAGGGTACGGCGGTGCAGATTGCGGCTGATAAAGAAGATCCGCAGGATATGAGCCTGATGAGTATTTTGGTGTCGTTGTTGCCTGCGTTTTTGATTATCGGGGTTTGGATTTTGTTCATGCGCCAGATGCAGGGTGGTAAAGGCGGCGGCGCGATGGGCTTTGGCAAGAGCCGCGCGAAGATGCTCAGTGAAAAGCACGGGCGGGTGACGTTTGAGGATGTGGCCGGGATTGAAGAGGCCAAGGCCGAGCTTGAGGAAATTGTCGAATTTTTGAAGGACCCGCAGAAGTTTTCGCGTTTGGGCGGTAAAATTCCCAAGGGCGCTTTGCTGGTGGGGCAGCCCGGGACCGGTAAGACGCTGGTGGCACGGGCTGTGGCCGGTGAGGCGAATGTGCCGTTTTTTACTATTTCCGGTTCGGACTTTGTTGAAATGTTCGTCGGGGTCGGGGCAAGCCGTGTGCGCGATATGTTCGAGCAGGGCAAGAAGAACGCGCCGTGTATTATCTTTATTGACGAGATTGATGCTGTGGGTCGTCACCGCGGGGCCGGACTTGGCGGCGGGAATGACGAGCGCGAGCAGACGTTGAACCAGCTTCTGGTGGAGATGGACGGTTTTGAATCCAATGAGGGCGTGATTATTCTGGCGGCGACCAACCGTCCGGATGTTCTGGACCCGGCGTTGCTCCGTCCGGGGCGCTTTGACCGTCAGGTCGTTGTGCCTTTGCCCGATATCAAGGGGCGCGAGAAGATCTTGCAGGTGCATATGAAGAAGGTGCCGTTGGCCAGCAATGTTGATGCAGTGGTGATTGCCCGCGGAACGCCCGGTTTTAGCGGAGCCGATCTGGCGAATTTGGTGAACGAAGCCGCGCTTTTGGCTGCACGGCGCGGGAAACGCGTGGTCGGGATGGAAGAGCTGGAGGATGCCAAGGACAAGGTTTTGATGGGATCCGAGCGTAAGTCCATGGTCATGAGCGAGGAGGAGAAAAAGCTGACGGCCTATCATGAGGCCGGGCATGCGTTGGTGACTTTGCATGAGCCGGCGTCCGATCCGATTCATAAAGCGACGATCGTTCCGCGCGGGCGGGCTTTGGGGCTGGTGATGCGTTTGCCGGAGAATGACCGTTTATCCATGAGTCTGGAAAAGCTTAAGGCGGATTTGTCTGTGGCGATGGGCGGGCGCGTGGCCGAGGAAATTATTTTTGGTAACGATAAGGTGACGACCGGGGCCAGCAGCGATATTTCTATGGCGACGAATATGGCGCGGCGCATGGTGACCGAATGGGGCTTTTCCGAAAAGCTCGGAACTATTCGTTATGCACAGGATCAGGAAGAGGTGTTCCTGGGACATTCTGTGACACAGACCAAGAATATGTCCGATGAAACGGCGGCTTTGGTGGATTCCGAGGTGCGCCGTATTGTTGATGAGGGGTATAATCGCGCGAAGCAGATTTTGACTGACCACCTCGATGATTTGCATAAGCTGGCTAAGGCTCTGATGGAATATGAGCTCTTGTCTGGCGATGAAATCAAGACTATCCTTGCAGGTAAGCCTATCATCCGCGATCTGGATGATGAGCCCAAGAACTTGCCGCCGAAATCGTCCGTACCGTCCGGTGGGGGCGTGGGTGGAAGCGGTGAGGTCCCGCAGGGGGCATAAGATTATTTTCAGGAGGTTTTATCATGTTGAAAGTTAAGAAAAACGTTGGTGCTAAGGACCGTATGGCCCGTATGGCGGTCGGTGTTGTTTTGATCGTGGCCGGTCTGGCTGTTCAAGGGCCGCTGGGCGGTGTTTTGATTTTTGTTGCGGCGGTGATGTTTTTGACCAGCGCTTTGAAATTCTGTCCGGCTTATACGCTTTTGGGGCTTAATACATGCTGCGGCGGATCTTGCGAAAGCGGTGCTTGTAAGGCGGGTGAGGACAAAGCTTCAGGTGAGGCGTCCGAGTAGGTTCTTACAGGTCAGGAGTGTTTGGTTTTTCGGCAAGTTGTGTTGGTTGTTTGTCTGAAAGGCCCAGAAAGATGTTGGCTGCTGTCCATTGCGAAGCGGCCCAGAAAAGCGGCCACTCTTTGCTCATATAGGCGCCTAGAGCAATTGTTGCAACTCCCGGGCCTTCGATGAGAGCTCCGGACATTATGGGTCTTTTGTCTATCCATTCCAGCGGTTTTTGCCAAGAGGCTTTCGCCTTGAAAGTGTATCCTTTGACTTCGTTGTAGGCTTTTCGGATCATTAGAGCGCCTTGTATCGAAGGGGGGATTGTTCCGGCAATTTGTGTCGATTGGCCTGCACCTTCGGCGTATGTGGCGATTATGCTTTGAGCGCCGATGATTCCGGTTCCAAGAGGGGCAAAGAGTTGAGGTCTTCTTGATGTCAATGGGTATAGGGCTGTTACGGTAAGGAGTATTCCTGATGCGATAATTTTGGGCGTATCCAGCTTATCGAAACTGCCGGTCAAGAGTGTAGCGTTTCCAGTGTAAAACAGGGTGGTTGCCGCTATTCTGTGGTTGAATTTATCTGCTATTTTGGACAGCGGATTCATGACAGAGTAACGCCGTTTGTTTCGAGTTTTTTGATTGGTGTGACGTTATAGTACTATTTAAGTTATGTCAACTTAAATAAATCTTTTGAATCTCTTTGTCTTTGTCTTTAAAACTGAGGGTACATGAGCAGGACTTATTTCGGTACAGACGGTATTCGCGGGCGGGCCAATAGTTTCCCGATGACGGCGGAGGTGGCTTTGAAGGTTGCGATGGCGACAGCGATTGTGCTGCGCGATTTGCACCCGAAGCAGCCTACGGACCGTGTTGTGCTGGGCAAGGATACACGGCTGTCATGTTATATGCTGGAACAGGCGATGACGGCGGGTTTTCTGTCGATGGGGATGAATGTAACGCTGACCGGTCCTGTGCCGACGCCGGGGATTGCGATGTTGACGCGGTCTTTGCGCGCGGATATCGGGGTGATGATTTCGGCTTCGCATAACGCGTTTCAGGATAACGGGATCAAGCTGTTCGGTGCGGATGGCTGTAAGCTTGATGACACAATCGAAAAAGCGATTGAGGAGAAGCTGGCTTCGGGGATGGAGGAGGCTTTGGCTCTGCCGGCCGATCTGGGGAAAGCGGCGCGTCTGGATGACGTTTTGGGACGGTATGCCGAGAGCGTGAAGCGCAGTTTGCCGCGTAGCGAGGATTTAAGCGGGCTGAAGGTCGTGGTGGATTGCGCGAACGGGGCGGCCTATAAGGTGGCGCCGCAAACGCTTTGGGAATTGGAGGCTGATGTTGTCTCTATCGGGGTGGAGCCGAACGGGCGCAATATCAATGATGGATACGGCGCGACGGCGACGCAGAATTTACAAAAGGCCGTGCTGGAGCATAATGCGGATGTCGGGATTGCGCTGGACGGGGATGGCGACCGGTTGATTATGGTTGACGAGCTTGGCAACAAGATCGACGGGGACCAGTTGATGGCGGCGCTGACGTTGTCTTTACATGATGAAGGCGCTTTGTCCGGCGGGGCGTTGGTGGCGACGGTGATGTCCAATCTGGGGCTGGAGCGCTTTTTGAAGTCCAAAGGGCTTGATCTGGTGCGCACGGGCGTCGGGGATCGTTACGTCATGGAGGCGATGAAGGCGGGTGGGTATAATATCGGCGGGGAGCAATCCGGGCATATTATACTTTCCGATTACGGGACGACGGGCGATGGTTTGTTGGCGGCGCTGCAGATTTTGGCGCTGCTTAAGCGCACGGGGCGCAAGGCCAGCGATGTTTTGAGCGTGTTCGAGCCTGTGCCGCAGCTTTTGCGCAGCGTACGGTTTGACGGGGGCGTAAAGCCTTTGGATCAGGCTCAGGTTAAGGATGCGATTTCGAAAGCCGAAGAGACGCTGGCCGGAGAGGGGCGTATTTTGGTGCGCGCTAGCGGCACCGAGCCTGTGATCCGCGTTATGGCGGAAGGGGATGACCAGAATAAGGTCGAAACCATTGTCTCGGATTTATGCGCGGTGATCGAGACGGCGGCAGTTTAGTTTTCTAGCAATTGACTTTCGGGGCTTTGCCCCTTATCCGTAAAGCATGAATTCAGTTTCCCAAAATAATGCTTTGTTGCCCAGCGGGTTTGAGGATTTGCTTCCGCCGCAGGCCGCTTTGGAATATGACGCGATTGCACGGTTGATGGGTGTTTTTTCTCAGTTTGGCTATGAGCGCGTTAAGCCGCCTATTGCAGAGTTCGAAGAAAGTTTGCTCAGCAAGGGGCCGGGATCGGCGATGGCGGGCGATACGTTCCGGGTTATGGATCCGGTGACGCACCGGATGATGGGTCTGCGTAGCGATATTACAGCGCAGATTGCCCGAATCGCGCTTTCGCGGCTGGCCGGAGAGAAGCGCCCTTTGCGCGTGACGTACGCGAATGATGTGATCCGCACGCGGGCTTCGCAGGCACGCACGCAGCGCCAGTTTACGCAAGTTGGGTGCGAGATGATCGGGCGTGATGACGTGCAGGCGGATATCGAGATTTGCGTGGTGGCGCTTAAGGGGCTGGCCGCTTTGGGGCTGGAGCGCGTGACGGTGGATTTTGCTTTGCCGCAAGTGGCGAAAGTTCTTAGTGATGGGGCGGATGTCGATGCTTTGCGTCATGAACTGGCCGGGCCTGCGGATGAAGCTTTGGCCGCTTTGGAGAAATTGGATTTACCGGACAGTCTAAATGTTTACATAATTCGACTCAGGGAGATTGTCGCAGGGGTGCAGGAGGCCGTTCAGGCTTTGGGGTTGCCGGGCGTGAGTTTGACGATTGATCCTTTGGAAACCAAGGGGTTTGAATATAAAAACGATCTGGCTTTTGCGCTGTTTGCCGATGGGGTGCGCGGGGAGCTTGGGCGCGGTGGGCGCTATGATATTTATCAAGGGGAGCAGCCCAAAGAAAGTGCTGCCGGATTTACGTTTTATATGGATACGCTGCGTCAGGGGTTGAAGCCATTGGAGGCGAAGCCGGTTAAATGTGTGGCGAGCGATGCCGGCTGGGCGGAGATACAGAAATTGCAGGATGACGGTTTTATCGTCAAGAGAGGATAGAAAACAATGGGGAATGTCGCGGTTATAGGGTCGCAGTGGGGCGATGAGGGCAAGGGCAAGATAGTGGACTGGCTTTCCAGCCGCGCGGATGTTGTGGTGCGTTTTCAAGGCGGGCACAATGCCGGGCATACGCTGGTGATTGACGGGGTGACGTATAAGCTGCATTTGTTGCCTAGCGGGATCGTGCGGGACGGGGCGCTCTCTATTATCGGAAATGGCGTGGTGGTTGATCCGTGGGCGTTGATGGCGGAGATTGAGGCTATTCGCAAGCAGGGGGTTGAGATTACGCCGGAGCGTTTGATGGTGGCCGAGAATGCGCCGTTGATTTTGCCTGTGCACGGGGCTTTGGACGAAGCGATGGAGATGACGCGCGGGAACAAGCCGATCGGAACGACCAAGCGCGGGATTGGTCCGGCGTATGAAGATAAGGTTGCGCGGCGAGCGCTGCGTGTATGCGATCTGGAATATCCGGATGTGATGCGGCGTAAGCTGGAGCGGATGATGCTGCATCATAATGCTTTGCTTAAGGGGCTTGGGGCGCCGGAGGTCAGTGTTGATGAGATTTACGATCAGTTGATGGCGGTGCGGGATGATATTCTGCCGTTTATGGCTGTGACGTGGCAGGTGATGGATCAGGCGCGTCAGGAGGGCAAAAAGATCCTGTTTGAGGGCGCGCAGGGGATGATGCTGGATGTGGATCACGGGACGTATCCGTATGTGACGTCTTCGAATATGGCGGCGGCGCAGGCGGCGACCGGCAGCGGCGTGGGGCCGGATGCTATCAATTTTGTGTTGGGGATTACCAAGGCGTATACGACGCGCGTGGGTTCGGGGCCTTTTCCGACCGAGCTTGAGGATGAGGTTGGACAATTTTTGGGCGAGAAGGGGCACGAGTTCGGGACGACGACCGGGCGCAAGCGGCGTTGCGGCTGGTTTGATGCTGTGGCTGTGCGTCAGGCGATCAAGCTCGGCGGGATTACGGGGATTGCGTTGACGAAAATTGATGTTCTGGACGGGCTGAAGGAAATCAAGATTTGTGTCGGTTATGAACTGGACGGGCAGCGTCTTGATTATTTGCCCGCCTCGCAGGTCAAACAGGCTGATCTGACGCCGGTTTATGAAACGGTAGAGGGTTGGAGCGAAAGCACGTGCGGGGCGCGCAGTTGGGCGGACTTGCCGGCGGCGGCGGTGAAATATGTCCGGCATATCGAAGAGTTGATTGGGGCTCCCGTGACATTGCTTTCTACCAGCCCTGAGCGCGATGATACGATATTGATGCAGGACCCTTTTATGGCAGGGCGTTAAGCCGTTTTACTTTCAAAGACTTCGCAGGTACACTGTAGGTCAGATGGCGCTCGGATCATCTGTTTCTGTGTCTATGTTTTTTCATTTTTAGTATGTGTTTTTCAGGGTTTTGCTGAATGTCTGATGGTGATGACACCCGCGATAAAACTTTGTCTTCCCAGAAAGAGGACGGTAAAAAAGGCAAGCCTTCTGCGCAGTCGTCTGCTGCGCGGGGGGTTCTTTTCGGTGAGAGTATAGAAGTTTTTCCCGATACACCTTTAAAGCAGTACGATATTCACGGAAATAAGGCCTATAGCGCGGCATATCTTGATGACACAGGTGGCGGCGCCCTTGTGGCGATTGTTTGTGAAAAGGAGAATATTCCACGCTCTCATGTAGCCTATTTGGTTGCAAAAATGAACGACCCTCATTTGATGGCTCTGGTTCGTTACGGGACTATGTACTGGCCGCCTGCGCATCAGGAACGTTATGTGTTTATTTATCGTGACCCCATGGGAAAACCTCTGCTCCAGTCAGGACAGCCTCTTGCGATGGGTTGGAAGTCTGAAGATGTTATGGACTTGATTGTCGAGCCTATGGTGTCCGCTCTTCAGGAATTTAAGAATAAAGATTTTGTGCATGGCGCTATTCGTCCTCACAATATGTATGGTGTGATGGGCGGGGATAGTCTCCCGAAGGCTGTTATTTTGGGAGATTGTCTTTCAGCGCCTGCTTCATCGTCCCAGCCGAGTTTATTTGAACCTATAGATCGGGCTTTGTCGGATGCGATTGGGCGCGGGGTTGGAACGCAGGTTGATGACCTTTATTCTTTTGGGATTTCATTAGCGGTGATGCTTAGGGCGCGCGATCCTCTTGAAGGTCTTAACGCGCGCGATGTTACACGAAAAAAGATGGAAATGGGCAGTTATTCTGCCGTGACGGGGCAAGACCGTTTTAAAGGTGAAATTCTTGAGCTTTTGCGCGGGCTTTTGCATGATGATCCGGGACAACGTTGGACATTGGAAGAGGTTCAGACATGGCTTGACGGGCGGCGTTTGAGTCCAAAGCAGGCTTTTGCGCGGAAAAAGGCGGCGCGCCCTTTTATTGTGGCGGGACAGAAGCATTTTATTGCTTCGGTTTTGGCTATGGATTTGGTTGATTATCCGGAGGAAGCCAAGCGGGTTGTTGAAGATGATTCCCTTTTGCAATGGCTTAGACGGGCTTTGGATGATGAAGAACTTGCTGATAGGGTGGAGAAAGCTATTGCTGTTTCTCAAGAAGGTGGCGGGCCCGGGTATACGGCGCGGTTGACATCCAATCTTTCTGTGGCCTTGGATGCTTTTTCTCCTATTCGTTATAAGGGGTTGCATATCAGCTATAATGGCTTGGGGTTGTCGATGGCGGATGCTTTTCTGCGTGGGAATGATCTCGGGCCTTTTGTTGAAATTATTACATCCAATGTGATTGCGGCGTGGTTATCCTTTTCTGAAAATCCGAACATCGACAAGAGCGGATCTTATACTCGATTTGAGAAATGCCGGCGCTTTATCCGTAACCAGAAAGTTGGTGATGGGTTGGAAAGATGCCTTTATTTGCTGTGTTCGCAAGCACCATGTTTAAGCGAGACAGTGGCTGATTACTATGTGGAAGAACCGCACGATTTGCTGCATGCTTATGATGATTTGTGTCAGAGGAAGAAAGCACCTTCCATGTTTTTAGATCGGCATAGCGTAGCGTTTTTGATGGAACGCGACTCAAAGATGGTTGAAACTTGCCTTTACGATTTAAATGTTGGTGATGATAGCCGCGTTCTTTATGCGAATGTAAAATGTTTTGCTCTTATCCAGCAGCGTACGAAGTGTAAAAAAGTTCCGGCGTTGAGTCGTTGCATGTGTGAGCGTATGGAGCCTGTTTATCAACGATTTCATGATCGCGCGACGCGCGACTCTATGAAGAAGAATGTTGAAGCTCTTAAGGATAGTGGAGATTTTCGTAAGATTTTTGCTGTTTTGAGTGATGTTCGTTCTATTGATAAGGATATGAAAGCCTATAAGGCGGCGGTTTATGAATTTAAGAGATTACGTTCGGAGGCTGAGTTGCTAGATAAGCGTCTTGAGCATAAAGATACGTTTGGTGTGCAGGCTGGCCGCGATTGGGCGGCGATTATTTCCACTATTGTTTCTATTTTTATTATTGCAGCTTATGTCCTGCTGTTTTTATCAGGGTTGTCCTAAGGAAGAGTTCTCGATGGCTAAAGTCAAGAAAGAGGCGAAAGAAGCAGATAACAAAGGTGAGGCCAAGGTCAAAGCGGCCTCAAAGGGCGGCGGGCTTGCAGTTAAGGTGCGGACGGGCCTATTTATGCTGTTTTTTTTGGTTTTGTCCGTTTTCTTTTTATCCTCCGCGCTTATTTTTTGCGTCGGGATGTTGCCGACTTTTGTTGCGTTCTTTACCGACAGGAGTTACCGCAAGAGCAAGGCGGTGACTGTGGGGTCCTTTAATTTGGCCGGATGCGTTCCTTTTGTGCTGGAGCTCTGGAAGACCGGCCGGACGATGGACAATGCGATTGATATTATTTCAGAGCCGATGACGGTTGTGATTATATATGTTGCCGCAGCCGCCGGGTATTTTATGGAGTGGATGATCACGCAGATTGTCTCGAATATTATGTATCAACAAGGATTGGCGCGCCGGAAAGCTATTACCAAGCGTCAGGAAGATCTTGTCGAGCGTTGGGGGCGCGAAGTCACAGGTGAAATCGCTGTCGATAAAGACGGATTTGCTGTTGAAGACGAGGACGACGAATTGCCGTAGACTTTTTGCTGCAGTCCTCGGAGGTGGTTATTTAATTTTTCTTATTTTTGTGCCTGCGCGCGCGACACGGGTTGTTTTTTTCCGAAGGGTCTTTGCTTTTGCGTTTGTTGCGTTTCTTCGATAAATTCGCGATAGGATACCGGTTTTCTGCTGATATTATCGTTGGCATCATCGGGCATGAAAATAACACCGCCAGAGGCTGAGGATACGGCTTTCATAGAGGTCGACCTTTCTCGCGATCGCGTTGATGGTTGCGTATTTTCCGAGTCTACAATTTTTTTTCAAGTCTGCCAAATTTTAGACGTGCGGTGCACAAAAATACGATCGTATTTTCTAAGGTGGCCGAACATAAAAAACGCCCCTTGATGAAAACCAGGGGGCGTTGTTGTTATTTTGAAAAATAGAGCGGCGATCTATGCGGCTTTAATATTTGTTGCGGCTTGCTTGCCACGATTTTCCTGAAGTTCAAATTCTACTTTCTGACCTTCGTTCAGGGTTTTAAAGCCTGCTTGCTCGACGGCGGAAATGTGGACGAAGACATCTTTGCCGCCGTCATCTGGAACGATGAAGCCGTAGCCTTTTTCTGGGTTGAACCATTTTACTGTGCCTGTTTGTGACATAATATGCTCCTTCTACGCATTGACAGTGTTAAAACAGCTCTCTGGGTATTCAAATTCGAGCTGATTATTTTAGTTCAAAGCGCGAAGTACCAAAGATTAGGTGCATTAAACGGCGTTTTTAGCATTTACGCAAGATAAATTATCGTTTGTTGTGTTTGTTCTTTTCTTGCTGCACACTGGTGGGCGGGATATATGTGAATGGTTTGTGTAATATGAAAAGCCAGTTTTTGCTTTTGAAAGAGCGCCGGTTTTTGCCGCTGTTTATCCTGCAGTTCTTCGGGGCGTTTAACGACAATCTGGCCAAGACGGCTTTTGTGGTGCTGATGGCGTATGGTTTGTGGGATGCGCATGGTGTGGCTCCGGAGATTCTTGTATCGGTTGCGGCGGGCGTTTTTATCTTGCCGTTTATCCTGTTTTGTCCGTTCGCCGGATATCTGGCCGATCATTACGACAAGGCCCTGATTATTCGTCGGGCCAAGCTTGCCGAAATATTTATTGCTTTGGCGGCGGTGGCGGTCCTTTATTCCGGAAATTTGTATTTTGCCTTACCGGTCCTCTTTGCTTTGGGTTTGCAGTCAGCTTTTTTTACGCCGAGCAAGTTTTCGATTTTGCCCCAGCATTTAAAGGCCGATGAGTTGATTGGCGGGAATGCGCTTGTGAGTACGGGGACGTATCTGGCGATTTTGGGCGGGACGATGATTGGCGCGGCGCTTATTCCTTTGGCGCAGGGTAAATTTATTGTTTCCGTACTTTTGATCGGGGCGGCCGTGCTTGGGTATTGGGCGGCGTTGTTTGTTCCTAGTGCGCCTGCCCGCAACAGGCCGTCTTCGATTTCATTGAATATTTTTAAATATGGGTATGCGGCGCTTAAATTCTCGTTTCAACAAAAACCGGCCGTGCTGGCTTCTATTTTGGGAACATCCTGGTTTTATTTTATTGCTGCGACCTATCATGCGCAGTTTCCCAATTTTACCAAACAGACTTTAGGGGCACAGCCTTTGGTTTTAAGTTTGTTTATGGCGGTTTTTTCCGTAGGCGTGGGTTTGGGGGGATTGTTGAACCATAGAATTTTGCGCGGGCGCACGCACGGGCGTTATGTGCCGGTGGCGGCTGCGTTGATTTGTGTATTCGGGCTTGATCTTTACTGGGCGGCGCGTGCCTTTCCTTTGCTTGAGGGCGGGCAGCTTTATTCGCTTTCGGGGTTTTTGGCTTTGCCGCAAAGCTGGCGGATTATGGCAGATTCATTCTTTCAAGCGATGGCGTGCGGTTTTTTTGTTGTGCCGTTGCGTGCGATCGTGCAGGCCGAAACGGGCGATCATGTCAGCGGGCGCGTGATTTCGGCTTCGAATATGATGGATGCGGTGTTTATTTTGCTCTCGGCAGTGATTGCCGGTTTTGTCTTTTCCAAAGGTGTGAGTGTTGAAGGATTGTATCTGATGGTTTCTGTTTTAACGCTGGGGGTGGGTGGTGCTCTCTATGCTCTGCCGTCTTTTCGTGTTATGTCTGTTCAAAGCCGGGAGGGAGAGATTCTATGAAGCCATTACTTGTTTTTGCGATGGAGCAAGAGCATCAAGGATTATTTGATGAGCATGATGTTTTGCATACGCAGATCGGGAAGGTGAATGCGGCCTATAGTCTTACGCGGTATTTATCGCGGGAGCGGCCTGCTTTGGTGGTTAATCTGGGGACGGCGGGAAGCCGCAGACATGCCCCGGCCAGTATTGTCAATCCGACTTCTTTTATGCAGCGGGATATGGATGTGAGCGCTTTGGGGTTTGAAAAAGGGCAGACGCCGTTTTCAGATGATCCGGTAGTTATAGAATACGGCCACAGGATTGAGGTTTTGCCTGGCGGATTGTGCGGCAGCGGGGATTCTTTTGATACGAGCGTGGCGGCCAATGATTATGATGTGGTTGATATGGAGGCGTTTGCTTTGGCTCTTATTTGTAAGCGCGAGAATATTCCGTTTTTGTGTTTGAAATATATTTCCGATGGCGCTGGAGACGGGGCGGACGAGGATTTTAATTTGGCTTTGCACCGGGCGGCAGATGCTTTAAAAGAAGCATTGGATGTGTCTTTGAAGGAGATAGGGCGTTGAATATTAAAAGTTGGAATATTTTGCTTGTGGCGGTCTTTTTGATTGTTTTGACCGGTGGCGGTTACATGCTTTATCAAGGGCAAAGCGTGAAGCTGGCTCAGCAGCATGCTGCGCGGGCGCAGGCGGAAAAAGATCAGCGGGCCGCTATTGCGCGTGAAGAGATGGAGCGGGCTGAGGAAATTCAGGCCCGTGAGGCGGCCCTTAAAGAGAAGTTTGAAGATTTTTTGAACGGCTTTTTGCAAGATGTTTCTGAAAATGTGCGTGAGTATGGTGAGAGCCGTAAGGTATTATCGGGGCTTGTGGATCCGATTAATATGCGTGCTCCTGAGTATATAGAGGAAAACTACGCTTTATCCGAAACGGTTATTTTGCGTTTGCAGTTACAGATGGATAAAATTATGGGTGTTTTCGAACAGGCTGATAAAGATTTTGTTGTTTTGCTCGATCAGTGGCCAGTTTCCCAGAAGGATATTATTGAGGGGGCTTGGCAGCAAACACGCGATCAGCAGGCCGGTCTTTATATTGCTTATTTTGAATCTGAACAGGAATTAATAAAGGTTATTCAGGATTTTCTTGCTTTTTGTAATGAAAAACGAGATTCGGTGACTTATGACGAAGAATCTGGAAATCTTTTATTTAAAACAGAAGCTGAACAGGAGCAGTATGTTGGGTATTTAAACAAAATGAACGAAATTAAATCTGTACAGTCTTCCTTGTTTACTAAATAATTTTATTTTTATTACTTGTTAATTACTTTGTTTTACATATATATAAAATTTTATACAAATTTATTTCAATTTTCTATTTAAAAGTTTTTCTTTTTATTTTATATTTACTTTGGAAATTAACTTTCCTTTAAGTCTTGGTTGATATCCTAAAGAGAGTAGCGGTTGGAGCTTTTAGGCGGTGGTTCTCACTATGGTCTTGAAGCATGGGTTAGACCGGGATACCAAAAAAACAACAGGAGATGAAAACATGTTGAAACTTCTTGCTTTGAAAGATGCGTATTTGAAAAACGAAGATGGCGCGACAGCGATTGAATACGGCCTGATTGCGGCCGGTATTTCTCTGGCGATCGTGGCTGTTGTTTTCACATTCGGTGATCAGTTGAACCTGACATTTACCGAAATGGAAACAGCGATGACTACAGCGGCGACAGAGGCTGCTGCTAGAAATGCAGAATAATTTTTAGAGTTTATATTTATCGGAAGCCCGTCACTCTTAAAAGGCGGGCTTCTTTTTTGCCTTAATTGCTGATAAGGTTTCAATTATGTGTGTGTGGCATTTTCTATCAAAATACTTTGCTTGTACTTTTGGGACGACAGCGATTGAATATGCTTTGATTGCGGTTGGGATTGCCATGACGATTATGGCTGCTCTCTTCTTTTTCGGTGATACTTTTGAAAGTATGCTCGATTTGATTTCCGATAGTTTTAGTGACGCGTTTGGGTAGTTTGATGATTGCGCTCATTGTTTTTTTGACCTGTCTGTTTTCTGTTATCTGGATTGGTGTTTTGTCCGGTATGTCTGATTTCAAGGGGATGACGATTCCGAATTGGCATAGCGGTTTTGTTCTTTCGGTGTTTTTTCTTTGCTATCTCTTGTTATGGTTTTTGGGCGGTGATCATGTTTTTGCATCGCTTTCTTCTCACCTCTTGAGTGCTTTGATTGTATTCGTTGTGACGCTTGGCATGTTTATGGCCGGTGGGTTGGGGGCTGCAGATTCCAAGCTGGGGACGTCGTATGCGCTGTGGGTCGGGTTGAAGGGGTTGTTGCCGTTTTTGTTTTATATGGCTCTTGCTGGCGGCGTTTTAGCTTTGATTGCCATTCTTTTGCGTAGGTTCAAGCCGTGTAAGGCTCCCAGGGATGGTGGGTGGATTGCCCGCGTGCAAGCCGGAGAGAGTAGGGTTCCCTACGGAATTGCAATTGTTGTCGGCGCTCTGGCATCTTTTGTAAAAATAGGGTATCTTGATTTTGGGGTCTGGGGTTCTTTCTGATCTTTCTTGCTCCGCGTCTTTAAGTTTTCCTGTCGTTTCGCTTTATCCTTTCTTAAGGAAGTTCGCGGTAGAATAAAGGGGAACATTCGTTTTCTTTGGCTTTTTTGCCGTCTTTTTCGTTTTATTTTTCATGCGCTTTGATTTCGGGGTTCGTTCATGAATAAAAATATTTTGATTGTTCTTGGTGGTGCTTTGCTCGTGGCTTTTCTGGTGGCGATGCTTGTGCAGATGGTTTTGGGGGGCAAAAAGTCCGATGCTCCAACTGTTCAGGAGGCTAAGGTCGAGATTTTGGTGGCGTCCAAGGATTTATCGATTGGCCGGGCGTTGGTTGACGGTGATTTGCGTTGGCAGGAGTGGCCGAAATCCAGTGTTTTTCCTGGGGCGGTTATTCGTGATGGAGATCAAAAAGAAACGGAAGCTCTTGAGGGGCGTTTGGCGCGTGATGTTGCCAAGGGTGAGCCGGTGATGAAAAGCGCTTTGATCGGTCAGGTGCGCGGTAATCTGGTGGCGGGATTCCTTGAGCCGGGCCAGCGTGCAGTGGCTATTTCCGTGGATGCATCCAGTATGGTTGGCGGGTTTATAGGGCCGGGTGACTATGTGGATGTGATCTTGACGTACCGCGAGAGCATCCGCACCAAGGATGATGATCCGCGCGTGACGAAGATGCTGGAGCTTAATCTGGACAAGCTGGCGACGGAAACGATTTTGCAAAACGTAAAAGTCTTGGCGGTTGATCAGATGGCCGAGCGTCCGGAAGATGATGAAAAAATCAAGGTTGGTAAGACAATTACAATCGCTGTTAGCGCTCAAGATGCCGAGCGCTTGTTCTTGGCTTCCAAGCTGGGTGATTTGACTTTGGCTTTGCGCGGCGTTGGGGATTCTAACGTTGTTGAAAAGAGTTGGCCGACGATTTCTGATGCGCGCTTGACGCATATGAGTGATGAGATTTATGAAGAATATGACAAAATGAAAAAGGATGCTGGTATTAATTCGGATATTGTGCGAATCTATAGTGGTGGAAACATAGAGGTTATGCCTGTGCAATAACCTTCCTGCCTTCGTTTCCTTTCTTCCTGTTTTTCTGCGTTCTCCAATAAAGGTGGTTTTTCATGCCTGATATATATCAAAAAACACTGCGCTTGGCGCGTATGACTGGTCGATTGAGTGTCTTCGTCCCGGCTTTTGCAGTCGCGGTCCTTGCGGCGGTTTCTGTTTATGCAGCCAAAGGCGATTTGCAGTCGATTGGAATGCATAAAAATCATCCGTTGGTGGTGACGCTGGGGAAGGCCGAGCTTGTCGATGTCGGCGGGGATGTTTCCGATGTGATGGTTGCCGATCCTACGGTTATTGATGTGCAGGCCGTGCAGAGCAATCGCTTGTATATTGTCGGTACTAATGTTGGGGATACGAATATTATTGCTTTGGATGCGGCCGGGAACATGGTCAAGCGTCTGGATGTTCATGTGACCTATGATTTGATGGCGATTCAAACGCTGGTTGATGATTTGTTTCCTAAGGAAGATATTAGGGTTGGCTCGATTCATGATCAGGTGTTGTTGACCGGCCGGGTTTCCAATCCGGAGGTTGCCAGTAAGGCGATAAATATTGTCGGGCACTATGTCGGTGATTTGCAAGACGAGCAAAAATCGGCTGATGAGTTGGTTGCGAATATGCTTGATGTGCGCGGCGATCAGCAGGTGACTTTGCAGGTCAAGATTGTTGAGGCAACGCGCAGTGTTTTGAAAGAGCTTGGGCTTGAGACGTATTTGAATGATCCGAATGAAGCTGCGGCGACGACTGTGTTTGGGGCTTCGCCGGTTAGCAGTACGACCGGGCGCGGCGACACTTTGGAGTTGGCGACATCCGGGGGTATCGCTCTGTCTAAGGATGCGGCGGCAATCGGCAGTATTGTTGCGAATACGGGTCTTGATGGGATTGGCTTGCTGGCGTTGGAGCTGAATGCTCTGGAGGAGGAAAATCTGGTTAATATTCTGGCAGAGCCGAATTTAACGGCTGTGTCGGGCGAGAAGGCCGGGTTTTTAGCCGGGGGCGAGTTTCCTGTGCCGGTCGGGCGTGACCAGATCGGGAACCTTGTGATTGAGTTCCGTGAGTTTGGGGTGTCTTTGAACTTTAAGCCTGTTGTGCTTTCGGATCAACGGATTAGTTTGCAGCTTAATACGGAGGTCTCTTCTCTGGACTTTGATAATGCGATTACGTTAGCTGATGTGCAGGTGCCGGGGCTGGATGTGCGCCGCGCCGAGACGACGGTTGAAATTGCCAGCGGCGGGACTTTGATGATCGCAGGCTTGTTGCAGTCTGACGCGGTTAAGAATATGGCCGGTTTGCCGGGGATTCGTAAGACACCTATTTTGGGCGATTTGATTTCTTCCGATGGTTTCCAGCGTGAAGAGACTGAGTTGGTTGTTCTTGTGACGCCTTATTTAGTGCAGCCTTATGAAGAGACGGAACGTGCGGAGCCGATTAATTCTGTAGAGGCTGTGATGCCGCGTCATAAGAGCCAAAAACTGGCGGAAGCTTTTGCGCAAAATGTGCGCCGCGTTTATGGCGATAAGCCCAAGTTGCTTAAACATGACGAGCCTTTTGGCTATATTCTGGATTAATAGATAAGGGGCTGTTTTGAAATGTTTTTATCCGATCTGATCAATAAAACGAACCGTATTTTCCTTTTGTCTTTGTGTGCCGGAGCAGCGGCTTCTTGTGGCATGTATGCGCCGAGCCACTTTTCTGAGAATAAGATTCGGGTTGAAGAAGAAAAAAATGTACAGGAAGTTGCGCTGGCTGATCTTACGCCGTCTGTTTTGCAAGGGGTTGCTGCGCATTATCGTAAGCATGGAGATGGTCCTTTGTCGTTAAGCGTGTCTTACGATCCGCATGCGCATGATTTGACCGCTATGGGCGCGAGTGAGAAAGCGGCTTCTATTGTTGCGGCTTTGCGCGAAGAGGGTGTTGTTGATGTGGATGCCCGTATTTTGCCAGTTAGAGATGCCGGGCAGTCTAGTGCGATTTTTTCCTATCTTTCTTACAGTGCGCTGCCGCCCGAAGATTGTACTTTGATGGCGGGTTTGGAGAGCCATTCCGCAGAAGCGGATGAAGACTACAAGCTTGGGTGTAGTGTGAATACGATGTTTGCTCGTCAGATTGCTCGTCCGAAAGACCTTAAAGGGCGCGCGAATTCGGACGTGTCTGATGGTCGCCGGGCGGCTAATCAGGTTGAGGTTTATCGCACGGGTGTCCCCAATGATCCATTGGGCGGAGAAAGTGCGAGTGGTTCGGAGTAGCTTCCTGACGCATTGGAGGTGTAGTTGGTTGTTGAGGTTATCCTCTTTTATCCGGCTTAATGTTTATGGGGGATGCCGGGAGAGATAGAGTTTATGAGTGAGCGTGGGATATCGATATTGCTGCCCGGTGCGTCCGTGGCTGTTTTTTCAAAGGCTGCAAAAACCAGAGAGGCTGCTCGGTTTTTGTCCGATGACTGGCGTTTTGCGCGCGTTGATGTTTCCGTTGAGGAAGGGGATGTTGATGATGCGATTGCGGGCTATGAAGATAGCTCTTCGCCGGATTTGCTAATTATTCAAACTGATTCGGTCGGCGATGATTTTGTTGAGAAGCTTATTGCTTTGGCCGAGTATTGCCATGAAGGCACTTCGGCGATCATTGTCGGACCAGAAAATGACGTGAATTTATACCGTAAATTAATTGATATGGGCGTGAGTGATTATCTCGTGCACCCTATTTCCGGAGAGGACCTTGCCGATGTTGTTGCGCGGGCTTTGATCGAGAAAAAAGGCGCCAGCGAAAGCCGTTTGATTGCTTTGATCGGCTCTAAAGGCGGTGTTGGAACTACGGTTTTATCGGAAATTCTTGCGCGCTGTTCGGCTGATATTTTGAACCAGAAAACGGTGCTTTTGGATATTGCCGGCGGTTGGTCGACTTTGGGAGTCGGAATGGATTTCGAGCCTGTGACGACTTTGCCGGAAGCTGTTAAGGCTGCTGAAAGCAGCAATGAGGATAATTTGAAACGGATGTTGCATTCTGTGAATGAAAATCTTCGCGTTTTGGCGACCGGTGGAGATGTTATGCTTGAACAGGGCGTTAGTCCGGCTCAGCTGGAAGGTTTGCTGGATAAGCTGATGTTGAAAATGCCTGTTGTTATTGTTGATTTATCTGATGCGTCCGAAGCTTTGCAAAAAGCGGTGTTGGCGCGGGCGCATCAAATTTATATGGTTGCGATGCCGCTTTTGCCTTCCTTGCGGCTGGCGCGAAGTTTGCTGCAGGAAATTCGCCAGATGCGCGGCGGCAAAACCGCTCCTGTGAAGTTGATTGTTAATATGCAAGGTTTAGCCAGTGCACAGGAAGTGCCGAAGAAAGATATAGAAGCTGCGCTTGATTACCCTGTTTCTGCCTTTGTTCCTTTTGATCCGAAAGCTCTTTTGGGGTGTGAATGCGAGGGTAAGAATATTGTAGAGGGCAAAGAAGGGCGGGCTTTGATTGATACGACTCTTTTGCCTTTGCTTAAAGAGGCTCTGGATAGTGATGTGGATATTGATTCTTCGGCACAATCTTCAGACAAAGCTGGTTTTTTAGGCGCTTTACTTTCTAAACTTTCCGGTGGTTCATAGAGGGGCGGTTATGTTTGGTAAAAAAGGCGCCTCAAAACCTCAGTCTTCTCAGAAGCCCGCTGTTAAAGCTAAGCCTTCTGTAGAGTTGGAAGCTTTGCCTCAAGAAGAGGTTAAGGAACAAGAGGCTGAAGAGGTTGAGGACGTCTCTGAACCGAAGAAACCTTCTTCAAAAAAGACCAAATCCGAGGAGACCAAAAAGAAGTCGGTTGCTTCGAGTATGCCGGATATTGCCGATATTTCTGCTGCTATCAGTTCAGACGAGGCCGAGGAGGGCAGAAAAACCGATGCCCGTAAAAAAGATAAAAAATCGTCAGATAAATCTCCTAAAACCAATGTTGATGATCCTTTTTCATCAATGGAAGGGCATAAGGCTTCTGAGGATGAGGCCGGGCATGAAGAAAGCTTGACAGGTTTGCGGCTGAAGCGGGCTCGGAACCGAATTTGGCTGGATTTGCGCGACGGGATTGACCTGAAGGCGTTGGCCAATATGGAGGCCAAGCTTGCGCGTGAAGAGGTGGCCAGCGCGGTTGAAGAAATCGCGCGCTTTCGTAATCTGGATCTTACGCCCGCAGAGTTGCAATCGATTGCCAAGGAATGCGCTGATGACATGCTGGGCTTTGGTCCGCTGGAGGAGCTTCTGGCGCGCGACGACATCGCCGATATTATGATTAACGGGCCTGATACAACCTATATCGAGGTTAAGGGGCGGATTGAAAAAACCAAGATTAAATTTCGTGATAACCAGCATTTGACGACGATTTGTCAGCGGATTGTCGGAGCAATCGGGCGGCGCGTTGATGAAGCCTCGCCGATTTGTGATGCGCGTTTGCCGGACGGATCGCGTGTGAACGTGATTATTCCGCCTCTGGCTGTGGACGGGGCGTGTATGACAATCCGGAAGTTTACCAAGGATAAGCTGACTTTGGAGAAGCTTCTTGAGTTTGGTTCGATGACGCCGTCTTGTGCGAAGCTGATTATGGCGATCGGGCGTTGCCGGGTGAATGTTTTGGTGTCTGGCGGGACGGGGTCGGGCAAGACGACGATGCTCAACTGTTTGACGCGTTATATCGAGTCCGGTGAGCGGATTGTGACGTGTGAGGATGCGTGCGAGCTTCAGCTCCAGCAGCCGCACGTTGTGCGTTTGGAGACACGGCCGCCGAACCTCGAAGGGGTCGGCGAGGTGACGATGCGGGATTTGGTGAAGAACTGTCTGCGGATGCGCCCCGAACGCATTATCGTCGGTGAGGTGCGCGGTCCCGAGGCGTTTGACTTGCTGCAGGCGATGAACACCGGTCACGACGGTTCTATGGGGACGGTGCACGCGAACAATCCGCGTGAGGCGATTTCTCGTATGGAAAACATGATTGCCATGGGGGGCTTGAATTTGCCGACTGTGGCCGTGCGTGAGCAGATCGCTTCGGCGGTGAATGTGATTATTCAGGTGCAGCGCTTGCGTGATGGTTCGCGGAAAACCACCCATGTGACGGAAGTGACGGGGATGGAAGGTGAAGTGGTGACGATGCAGGATCTCTTCCATCTGGAGATTCAGGGTGAGGATGATGACGGTAAATTGATTACGCGGCAAAAATCGACGGGCTTGCGGCCTAAATTCTTTGATAATGCGCGTCAGTTCGGCGTGGATCAGTTGGTTATGGATGCTATGGAAGAAGCCTTTGATTGATATTCTTTGATAAACGGCCTGCGAAGCACTGGTTTTTGCGCTTTCGGTACTCAGGTACTTTTTGTACATTCCGTTCCGGTTCTCAAAACCAGTGCTTCTCGGCTCGTTTCTTTTTGAATATTGTTGCTTCGAAAGTGTAGAGAAAATATAAGACAATGCCTTTTATACAAATTCTGCTCATTATCTTGATTGTTTTTATTGTGCTGGGTGTTGGCGCCGGTGTGATGATCAACCGCGAGCAGGCTAAAACGCGGCGGATGATGAGGGTTATTCGCGGGCGCTCTGGTGATGCTGCGGTCAAGAGTGAGAAAGGCAAGGGGGATCAGCGCCGGGCCGAGATTGCGAAGAAGCTAAAAGACTCTCATAAAAACGAGGATAGAAATAAAAAGAAACCGACAGTCGCTTTGATGATCGAGCAGGCGGGATTGGCTTTGCCGGTGAAATTTTTCTGGGTGTTGTCGGTTGTGCTTATGCTGGTTTTGGTGATGCTGGCGAAAATGATGGGGCAGCCGCCGCATATTTTGATATTGGCGGCGATTATCGGTCTTTTGGGCTTGCCGCGTTTTATATTGAAAAAAAAGGCGGCTAAGCGGCAGAAAAAATTTCTGGAAGAATTTCCTGATGCGCTTGAGGCGACGGTGCGTTTGCTAAAGGCCGGGATGCCCGTGTCCGAAGCTGTCTCTATGATTTCTCGCGAATTCGAGGGACCTGTGGGCGAGGAAATGTCTCGGATTTACGATAAGCAGAAAATAGGCGTACCGCTGCATGAAGCGGCTTTAGAAGCAACAAAACGTATGCCGTTGCCGGAGATGCAGATGTTTGCAACGGGGCTGGCTATTCAGGCGCAGACCGGATCGAGCTTGTCGGAAGTGCTGATGAATTTATCCAATGTGATCCGTGCGCGGTTTCGTTTGAAACGCAAAATCAAGGCGCTTTCGTCCGAGGCTATTGCTTCGGCGGGGATTATTGCCTCTCTGCCGGTTTTGGTGGCCACGGGGATGTATTTTACAAACTACGAGTATATTTCGGTGTTATTTACCGACTCCTTTGGCAAGATTTTGTTGACCGGAGCGATTGTCTGGATGGGGATCGGCGTTTTCATGATGAAGGCGATGATTAATTTTAAAATATAATTATGATGATATTCTTCGATAAATGGTCTGCAACTTTTTCGTTTCTGCGCTTCCGGTACTCAGGTACTTTTGTGTACATTCCGTTTCCGGTTCTCGAAACACAAAAGTTTTACCGCATTTCTCTTTGAGTATCGTCATAATTCTTAACGATAAAGGTGTTTTGTTATGAGTAACGAGCTTTTGGTGACAGTGATTGCATCGCTTTTGGCTGCGGCGTCTTTTGCCGGTTTTGCGCTTCCTTTTTTGAACCGCAGCGATAAGAAAGAACGGTTTCGCAGCGTGATTGAAAAGCGCCGTAAGGCTTTATTTGATGCGCACCGCGATGGGGCTTTTAAAAAGCCGGTTGAAGAAAAGAACGTATCGGCGGCCGATTCTATTGCTGCACTTTATAAAATGCAGAAAATGGCCGGTAAAATGGGTGAGAAGATGCGCGATAAAATGCTGCAGGCCGGCATTCGTAGTCCTTCTGCGCCTATAAAGTTTATGATTGCTCAAGGTGTTTTGCCCGTTTTTTTGTGCGGTTTGACGATGATGATCATTTCCGGCAGTGACAAAGAGATTCCCAGTATGATTACTTTATTGTGTCTTTTTGTTGCGGCTGTGATTGGCTATAAGTTACCTGATGTTTTGATTAAGAACCAGATTATGAAACGTCAAGAAGAGATCAATCTCGCGTTTCCGGATTCTCTGGATATGATGCTGATTTGTGTGCAAGGCGGGATCGGTCTTGAGCAGACGGTTGAACGCGTGGCTCAGGAAGTGGCTGAGCATTCTGAAGTTTTGGCGGAAGAGCTTGGGATTTTGAGTGCGGAGATGGCGATGCTCAATGACCGACGTCAGGCTTTGCAGGATTTTGCGCGGCGTGTGGGAAGTGGCGGGGCTAAAAGCTTTGCTACGGCGCTTATTCAGGCCGAGCAGTACGGGACATCTATCTCTCAGGCGATGCGCGTCATGGCTGATGAAATTCGTGATATGCGTATGGCCAAGGCCGAGCAAAAGGCGGCGTCTTTACCGCCGAAATTGACTGTGCCGATGATTTTATTTTTCTTGCCGGCGCTCTTTATCATTATTTTGGGCCCTGCCGGGATTGAGGCGTCCGCAGCGGGTGTCGGGAAGTAAATTTCCTCTGTAAATCTTTTGGGAGTTTTCTATTTCCCGGACTCTCTTGGCCGTGTCAGACCGGAGTTCCAGTGCATTTTTTGTCAGCAGTTCTTAATTGTTTGTTTCTTTTATATCCGGTTTTAGCTGCGGTTTCGGTGCAGGGGCTCCGTCGGATTGGATTAGAGCTGTGACAATGCGCAGGTTTCTTTCGATTTCCGGTTTGTCCGGAGCGATTGCTTTGGCTTTTTGCAGGATTTCGGAGGCTTCTTCGAGATGTCCTTGCGCTGTCAAGTTTAAGGCCAGATTGTTCATGATGCTGGTTGGATCGCCTTGCCACAGATCCAATCCTTTGCGGAAAGCGCGTTCGGCTTGTTCGTGTTTGCCTTGTGCATCCAGTGCAATGGCCAGGTTATGGTAGGCTCGGTCATAATTTTCGTCTTTTAAAACGGCTTTCTGAGCGTATTCTTCGGCCTGTTTATAATTTCCTTGTGCCAGTTGCAGGGCTGCATATTCGCTTTTTGTCGCTGCAGAAGAATTCTCGTCACGGGCAAATGGTGTGAGAACCTTTATAGCTTCGGCGAGATAATCGTTTTTGCGCAGAGCATAGGCATACTCGGTCGCGATTAGTTCGTTGTCGGGACTTTGTTTATATCGGTTTTCCAACGCTTTTAGGGAGCTCTCGCCGTAGGTTTTATTTTCGGCGCGGGCGAGGGCCTGAGCTATTTTGTCCGTGCGAAGCTGCGTGTCCGACATTTGGCTTGTCGTTGCGCTTTGGCAGGCGCTAAGGGCCAGCATACTGATCCCGATGGCTGTTGTTAAAAGCGTGCGTGTTTTTAGACGTGTCATGATTGATTGAAATCCTTTGCTCTCACCTTTGCGCCGTTTTTTACTCTACGTCAGTTTCTCCGGTTTCATCAATAGCTGCGCTTTGATTTTGTATAGCTTTGTTGTCAAGCATTGCTTTTTGTTCTTTTTCTTCTCCGGTCGGCAGGATGACTTTGTGGCACGTATCGGGGCAGTAAAAAACGCTTGTTTCTTCGCATTCGCCCTTTTCAACGCTGGCGCAGGCCCGCCTTACGCGCACATATTGCTGTTTGGGGCTGGCGATAATAGCGTGGCGTTGCATAATCACTTTGCCGTCTTTGTCCAAAATCGTAAATTCGGTTGCTCCGGGCAGTTTTGGCACAAGGACGAGGCGCTTGGAAGAATCTGCCAGGATGCTGAGATGGTTCGGGTTGCCTATGATGATGCTTGCGGCTTCGCGGTCTAGCGGGATGATCACAGAGGCATCAGGCGTCATTTTAATGGCCGGGTGTGTGATTTCGTCGGGGTTGATTGTGTAGCCTGAATCCTGAGCGGATGTTGCGACGATCACATCACTGACGGATGCGTTCTGGTTTATGGTTTCTTGCGCGGCCGCTTTTCCGGCCGTGCTTATCCATATAGAAGCGCACACTAAAAGGGAGATTATAAAAAGTTTCGGCATACGGAACATCGGAGACGTATCATGGAAAATGGTAAATGAAAAAAGGCAGGAAGCCTCATACCTTTAACCATTATAGCGCGTATGGATGAAATTATCACCTTCTTTTTGTCAGTATTTGTTTCAAGTTTTATTTTGCTTGGAAAAGAAAGGCGGCAGGCCCTTTTCGGGGCCTGGACATTTTGTGTTTCAGGACTTTAAAGGCAGAGTAATCCTGTTTTGCTTGAAATGCCGTAGGCGCCGTTGGGGCAGTTATTGGCCGGCATGTTCGCAAAAGGGTTTACACATGTGACTGCATTTTGCTCGATTCTGATGACGACCTCTCCAACGTTTGGACATTTCATCTGGTTGAGTTCTCCGCCGATCGCATCGGGCAGCATGCAGTTATGTCCGTTTGAATCACAGAGTTGGTTGGCATGGACTTCGAAGGCCTGAATGTCGCCGTCAACGTGGACTTTTTCCGAGGGCGGAGCATTTTTGATGCCGATGGCGATGCCGCCCGAGTTTTGGTTGGCGAGTTGGGGGATGAAAAAGTCATCGTCCGGATCGTCGGGTGTGCCGTTGTCGTTGGGTACGGAGCCTGTGAAGGCCCAGAGCTGTTGACCGGCGGGGACTGTGTATTCCACATAATCGTCATTGTAGATGCTTTTTCTGTAGCTATGAACGCCTTGCAGAAAAATGCCATCATTCTGGTCGCAGTTTTCGGTTTCGTCCGGCGGGGTGCCGAGCGCAAATTCTATGTCTTTGGCTGTTTGTTCGGGCAGGGTCAGACCCAGTCCACAATTCTGGACAAGGGCGCCGTCTTTGGTGAAGGCGCCGACGCCGTTTTCGCCGTGGGAGACAATGACATAGTTGGCGCTGCCGCGTACTTGCAGCAGTGTGGCATCATTGGGATCGGCGTGGAATTGTTCGTCGACGATATCGAGAACACCGGCGTCCTGATCGAAAAACCTGGGGTTTCCGTTGACAACCGTTTCGTAGTCGGTCTGGCTGAGGGTGACTGCGTAGGTCAGTTTGTTGCCCCATTTATCAAGGGCGTGTTTTCTGCCGTAGCTGATGTATTTTTGGGTTGATAACATACTATTACTTCGCGGGTCTTGATATAGAACCTGATTGCGGAATACGGGGTCGTTGAAGTTGCCGTCGGCGTTCATATCCAGAAACGTATTAAAGGGGACGGCGCCGACGAGGTAGGTTTCGTTGTTGCCGTCTCCGTCGATGTCGCGTTCACCCACTACGACGGCGGCGGCGGCGCAGTCGGCGTAGCCATAGCCTGCATCGCCGGGGCCGAGTGCCGGATTGGCCGGGCAGGGATAATATCCTCGGGCGACCTGGAAGGCAAATGTGGCGTTATTGGATAAGGTGATGGCTTCGCGCGTTTGGTCGACCATTTCCTTTTTTGTGTAGGTTTGCAAGGCCAGAAGAAAGGTCGAAGTTAAAATGCCCGAGATCAAGAGCACAATGGCCATTTCGGTGAGTGTAAAACCCTGTTCGCCGTATTTTTTCATTGTTCTCTCCTTGTTTTTCTACAAGCTTTATTTAACGTGTTTTGGGTAAAGGGGCCGTGATCATCCGGCCCCCTTCGTTTTATCTATTGACCACTTCACAAAAGCATGTACCGGGGCGCCAGCCGTTGCGAAGGTCTTTGGAGCAGGAGTCCCGAACGCCCATTTCTGTGTCGCAGTCACAAGACTCGCCGTGGATTTGATTTCCGCTGGCAAATTCTCGCCAGCCATGACCTTGTCTTTGTACCCACTCACACCTTGCCGGGGGCGGTTCGTGACATTCTTCAACGACGTCGAAGTCTATATCTTCCGCTGGCTCTTTGCTCGGGTCGCTTTCGTCACAAGTCAACGTTGTTACCTTGTAGACTTCACCTACCCATCCGGCCGGTTTTCCAAGGGATTCACAGGTGACCGGGACGCGGTCCACATCGTCGTGGCATTCGCATAGATCCGCTTTGCCTTTTCCGGGAACTTCTTCGAAATCCTTGTCCCAGTATCCGGGTTCATGGGCGCCGTCGGGGCAGTGGAAGTTTTTCTGGACGTAGTATACGCCTTCCATTCCCCAACCACAGTTGCGGGCTTCTTCTTCGCCTTCGACTGCCGCACAACCGCACTCATTTTCTTCCCCTATGAGTTCACACTGTTTGGTATTACAGTTGTGTTTGTAGGTCTTTTTAATGCCGTTTCCTTTGTTGACGTTATACTCCCATCTTTTTCCGTCTCTGTTTTCTACAGGACATTGCCCAGAGACAACGCCGATTGTTTCTTCACACTGACAGTCTTGGTCTCTGGTTTTGTTTTGAGCTTCAAGTTCTCCGCTGGGGCATACACGTACCCTGTCATAGCTGAAGGTACCGGAATATTGATCTCCGCACTGGCGGTTTCCTGTTGCGCAACTTTGATTGTCTATGTGTGTGCTGCTTTCCGTACAGCCGCATAAGCCGCTTCGGGCTCTCCACCCATCGACTTTCCATGCGCCTTTGTCGCAGATATAGCGGATCTTACGCGGATTTTCCTCGTAGTCTCCAAAGGTGAGTGTTATTGTTGTGCCATCGACGGCGGCTGGTAGGATCTGTTCATCATCACATTCTTTGACTACGAAAGGCTGGCATTTTACTGGAGGTGTGTCGCAATCCAGTTTTCCGTTGGCGGTGATGCCTTTTAAAACCGAGCCGGGCGGGCAGATGAGTTTGACCTCATCTTCACAAATAGGCTTGCCATGTTTGATGCCGACGATGAATTGCCCGTCCGGACACTCCATGCCGCCGCCGTTAGCGATTTCTCCGCCGATCAATTCGGAGGGAAAACATTTCTCCTTATTGCCGTACAGGCAGATTTGGCTGGATTCGACTTTTCCTTCTTCAATGTCTTCCGAAAGGGGGTCGTCCCTGACGACTATGACGCCGGCGACGTCAATTTCTTCTGCCGGGTTTTCCGCCTTGCCGAGGCCGAATCCCAGCGTATCGGCTGTTTTCATGGTGAGGTTGTCATCCCCTGTTCCGGGCAGGTCTGTTTGCCATGCCGGTGTGGATTGATCGTTGTAGCCGATGATGTCGTCCATTTCTTCGGCGTTTCCGGTCGCTTTACCGATTTTGGAGTTCACAAATACGGCATCTGCCATGTCGCAGTTTTCGGTTTCACGGGCGGCGCCTGCGCAGGCAGCGACAAGGACACCATTTGCACGGCCAGCGGTATAGGCTCCCATGCCATTTTCACCGGTTGTGAAGACGATAAAATGGGCCGAGCCCGGTCTTTGCAATGAAGAATTACCCGTTTCGTCGTTGATTTCGATCGCGCCGTCTTCCGGTTCGTATGTTTCTTTAATGGCGAGGTTTTCCGTTACGGCGTAGAGGATTTTGTTCCCATAGCCGTCTATCGCGGCGCTTTCATCCATGTTTAGTTCTTTGAACGGCAGAGCACCGATATAGACTTCGGGGACGGCCGGGCCGAAGGCAGCATTTGTGACCTGATTGGTGTAGTCTACATTGCGTACGCCTGCAACGGCGACAACGCCTTCAATGCCAATGCTCGGGGATGTTGCGATGGTATTACAGCCCGGCATTTCGCGTCCGTATCCGGCATCTGTCACACCGGCTGTCAAGGAGGCCGGGCAAGGATAGCGGCCGTTTTGTTGCAAGAAACCGTTCAGGGCTTGTGTCGCACTGGCGACGTCGGTTCGGCCGTTGTCTACGCGCATATGTTCCAGCTTTTGGGCGTAGAGTTGTGCGGCTCCGGCTAACACCAGACCGACAACGATCATGACCATGGCCATTTCAACAAGGGTAAAGCCCTTATTAGCTTTGATTTTGTTTGATGTGCTCTGGGTTTCCATTTTTAAGTCCTTTCCCGGCTATAACTTTTTATTCTCTTAAAAGAGTGTTTCGTAAAACTTAAATGTTTCCGCATACAAAGTTTCCGTTTTCATCGAGGCTTTTTACGATCTCTCCCTCACCGCACGGATCCTGATTTGATGTAATTGTTGTTGCCTCTATGCATTTTGCTTTGTTTGATCCGATGCCTGTTAAACCGTAGTTTGTCAGGTTGCATCTCATGTTTGGATCTTCGCCTGCGATGGTGTTTGGGTCCATGCAAGCGTCTCTGTTTTCGTCACAAAATTCTGTGGCGTACACGTTGCCAAGTTTACCGTCTGTCGCATCGTTTTCCGTGTCTGTGTTATCGGCCAAGATGTTGCCCACGATATCCAGTTCGGCTTGCGGGTTCGGATTGTTCACACCGACATACCCTATATCGCTTCCCAGTTGTCCGGGGTTGTTTCCGGCGACCCATGCGGTATTGGGTTCTTGTGTCCATGCCGTTTCATCTGCATACATCAGGTCATCATAGAAGTCCGGCACAGCGTTTGTGTTGTAGAGGTGTTGGGCAAATCTGAATGTGTCGTCCCCGTCACAATTTTCCGCGTCGCCTTCCGGTCCAGTACCAGGGGCCGGGCCGTTGGGGCAAGGAACGGGCTGTGCGCCGCCATATGTATAGGCGCCTGCGCCTGTTTCTCCATAAGAAAAGATGATCAAATGGATGTTGGCCGCATTTGGCGAGGGGTTTGCTTGTTTTGAGTTTTCTCCTGTATTTGGATCCGGACCCGTTATGAAGGGGTGGTTCACTCTGATGACGCCGCCGTTCGCGGTGTATGTCGTATCATGCGTCTGGAGGGGGCTGACGGCGTAGGCCATTTTGTTATTCCAGGCATCCAGGCCGGTTTTTTCATCTAGGCCCAAGGTGGCGAAGGGAATCGATCCGTAGAGAACAGCGTCCGGTGCACCGGGGCCCATGACGGGGTTTGCGCAATTGCCCAAGGTCGCCGGGGCTACGGGAGGGAGGCGTGCTTCGATGCCGAAATTAGCATTGCCGGGGCCTAATCTGGGGTCGGCCGGGCAGGGGTAGTATTTGTTGGCAAAATAAAATTCTTGCGTGGCTTGTTCAATGGCCTGAATTTTTCCTAAGGTTGAGCTGCGCTCGTTTCTTTGCTGCCATTGGTGATAAACCTGAATCATCGGGGCCACGATAAAACCGATGACCAGCAGCATAATGGTGACATCAATCAGCGTAAAACCGTCTTGTTTATTTACTTTGTTCATTTCAGCTGCTTTCATTCGTTTTGTTTTTCGTTTTTTCCCCAAAACTTCCGATTGCCCGGATTTGAATCTGTTTCTAAATTTAGACTCAAAGCTTTCTTCTGTTCAATTTGTTTCCACTTTTATAAACTGTTATAAGCGTTTATGAGGGATTTTGGCTGTTATACCTTCCCACAAATACCATATTACGTAAAAAAAATTTAAAATTGAATTAATTTTTTTAAAAATGTTTTTTTGATATGTTTTTATATGTATAACATATTGTTTTGTAATAGTTTTTATTTTTTGCATTTTTGTATCTACACTCTATTTTTTATGAAAAATTTTATCCGGAGTGTTATCGTTTTGTCTTTTTGATATGTTTTGCCGAGTGGGGTGTGAGTGAGTGAAGGTGTACGTATATTGCCGGTTGTATTGTCCGGTGGCACCGGGGACCGCTTATGGCCGCTTTCGGGGGAAGAGGTTGCCAAACCTTTTTTACGCCTGGGGTCAAGTCACAGAACGATGTTTCAAGACGCTGTCGTTCGTGTGCAAGATACGGAACTATTCTCTTCGCCGCTGGTGGTTGGGCACTGCGATCAGAAAAATCTTATAGAGGAGAATCTTCAGGAGGTTCGTGTAGGGCTTTCCATGATTCTGTTGGAGCCGGAAGGGCGGAATACGGCGGCGCCGGTGACGATAGCGGCGCTTTGGGCGCAGGCGCGGGGTATGGATTATATTTTGGTTATGCCTTCGGATACTATGGTGGGCGATGAGGCGGTTTTTCGGGATGATGCGGCTTCGGCGCTTCGTGTTTGTCAGGATACGCAGGAGATTGTCTATTTCGGCATTCCTCCCGAGCGGCCGCATACGGGCTATGGTTATATTAGCTGTGACGGGCCTGCGAATGAAAACGGTGGGCGGCGCGTTCAGGTGTTTCATGAAAAGCCGAATGAGGATGAGGCGGGTGATTTGATTGCCGCCGGAGCGCTTTGGAATAGCGGGATGTTTATGATTCCGGTGCGTGGGTATCTCGAAGATTTGCAAGGTATTGATCCGGCGTTGTTGCATTTGGCGGAGCGCGCTTTGCAGGGCGGGCATGAGGAAGGGCGTTTTTGTTCTTTGTCTTTAGAACCTTACCAAGAGTTTGCCGATATCGCCTTTGACAAAGCGTATTGCGAAAAAACCTCCAAAGGACGGGTTTTGGCGGCGCGTTTTGGCTGGCAGGATTTGGGGAGTTGGGATAGCGTGTACGATAATGCTCCTAAGGATGATGCGGGGAATGTGCTGTCTGGTCCTGTTTGTACACATAAGACAAGCGGATGTCTTGTCAGAAGTGACAGGGCTTTGGTGGCAACGGTAGGTGTGGAAGACCTTATTGTTGTGGCGGTGAAGGATGCAATTCTGGTCGTGCGCAAGGATCAGGCGCAAGAGGTGAAAGCTTTAGTGGAGAAACTTAAGGCTGAGGGGTATCTTAAGGGGGATGAGGCTGAAATTTTTGATCGGATTGCGGAGTAGATGGGCGGTATGAGCGTAAAAACGGCTTTTATCACAGGGATTACGGGGCAGGACGGGTCGTATCTGGCGCGGTTGCTTTTGGATAAAGGCTACCGTGTTCATGGGCTTATGCGGCGTTCTTCTCTGGAAAAAACAGACCGGATCGACGATATTTTGGGCGATATTACGCTGCATTACGGGGATATGACGGATTCATCGAATTTAATCCGGCTTGTGGGTGAGATTAAGCCCGACGAGATTTACAATCTGGCGGCGCAGAGCCATGTGCATGTGAGTTTCGAAACGCCGGAATATACGGCTAATTCTGATGCGCTGGGGACTTTGCGGCTCTTGGAGGCTATCCGTATTTGGGGTTTGCAGGATAAAACGCGGTTTTATCAGGCCTCCAGTTCCGAGCTGTACGGGAATGCGCCGGAAAGCCCACAATCCGAGACTACGCCGTTTGCGCCGGAAAGCCCGTATGCGGCGGCCAAGCTCTATGCGTTCTGGGTGACAAAGAATTATCGCGGGGCTTACGGGTTGCATGCTTCGAACGGGATTTTGTTTAACCATGAAAGCCCGGTGCGCGGGGAGGATTTTGTGACGCGCAAGATTACGCGGGGGGTGGCGGCGATTTATAAGGGGCATCAGGAGGTTCTCAGTCTCGGGAATCTGGATGCCAAGCGGGACTGGGGGCATGCCAGGGATTATGTAGAAGGTATGTGGCGTATATTGCAGCAGCCCCAAGGCGATGATTATGTGCTGGCGACGGGGGTGGCGCAGAGTGTGCGTTGTTTTGCCGAGAAAGCTTTTGCGCATGTCGGGATTGGTGTCGAGTGGCGTGGGCAAGGCGCGGATGAGGAGGGTGTTGATGTGCAAAGCGGGCGGGTTTTAGTGCGCGTGGATCCGCGTTTTTACCGGCCGAGCGATGTGCATTATCTGTGCGGGGATGCGACTAAGGCGCGGGAGGTTTTGGGCTGGGCACCGAAGATTTCTCTGGATGAGATGATCCGCGAAATGGTGGATGAGGATTTGAAGCGCTTGGGCGATTAATTCTTCAGGATTTTTTCTTTAATAAACGGTATGCGGCGCAGGATCATCCATTCGATGAGGATGGGGCCGATTATGCCGGCGGCGATGACGGTAGGGGCTATGAAATAAAAGTTGCCGTAATCCCAGTTTGTGAATTTGAAGAGCACACCTTTGGTCAGGCCAATGCAGATCATACTTAGGAGATATATGCTGTAGGCTGACATGCCGAGAGTATGGAATGTCTTGTATAGTTTTCCACCGCTTTGCAGAATTTTGAGGGCTATGAAGTGCATAAACGGAATGCCGCTGAGTCCGGCGCATAAAGTTGAGGTTTTGAAATTCAAGATTTCAAGATTATAAAGCGCGATAATTCCGGAAAACAGGGTGAGAGATGTCAGGATAAAAAGCTTTTTTTGCAAGAGCGTTAAATATGCCTCGTCATTTTGGATCGCCAGTCCACCAATGCAGAAAAAGACAAAAAACATGCACAGTTTATCGAGGTAAAGATATTGTATACTCGGCAAAGTGTAGAGCGTTAAAGCCAAAACTGCCCAGAAAAACATTTTGTTTTTTAAAAGTTTGAAAAGCGGAATTGATAGTGTTGTGTAGATGAAAATAGCGATGACGTACCAGAGAAATAATGCTGCGCTGTATTTTGTATGCCAAATCAGGTTGATCAAACCGCTTAAGGGGGTTGCAGGGATGTTGCTGACATGCATGACGTATTGCATCAGTGTTTTGCCGAAAACAATGGTGATGCCGATGACAAGGAAGGGTAGCAAGAGTCTTGTTGACTGGTCCTTTATATGGGATGCGTATTGTTTCGAAATGCGCTCTAAGCGATCAGGTTTGAAATGAAGATATCCGCTGATAAAAACGAAAAAGGGCATGTTAATCATGTCAATGCTCCATTTGACGTTTATGTACCATTCATTGCCTGTCGGGGTCTCGCGGGTGAGAATGTGGCTCATGACGACGAGTAAGATGGCCAACCCTTTGCCGATAACGATGTCTTTTTTGTAAATGCCGGTCGGTCTTGCGGTTGTGAGCCCGGTCATATGTTCTTTCAGTTTGTTTTTGTGTTCGGGATCTTTTACGAAAATGCTATTGTGAATTCAATGGTTTTTCCGGAGTTTTTCCGGTTCCGCAATTTTAAGCGGTTGTTTTTTCCAAATTTTCAGATAGGTCGTAAAAAAGAGGTATGGGCCTAGACCAAAGGGGCCGATGATATCGACTTCGGTGATGGAGCGCAGAGTAAACATGATGGCGATGCCGAGGCTGAAGATGATTTCCGGGCTTAGCTTTTTTGTAAGAGCTAGATATAGAGAGCGGACGAATGTTGAGAGCATTAGAAAGGCCATGGTGATGGTTCCGAAAATGCCCAGTTCGATCTGAGATTCCAGATACAGGTTATGGAAGTGGAAGCCTTGTGTTTTTTCAAAGTGGGATTGATGCCATAAAAGCTGGGCATCCGGGTTTTCGGGGAGCCAGAAGGCTCTGTAGCCATAGCCGCCTAAAGGACGTTCGGCTGCTCTTTGCAGGCCCTCGCTCCAAAGCCATGTCCGGCCTGTTAGTGTGGGTTCCTTGCCAAAAAATTCAAGGATTTTGCTGAAGACGGGGAGTTCCGATCCGACAATAAAGACTATTAGCCCTATGCCGCTTAATATGCAGAGTGAGAACACAAGAATTCTCAGGCCCGGGGGGAAGCGTCCGAGAATGATGATGGCGCTGCAGCCCGCCAGCATTAGGGTGCTGGAAATGATCGACGTGGTTGAGTGGCTCATGAGTAGGCTTATGAGTGTCAGGATTAGCGCGGAGGCGTAGAATGCTTTGAGCTTCCACGTATCTTTCGAGAGCAAAAGCGAAAAAGCGCCGATCAGCCCGGCTGATGCAAAATATCCGACAACATTTTTATTGCCGAAATATCCTTTGAGTGCGTGTTCACCGGTGGCGTAAATGTCCATGTAATTGCCGCTGAGCAGCGTAATGAGCAAGGTGAGAAAGAGGCTTATTGTTAGAGCTTTTATAAAGGTTTCGAAGCGGACTGTTTGGCTGATGATGGACAGGCATGTCAGCATCGAGAGGAACAATATGCTGTTGTACAGGCTGGTTGCCGGTGCATTCGACCAAAGAGTCGAGACTAAAGACAGTCCGCCCAAAAACCAGAGGACTGTGCCGGCTGTGGTTGGTTTGAGCGTCAGGCGGTTTTGATGGACAATGTGAGGTAGCCAGAGGGCATATAAAATTAGAATGGGCCAGATTTTGAAAAGGGGACCGAAGGCGACGATCAGGGTCGAAATACATATGAACGCGATTGCTTTTCCCTCGGGAAACCAGGGCGTTGGTTCTTCTTCGGCTGTGGTGGTGAAAACGGGGGGAGTATGTCTCATCGCTGAGTCGATCGGAAAATGGTGGGCGGTACTGGGATTGAACCAGTGACCCCTTGCGTGTCGAGCAAGTGCTCTACCGCTGAGCTAACCGCCCATTCTTTAAAGGCTTTGCGGTATATAACGGGTATCACTACCTATTATCGGCGCTGAATGCAAGCGGGAAAATCGGAAAACGTTAATTCGGGGATGGTGTTGTGTCTGCCGCGGTTACTTTTAGGCCGGCCGGATTTTCTCCGCAGGCGCTAATCGGTACGCCTGGGGCTATGAGACCGGCCTCTGCCATGTAATCCGGCGGCGGGGTGTTTTCGAAGCGGGTTGTTATGATTTCGCTGGTTGTCGGTAAGTTTGTTTTTTCATAGGGATGATTTGGATATGCTGTAATAAAATATTGGTAAGCATGCTTATCGGCCTGTCCGCTTGTAATGTCGTCATATACTTTTTCCAGTACGTCCATCATCCGCGAGCGCGTGTTTTTTGAGTCAATCAGTGTTACGGGTGGTTCGGAAGGGAAGTTTTGTCCATAAAGGACCGCCTGGGTGTCGAAAAGGGCGTTGTCGGCAATGGGCATGCCTATAATCGTCATTTGCTGGTGCGCAAACGTATCGTCCAGGAACGCTTTCAATATTGCTCTTATTCTTTTTATGCGCTGCGGATCGGTGTCTATATTTCTGAACGTGCTTGCATCACCTAGCTTTACAAATAAGTCTTGTGTTTGTTCATGTATGAGTCTCAGGCGGCCGAGAACATTTGGTCTATATTTCCTGTCGGAGGGCAATAGCGGTGTGTCAGGGTTTTGGCAATTGTAGCGTTCGAGGTCTAAGGCAAAGCGCGCCCGGCAGTATTCTGCAGCGCGACGGCCGAAAACTTCACCGGCGTTGCTGATCCATTTCATGTCTTCTTCGTAGGTGGCCCAAGGGTTTTCTTGTGGTTTTTGCGGGGCGTTATCCGAGCAGCCGAAGATAGCGGCCAAGGGCGCTAGCGCGAGTGCCGCAGTTATGCGGCGGCGGGTTAAATCCGGCTGTGGGTTATGTGTCTTGTTGCTCATCGCTTTCGACCTGTTTTTGAAGACGGACGCAGCGTATTCCCTTTTGCATAATTTTGCAAGTTTTTCTGCTTGTGACTTATATGGTCTTTTTTTGCGGGGTATTCAATATGCGTTCGACCTGTTCCACGAGATCATTGAGGTGGAACGGTTTGGACAGGATTTTGGTTTCTTTGGGGTCGATGTCGTTATGGCCGACGGCTACGGCGGAAAAGCCCGTGATGAACATGACTTTTAGGCCGGGGCTGAGGGCTGTGGCTTTTTTCGAGAGTTCGAAGCCGTCCATGCCGGGCATGACAATATCGCTGAGCAAGAGATCGTAGCCCGCCGGGTTTTCTTCCAGCGCTTTATAGGCTTGTAGGCCGTCATGGGTGATGGTTGGGGTGTGCCCGGCCTTTTCCAGTGCTATTTTTAGGAAGTTGCACATGGATTCGTCGTCTTCTGCAATTAAGATATTGGCCATTTTTTATCCGTCCTGATTTTTTAATTTTTTCGGGGGCCGTAAAATTGCCTCTTCAAACTGGTCGGCGGCCTTTTCCCATGTATAATTCTTATGAGCGTGTTGTGCACGCTTTTCTTTTGCTTCGATTTGTAGCGCTTTTTGCGCGGCTTGGCCAATATTTTCTTCACATAAGACGCCCATAAAGTCTTCAGTGATGATGTCTTTGGGGCCGGTGACGTTATAGGCGGCGACCGGCAGGCCGGAGGCGAGGGCTTCGATGAGGACAATGCCGAAGGTGTCAGTGCGCGAGGGGAAGGTGAAGACATCGGCGGCGCGGTAACAGGCGGCCAGTTCTTGTCCCGTTTTGGGGCCGAGGAAGTGGGCCCTCGGGTATTTGCGTTTGAGGGTTTCGAGGGCCGGGCCGCTGCCGATCAGGACTTTTGATCCCGGCCAGTCCATGTCCAGCATGTCTTCGATGTTTTTTTCTATGGCGATGCGTCCGACATAGAGGGCGATGGGGCCGGGGATACCATCCAGCGGATTGCTTTCGCTTTCTTGAGGTGTTGGCGAGAAGAGCGAGAGGTTGATGCCGCGCGTCAGGAATACAAAGCGGTTTTGAAAGCCCCATTGCCGCAATTCATCGGCGAGGCTTTGTGTGGCGACCATGATGAGTTTAGCTGGCGCGTGGAAGCGGCGCATGCCTTTGCGGGCTATTGTTTGAACGGGCTTATAGAGCGGTTTGAAAAGCCGGGCAGCGCGTTTGGCGATGTAGTCGGGGAAGTGCGTGTGGTAAGAGCTGGAAAAGCCGCGTCCGTGCTTTCGGCAATAACGCCGCGCCGCCCAGCCCATAGGGCCTTCGGTGGCGATATGGATTTCGTCCGGGCGCATCTCGTTGATGATTTTTTCTATGGTTTTATACGGGGCGATAGCCAGTTCGATTTCTCTGTAGCCCGGTAAAGGGATGCGACGCGGCATGTCGCGCGGGCCGATGATTTTGACTTCGTGACCGCGTTTTTCCAGTTCTTCGCCGATATGTTCGTAGGTGCGGACGACGCCGTTTATTTGCGGGTGCCATGCATCTGTGATGACGATGAGTTTCATGAACGGCTTTGTATTGTTTTTACGGGTCTTTTAATGGCACAATGCGTTTTGTTATTTACCTTTTCATTCTATAGGCAGAGTGCCGGGCATTCAAAACCATGATCAAGGCCACCCACAGATTTTTAGTCTTAAGCGCTGTGTTTTTAGCGCTGTTTTTCTCCAGTGAGGCGGTGTTAGCGCAGCGCTGTGATGCTGATTACGAGCAGATCATTACTTTTCGCAGCCCGGATATGGGCTCTTATTCCGTTTGGGATACGGTTTTCGGGGATGAGGACAAGCACGAGCTTTTTCAAAGTGCTTTACAGCTCGAGGATGGCGATGTGCTGGCTTTGGGTTTGCGTTATGCGCGGGCCGGAAAGGATGCGCAGGAAGGCGTGCAAAAAGAGCAGCAAATTCCGGCCGAGTTGATTTTGGCGCAGGTGCGCCCCAATGGGCGGGTGCGCTGGCGTCAGTTTCACCGGATTGAGGGTTTGATTTCAGTGGTGAAATTGCTGGCGGTCGAGGACGGTTATCTGGTTTTAGGAAACCGTCGGCAGGCTCAAAACGGCAAGCCTGTGATCTGGATGGGGCTTTTTGACTCTCTTGGCGGGTTGAAAAGCCAGAGTGATATTTCCGGTGCTGCGGGAGATCTGGCCTATGATATAACGCCGTGGCGGCGTTTGAATGCCAAGGGTCAGCCTTATTTATCGTATCTTGTGGCGGCGCTCGCACCGGATACGCCTTCGTCTGCGCGGCTTTATACGCTGAATTCCAAGCGGCAAGTGGCATCGCGGCAGGATTTTGTGACGGGCCGTGAAAACCGTATTTTATCGCTTTATCCGTTAGAGGATGAGGAGGCCGTGCTGGCGAGCGGCTATGATTACGAGGATGAGCGCAAAAGCGGCTGGATACTGCGTTTGAACAAGGATGGCGGGATTGACTGGCAGCAGCTTTATCCGCGCGGAGCCGGGGCCGAGGTGGTGAAGGTCAAGCCGTATAAAAAGGACTATCTGATCGCTGTGGGGACGGCGGCTCCGGCTGTGGATGGCGGCAAGCAAGCCGGATGGGTGATGTTGTTGCGTGCGGATAACGGGGAACTTATCTGGCAGCGCTATTTTACCGGGGCGCTGGAGTTTTTAGGGCGCGATGTGTTGATAAGCCCGGACGGGCTGATTTCCGTGCTTCTGGACGGGGTGCTGCCGGAGGATAACGAGGATGAAAGTCTTCAGGAGCACGTGCGGCTGGTGACGCTTAATCCGCGTGGGGTGATGTTTTCGGCCGATTCCTACTTTAATGGCGAAGGGACGGATGCGATTGGTTTGCTGGAAGGGGTGCGTGGGCAGCGCATTATCATCGGGGCGACGGATATGGTGCATACGATTGAGGATGCCAGCATGGCGGCCAAGGCTCCTGAAGGGGTGGGTGCCGGCACGCCGGACAGTACTCAGGCAGAGGCTGCGGTTAAGGTTTTGCGCAGCCGTGATGGATGGTTGGCGGCGGCGGTGCCTACGGATGCCTATGATGATCCGTGCGTTAAACAATATCCGGTTGTGAAGTAGATGAAGGAAGCCGGAGAAGTCTTAATGGAAACGAGACGTTTTGTTATTTTGCCTGAGCTTGCGGGCGGGCGTTTTGATAAGGCTTTGAGTGATTTAGATAGCGATCTTACGCGGTCACGTGCGCAAAGTCTGATTAAGGACGGGCGTGTGTCTTTGAACGGTTTGGTCTGCCGTGATGTTTCGCGCAAGCTTTTGGCGGGCGAAGTTATGGTCGTTGAATTTCCAGAGGCCGCTCCCGCCGAACCGCAGCCTGAAGATATTCCTTTGGATATTGTTTATGAAGATGATGACTTGCTGGTGATTAACAAACCGGCTGGGCTGGTGGTGCATCCGGGGGCAGGCAATGTCAGCGGGACTCTGGTGAATGCGTTGTTGCATCATTGCGCGGGCAGTCTGTCCGGGATTGGCGGGGTGGCGCGTCCGGGGATCGTGCACAGGCTGGATAAGGATACCAGCGGTTTGATGGTGGCGGCGAAGAATGATAAAGCGCATCAGGGATTGGCGGCGCAACTTGAGGATCGGAGTTTGAGCCGGGTTTATCAGGCGCTGGTTTTGGGTGTTCCGATGCCGCCGCAGGGGGTGATTGACCAGCCGATGGGGCGAGATCCGCATAATCGCTTGAAAATGGTGATCCGGCGGCGCGGCGGGAAGGACGCGCGGACGCATTATCGTACCGAAAAGACTTACGGCGGGGCGTGTACGCTTGTTGAATGCAGGCTGGAGAGTGGGCGGACGCATCAGATTCGTGTGCATATGGCTTCGATCAAGCATCCGTTGATTGGCGATCTGCTGTATGGACCGCAGCCGACTGCGGTTCAAAGCGCGCTGAAAAAAGGCGGATATGATGAGGCTGTCGTGCAGGCTTGTCTTGATTTTCCTCGGCAGGCTTTGCATGCGCGGCAGATTTCTTTTATTCATCCGGTGAGTGGGGAGCCTCTGTCTTTCGAGGTATCTGCACCTAAGGATTTGTATAACATATTGAAAATGCTTGATAAATAATACTTAAATCACATTTACATAAAATTTTAGATAAATTCCTTGCATTTACATAAAATTTTATATATTCTAAAACTATAAGGCCAGTGCAGTGCGATGGGGATTACAAAAACAATAAATCGCCGGTCATGACATAAGAAAAAGTGAGCGACCTAAAATAAGCAGGCAGGCAAACGCCGGGAGTAGACGGGTAGGGAGACGTCAATAATTTAGTGAGTGTGTTTTAATTTTTATCTTCTTTAAAAAGTTTTGTATCAGTTTTTAACCCAATTATTTCATCCGATCTGGTACTAATCAGGCCCCTCACGGGGCCTTCTTTTTTTTTATAGTCTTCTGTCTTTTCGATCTGACAGTGTTATTCATCGCTTGCGTAGTTTTTTTCTACGCGGCGCTCTTCATGCCTTGTCAAATTAAAAATCCGTTTGACTATTATGGGTTCTGGTTATTTTTATTCCTTAATGTCTTGCCAATGGGCGGTGATGTGACGCATTGAGAAGGGCGCTGTCAGATCGTAGAGGGGGAGCGGGTTTTCCAGTTTTTGCCCGATGTTTTTGTTGAACTGGGTGGCGAAAATATCCGCGTTTGTGTTTTGGGGCAGGTATTTAATGTTCCCCAAAGGCATGGATAGGCGCAGGCCCTGTATGGTGTTTGTTTCGCCGCCGAACAGGTCGTGCTCATTCTGGTTGGAGGCGGTGATGAATCCTTCGAGTTTTACACCGTTTTTGAAGTTTTTTTGCAGGCCCAGCGTTACGCCTTTGTCATGGCCGAGATATTGGCCGAGGCTGGCTTTGGCGGTGAGGTCCCAGCCGGGAATGTCATACCAGCCGTTGATAAAGCCTGAAAACAGGTGTTGATTTTTAAAGTCGAGATTGAGCGGGCTTGTGGGGTCGCGTTTATAGGCCAGCCAGCTTTCAGCGCCCAAGGCCCAGCGCGCGTTGTAGGGGCGGTAAAGAATTTCTCCGCCCGCGCCGGCATACATTTCTTCGAGGTATCCGGCGTTTATGCTCGTGTGCAGATTGGAGGAGAAGCTATGTGTGGCGTTCAGAAATGCTGTATCCAGCGCGAGACGTTTAGCGGCGAACAGATGTTCATTGGCGCGGAGATCCGAGCGTCCGGCCGGATTGAGCAGGGGAATGTTTTGCAGATGATTGGACAGGTTGAGGCGCAGGCTGGCGAAGCTGTTTAGAAAACCGAAGGCTGAGGGGCCTTGGGTTCCGGCGGTTAGGCTGCTGCGCTCCAGTAATGTGGCTTCTTTTTCCGATATGCCCATTTTTGTTTGCAGCGATACGCGGAATTCCTTGATCAGGCGCTGGGTCCATGACGGGCGATTGGTGGTCGGGGTTTGGCCGGGTGTATTGCCTTCGAACTCGGTTTCGTGCCAGATTTCTTCGGCGCTTTTACTTTGCAAATGCTCGTTGATCATATGGATTTGCGGGCCGCGCAGGCCGAGAACGCGCGGGATAAAGCTTACGCTTTTTTCTTTTGTTTGGGAGAGTGCGTATCGTAATTGCTGCGGTGTGTTGTGTGTACGGAGTATTTCTATATCGGCCGGTTTTCCGGCCTCTATATTTGCTTTGTAATACACAACGCTGTGTTTTGATTTTGAGGTGTCTGCGTTTTTAACCGGCCAGTCTTCGAGGTTGCCGTTGAAGGATAAGCGAGCCATGATTTTATTTGTGCCTTGCATACCGATGCCGAAATTGGCCCAAGGCGCGGGGCGGTAGTTGAGGCCGACGGACCAAGGGGCCGGGGCTTTGTAGTCACTGGTGAGGCGTTCGGCGCTGTAGTTATCGGCGCCGTAATCGAGTTTTAGGGATAGGCCGTTCCAAGGTGTGTGGTATTCAAGGCCGCCGAACAGGCCAATATCTTCGCCTGTGAACCAGTTTGTCGGACCGTTGGCGTTTTCACTTAAGAAATTCCTGTCTTTGTCGAAGTGTTTGGATAGGACGCTGAGCGGGTTTTTAAGATGCGCGGCGCTGCCCATGCGGCCCCAGCCCAGTCCGGCGGTAAAGTCAAAGTTTCCGTAGCGTTTGGAGGCGGCGATGTATTCGGCGGCCAGGCGCTTGTGGCCGATGGCCGATTGCAGGCCAAGCGCGATTTCCGGGCGGGCGCGGCTTTCTTCGATCAGGCGAATTTTAGTGTCTATGCCGGGGTAGAGGCGCTTGGCGCTGTTTTTCAGGCTGGATATTTCAGCGCTTTGGCGCAAGGAGAGCGAGAAAGCGGGGGCGAATTGAAAGCTCAGCCAGCTATGGGCATACGGATCGGCGTAGCTGACGCCGGCGCGCAGGGTTCCGGGGGTATCCATGCGGGCGCTGGGGACGGTGTTCAGGCCCAGCGGGCCATAGAGCGTAGGGGATGCGGGAAGGTTTTCTGCTTGGCCCGTTCCAGCCGTTCCAGCAAGGAGTACGGCGCACGTAAAGGCCAAATAAAATTTTCTGAAAACCGGTTTTTGTGCTGTGAGCATTGGGAATAATCAGATGCTTCAAGGCGTTTTGGGGAAGCGTGAGCACGCATGTATGATTGTCTGTGATGCTGCCATGCAAGTAAAGCGATTATTACCTGTTGTGTTTTGATATTAATTCGGGTTAAATAAACCTTAGGTTGTTCTCTGTGTCGGGTAAGGGGGCAGATAATGGGTCTTCAGAGTTTGTTTTTTATGCTGAGTGTGCCTGTTATCGGGCTTTTGTTGCTGGCGTTGTTTTTGCAGCGGCGCTTTTGCGGCTTAAGAAATCGTCATGACGGTTTTTTGAGCGCTCTGGATGTTTCCGATTTTGGATTTGTGTTGTTTGATGCTTCCGGGCGTTTTGCTGCGGCCAATAGGTTTGCTTGTGAAGCTTTGCCTGTTTTAGACGGCGAATCGTCCCGGATTTCCAGTGTTGATGATTTTTTTAGCTATATGTTCGATCATGCTGTGGAGTGTGATGTGGGGCTCAAAAATGTCTTGAAGCATGTTCACTCCAGCGTGGATGATTCCGGTTTCAGGGAGGTCGTGCGCGGTACGAAAGATCGTTTATATTTAGTTGAGTCCCGCAAAAGCAGTGATGATTCAACGGCTTTTATTTTTACGGATGTTAGTCATTTTCGTCAAAGAGAAGATCACTTCCTGCGTTTGTCATATCAAAATCATCAGTTGTATCAAGCTGTAGAAGCGGCAACAGCGGGAATTGTTATTTTTGAGAAAAAGGACGGTCTTTATAAAGTTGTATTCGCTAATAACGCTTTGTGCCGTTTTTTAGGCGTGACGCGCACTGAAGTATGGGGACGGACGCCGAATCAACTTTTTTCTGTTGTCTGTGACGTGGAAACTGAGAGGCTCATTTCTTTAGCTGTGGATGCCGGGGAATGCAGAGAGGGTATTGAAATTTCTTTTGAAAGCGATGAGGGTGCTTTGTTTTGTTATGAGCTTCAGATTTCTCCAGTGCTGGAAAATGATGCCAACGATATTCATCTTTGCATTGGTGTGTTTACGGACCGGACAGAGCTGAAGCGCCGTGAAGCGGAAGCGATGCGGGCGCAGAAAATGGAGGCTTTGGGGCAGATGGCCGCGGGCGTGGCGCATGACTTCAATAATTTACTCTCCATTGTTGATGGGTATACGTATCAAATTTCGTCTCGTTTGGGGAAAGATAATAGTGTTCAGGATTCTTTAGAGGCAATTCGACGGGCGTCGGGGCGCGGTGCGGCGCTGGTGCGTCAAATGCTGACTTTTAGTCGCCATAAAATTATTAGCGAAGATGTGATCAATCTGGTTGAGGCGGTTCGTGAACAGGAGGTTCTTTTAAGGCCCTTACTTGACGGGACCATTGATTTGACGATTTCTTGTGATGACGATGTTTTGGCTGTTGAATGCAGCGCTGATAATGTATCGCAGATCCTGATGAATTTTGTTGTGAATGCGCGTGATGCGATGCCGAAAGGCGGCAAGATTAGCGTGGAAGTGCGCAAATGTGATTTTCAACGTATTCCTCAGGCATTTTTGAAAGATGGATTGGCTTCGGGCGGCTATGTTTGTATGTGCGTTCACGATACCGGCGAAGGGATTTCACCGGAGGTTTTGGAAAAGATTTACGATCCGTTTTTTACAACCAAAGAGCATGGCAAAGGCACCGGCTTAGGGTTGTCCATGGTCTATGGGCTGGTTCAGCAGATGGGCGGGCATATTGAAGTAGAAACGGCACCGGGAGAGGGGACCCGGTTTTCTGTTTTTATGCCTTTGAGCGAACGTATGCCCCGTCAGGCTATCGTTGGTGATTTGAGTGATGTGGGCTCTATTCAGCTTACGGGCTATACCATTTTACTGGCCGAGGATGAAGATGATTTGCGCAGGCTTATTTCCGGGATGCTCGAGCGTTTAGGCGTCACAGTTTTGTCTGCGGCGAATGGTAACGAGGCTTTACTTCTGCAAGACGAATATGAAGGCCGGATCGATTTATTGCTGACGGATGTGGTGATGCCGGAGCTTGGTGGTTTGGAGTTGGCCGAGCTTTTGACGGCTTTGCGGCCTGAAGTCAAAGTTATTCTTATGAGCGGTTATCCGGCCAGCGGGCAGATGGCGCGTGTCAATATTCCCGAGCAGGCATGTTTTTTGGCTAAGCCCATTCAGTATGACGTTCTGGCATCTTTGCTTTACCGGTGTTTAAAGGAGGGGGCGGCGGCTTGTGGGGATCCTGATTTTTGCCGCACATGTCTTGCTTCGAACGGACACTGGAAAATGGAGGTCGATGATTTAGAAGAGCAGGAGGCTCAGGTCTGATGATTGATGCAAGAGTATTGTTGGTGGATGACCAATCCGAGGCGCGCGCTTTGACCCGGAATATGCTGCTTGAGCTTGGGGTGACGCAGATTTTTGAAGCTTCTGACGGGCGTGAGGCTTTGAACTTTATCGATTCAGCGTTTGATTTCGTGGATCTGGTTTTGTGTGACTGGAATATGCCTAAAATGAGCGGGGTTGAGTTGCTCAGGCAAATTCGTACGGTTGACCCGGATATGCCTTTTTTGATGATTACCGGGCGCGGGGATATGGATTCTGTTGTTGAGGCTAAGGCTTCTGGGGTTACGGGTTATATCCGTAAGCCGTTTTCACCAAAGCAACTTGAGGCGAAGTTGCGGATTATTATGCATAAACGCAGGGCTTCTTTGGCCGGCTGATTTTATAAGAGCGTTTTTTAGGCTTTTTTCTTGCCTTTACTCTATTTTCAGGATCGCGGGCTTGTTGTAGGCTTGTTATATGAGCACGGCGCATTTTGATTTATGTGTGATTGGTGGGGGAATTAACGGTGCGGGGATTGCTCGTGATGCCGCTGGGCGCGGTCTTTCTGTCTTGTTGGTCGAGGCGAAGGATTTGGCGCAGGGAACGTCTTCTGCTTCGACCAAGCTTATTCATGGGGGCTTGCGCTATCTGGAGTTTCTTGAATTTGCACTGGTGCGTCATTCTTTGCAGGAGCGTGAGCGGCTTCTATCGATTGCGCCGCATTTGATTTCTCCGATGAATTTTATTTTGCCTTATTCTGTGCATAGGGGGCGGCCGTTATGGATGATCCGGCTGGGGTTGTTTTTATACGATCATTTGGCCAAGCGCGTGCGTTTGCCGGCTTCGCAACAGGTCAGTTTAGTGTCCGGTCAATATGGTACGCCTTTGGCTGATTTTTATAGGAAAGGCTTTCGTTATAGTGATTGCTGGGTCGATGATTCACGGCTGGTGGTTTTAAATGCGTTAGATGCGGCAGAGCGGGGTGCGCAGATCTGGACGCATATACGTTGCGTGCGTATCGCTTCGGACAAAGAGGGCTGGCGCTTGTCTTTGTGGGATGAGCAGGCCGGGCGGGAGTTTTCCGTGCAGGCTTCTATGGTGGTGAATGCTGCGGGTCCTTGGGTGCAAAATATTTTGGAGGATTCCGGGTTTTACTCGACATCTTTGCCAATGCCGCGCGTGCGGCATGTGAAGGGTTCACATCTTATTGTGGCGCGTCGCTTTGAGGGCGATCATGCTTATATCCTGCAACAGGAAGATAAACGCATTGTGTTTGCCATTCCTTATGAGAAGGATTTTACCCTGATCGGGACGACGGAAGAGGCGTTTGACGGCGATCTTTATGACGTGCGGATTAGTGACAGTGAGGTTGATTATCTCTGCGGGGCTTATTCGCAGCATTTTAAAAAACCCTTGAAGCGCGAAGATGTTCTGTGGAGCTATAGCGGTGTGCGGCCTTTATTCGATGTTTCTCACCGCGATGGGCGTCCGGCGGGTGACATGCGTAGCGCAAGCCGGGATTATATTCTTTACCGCCATCCGGGGGTGCATGCGCCTTTGTTGTCTGTTTTTGGCGGGAAGCTGACGACATACCGCGTTTTGGCGGAAAAAGTTATGGACAAGTTGCTGTTGGGCCGCGAGGGTTATGGTGATGCCTGGAGTTCCGAAGTTGCTTTGCCGGGTGGAGATTTTGCCGGGGGTCATTTCAGGTATTTTGTTAAGGAGCAAGCCAGGATCTATCCGTGGGTGGCCAGGGATGTTCTGCTACGATATGCGCGCAGTTACGGAACGCGGATGGAGCGCTTTTTGGATGGAGCACGCAGTGTAGAGGATCTGGGGCGTCATTATGGGGCCGGGCTTTATCAGGCTGAAATTCTTTATATGGTTCGTTATGAGTGGGCGCGTAGCGTGGAGGATGTTTTATGGCGCCGCTCGAAGCTGGGGCTGCATATGTCTGAGGCCGAAGTAGCGGCTTTGGAGCGGGCGTTTCCGTCTATCTTGCGGGAGGTGGGATTATGAGCGCAAAGCCGGAAACGATTCTTGTCTTGGACCAAGGGACGACGAGTTCGCGGGCGATTTTGTTTTCTGCCGATGGCGATATTCTGGAGATGCGGCAAAAGGAGCTCACGCTTCATTATCCGCAAGCCGGATGGGTCGAACAAGATCCGATGGATATCTGGAATGACAGTTTACGGGCAGTGCAAGGATGTCTCGATTTTGCCCGCGAGGAAGATTTATGGCCGAAAGTTCTGGGGATCACCAATCAGCGCGAGACGACGATTATCTGGGACCGGAAAACGGGCGAACCTGTTTATAACGCGATTGTCTGGCAAGACCGGCGGACGGCGGATACTTGTGCGGAATTGAAAGCGCGAGGTCTGGAGGAGAAGGTTGCGGCGAAAACGGGCTTGTTGCTCGATCCGTATTTTTCGGCGACGAAAATTGCATGGATTTTAGAGCATGTTTCCGGCGTGCGGACGCGGGCCGAGGCCGGAGAACTGGCATTCGGGACGGTGGAGGCGTGGCTTTTGTGGAGGCTTACGGGCGGGCGCGTGCATGTGAGTGATGCGACGAATGCGTCTCGGACGATGCTGTATAATATTGTCCGGCAATGCTGGGATGAAGAGCTTTTGGAATTGTTTGATATTCCGGCGTCTTTGTTGCCGGAGGTCAGGGATAACGTTTCTGATTTCGGGATGGTTTTGGAAGAGTTTTTCGGCGGCGTTTTACCGATCGGTGGGATGGCTGGGGATCAGCAAGCCGCGCTTGTCGGGCAGGGATGTATACGGCCCGGTATGGTGAAATCGACCTATGGGACGGGTTGTTTTGCGCTGATGAATGTGGGGTCTGATTTTCGCGCTTCGCAAAATCGGTTGCTCACGACGGTGGCGTATCGTTTGAACGGGAATGTGACGTATGCGGTCGAGGGCTCGGTTTTTATTGCGGGGGCGGCGATCCAATGGTTGCGCGACGGATTGGGGTTGATCGAGGATGCTGCGCAGAGTGAGGCGCTGGCGTTATCGGTTCAGGATAATGGCGGGGTGTATTTTGTGCCGGCTTTGACAGGGCTTGGTGCGCCGCATTGGAAGCCTGATGCGCGCGGGATGATCTGCGGGCTTGGGCGTGAGACGCGTGCGGCGCATATTGTGCGCGCAGCATTGGAGGCGCAAGCTTATCAAACGCTGGATTTGCTCGGGGCGATGGAAGAGGATGGCGGCTGTGCAATTGATGTGTTGCGGATTGATGGCGGGCTGGCGGCGAATGATTTTATGTGCGGTTTTCTGGCCGATATGACCCGGCGCAGCGTTGAAGTGCCGCATGTGCATGAAACAACGGCATGGGGGGCGGCGGTTTTGGCCGGTGTGCAGGCACGTGTTTTTAAAGATCTGGATGATGCGGCTTCGCGGTATAAAACCGCGCGTCGTTATGAGCCGACAATGGATGCGGAAAGGCGTGATAGCCTTTATCAAGGATGGCAAAGCTGCGTTGAAAAGCTGTTGTGATTTGTGCGAATATGGCGCAATAAAAAAGCCGCTTATCGGGCGGCTTTTTCGTGTTTAAGATATTTTATACCGGCACTGTTGCGTCTATAGTGTTTTCGACGTAAAGCGTTACCGTTGTTCCGTTTACATCGTTGGTATATACGTCATAGTTTATGCTGTTTTCAGTGATTGCTGTCTGCGTGTCAGCCGTATCGCCTACTATGGTTAGATGATCGTTGGTGTCATTTCCTGTAATATACAGTTTATTATCCGTATCGGTCATATTGATGATATCATCCCATGTGAGATTCTGGATTGTCACATCGGCGTGCGTTAAATCGATGTGCTCGATGTTTCTGAAATAATCGCCGTCTATGAGTGTAAAGTTTAAGGTGGCATCTTCACTAATCCAAAGAGAGTCGAAGTCATTCGCGCTGTCTCCGCCCTTAATGAAGTTTGCAAAGTCGTTGTTGCTTATTTCATTTATCGTTGCAGCATCCATTTTGAAGATGTCTTCGTTGTCTCCGCCGATGATGGTGTTTTGTGCCGTTTTTAGGTCATAGGTGTTTATGCCTTCGCGGCCGAGGATCGTATTCCCGTGGGCGTCGGCGTAGACTGTGATTTCATCGTGTGCACCCCACCCTAAGTAGAGGGTGTTGTTGTCACCATAGAGATCAAAAGTATTGTTTCCGCCTTGGCCCCAGATTTGGTTGTTTTCTGCGGTGAGGTGTATGATAATTGTATCGTCATCTTGGCCGCCATAAACCAGGTTGCCGTCTCCCGTGATGCCGGCAAAGTCCGCACCGGATTCGAGTGTCACTTCGTTGTTGTTGCCGTTGATTGTAATCTGGTCGTTTCCGGCGCGCAGGTTTACAGTGTTGTTGTCACCGTTTAGGACTACATTTGTGTCATTGCCGGTTGTTGCCGACCACCATTCACCATTGTCGTTGATTGTTTGGTTTGAAGTAAAGTAATGATCCGGCAATTCAATAACCGGCGGTGGGGGCAGGTTGTTGTCTAGAATATTGTCCTGGGTTTGCGTTGTGTCCAGTAGTTTTGGTTCTGTCGTGCCCAGAGTATTTTGCGCCGTCGGCGTTTGCAGGCCTTCGTGCATGAGCGTGTCTTCGCCTCCAGCCGCGCTGACCGTTTGCATTTGCGCTTCTTTGAGCGACTGCATTTTCATGGCGTATTTGATCGCGGCCATTTCTTCTGCTGTGTGCGTATCGGAATGCAAGGGCATTTTATGCTGCTGCATGTCGGCGTCCGGCTGATTTGCGGCATCGGGGCCGGGCGTTCCGGTTTCCCCGGATGTATCGCCTTTTTCGCCGGTTTCACCGTCTTTTGCGTCTTGCGGAGCAAGCGGCTCTTCATTTAAAGATCCGTCGACTTTATTGTCTGCGTCCTGATCGACCGTGCCGGAGGCTGCGGTGTGATCTGTTTCATGTTGTGTAGATTGTGCGGCATCAGCCGGGTCTTGTGCATTGTGCGGTTGCAGCGGTGTATGCGGTGTTTCCTTTGCGGAATCCTCTATAGAAGAGAACATAATCGGCGCAACTTTGGCAATTTTTACAAATTTTTGTGAAACCTCATCGGCTTTGAGCAGGCCAATATTGTCAACACCGCTTTGCGGCAAGAATTTTGCTGTTTCGAACTGATTATCCAGTGTGACTTCATTGCCAGCAAAATCGCTTACAACGATAGCGCCTTCAACAACTGTGACTTCGCCGTTATCGATGTCTCCGGCGATGATGGTCCCGCGGATACCGATCGAGCCGCTGGGGGTTTGAATGTGAACATCGTCCGGGTCATCGCGGCCAACCAGACCTGATGTGAAAACAAACATGCCTTTGAGCACGGAGAAGTTTTGCGATCCTTCGCCTGCGCCGGAGTTGTCGTATACATATTCATCAATGGCCACGCGGGAATCTTCAGAAACCGCAAAGCTGCTCTCATCGGAAAAGGTGATGTTGACCGCGCCGTTAGATGCGGTTTCGATGATGTCACCTTCGTAAACAGGTTGCCCCATGTTTAAGGGGGATACGCTGCCGTCTGTATGTGTGATTGTGCCTTCGCCGCTGAGTTCCTGAATGAAGCCGACCGGGCTTTCATCGCTCATGGACAGGTTTTGCGCGTAATGCGACGGGCTGGTGGCAAAAGAATTAACCAGGTTCGGCGTGAGCATTTCACCGCCGGGGCCAACTAAAGAGGGGGCCTGCTCGGCTGCGAAATATCCGTCAATCGTGATCGTGCCGTGCGGGCCATCGAGAACCAAATCCATGCCGTCGCGCTGGATCATGGCATCGCGAATAAAACTGGCGTCGGGCAGTTCTATCTGGGCGCTGTCGGCTTGAAATGTCTGATGCGCCGGTGATGTATTAAGATTCGTTGAGAGTCCTTCAAAATCTTTGTAAGCCATTTTATCCCCACCCAAACTTTTTAAGTCCCTGTTTTTATTTTGTTTTTTGTTACCCCAAAAGCCGCATACAATACGGCTACTGTTTTATTTTATATGGAAAACACTTAAGGCGTATTAATTTTATATAAAATTTTATGTAATTTATTTTTTATGCGAAGAAGTCTGTTGTCAGGCGCTTTGAAGCGGCTCACTTTTGATTTATTTGCGCGGCTTGTTGTTGTGTGCGCTTATCAGGCTGCGGTCCAGCCGCCATCGACGGAGAGATGCGTGCCGGTGATGTTTTCAGCCGCCGGGGAGCACAGGAACAGGGCTAGTCCGGCTACTTGTTCGATGGTGACGAATTTTTTAGTCCATTGGGCTTTTAGTAATACATCATTGACGACTTCTTCTTCGGTGATGCCGCGGGCTTTGGCTGTGTCGGCGATTTGGCCTTCGACCAGCGGGGTTTTGACGTAGCCGGGGCAGATGGCGTTGATCGTGATGTTATCTTCTGCGGTTTCCAGCGCGATTGTTTTGGTGAGGCCCAAAATGCCGTGTTTGGCTGTGACGTAGGCGCTTTTATAAGGGGAGGCGACGAGGCCGTGGGCGGAGGCGATCTGGACGATGCGGCCCCAGCCTTGCTTTTTCATGAGCGGGACGGCATGGCGGATGGTGTGGAAGCTGGCGCTCATATTAATGGCGATGATGGCGTCCCATTTTTCGGGCGGAAATTCCTCGACAGGGGCGACATATTGAATGCCCGCATTATTAACAAGGACATCGACGGAGCCCATTTCTTTGTTCGCGGTTTTAATCAAGTCTTCGATTTGATCCGGCTTGGTCATGTCTGCGCTGTGGTAAAGGCATTTTATGCCTTTGCTTTCCAGGTTTTTACGTTCTTTTTCGATGGCGTCTTTATCACCAAAGCCGTTGATGACGATATTTGCGCCGGCTTCGGCCATGGCGGTGGCGATGCCGAGGCCGATTCCGCTGGTCGAGCCGGTTATAACGGCGGTTTTGCCTTTGAGGTTGCTTGTGCTTAGAGACGTGGGTGAATGGGGCATTTTTCGGGACTTTCTTTTGTCTTAATCAACTTTTCAGATTAACGCGATGTCCATGAATTCGCGGGTTTCGCTTTTAAGAAGGGCTTCATTTGTGTTTTTCAGGCGTTTGATCAGCATTTCGAGCATGGCGCGCATGACCGGATTGGCGCTTTCCAGCATTTCTTTGAGGCTTTCCGGTGTGATGACGAGTAGTTTGCAGTCTTCGTCAGCCTCGACGTTGGCGCCATAAGTGCCGCCTTCGAAAATGGCCGTTTCACCGAAGATATCGCCTTCTTTCAAGGTGGCCAGATCAATGGTTTTCGTGCCGTCTTCCAAAAAGACGCGCACGCTGCCGGATTTGATCATATAGGCTTTGTCGGCGGGGTCGTCTTTGTTGATGATGCGTTCTTTCGCACTGTAGTTTTGTATTTCATTCATGAGTCGTAATATAGCGTTTTTGGATGGTTTTATAAAGGGGCGCTTTAACCCGTTATGTCTGTGGCTTCGAAGGCTTTGAGGCAGACAAAGCCGTTTTGTGCGGCGATGACGATTTCCCGGCTCAGGCGCGCAGCGACGGTTCCGGGGGTCAGTTTATGTTTTTCCTGCCAGACGTCGTAATCATAAACAACCCACAGGCGGGCATCGAAATGGGCAATCGAGCCGAAGCGGCCAAAGGCGCGGCCTACGGTGTCTATGTCGTGGACGGGTTTTGTCCAGTCCAACATGCGTTCTTCATCCGTGGGGGCGGGCAGGGTAAAGGCGGCTTTTTCGTTTTGCGGGCGGGCCTCTTTCCAATGCTTCGGTAGATCGGCAAAGAGTGCGCTGATCATGTCCGGCGCATGGAGAGCGATTTTGGCTGTGTAGGTTTCGACGGTTTCTTTGGGGCCGAGATTAAATTTATGTTGGATGAGGATGTCGCCGGCATCAAATTTTTGTGTCATTTTATGAGCGGTGAAGCCTGCGGCTTTGCCTAGATTTTGCATGATGATTTTGGGAATCGGCATCAGGCCGCGCGCATAAGGCAGGTAGGTCGGGTGGACGTTGATGGCGTAGGCTTTTTCTTCGTCGATGGGCGGAATTTTATGCGGGTATCCGGCGGCGATGAAAGCGTTGCAGCCTTGGTTTATAAAGTCTTCGATGTGCCCGGGCGTGGCCGGAGACTGGATGAGCGGGATGTTGATGCGTCCGGCTATGGTTTGGCAGTCTGTGTTGAAGTTAAAAACGTTATCGCAGGGGAAGGTGAAAATAGCGGCGAGGCTATGGCCGTCTTCGATCAGGCGCAGAGCCGAGGGGAGCATAAAGTCATAGCCGAAAAATACAAATTTCATGTGTTTGAGTTTCGCAGGAAACGGCCCTTGCAAGCAAGTGGGAATGCAAAAGTTGAAAAATTTTTAATATACGGCTATAGTTTTTTCATATTGTTTTTATGTGGAGGCGATTATGCCTGTTGTAGATTTTCCTAAGGGGAAAAAAGGTTCTTCTGCCGTCGAGGATCGTTTGGCGGATCATTTGGATCGTATTATTGAGCAAATGGCGCTTGAGCATTTCCAGACTGTTGAGAATGCGCAGATTGATCTTATATGGGGAAGAGTGGCTGCGCGTGATAAAGAGCGCGGGGGTCCCGGTTTTTAAGCTTTTTCGTCGAGGACTTTGAGGAGTTCTTTGCCAAGGTCTGAGGCCGCTTGCAAGGTTTTCAGGTTGGCTTTGTATTGCAGCTTGGCCAGCGTTGTGTTCACCGCTTCTTCGGCCAGATTGATGTTCGGAACGCCGATAATGCCGTTTTCGTCGGCAAAAGGTGAATCCGCATCATAAGCGGGCGTGAAAGGATTGGCCCGTTCGCCAATCGTTGTATGAACGCCGCCGAGGCTATTGGTTTCGCTGCGCGCTTCGAGCGGGGCGTACGGCTTGGGTTCTCCATCCAGGGAGCCTGTGGTTTGCACATTGGCGATATTTGATGCGCTGGCATATAATTTCTTACTTGCCGCGTCCAAACCTGTGAGTGCTATGCCGATTGAGTCGATCATAGGTGTATTTTATCATAAAAATTGTTAATATGGATTAAATATAGTTAAAAAGGGAATGCGTTTATGCGGGTTTTATTGGCTTTACTAGCGGTTGTTATGATGAGCGGTCCGGTCTGGGCTGCGGAAGATGGAAGCTTGTCCAAGGCTTCGGCTGAGGTTCAGGGGGGCGCGGCGAGCCTATGGAAGTTCATTTGGGGCCCGCCGACGCATGATGAAACACGCCTTTATATCAATGAAGCGAAATGGCCGCATAACAGCCAGTGGGCGAATGATCAATGGTCGCCGCAGGACTGGATTGATGCGCGTGGCGGTAATGCTATGGCGGTGGTGAACGGCTTTTACAGCGCCGGGATTATCAATGACCAGTATTTCGCAGGCGACGATGTTCCGGTTTTGGAAGTCGGCCAGCGCTTTTTTGATTTATCGGATCTGGATAAACAACGTGTGAGCGCTTTTATCGACCATGTTTTCGGGGTTACGCGCAGCGATAACGGCCATGGCGCTTTCCGGCTTGTCTTCGTTGAAGACAGCTATTTCTGGGGGCTGTGGAAAGAAAAGCGCGATATTGGCCTGTTTACGGCGCAGGGCTTGCAGATCCAGTAATTTTCTTTCTTTCTCTATGTAGGATGTAAAGGTTTGCGGTGATGATGATTGCTGCGCCTACAAAGACTGACCAGCCGGGGACGGTCTTCCAGATGAGGATATCAAAACCGCTTGCCCAGATGAGGCCGGTGTAATGGAATGGGGCGACGACCGAGACGGGCGCGTAGCGGTAGGCTCCGGCGAGCAGGATTTGCGCGGCGCCACCGGTTAGCCCTAGGAGCAGAAAAATCGGTATTTCTTCAGAATGGACAGGTGTGGCTATAAAGGGCATGGCCAGAGCCGGAATGAGTGCGCCGCCAAGGATAAAGTAGAATGTGACCATCATATGCGATTCCGTTTTCAGGCTTCGCAAGATGATGTGGATGCATGAATGCAGCAAGGCGGCGCAAAAAGCGAAGGCAATGCCGAGTAAATCGGCCTCTCCGGACGGATGAGCGATGAACAAGATGCCGGTAAAGCCGATCAGGATGGCGCTCCAGCGGTGTGGGCCGATATGTTCTTTGAGGATGAAGAACGCCAGAGCCGGTGCGAGCAGTGTCGAGGTGAAGAAAATGACTGTGGCATCGGCCAGCGGTAGGTGCTTCCACGCAGCGAAGGTGACGAAAAGTCCGGTTGTGCCGACTAAAACCCGCAGCATGACCCGGAAAGGACGGTTTGTTTTCAGGTATTCGTATTTCTTGAAAACCAAAATGTAGGTGAGAAACGGGATGAGCGCGATGGCGTTGCGATAGAACACGGTTTCGACGACATGGTGGGTTTCGCTTAAGGTTTTGGCGCAGGCGCTCATGACAGAGAGCAGGAAAATGCTGAGCAGGGCATAGGCCATGCCGTGCAGGATTTTATCGGTATTGTTGTTGTCGGTTTCCGGTGTCATGTTTTTGTCTTGAAAAAAAGGGCTCCGATTATCACCGCAGCCCTTTTCGTGTTCTTTATGCGATGGATTTTAGTTCTTTGTCTTATCAACCAGCTTGTTAGCGCCGATCCAGGGCATCATGGAGCGAAGGCGGTTTCCTGTGGCTTCGATCGGGTGTTTGGATTCGCGCTCGCGGATTTCTTTCAGGCGGTTGAGGCCTTCTTTATTGCCGCCCATGAAACCTTCGACGAATTTACCGGACTGGATGTCTTCGAGGATGCGTTTCATTTCGGCCTTTGTTTCGGATGTGATGACGCGCGGGCCGGAGACATAGTCGCCGTATTCGGCTGTGTTGGAGATCGAATAGCGCATGTTGGCCAGACCGCCTTCATAGATCAGATCGACGATCAGTTTCATTTCATGCAGACATTCGAAATAGGCCATTTCTTCGGGGTATCCGGCTTCGACCAGTGTTTCGTAACCGGCCTTGATGAGCTCAGATACGCCGCCGCACAGAACGGCTTGTTCGCCGAAGAGGTCGGTTTCGCATTCGTCTTTGAATGTGGTTTCAATGATACCGGAGCGGCCGCCGCCCACAGCGCTGGCGTAGGACAGAGCCAGATCTTTGGCTTGACCGCTGGCGTCTTGCGCGACCGCGATCAGGCAGGGTACGCCGCCGCCTTTTTGGTATTCGCCGCGCACAGTATGGCCGGGCCCTTTGGGGGCGACCATGATGACGTCGAGGTCGGCGCGGGGTTTGATCAGGCCGAAATGGATGTTCAGGCCGTGGGCGAACATAAGCGTTGCACCTTGTTTCAGGTTGGCTTCGAGGTCGTCTTTGTAGAGATCGGCCTGATATTCATCGGGGACGAGGATCATGACGACATCGGCTTGCGCGGCGGCTTTGGCCGGGTCCATGACTTCGAAGCCTGCGTTTTTGGCTTTGGCGGCGGAGGACGAGCCTTCGCGCAGGCCGATGATGACGTTTTCAACGCCGCTGTCTTTGATGTTTTGCGCGTGGGCGTGGCCTTGCGAGCCGTAGCCGATGACGGCGACTTTTTTGCTTTTGATCAGGTCGAGATTACAGTCCTTGTCGTAATAGACGTTCAGGTTTCCTGTGGTCGGCTGTGTTGCTTGCGCTGCTGCTTGTGTCATGGTTTTAGAACCTCTTTCAAGTTTTTAATCTGTGAAGCGCATAAAACAGGGTTTTTACGCGGAAATCAAGGGCAGAATGCAATCAAATCAAATCGAGTGCAGGCCGCGGGAAATGGCGGCGACGCCTGTGCGGCTGACGTCCTTGAGGCCGAGCGGTTTCATCAGGGCGACAAAAGCGTCGATTTTTTCCGTAGTGCCGGTGATTTCGAAGACGAAGGATTCCAGCGTGGAATCCAGCGGGCGGGCACGGAACACGTCTGCTATACGCAACGCTTCGATGCGTTTTTCGCCGGAGCCTATGACTTTGACGAGGGCCAGTTCGCGCTCGATATGCGGGCCGAAGGTTGTCAGGTCGCGCACGCGCTTGACGGAGACGACCTGTTTGATCTGGGCTTTGATTTGTTCGATCACGGCGGGGGTGCCGCTGCACACGATGGTGATGCGCGAGGTGTTTTCCTCGTGGTTGGTTTCGGCGACGGTCAGGCTGTCGATGTTATAGCCGCGGCCGGTGAACAGGCCGACAATGCGCGCGAGTACACCGGGCTCGTTATTCACAACGATGGCCAGCGTATGACTGCTGCTTTCTTCGTGCAGAGCGCTTGGGGCGTAAACGGATTGGCTTTTTTTCGAGGTGCTGCTTGTTTTTGTCATGGGGACGTTATAGCGGAGTTTTATCGCTGACAAAAGAGTTTAATTATTGCTCAATACTGCGGGGCATTGTCTATATTTTTCAATTCGTCGTTTATAATTTTATTCATTTCCCGGTTGTATCTTCGAATTGTTCTGAGGGTTGATATTCCGCCCAGAGCGGATAAAGCGAGAAATCCGAAAGAAATTTTGGCACCCTGATTGATAATATTTTGTTTTTTCTGATTATCAGCCGGATCGACACCATAGGCGGCGTAGCTAAAATGCCCAACAAGACTCAGTACCGATAGCAGACCTGCGCCGACAAATGTTCTAATGTGCATGGAAGCGCGGCTGCTGAGTGGTCCGAGTTTTCTGTGGGCAGTATTTTCTGCCAGATGGCGCCGGAAAGCGTTTTCATCAATTAGATATTTATAAGAATCAATCATGCCTCCTTCTGTAAGGATACGTCTCATATCATTATTATTAGCTAAGTCGGGATCTGCTTTGATGGACTCGATCAGTTGAACAAATTTACGTCCCCACCTTTCAACGGCCGGTGTATCCGAAGGGCTTATGGATTGGCGTTCTTCCCTAAGGCTTTTGATGTTAGCCAGTAGATGCCGTATTTTTTTGGCTTGGAGTTCTGGGTTTGTCATGCGTTGCCTCTTTAAAATCTATACAAGACTCTTGTCAAATTTGTCCGCATCGGGGGAGAGGATCATCTCGTTGTGGGCTTTGCCGGAGGGGATCATCGGGAAGCAGTTTTCCGTTTGCTCGACGCAGATATCGGCGATGGTGACGCGGTCTGTTTTAAGCATTTCGGCAATGACTTTATCGAGATCATCCGGTTTTTCCGCGCGCAGGCCGATGCCGCCGAAGGCTTCGGCGAGTTTGACGAAGTCGGGCAGACTTTCGGTGTAGGAGTTCGAATAGCGTTCACCGTGCAAGAGTTCTTGCCACTGGCGGACCATGCCCATCCAGTGGTTATTCATGATGAAAATCTTGACGGGGAGTTTGTATTGGACAGCGGTGGATATCTCTTGAATATTCATCATGATCGAGGCATCGCCGGCTACATCGATGACGAGGGCGCCGGGGTGGGCCATTTGCGTGCCGATGGCGGCGGGCAGGCCGTAGCCCATCGTGCCCAGTCCTCCGGAAGTCATCCAGCGGTTGGGTTCGTTGAACTCCAGAAATTGTGCGGCCCACATCTGGTGCTGGCCGACTTCGGTGGTGATGTAGGTTTCGCGCGGATCGTTGTTTGTATATTCGCGGAGTTTTTCCAGAGCAAATTGAGGTTTTATAACTGTTTTTGAGTTTGTATATCTCAGACAGTTTTTGGTGCGCCATTTGTTGATTTGGTTCCACCAGCTTTCCATGGCGGATTTGTCGGCTTTGTATTTGCGAGCGCGCCAGACTTCTAACATTGCACGCAGAGCCTGGGCTGCATCGGCGACGATGGGAATATCGACGCGGATGTTTTTGTTGATCGAACTGGCGTCGATATCGACATGGATTTTATGAGAATCCGGCGAGAATTTATCGGTGCGTCCGGTTACGCGGTCGTCAAAGCGTGCGCCGATATTGATCATAACGTCACAATCATGCATGGCCCAGTTGGCTTCGAACGTGCCGTGCATGCCGAGCATACCCAGCCATTGTTTATCGGTGGCCGGATAAGCGCCTAGTCCCATAAGTGTCGAGGTGATGGGGAAGCCTGTTTCGCGCACCAGTTCGCGCAAGAGGGCGGAGGCTTCGGGGCCGGCGTTAATGACGCCGCCTCCGGTATAGAAGACGGGACGTTTGGCGTTTGCCATGAGTTCGACGGCGGCTTCGATGGCGGCTGCATCGGGCGTTGTTTTCGGTTGGTAGTTTTGTGCAGCTTGCGGTTTGGGCGCATGATAAGTCGCTTTGGCAAACTGGATGTCTTTAGGGATGTCGATGACGACGGGGCCGGGGCGGCCCGTGCGTGCGACGTGGAAGGCTTCGTGCACCGTATCGGCCAGCGCTTCGGCGCTTTGGGCCAGATAGTTGTGTTTGGTACAGGGGCGGGTGATGCCTGTGGTGTCGGCTTCCTGAAACGCGTCGGTGCCGATCAGGAATGTGGGAACCTGACCGCAGAGGCAGACCAGAGGGATTGAATCGAGCAGGGCATCGGTTAGGCCTGTGACGGCATTGGTGGCGCCGGGGCCTGAGGTCACCAGCGCGCAGCCGACTTTACCGGTTGAGCGGGCATAGCCTTCGGCGGCATGGACTGCGCCGCCTTCCTGACGAACGAGGACGTGTTTGATTTTGTCGGTGTTTTTGAAAATCTCATCGTAAATCGGCAAGACCGCGCCGCCGGGATAGCCGAAGATGACTTCGACCCCTTGGTCGATCAGGGCTTTGATAATAATTTCCGCGCCGCTCATCTGGGCCGGTTTTTTCGGGGCGGTTTTGCTGGCGTCCTGTTTGGCTTTGCTTGTGCTCATGGTCTTGTCCTTATTTTATAGTGTTGCTCTTACAATTTTTTGACTGAAAATGCCAGTCTTTTAAGGGGTTTTTATGCCGGTGGTGTTTGTCCTTTGAGGATGGTCGTGAAAAGGTCCGCATCAATGTTGCCGCCACTGAGGATGGCGGCGACTTTTTTACCTTTCATGGTTTCGCGTTCTTTCATGAGCGCGGCCAAGGCCGCGGCGCCTGCACCTTCGGCGACGTTATGCGTGGTCTGGTATAACAGACGCACCGCAGCGGCGATTTCGTCGTCTGTGACGGCGATGATTTTTTCTGCGCCTTGGGCGTAGATATCCAGCGCTTCTTTAACCGGAATGCGAACGGCCATGCCATCGGCGAAGGTTTTGGCGCTCTGCGTTTCGGTGGGGCGGCCGGATTCAAAGGAGATTTTGGCGGCTTGCGCTTCGGTGGAGACAACGCCGATGATTTTGGTTTTGAGATTGAGGGCATCCCGCGCGGCGATCAGGCCGCAAATGCCCGAGCCGCAGCCGATGGGGACATAAACAGCATCCAGATCCGGCGCTGCGGTGAAAAGCTCAAGCGCGTAGGTCGAAACGCCGCGTATGATTTCGCTGTGGAAGGCCGGAACGGGGAATAAATCTTCTTGTGCAGCCAGTGTTTTGGCGTGTCCTGCGGCGGCGCTGAAGTCCTCGCCATGTTCTATGATTTCGGCGCCGAAACTGCGCATGGCGGTGTTTTTTTCGTGTGAGTTTCCGCTTGGGACAACAATTTTGGCTGTTAATCCGGCGGCTGTGGCGGCGCGCGCCTGACTTTGGCCGTGATTGCCGCGTGTGGCGGTGATAATGCCTTTGGTTTGTGGGTGAGTGCGTTTAAGCCAGTCCATAAACGTTATGCCGCCGCGGACTTTGAAAGCGCCCGTGGGCGTGTGGTTTTCATGTTTGATCCAGACGGTTGTTCCCGCATTTTCACAGATTTGCGGCCATACATATTGCGGTGTTGGCGGCATGTGCCTGTAAATATATTTTTGCGCGTCTTCTATGTTTTCTTTTGTTAAGAGTTTCATTGTTCGTATCTTTTTTCTCAAAGCATTGGGCAATAAAAAACGCCCTGTTTTTTCGGACAGGGCGCTGACATCTTTTGATCTTTTTCGGGCAAGACTAGATGCGCAGCGTCCTTTTCAGGAGCACCACGACGGCCACGGTCAGTCTTGTGTTTGTTTTGATCAACATGGAGAGCATTAAATCCTTATTTGTTGTGCTTTGCAATATAAAAAAAGAAAAAGCGCTGCCGGGCCTTATGTTCTTTCGAACATGTTCACAAAGACTGCTATTGGAGGTTCTTGGAGGAGGACAGTCTTTGCGTGGCCCTTTGCGCTTCTAGTCGTCTTATTGTCGTTTCGTACTTTGTTGTTTCGCTCCTTATGTAGGTTATCTACACCGCGTCGCTCACGCCTCGTCCGAAAACGATCTAAAACGACTATTGTTTGTCTCGTTCTTATATTTTTATTTTAAGCATTATAATTTCACTGAGTCAATAAAAAATTATAATAAAAATTCAATTAATTAAGTTTTTTGAGAAATTATATTTCAATAATGATTTAAAGCTGGTTGGTGAACCATGTGTTCTGGCGTTTGGCATAGTGGCGGGTCTGGGCTTGGGCTTCGCTGAGGAAGGGTGCGAACTCCGGATCGTTTTGAGCGCTGTTCCATGTGATGCTCGTTTGGCCTTGTTCCGATTTGAGGCGAATGTAATTCCAAAGCTGGGGGAAGCCGAGGGCCTTTGTAAGCGGAGCGCCTTGTTTGACTTCGCCGCGTTCGATTTTTTCTCCGAAGGCTGCGGTTTCTTCGAAGGCGCCGTTTTGGAGCATGATTTCAAAGCGTTCATTGCAGCGGCGGTAAAGCTCTTCGCGGGCGGGCAGGACTTTATGGATTTCAAAGTGCCAGTGGGCGGGTGGTTTTTGTCGGGGCAGCTCTTGCCATACGGCTAGGCTTTTGCCGGTGGCTTCAAAGACTTCCCAGGCGCGGATGAGGCGGGCGCGGTTTTGGCTGTCCAGACGTTCGGCCATAACGGGATCGCGGGATTCGACGGCGGCGAAAATGTCCTCTATGGGCCAGTTTTCATGCATTTCGATGGCGCGGGCGCGCACGTCTTCGGGGATGTCGGGCATGGGCGAGAGGCCGTCGATGAGAGCTTTAATGTAGAGGCCTGTGCCGCCGCAAATGATCGGTGTGCGGCTTTGGGCCAGTGTTTCTTCTATGAGAGGCTCGGCGATTTCGCGCCAATGTCCGGCGGAGCAAACCTCGTTGGGATCTAAGGCGGCGTAGAGTTTGTGGGGGATTTTTGCTTTATCCTCTTCGCTGGGTTGGGCGGTGAGGATCGGCAATCCGTCATAGATTTGCTGGGAATCGCAGTTGATGATGACACCATCCAATTCCTTGGCTATTTCCATGGCCCGCGCGGACTTGCCGCTGGCGGTCGGGCCGGCGATGATGTGGATAGTTGTTTCTTCAGGCATGGCCTGTGGTCCTGAGGCGCGAGAAAAAGCGTGAGGGGCGTTGATCGCCGTTTGGCAGGGCGATGGGGGCGTCATGCGTAATGGTGAAGCCGTTTTTTAACAGAACTTTATGTGAGGCTGGATTATCGATCGCGGCGGTGGCGTATATTTCTTCCATATGATATTTCGCGAAAGCCAGTTTGCAGACGCCTTCGACCATTTCTCCGGCCAGCCCCTGACCTTGAAAATGTTCTGTGATCCAGTAGCCGATTTGGGCGCGTGTGGGCTCTTCGAGATGCAGGCCGATATAACCGGCGGGCTGGTTTTCTTTATAGGCCAGAAAGAGAAATTCTTTTCCGTTTTGCCGTCCGGTTTGTGAACGGGCGCACCAGCCTTTGACGAGTTCGTCGGTGAGGGGCCATTCAAAATACGAGACGACAGAGCATGTATGTTCGTTATTTAATGTTACGCGTACATCTTCAAAGTCATCATGCGTGATGATTTTGTATTGCAGGCGCGGCGTTTCGAACATGGTTTATTGTTTTTTCTCTTTATTATCGTCTTTTTCGGTTTGCTTTTCGATCTTGAGAGCCATGAAGCGGGAGTCATCCTCATGGTTGACGAGCAACAAGACAGAAGGACGGCCGCTTTCCTGTGCTTTTTTGATAATGCCGAGAGCATCTTCCGGCGTTTGGACTTGCTGCTGATTAATTTCGATGATGACGTCGCCTTCATAAAGACCTTTTTGGGCGGCTTCGGATGTGGCTTCCATATCGGTGATAACGAGGCCTTTGGTATCTGAGTCGATGCCGTAATGCGCACGCGTTGCAGGATCAAGCGGTTTGATCGAGAGTCCCAAAGGCTTGATTTTTGTTCCGGTGATCCGGTTTTCTTCTTCCGGCATGTCGTTACTGGCTAAGAGGCCGTCTTCTTCGGCTTTTTCAAGTTCGCCGATGGGCACTTTTGTTGTTAGAACCTTACCGCCGCGCCAATAGGTCACGGTGGCTTCGGAGTTGATCGGCGTTTCAGCGACGAGGCGCGGGAGTTCGCGCATGTCGTTGATTTCATGGCCGTTGAAAGCCATGATGACATCGCCGGGTCTCAGGCCGGAGTTTTCAGACGGGCCGTCTTGGGTGACGCTGGCCACTAAAGCACCTTTGGCTTTACTTAAGCCGAGGCTTTCGGCTATTTCTTCTGTGACTTTCTGGATGCGCACGCCCAGCCAGCCGCGGCGTGTGCGGCCATATTGGATAATCTGGTCGACGACCGGCTTGGCTAAAGAAGAGGGGATGGCAAAGCCGATCCCGACCGAGCCGCCGGAGGGCGAGAAAATCGCGGTGTTAATGCCGATGACCTCGCCTTCGAGATCAAACATCGGGCCGCCGGAGTTGCCGCGGTTGATTGAAGCGTCGGTCTGGATGAAATCATCGTAAGGGCCGGCGTTAATATCGCGGGCGCGGGCCGAGACAATACCGGCCGTGACGGTGCCGCCAAGGCCGAAAGGGTTGCCGATGGCGACGATCCAGTCTCCAACGCGCAGTTTGTCACTGTCGCCGAACGGGACGGCGGTGAGTTTTTTCTTTGTGTCTATTTTCAAGACGGCGATATCGGTTTTTTCATCCGTGCCGATTAATTTGGCGGGAATGGTTTCATCATCTTGAAAAGTGACTCGAATTTCATCGGCATCCTTCACAACGTGGTTATTGGTGATGATGTAGCCGTTTTCGGCGTCAATGACGAATCCAGAGCCGAGAGAGGCTTCGGGTTCCATCGGAACGCCCGGGCCGCGGCGCTGCATGAATTCTTCGAAGAAATCCTGAAAGGGCGATCCTTCGGGAAATTGAGGCATTTCTTGATCTGGAGCCATTTGCGGGGGTGGCACCATTTCGGGTTGGATCATTTTTTGAGTTGAGGAAATGTTGACGACGGCTGGTAAGAGTTTATCAACGATGTCGGCGAAGCTTTCCGGTGCATTCTGTCCCGGAAGGGCTGCGTGGCCGGGTGTTATAAGCGCGGGAATCGTTATCAGACACAAGAGAAGACCAAAGACGGGACGGAGTTTTTTCATTGCGTTACCTCTAATGTAAATTTCCTTCATGAGGGTTCCCTCGACTTTTTATATGAACATTGTATTAGTTAAGTCAGGTTTTTGGTCTTTTCAATCTAGCGATCAGCGAAATATTTAAAAAATTCGCTGTCGGGGGATAATATGAGCTGTGTGTCCGGGTCCGAGAGTGTGTTTTTGTACGCTTCCATCGAGCGGATAAAAGCGTAGAAGTCTTTATCTTTGTTAAAAGCTTCGGCGTAGATTTTAATTGCTTCTTTATCGCCCTGACCTTTTTTGATCTGGGCGTCGCGCTGCGCTTCGGCGATGATGACGGTGCGTTCTTTTTCGGCTGTGGAGCGAATTTCCAGCGCGCGTTCTTCTCCTTTGGCGCGGGTTTCCGTGGCGCGTTCTTTAAGCTCGGAAATCATCCGGCGTACGGTCGAGGTGCGCAGATCAGCCGTCAGGTCGGCGCGGACGATGCGCACATCGACGATTTCGATGCCAAAATTGTCTTTTTTAACGCTGTTATTTACGGTGCGCTGGATGTTTTGCATGACGCGTTCGCGTTTGGGGGAGAGTAGGTCATGCAGGCTGGTTTTCCCCAGTTCGGCGCGGGTGGCGTCGTTCAAAATGCTTTCGAGGCGGATATTGGCTCCCTCGACTGTTTTAAGGGCTTCCAGAAACTGGACCGGGTCTGTGATGCGGTAACGGGCGAAGGTGTCAACAAAGATCGGTTCCCCGGTGACGTTTTTGATGCTCGGTTCGTCGGTTTGCTTTGCCGCGTTTTTGTCTTCGCTTCCTTCATTGCCTGCGACTTCGTGCGGCACACTGGCGCTGGAGATTACGACTTCTTCAGGTGCGGGGTCTATGGAGAGAACGCGGCTGTCGAAATATTTAACCGTTTGAACGAGCGGGAGCTTGGTGTGAAGGCCCGGATTTTTGACATCGCCGACAGGTTGGCCGAGTTGCAGGACGATGGCCTGTTCGCGCTGATCGACAATAAAGAAGACCTGCGATGCGCCGATGAGGCCGATGGCGGCGATTGTCAGAAGGATAAGGAGCGGTTTGTTCATTTTTTATTTCCTGCTTTTTGCCAAGTCTTCAACTTATTGGAATTGTTGCGTTGATGGCTGTGTGGTCGCCGGTTTTGTTTGTTTTTTAAGTTCACCCAGCGGTAAATACGGTACGACACCTTGTCCAGCTTTACCGTCCAGAATGATTTTCTGAGCGTTTTTCAAAACATCTTCCATCGTCTCAATATAGATGCGTTCACGCGTGACGTCTTTGCCTGTGAGGTAGGCTTGATAGACAGAGTTGAAACGGTCGGCATCCCCGTTTGCTTTGGCTACAGCCGATTGTTTGTAAGCTTCGGCGTCTTGTAGCATCTTGATCGCTTGCCCGCGGGCTTTGGGCAGAATGTCTTCGCGGTATGCACCAGCGCGGTTTTGAGTGTCTTCGGCGTCTTGTTTTGCGGCCTGGACATCCTGAAAGGCCGGTTGGACGTCCGGGTGGACGACAGCCTTTTTGATCAGGACCTGCGTGACATTGACGCCGGATTTATATTCATCGAGGTTTTTCTGGATGATCTGGCGTGTGCGCTCAGCGACGGCAGCGCGGCCTGTGGTGATGATCGGGAACATGTCGGTCTGGCCGACGACTTCGCGAATCGCGCTTTCGGTGATGGATTTAATCACACCTTCTTGATTGCGGACCTGGAACAGGAAGTCTTCGGCGGATTTTATGTTCCACTGAATGACGATGTTCAGATCGACGATGTTGCGGTCGGAGGTGAGCATCAGGCTTTCATTCGGAATATCGCGGCGTGCGGACTGGCCTGTGCGGTTTAAGGTTTCGGCGAAGCCGATATTGATCACGCGCGGTTCGCGGACATTAATAATGTCGCGGTTTTCTACCGGGGCGGGCCAATGGTAGCCCAAACCGGGATCGGCCTGTGTTCTGGACCATGCGCCGAAGCGCTGGATGACGGCGTTTTCCCCGGGCTGAACGACATAGAAGCCGCTGGAGAGCCATAGCGCGATGATGCCGATTATGATCAGGCCAATCAGGGGCGCGCCTTGAAAACCCGGCGGAATGACTTCACGGAAGTTGTTTTGCGCTTTTCTTAAAAAATCATCCAGATCGGGGGGCTGTTGTTTGCCGCCATAGTTCCCGGAAGGGCGGGGACGCTCATCTTTACCGGGTTTGCCCCATGGGTTTTTTTTATCGGCCATATTCTTGTATCTCGCTTTGTGCTTGATTGGTTTGCTTCAAAGTGTATATGGCTATCTACAATATTCTATTTGGCTTTGAAAGCAAGCCTTTGTGAGGGAATAATCAGGGATATCCAAAAGGGGTTTGTATGGCGCTTGAGCAAAAAATTCTCGACGTTTTGAAGACGGTTCACGATCCGCAGGCGGGGAATAATATCGTCGATTTGGGCATGGTTTCGGGTCTGCAGGTTTCCGATGACGGGCATGCGCTGTTTTTGATCGAGGTTGATCCGGCGCGCGGGGCTGCTCTGGAGGGGCTGCGTCAAGAGGCCGAGAAAAAGGTAGCGGAGCTTGAGGGAGTTTCGAAAGTCACGGCTGTTTTGACGGCTGAAAAAATACCTTCGCAGACACGTACGCCTCAGGGCGGTGCGGTTGGAAATTCTACGCATGGGGGCGGGCGATCTTCCGATCCGCACGGGATGGAAAAGGCGCCTAAATTATCGCTGCCGGTTCGTAAAATTATCGTTGTGGCGTCGGGGAAGGGTGGTGTTGGAAAATCAACTATTTCTGCGGCTATAGCGCGAAATTTAGCCAAAAACAGCCAATTAAAAATCGGGCTTTTGGATGCCGATATCTATGGGCCGAGCCAGCCGATTTTGATGGGGCTTGCGGGTCGAAAACTCGAGAGTGATGCGGAGAAAAAAATCGTGCCGCCGGTGGTTCCGGTTGAAGGAAACCCGCATGGGCTTAAGGTGATGTCGATCGGATTTATGGTCGATCCGCAGCAGGCTCTGATCTGGCGCGGGCCGATGGTGCAGAGTGCGCTTTATCAGCTTTTTAAAGACGTACAGTGGGGGGCGGTTAAAAAAGGCGGCTTGCTGCGCAAGGGTAAGGAAGAGCCATTAGATGTTCTGATTGTCGATATGCCGCCGGGCACGGGAGATGCGCAGTTGACGATCGCGCAGAAAATTGCCGTGGACGGGGCGATTATTGTTTCTACGCCGCAGGATCTGGCACTGGCGGATGCGCGCAAGGCGGTGGCGATGTTCGAGAAAACGCATGTGCCGGTGCTGGGGATGATCGAGAATATGAGTACGCATATTTGCTCGAACTGCGGGCATGAGGAGCCGATTTTCGGGCATGGTGGTGCGCGCGCGGAAGCGGAGAAGCTCGGTGTGCCGTTTTTGGGTGAAGTTCCATTGAGCGCTTCTATTCGCAAAGCTGCGGATGACGGGCAGGGCTTTGATTTGCCGGAGGATGTGCAGAAGTCTTTGCTGGCTTTGGTGGCCGGACTTTAGGCTTTGCGTTCCAGCGTATAAATCGTGAAAGCCGGACGGTCTTTTTCGGGATCGGCTGGGTGTTTTGTTTTTTCTTTGATATCCCATTCGTTCCAGTCTATTTCGGGGAAATACGTATCGCCTTCATAGTCGCAGTGGAGCTGTGTCAGGTATAAATTATCAATAAGAGGCATCGTTTGGCGATAAATTTCTCCGCCGCCGATGATGAAAACTTCGTCAACATTGTCTTTCGCGGCGATTTCTTTACCAAGAGCGATGGCGTTTTCAATTGTTTTTCTGTAGTGGATATGTTGACTGACGTCAGCTTGCGACGTAGAGCGAGAGATGATGATATGGTCGCGGCCTTTCAAGGCTCCGGGCAGTGAATCAAAGGTTTTGCGGCCCATAATCATAGGTTTGCCCATTGTTGTGCGTTTAAAGTGCGCAAAATCTTCAGGAAGATGCCAGAGGAGCTTATCATCCTTGCCTATGGCGTTGTTTTGTGCGGTGGCAACGATAGAAGAGAGTTTTATTTTATTCATAAATTTTATATAGATGTTGCTTATGATCAAAGAAAGTAGAATTTCTATTTTTGTTAAATCGATGCGGGTTAATATTCGCATTGGTTTGCATGATTTTGAAAAAGTCGCTCCGCAGCCGGTTGATGTGAGCGTTGAGCTTTTTGTTGGCGCTGATTATTTAAAGCGCGTACAGGCAGGTGGGGACGTTGTTGACTATGCGCAGATTCACGATGCTGTTCTGGCATGGGAGGAGCGCGATCATGTTGAACTGATCGAGGCGTATTTGGAAGAGCTCCTAGGCCTTGGTTTCGGGTTTCAGGATGTGATTGCGGTGCGGGCGTCGATCAGCAAGCCTGATATTTTTGAAAAGGCTCAAGGCGCTGGTGTGGAGGTGTTTATGCGGCGGGCAGATTGGTTTTAAACCGCGACTGGGGCTTTGATGTGCGGGTGGGCTTGGTAATCGACAAGCTCGAAGTCTTCGAATGTAAAATCGAAAATATCTTTGATGTCTGGATTGATGTTCATGTGCGGCAATGGAAATGGCTCGCGGCCGAGCTGTTCTTTGGCTTGTTCGAAATGGTTTGAATAGAGATGCGCATCGCCAAAGCTATGGATAAACTCGCCGGGCTTCAGGCCTGTGACCTGCGCGATCATCATGGTGAGCAGGGCGTAGGAGGCGATATTGAACGGGACGCCGAGGAAAATGTCGGCGCTGCGTTGATAGAGCTGGCAGGATAGCTTGCCATCGGCTACGTAAAACTGGAAAAAGGCGTGGCATGGCGGCAGGGCCATTTGATCGACGACGCCGGGGTTATAGGCAACCACCAGCAGGCGGCGGCTGTCTGGATTGGTTTTAATTTGCTGTACGAGGTTTGAAATCTGGTCGATCGTTTGGCCGTCGGCGGTTTTCCAGCTTCGCCATTGCTCGCCGTAGACGGGGCCGAGATCGCCGTTTTCATCGGCCCATTCATCCCAGATGCGTACGCCGTTGTCTTGCAGATATTTGATATTCGTATCGCCTTTGAGGAACCAGAGTAGCTCATGAATGATGGAGCGCAGGTGGCATTTTTTGGTCGTGATCAGCGGGAATCCTTCGGAGAGGTCAAAGCGCATTTGATAGCCGAAAACGCTGCGCGTGCCCGTGCCGGTGCGATCTTGTTTGTCGGTGCCGGTTTCCAGCACATGGTGCATGAGGTCGAGATATTGCTTCATGGTGTTTGATTATGGGTGATTCTGGGGGGTGAGTGAAGAGGGATGCTTTGATTTTCTTTTTGTTTGCTCTATAATGATAGGTGCGGGCTTGCCCGCTATGACGCTAGACGTGGATGCGGAATAAGCGTTCGTGGACCCCGGGGCAGTACCGGGCAGCTCCACCATTTACGATTTTACGCTTTGCTTATGCAAAGCTTACGTTCAAACGCCACTAAGGCTTCGTGCTCTGCACGGCCCGCGGTCGCGGGCTTTTAGGTGAAGTGGGCGGTTATCGTAAAAAATGGGGCTGAAACAGGATCGACACGCGTAGTAAAGGCATATTGCGGCGTTCGGCATGATACCGCCGTTACCGGGTCAATATTATAAATGCAAACGATAACTTTGCGTTCGTAGCCGCTAACGACAACTCAGTTGTTGAAGGCGAAGGTCGTATGGCTGCCTAATCGGGCCGTCTCGACAGCTACAATCAAATCTTAGGGATTAACGTCTCTTAAGTGGGGCCCGGGCCGAGCCTTGCAACAGAATCGGTCCATTTTCTTCAAATATTTCGTTTTGCAATGGCTCGGCCCTTGTTTTTATAGTTGGCGAACAAACCTGTGGTTTGCTTCGCGCCGAGCCTTGCAACAGAATCGGTCCATTTTCTTCAAATATTTCGTTTTGCAATGGCTCGGCCCTTGTTTTTATAGTTGGCGAACA
>JAGRIU010000050.1 GCA_020443075.1 Alphaproteobacteria bacterium
AGTTTATCAGCCTCGTCCTTGTGGTCCTGTTTTTTGCTCATCTTCGACTCCTTCGTCGTCTCGATAAGCCAAAAACATCACCTTAGCAACTCACCGCCATCTGTCCAACTTGTGCTGACGGGATACACTGACGGGATACACGGCGATATTATCTGGAATTATGTTTTCTTTTGAAAAACGGCCACATCCATCGCATATGATACCGTGAAATGTAACCTGCATTTTCTGTCCTTTTCTCTCGACTTCCTCAGCAAAGGAAGCGTGTATGGTCATTATGAAGACCATAGTAAAGACATGCGCGATATATACAAGAAAAAGCACCGATGAGCGCCTCGATATGGAGTTCAACACGCTGGATGCGCAGCGGGAGGCGTGTGAAGCCTATATCATGAGCCAGCGATCCGAGGGGTGGAGGGCTGCACCGACCCAATATGATGATGGTGGGTTCTCGGGCGGGTCACTTGAACGGCCCGCGCTGGAGAGGCTTATCGAAGATATAAAGGCCGGTAGGGTTAACATCGTCGTCGTTTACAAGATTGATCGCCTGACGCGCTCTTTGGCTGATTTTGCGAAGCTGGTTGATGTGTTTGACGAACACGGCGTGACCTTCGTTAGTGTAACGCAGAGCTTTAATACGACGACCAGCATGGGCCGGCTGACGCTCAACGTCCTGCTGAGTTTTGCTCAATTCGAGCGTGAAGTCTCGGGCGAGCGTATTCGCGATAAAATCGCAGCCTCGAAAGCTAAAGGCATGTGGCAAGGCGGTCGGCCACCATTCGGGTTTGATATTGGTGATCGGCGCCTCATTACCAATGATGAGGACGCGCATCTGGCCAAGAAGATTTTCGAGCTCTATCTAAAAATCGGGTGCGTGCGGGCGCTGGCGATTGAGTTGAAAAGGCGTGGTATTAAAAGCCGACGTAGAACCTCACAGCGTGGTTTTAAATATGGCGGAGAATATTTCAGCCGTGGGGCGCTCCATGCGCTGCTGACCAATCCGGTTTATATAGGCAAGATATCCCATAAAGGCACGATCCATGAAGGGCTGCATGACGCGATCATTCCTCAGGCGCTTTGGGATGCTGTGCAAAATAAGCTTCAGGATAAAGCGGCCAATGCGCGCGGCGGTGAAAATCATAGACACACGGATTTATTGACCGGCTTGATTTTCGATGAATATGGGCGGCTCTATACTCCTGTTTTTACGCGGCGAAGAGATAGGGACTATCGTTATTATTGTAACGAGCCCCTCGCGCGCGATAAGCATCACCCTGACCACTTGCGCGCACGGTTTCCTGCCCATGAGATCGAGAGCTTCATTGAGCAGGCTGTACGCGGGCAGATGGAGCGGCTATCCGGTGAGGAGGAAGGCGCGGTGCTTGAGCATATGCTGAAAAACCGTGGTGCCGTTCCGGCTTATGATTTGATCCGCACATGTGTGAAGCGGGTGACGGTGTATTTCGATCATCTGGTGATCGCTTTTAAACCGGATGGTTTCAAGAAACTGGTTGATAAATATCTGCGGGTAAGCGTTACTGGATGCGCAGAAGAGTTCGAGATTACCGTACCATTTCAAACCAAACGAGGGCGTGACGGGGCGATGGTGATTGAAGCCGAAGGGCGAGATGTGCTCGATCTGCCGCCGGAAGATTTGAAGCGACTGGTTCAAGGTATCGCATGGCGGGATGAACATTTCGCCGGTACGCATATCAAGGATATCGCCACCCGCGAGAACTGCTCTAGTCGATATGTCCGTAACAGGATCATGGCGAGTTTTGAAATTCCATACTAACTGCAATTCCCTGAAATCCCTGGCTTACAGCATATGACCCATAGTGCAGGCCGCAGTTTCTCTACGTTCTTGAAAATGCCACATCGAAAAAAATGAAAAAATTCCCTGCAAATTCCCTGCTTACCGGGAAATTAGTGCGCCCGAGGGATGTGAAAAGAGGGGCTAGAGAAAATACGGAGAAAGGGGGTTAAGAATGCGTTCTCTGATGTCCCTCGAACCTGGAGCATTCGGGAAGCGCGGCGAACAGCGGGGCTCACGGGCGTAAAATCTAGAATATCTTGAAATCGTGGACTGAATGGCAGGGGCAGCGAGACTCGAACTCACGACCTACGGTTTTGGAGACCGTCGCTCTACCAACTGAGCTATACCCCTAATCCCTATAAAAAGGCTGATGCAAAGTAAGACAAGGACGTGCATTTCTCAAGCTTTTTTCCTGCACGCGGCTTTAAAAACGCAAAACTATTGTTTTCAACCCCTCTTTTCGCTACAAAAGCCTCCAGAATTGAAACGCCGGACAACAAAAGATGACCCATCCAAAAACCCGCATAGACAAAACCTTTGAAACACTGGGCCGCCCGGCTCTCATCAGCTTTATAACCGCCGGAGACCCCGACCGCCAGACATCGCAGGAAGCCCTCAAAGCTCTGGCCGAGAACGGTGCGGATATCATCGAACTGGGCATGCCCTTTACCGACCCCATGGCCGACGGCCCCGTGATCGAAGCCGCCAGCCAGCGGGCTCTGGCCGCAGGCGCAAACATGAAACAAACGCTGGAAATGGTCACAACCTTCCGCCGCGACAACCAGAAAACCCCGCTCGTGCTCATGGGCTATTTCAACCCCGTCATGGCCTACGGCATCGAGAAATTCGCCGCTGATTCGGCCAAAGCAGGCGTGGACGGTCTGATCATCGTTGATTTGCCGCCCGAAGAAAGCGCCGAACTGGAAACCGCGCTCGAAGACAAACCGATAAACCTGATCCGCTTGCTCACCCCAACCACAGACGAAAAAAGACTGGAAAACCTTCTGGGCGGAGCTGGCGGCTTTCTCTACTACGTCTCGATTACCGGCATCACTGGCGCCGCCAGCGCCAAGGCCGCCGATTTAAAACCTCATATCGATACAATCAAAAACAAAACGGATTTGCCCGTCGCCATCGGCTTTGGCGTCAAAACGCCGGAAAACGCCGCAGAAATGAGTACCGTCGCCGATGCTGTCGTCGTCGGCTCGGCTTTGGTTAAAACCCTGAATGAAGAGGGAATTCCAGCGCTTTGCAAACAGGTTTCCGCACTGGCAAGCGCGTTGAAAACTTGACTTTTATGCACCAAAAGCTGATAAATCGGGAATATTTTGCTCAGAGAAACAGGCGCTTGATTTTACTTTTTCAGTAGGCGCAAACGACGAAGAGTAGTACAGACCTACTTAAGGAGTGCGGCAACGCACTGAAAAAGTAAAAGGAAGTGACTGAACATGAACTGGTTGACTGATTTCATCCGCCCGCGCATCCGCTCCATCGTCGGAGAACAAAAAGACGTGCCGGACAACCTTTGGCAAAAATGCCCGTCCTGCGAAGGCATGCTCTTTCACCGCGACTTGGCTGATAACCTGAACGTTTGCTACCACTGCAACCACCATCTGCGCATTCCGGTCAAACAGCGCTTCGAAATGCTCTTTGATAACGGAAAATACGACAAGCTTGAACTTCCGAATGTCGAGCTGGATCCTCTGAAATTCAAAGACCGCAAAAAATACGTCGACCGCCTGAAAGAAACCCAGCACAAAACCGGCTTTCAAGAAGCCATAACGCTGGCCAAAGGCACAATCGGCGGGCAAAAGGTTGTGATCGCGGCTTTCAATTTTGCTTTTATGGGCGGCTCAATGAGCGCCGGGGTTGGTGAAGCGATCGTCAAAGCCGCAGAAACAGCCGTGAAAGATAAAGCCGCCTTCATCACCATCCCTTCATCCGGCGGCGCGCGCATGCAAGAAGGTATGCTCTCCCTGCTGCAAATGCCGCGCTCCATCATTGCCGTCGAAATGGTCAAGGATGCGGGCCTGCCCTACATCGTCATCCTGACAGACCCGACAACCGGCGGCGTCAGCGCCTCATTCGCGATGGTCGGCGATATTCATATCGCCGAACCGGGATCGATGATCGGCTTTGCCGGACGCCGCGTCATCGAGGAAACCGTGCGTGAAACCCTGCCTGATGATTTCCAGACCGCGGAATACTTGAAAGAACATGGCATCGTCGATATGGTCGTCAATCGCAAGGACATGGCTGAAACGCTTGGCCGCCTTTTGAGTCTGCTCATGAATAAAAAAGCAGCCGCCAAGGCTAAAAACGGCAAGGCTGCCTAAAAACAGCCCTTAAACACATGTACCGGAGCGACCTCAACCACCCGAAGGCAAGCCTGCAAAAAAAGCTGGAAAGCCTGTACAGCCTCAACCGTCACAAAAAAATCGATCTCTCGTTCCGCCCCCCCTATCTGGGATTACTGGAAAAACTCGGCAATCCGCATAAAAATCTGCCCCCCGTCATTCATGTGGCCGGGACCAACGGCAAAGGCTCGACCATCGCCTTCATGCGAAGCAGCTTGGAACACGGCGGATACAAAGTCCATACCTATACCTCGCCGCACCTGATCCGCTTTAACGAACGCATCGTTTTAGTCGGCGCGCCTATAGAAGATGAGGCCCTTGAAGCCTTAATCGATGAAGCTCTTACCCTAAATGATGGCCATAACCTAACCTTCTTCGAAATCACAACCGCCATCGCCTTCAAAGCTTTCAGCCAAAACCCCGCAGATATTCTTTTGCTCGAAGTCGGTATGGGCGGGCGTCTGGATTGCACAAACGTCATTGAAAACCCGCTGGCCACAATCATCACCGCCATTGGCCTGGACCATCAAGAGCATCTGGGCGATACCTACGCGCACATCGCCGCCGAAAAAGCCGGAATCATGAGACCCGGCGTGCCCTGCATCATCGCCCCGCAAACACAAGAGGGCATTGAAGGCGGCGTCATAAGCACATTCGAAAATACAGCAACGAAAATCGAATGCCCGCTCATTTTCTGCGACGAAAAAAGACCTTTACCCGGTCCATTAGGTCTAAAAGGCCCGCACCAAAAACTGAATGCCTTAACCGCGCTCACAACCCTCCAAACAATTGAAAGAAGCTTCCCTCTCTCGCCTCAAGCCATAGAAAAAGGATTACAAAACACGAGCTGGCCGGCTCGCCTACAAAAA
>JAGRIU010000051.1 GCA_020443075.1 Alphaproteobacteria bacterium
GGGGCATAGCCTCCTTCCTGACATCTTCCAAAAGCGCCCGCACAATCTCCAACAATGAAAAGGGATGATCCTCCGTGCTCTCCGGCGCACACAGCCCCAAAGTGTTGCACAGACCGGGAATGGTTGGCACGCAAAACGCCCCCGGATGTACAAACGCAAACAGCTCTAACGCATCGAAGGCATAAAACGCCGCCGCATCCGCCCCGCCGGACAGCTTCGAGCGCACATACGGCCCGTGACACACCAAAACGGATTTTTTATGCATCAGCGCCGCCGCCTGCGCGTGCGAGAGCGTTTGCAACTCCCCTTCAGCGCTCAGTATATAAGCTTGGCGCGCATCCACCGCCAGCGCCGGAATATCGGGCAGCTCTATCTGCGTACGGGGCTGGGCTTCGGGATTCGCATTCATCCCTAAAGACCTAGCATGTTTTGGGTGTTTTTGCGTATTTCAAAAAACTGCGAGGAAAGAAAAATACCAAACCCTAGTTTGATGGTGTAGAAAGAACCGAGGGCTTTCCGCCAAGCTTTGATGGAGGCAGCATATCTTCGTCAGCGGATGTCAAAGCCTGATGACGTTCGAAAAACTCACCTATCCGTGTCATAGTGCTCCCCAATTCTACGGCAGGGTTTTGTCTATCCAGAATCTCCGTGCTGCCTACGCCGGGAAAATTATTATTATCATTTTTGGCGTCATGTTGTTCTGCAATTAACGACAGCTCTTCAAGATGGTCGAGAGAAGGAAGTTGTCCAGTGGTATCCATATCCAAGGCGTGCCGGATCGCATCATAATTTTCAACGCCGTATTTTTCCTGCATTCGTCTGTCACCCATATAACTGGCCGCATATCGTAAATCGGCTGTATGTGATAAAAAATCTCTAACGTCCTCATCTTGTGGATGTGTACGCAACATGCTCGAGGCGGCCATAAAGTCAGAGCCAGACTCTTTTGTCCCCAATATTGCATGGGCCCCCTCATGGAGACGCGTGAATTCTCTATGAAGGGTTTGGAACTCCATTGGATATGACAAAGGTATGTCTTTGTTGGGAGGAATGTTGAAACTTGATCTAAGCAGGTTTTCAGGCGTACAGGCTCGATCATCCATAAAAATCATGCCACTCTTAAGTGCGAAGGCTCCGCCGCCCTCTGCTAAAACTGGTTCCTTTGCAGCTTTCGACGCTAATGCAGGCAAATGGGATTTGAATTTTTGGATGTCTGACATCAATAACGGATCGTCTTTCGGGGTGCGCGCATCAATCAAATCTATGACCGGCTGTATCGCCGCTTCGGCTTGTTGTGCATTCATACCTGCAAAGCGATCCAAATGCACAACGACCAAATCATCAGCGCCAGCTTCCCCGTCAATCGTCTCGATAGGCGTATTAAACGATGCGGGATTATAGGCAAAACGCCTAAAAAGATCTAAGTTTTGCGTATTCTGACTCATGTCTTTGCTCCGCGTTCATGATAAGGGGGAAGCTTTAATTTTATGTTAACGAAGCGGTTTTCAGTGGAGATACTATTTTTTTTTCATCGGAACTTCAAAAACTTCCGCAACTTCACCGGGCAGGCTTTCGATATAAACCGACTGCGAAGGGAAGGCAAAGCTTGAACCGGCCTTCTCCTCGACGATCTCTTTAATCGCCATCGCCAGCGCTTCTTTCACCGCCAGCCACTCGCCCCAATCGGTCGTTTTCGTAAAGCAATACAGCATCAAATCAATCGAACTGGCGTTAAAGCTGTCCACCCGCACGAAGGTCGGCACGTCCGGCGGCTGGGCGAAATCTTCGTGGCCCGTCACATAATCCATGATCCCGTCGCGGATGATCTTGAGTTGCGCCGTCGTCGTTGAATAGGTCACACCGATCTTCCAAAATATCCGCCTATGCGTCATGCGGGAAAAATTTGTCACCACCGCGTCTGAAAGCTGTGAATTCGGGACATGCACGGGCGCTTTGTCAAAGCGCCGCACCTTGGTCGAGCGGAAACCGATATCCTCGACCGTACCCTCGACTACGCCGTCCACCAAAATCCATTCGCCGGGAGGAAAGCGCTTTTCGGCGATAATCGTCATGCCGCCGATCAGGTTCTTGAACAAATCCTGCGCCCCCAGCGCGATCGCCGCCCCGAACAGCCCCAGACCCGCCAGCAATGGCCCGACCGCAATCCCCCAGATCTCCAGGATCACCGCCGCGCCGATAAAGACGATAATGACCTTCAAAACCTTGAAAATCCATTGCAGCATCGTCCGGCTGAGCATCTTTTCCAGCTTGCTCATGCTTTTGCTTACCGGCTCGGCCGCGCGGTGAATGGACCAGAAAATAACAAACGCGATCAAAGAGCGCTCGACCTTCATCACAAAATTCTGCGCATCGCCTTCCAGGCTCAGGTACTGCGCGGCAAAGAAAAGCCCCAGAATAATCGGGATAAAACGCAGCGGCGGGATCAGCGCATCGACGATCCGGTCATCCATCTTCGTTTTGGACCGTGCGCTCCACTCATGCAGCCGCGCCAGCACATATTTGCTGAACACCCCGCGGATCAGCAAAAATCCGCCGAAGATCAACAAAGCCACCACAATGGAACCCACATCCACGCCCAAAAGCCCATGCTGCCAGACCTCTTTGGTTTGCTCGATGATCAAATTCAGCGTGTCCGATGTTGATTGTTCGGCCATATCATTCCCCGTTGTTTAAGCTGCCGCCGCGAATTTTCCGTCCAGCGCATCGCGGATCAGCGCGGCTGTGTCCTTGACCCCGTACAGCGCGACGAAAGAACCGAAACGCGGGCCTTGCGATTGCCCCAGACAAACCTCGTAAATCGCTTTAAACCACTCGCGTAATTCACTCTGATCATAGCCATTTTCCTTACCCGCGCTAAACACCTCGGTCATGTAGGCCTCGGCTTCCAGCCCCGCATCCATCGCCTCAAGCCGCGCCGCCAAGTCATTCAAAGCTTTGGCTTCGCGCTCATCCGGCGCGCGGTAGGTTTTGGCGGGCAGTACAAAATCCTGATAATAGCGGATCGCATAGCCCACCAGACGGTCCAGAAATGGAGCGTTCTCCGGCGAAGCCTCCGACGCATAATTCTGGATAAACCGCCACAGAACCTCCGGTGCATCGGTGTTGGCCGCATTCACAAGGTTCAACAAAAGCGCAAATGATACTGGCGAGTGCTGCGAATTGGGGATGTTTCCGTTATGGATGTACCATGCCGGATTATCCAGTTGTTGCGCAGGCTCTTGCTCGGCCAGCTTCTCCACAAAGTTCATATACTCATCCACAGCTTTGGGGATGATGTCAAAATACAGCTTTTTCGCGCTCGTCGGGCGCTGGAACATGTAATAGGCCAGACTTTCATGCGGCGCATAAGTCAGCCAGTCCTCCATCGTCAGCCCGTTGCCTTTGGATTTGGAGATTTTCTCGCCCTTTTCATCCAAAAACAGCTCGTAACGGAAGCCCGCCGGACCGCGCCCGCCGAGAACCTTGACGATGTCGGCGGCAATATCGGCCGAGGTGACAAGGTCTTTGCCCGCCATCTCGTAATCCACATCCAGAGCATACCAGCGCAAAGCCCAGTCCGCGCGCCATTGCGCTTTGCATCCGCCTTTGAAGATGGATTGAGTCACGGTTTCTCCCGTGCCGTAACCGCTGCGCTCTAACTCGCTGTCATCAAGAACCTCGAACGTCACCACGCCAGCATCCAGATCCTCTACGTTCTTCAAAATCGCGTTGTGCAAAATGATGGGATGATGATCATCCGCGCTTTTCTTCTGCACGATCGGCATGAGGGGCGAGTAGGTGGCTTTGCGGTCTTCGCCCAAAATCGGCAGCACCGCCGCGCGCACCTCTTCGTATTTTTCCAGCATCGCCCGCAGCGTTGCATCAAAGCGTCCGGGCACGTAACAATCCTGCGTCGAGCTATAGAATTCGTAATCAAAGCCGAACCCGTCGAGAAATTCGCAAAGCCGTGCATTGTTATGCGCCGCATAGCTCAAATGATCGCTTTCGAACGGGTTGGGCACGGACGACAGCGGCATGCCGAGCGCCGCTTGCAATAATTCAGGGTTAGGCACGTTGGAGGGCACCTTGCGCAGCCCGTCCATATCATCGGAAAAACAAACCAGCTTCACCGGAATGTCGGGCTGGAGATTTTTAAAGGCGTGCATGACCATGCTTGTGCGGCACACCTCGCCGAACGTGCCGATATGCGGCAAGCCTGAGGGGCCATAACCTGTTTCGAACAGGACATAACCTTTCTCCGGTGTTTTGATCTCGCCGCGGCCCAGCGCGCGCAGGCGCTTGACCACGCCCTTGGCTTCTTCAAAAGCCCATGTACGGCATTTTTCAGCAATGTCTGGCGTGATGGTGGCGCTCATGATTGTCTCCTGTCCTTAAGCCGCGAAGCCTAGCAAAGCCTAAGGAGGAGGACAATCGTTTTTATCGGGGATCGACGGTAAGCGTTATGTGGGCCTGATAGACAAGCCGGGCGTCTTCATCGATGGCAGACATATCTGCAGCCACAGGATATGGCTCACGCGGAACATTGGGCGCGTAAATTGTAAAATCATCCTGCAGCCCGTTTGAATAGAGCGCTGTATTTAATGAAGTTACAATCTGGTCAATTTTCTTCTCCGGCAGATTAAGAAGACGTATGCCATCGTGGAAAAGGCTGTTTTCATCTTTTTTCAATTCCAAGTATTGAGGGTAATAGCCGAGGACGCCGCGCATGGTTTTCAACACCGTTTCCAGACTGTCCGTATCAAACTCTCCGGCAATATCGATGGTCGCTTGCCCGCCTTGAGGCTGAGCCGCCCCGAAAAAAGGCCCTGATGTCTGCAAGCGACGTGCATTTGTCGCGGCTGCCGCTGGCTGGGGCAGAGATGTGTAAACATTATGTTTACGGGCCGCCGAAGGGGAGTCCGCAGCGGCAGGGGCTTTGTCCTCCACAAGATTCATTTTGATCGCACGATTCATCGCGGTAACGCGAACGATCTCCCCGAAGACGGCTGAATAATGACGATCCGGTATGTTGGCAATGCGCACTTCGTTATGGCCTTTTTGCAAACCAAATTGCGTCCCCGGAGAACCTCTTCTGGCCGCTTGCATCAAAGAGCTGATAACGCTCGTTTCATGTTCCAGCCCATGCCCGGTGATCGTAATCCCTCTCGTCGGCGTGGCTTCGATTTGATCTGTACTCATCGTTTACATCCTCTACTTCTTCTAAAATGTGCAAAATATTTACATAAGACAAAGGTTGTTGTCAACAAAATAAAAATGTAGAATGTGACAATATGCTCCTGTCTCCGGCCTATCTGCCTTTAAATTAAAACGGGTTCTGATCCGTTAATCTTAGGGCGCGGGGCCTTTTTAATATATGGCTCGTTTCTCGGCTGTAGAGGTTTTATAACTTTATCGAACTGTCTCAGAAAATTTTTCGGGTCAGTCGGCTGGATAATAACGCCCCAGCCGCTTTGGGGCGGTTCGTTTTGGGGTTGGGTTTCTGGTGATGGCGCGTTGTCCTGCGCGGAGGCCGCTACGGACAAAGCAAGAGCGGCAAAAGCGACTGTAAGGGGTCGGGCAAGTGAAGGCATAGGGCTAAAGTCCTTTTTGTATGTTTGAGTAGCTTATCACTAAACCATTATGAAAACGGGCTCAAGTAAAACATTGCGCCTTGGCGTCTCAGTGGTTTTATCCTATATAAAATTCAATGAAAGCCGTGATCCCTAATAACGACCGCCCGCTCTTCGATCCGTCAGTGGACAAGGATATGCGGCCGCTACGCATCCACTCGGATTTCATCCCCGCAGGTGATCAGCCCGAAGCGATCAAAAAACTCACGCGGGGGCTAAGGGAAGGGCTGGCCGATCAAACGTTGCTCGGCGTCACTGGCTCCGGCAAGACCTTCACCATGGCGCATATTATTCAGGAGCTCCAGCGCCCCGCGCTGATCCTGGCCCCGAACAAAACGCTCGCCGCCCAACTCTATGGCGAGTTCAAGAGCTTTTTCCCCGATAACGCGGTCGAGTATTTCGTCAGCTACTATGACTACTATCAGCCCGAAGCCTACGTCCCGCGCACCGATACCTTTATCGAAAAAGACTCCTCGATTAACGAGCAAATCGACCGCATGCGCCACGCCGCCACCCGCGCCTTGTTCGAGCGCCGCGATTGCATCATTGTTGCGTCCGTGTCTTGTATCTACGGTATCGGCTCGAAAGAGGACTATATGGCGATGGCCTTCGCGCTGGAAAAAGGCCAGCGCATCGACCGCGATCAACTCATCCGCCAGCTTGTAGAGCTGCAATATACCCGCAACGATATCGCGTTCGAGCGCGGGACGTTCCGTGTGCGCGGCGACACCGTCGAGCTGTTTCCTGCTCACTTCGAAGACCGCGCCTGGCGCTTTGATTTGTTCGGCGATGAACTGGAAACCATCACCGAATTCGACCCGCTCACAGGCCAGAAATTCGAAGCCCTCGAAGGTGTGCGCATCTTCGCGAACTCGCACTACATAACGCCCGGCCCGACGATGCAGCAAGCCATCAAACAGATCAAAACCGACCTCAAGGAGCGCCTCAAAGCTCTCGAAGCCGATGGCAAACTCCTTGAAGCCCAGCGCCTCGAACAGCGCACGCGCTTTGATCTGGAAATGCTGGAGGCTACGGGCATGTGCGCGGGGATCGAGAATTACTCGCGCTATCTCACGGGCCGTGCGCCGGGCGAACCGCCGCCCACGCTCATCGAATATCTGCCCGATGATGCGATCATGTTCCTTGATGAAAGCCACGTTATGCTGCCCCAGCTCCGCGCCATGTATAACGGTGACTTCGGGCGCAAATCGACGCTGGTTGAATACGGCTTCCGCTTGCCTGCCGCCGTCGATAACCGCCCGCTGAAATTCGAGGAATGGAACGCCCTGCGCGGCCAGACGATCTTTGTCTCTGCCACGCCTGCCGAGTGGGAGCTTCAGCAAGCCGGCGGCATTTCCGCCGAACAGGTCGTGCGCCCCACAGGGCTGATGGACCCGCCGGTCGAGGTGCGTCCGACCCAAAATCAGGTCGATGATTTGATGTTCGAGGCCCGCGCGGTGATAGGGCAGGGCGGGCGGCTCCTTGTGACCACGCTGACCAAGAAAATGGCCGAGGCCCTGACCGAATATCTCAACGAAAACGGCATCAAGGTCCGCTATATCCACTCCGATGTGGATACGCTGGAGCGCATCGAAATTATGCAGGATTTAAGGCGCGGCGAATTCGACGTGCTGGTCGGCATCAATCTGCTGCGCGAGGGCCTCGATATCCCCGAATGTCACCGCGTGATGATACTGGACGCGGACAAAGAAGGCTTCCTGCGCTCGAAAACCTCGCTGGTCCAGACCATCGGCCGCGCCGCCCGTAACGTCGAGGGTAAAGCCATTCTCTATGCCGACCGCATAACCGAATCCATGCAATACGCAATGGACGAGACGGAGCGCCGCCGCGAAAAACAAAAGGCTTATAACGAAGAACACGGCATTACCCCCGAAACGGTGAAGAAAAACCTCAGTTCCATCCTCGATAGCGTGTTCGAACGCGCCGACCACGTCGATGTGGGGCTGCGTGACCGCGAACAGGAAAGCTTCCTGCAAAGCCTTGGCGAAGCAGGACACGACCCCGCCGCCCTGAAAAAACGCATAGAACGCTTACGCAAAGACATGCTCAAAGCCGCCGAAAATCTGGAATTCGAAGAGGCGGCCAAACTCCGCGACGAAATCAAACGACTTGAAGATATGGAGTTGGGGTTTTAGTGAAAATATTTGACATATCGATATTTGTTTACTATCGTCACCTGCTGCAAACGTCAATGTGGAGGTTTTTGTGCAGGGGTGTCTGGAAGAAAAGTTAAAGCACTGGTTAGAGGAAAAAGAGCTAGCCATTTCACCTGTGCAAGCAGCGGCGGCAGTATATGCATGCATGAGCGAGTTTCGAGAAGAACAATTTAAATCTCCTCAAAACGATAAAGAAAAAATACTTGAATTGTTCGAGCATCTTGCGCGCAGTTTTTATTGCCTTGAGAGTTATTCAAGGCACGGGGCACCTTTTAGTCCAAAAGCGACAAGAAAAATGGGTTCGAGCATAGGAAATCTATCTATCGACGAACTTCTTGCGCTGCAAGCTTACGGAGCAAGTTCATATCGTAAGTATGATTGTGAGAAGATAATCGATGCGGAAGCCTACGCAAAAAAGATGTTTGCTTTTGATAAAAAAAATATAGATGCATTTGCCGCGCGTGCGAAAAGATTAAGCCCGAACAGTCCGTACTCTTTAAATAGCTTTGCACGTATTCTTGAAGGTGTCTTTAAAAGTGATAATTACCCACGCGATATCGAAGAGGTTCCTCTTGATTTTTCTCACCAGATTCAGGGTGCTTTAAATGCTATCGGGCACCCTTCCTCCATAGATCAAAATAGATGGATTCTATCTCCGGAAGAGGGGCCGAAAAGCAGTTATGAAATGTATCTTTGTTGTCACGCATACATGAAGTCTCGTGACGATTTAGGGACGGGGCTTGCAAATAAATATGACGGATATATATACCTCGGGGTTCAGATATTTGCCGGTATGATTTACAGTCAATTAGAAGACTTGCCCGTAGCGGCTCTAACAAATGCTGTTAACGCAGATTTTGAAGCTTTTCACAATATTGGAAAAACGCACTATTTGAGTGAAAGTCGACTAGTTGGACTTATGCGTTTTTATCTGGCACATAACAAAGAAAAGCTAACAGCGTCTGACCACGCTATTCTTGAGGCTCGCGTTAATAGGATTTTTGAAAACGTTCTTTTGGATCAAATTGAAAGCACGCGCATAAAAGCACTCTATGAAGATCACCCGGAGCTTTTTCAGCAATCGCTTGATTTATCTCGCAACTTTTTTAGCTCATATTCTACGCCGGATGTCGATACCATCGTAGATACTTTTGAGACTAATGCCGCAACACTTTTTTCAAGAAAAAAAGCAAGAAAGTTACTTGATGAATTCTATAGGGCTCGCGATTCCAAGCCGGATCAAATGGATGAAGTCGTATTGCTGTACTATCAGGAGCAAGAAGCTTTTAGAAGATTAAGGCAAAGTATATTTAAAGCTGTAAAGCTTAGAAATGGAGAAGACGGCCCTAAAAAAGCTTTCATTAAGTCTGTTGCGTTTAACGAGAGAGAAAGGCTTATCGGTATTGGTTTGTCTGAGGAAGCTGTAAATGAAATGTTGTTTTTGGGAAAAATCCCTTTGAATGAACAGCAGCAGCAATATCCCCTCACTGTTGAACATATTCATGATCGGGATTATGGAGGAACAAATCACGATCACAATTTTATTTTGATGCCTAAAAGGATAAACTTGCAAAAAGATGCTCTGAAAAAAATCCAACTTTCTGCTGCACAATCGCCTGATCAAGGCGTTTGGATTTTATCGTGGGTGCCCAGACCTGACTCAAACGGCAGATTTCCAAATGTCTTAGATGTTAAGTTGTAATCTTTTCCCTTGATCGAATGTGAGTGAATTCCTGTGGTCGCCTATACCCGATTACAGCGGCAAATACATCACCAATTCACTGATTATACCGCGCTCTGGGTTTTTCTTCGCCTGCGGCCGGTTCCAGCGCGGCGATCTCGTTCAATAAATTGAACTTATCCGGGTTTTGCATCGCATGTTCGATCGGCCCCACGCAGCCCTTGGCGTTGTAAATCCCCATCATCAGGCTTCGGCGCTGCTCGGCGATATCCTGCACCTCGTCTGCGCGCTCGGACGTTTCGCTGATATTGTGTTCCAGCAAAAACCCGCCCAGCGCCAGCCCGATCCCGCCCGTAACGCTTCCCACCACAAGCGAGCCCACGGCGCCTGCGGCTGTGACACCGTTTGTCTGCAATTTCGATTTGTTCTTAAGATCCGCCGTTGTGTAGATGATATCGCGCATCCTCGCCGCTTCTGCCGATAAAGCGCCGCAGCTTTTCTCCGTATCGCCCAGATAACTGACCTGGAAAATCTCCGGCCTGTCCTGCACCGCGCCAATAGAAGGCTTGACCGCAGGCAGAGGAACATTGCGGGCCAGCGCAGGGGCCGTAAAAACAAAAACAAGGCTGGAGGTCAAAAGCGTGCGAACGCACAGGGAAAGCCGTTTCATAACCTCTACATTATCATGCACGATACAACCGAAAAGCCAGAAAAATGAAGGGCCATCCATACATTGTCCACAGCTTTATCCAAAGCCTCTTGTATAAGCTTGGGGACAACTTGTCTTTGCCCCATTGCCGTTTCGCGCGGGCTCCCTATACTCAAGCCCTATGAAAAAGCATATCGAAACAGAGCGCCTGATTTTGCGCGAATGGGAAGACGAAGATCTCGAGCCCTTTGCCCGTATGAACGCCGATCCGCTGGTTATGGAGTATCTGCCGCGCGTTCTGGATGAAAAGGCTTCGGCCCGCCACATGCAGGAGTTCCAGAAACACTTCGACAAATACGGCTATGGCCTTTATGTCGTGGAAGTGAAGGAAGATGATGAGTTCGCGGGATTCGTCGGCTTGAAAAACGTCGATTTCAAGGCCGCCTTTACGCCGGCAATCGAGCTGGCCTGGCGGCTGGATTACGAACATTGGGGCAAAGGCTACGCCAGCGAAGCCGCCCGCGCGGTGATTGATCACGCCTTCACGGTGCTGAGTCTGACGGAGCTGGTCGCCTATACTGTGCATGACAATGTGCGCACGATTGCGATGATGGAAAAGCTCGGCATGGAATATCAAAAGGGCGAGGATTTCGATTATCCGGCCCTGCGTAAAGGCCATCCGCTGGGCCGTTTCGTGCTCTATAAGATCGAAAAATAACGCCTCTTGCGCCGCGCCGCACTTATCCCTATACTCATCCACAGCAATACACCTGTGTTGTCCCCAATATTTCCACTGAGTTTTCCCAAGAATGATCCTAAGAATGGATGAATGCGATGCGCAAATCTTTGAAAATTCTATGTCTGGCTTCCCCTTTGCTTTTGGCCGCTTGCGGCGAAGGCTATGAGCTGGTGAAAACCGACGCTATGTTTCCCTACGGCAATCAACGCACAGCCGGGAGCGGCGTGGCTTATGTGCTGGCGCAAATGATGCCGGAAAAAGACATGAACCTGCAGCCTGTGATGAGCGAAAGAGAGCCGCAGGCCATCGAAGAGACCAAGGCGATTGTCGAGGAAATTTTCCGCGACGCTCAAGTAAAATAAGCCCGCGTTTATTTTTGATCGTAAAAGCGCCGAAGCTTGATTGCGACGGCGCTTTTGTGTATGCATAGACCATCAAGACATCACAAGACATCAACGCATAGGAAAGGGCTTCCGCCATGAAAAAATTGATGCTTTTGACCGCTGCTTGCCTGATCTCTGCGCCTTCTATGGCAGCAGATAAAGACCTGAGTTGCTCCCAACTGGCTGCTGAAATCGAGGAGCTGGACGGCGTGATCGCCTCGGCCGACAATGCGGCCCTATCCGATAAGGTTGTGAAAGCCGGTGGAAAAACGGCCGCAAAAACGGCTTACTATGCGGGGAAAAGCTCCTCCTTGCCTTGGATTGGCGGCGTGACGGAAATTGCCAACGCCGTAAGCTCGCATAATGTGCAGTCGGCCCAGAAAAATGCATCCGAAGCAAAGAGCCGCAAAATAAAGCTCGAAGCCATCGCCGAAGTGAAAGAGTGTAAGTAGGCACGGACCCTTGACAACAAAGCGAGCGCGAAATTATGCGCATGAGATATAGCCTGTTTTTGCTTTGCTTGTTCTTGCCGTTGTTGGCGCAGGCGCAGGATAAAACGCTGGAAGAGCAGGTTCCTCGAGAGCTTAAACATAGCCGCTATCCGAACTTTATCACCGCTGTTTACGAAAATGATATGATCGGCGGCGGCACGGATGCTCACTACACGAGCGGCGTGCGCCTGACTTATTTCGATCTGGGGGCGAAGTTTCCGCAAATTTGTCACAATATAGCCGAGCTCGTGCCGACATTTGATATCAATGAAACCTCCAGCGCTTATTATTCGCTGGGGCAAAATCTCTATACGCCCGACGATATACAAAGCGCTGTCCCCGATCCGAAAGATCGTCCGTGGGCGGCCTTTCTTTATGGCTCGATCGGTATGGCCAGTTTAAACCATAACTATATCGACGAACTGGAGGCCACGATCGGCGTTGTCGGCCCTGCGGCTTTAGGTGAACAAACCCAGCGCAGCGTCCATAAATACATCACCGGCAGCCCGCTGCCCCAAGGCTGGGATAATCAGCTTAAAAACGAACCGGGCCTGATCCTTTCATGGCAACGCCGCTGGCCGGAAAAATGGCAAACCGATATCGCCGGATTGACGCTCAAGGCTGCGCCGTATCTGGGGGCAAGTGTGGGTAATGTTTATACATACGCCAATACGGGAATCTCGGTGCGATTGGGTGATGGCCGCAACCGTTGGAGCGATACGCCGCTGCGCGTGCGTCCCGCCATGCCCGGCACAGGCTTTTTCGAAAGCGCTGAAAACGGCTGGGACTGGTCCGTTTTTGCCGGTGTAGAAGGGCGCGCTGTAGCGCGGAATATCTTCCTCGACGGCAATACATTTCGCGACAGCCCTAGTGTAAACAAATTCCCGCTGGTCGGTGATGTGAATGCAGGCTTTGCCTTGACCTTTGGCCGCGCGCAAATGAGCTATACCATGGTCTATCGCAGCAAAGAGTTTGTCGATCAAAACAAAGGCGATCTTTTCGGTGCCGTCAGTTTGGGTTATCGCTTCTAAGCTTGGGACAACTTGGTTTTAGCGGCACGGCACTCTTTTTCTGAACATGCTCGTCGTCTTATAATGAAGCGAGTCAAAGGCGAAAGGACAAAGCCCATGAGAAAAAAGCCCGCGAGCGCAAAACTTATTCTCTATGGCGGCGGAAAAATCGGTCAGATGATCGCGGCTTTTCTGGCGGATTGCGGCGATTATGATGTCACGGTCGCCGACCGCAGCGATGCTTCCTTAAACGCCTTTGCGGACTTGAATGTGCAGCGCAAACAGGTGGATGTGACCAATGATGCGGAATTGCTCGCCAGTGCCAAGGGGCAGGATTTCATCATCAATGCCTGTCCGTATATGTTTGCTCCTTCCATCGCCCGCGCCGCCAAAGAAGCCGGAGCACATTATTTTGACCTGACCGAGGATGTCGCCAATACCCGGATCGTCAAAGATCTGGCCAAGGATGCCAAAAGCGCCTTTATGCCACAATGCGGCCTCGCGCCGGGCTTTGTTTCGATTGCGGCGAATTATCTGGCGCAAAAATTCGATGCGATTGAAGAGCTGCGCATGCGTGTGGGCGCTCTGCCCAAATACCCGACCAATGCGCTGAAATATAATCTGACATGGAGCACCGACGGGCTGATTAACGAATATTGCCAGCTTTGCGATGCGATTGTTGATGGGGCGCAGATTAAATTACCACCGCTTGAAGGATTAGAGCATTTCGCTATAGAAGGCGTCGATTACGAAGCCTTTAACACCTCCGGCGGGCTGGGCACCTTGTGCGAAAGCCTGAGCGGTAAAGCGCAAAACCTGAATTACAAATCCATTCGCTATCCCGGCCACCGCGACATTATGCGCTTTCTGCTCAGTGATCTGAAACTCAAAGAGCGTCAAGAGCTCTTGAAAGAAATTTTCGAAAATGCAATTCCCGCCACAACGCAAGACACCGTTTTGGTCTTCAATACGGCGCTGGGAAAAAAAGATGGACGCTATATGCAGGAAATTTACACGACCCGTATCTACGCCGAAGAACTGCTCGGACAAAAACGCAGCGCTATCCA
>JAGRIU010000052.1 GCA_020443075.1 Alphaproteobacteria bacterium
ACAAACAGTTTGATCTGGTCTCCAGCGCCACGAACTGGGACAGCATGAAGAACGAAGTGATCGCAGTCTACACGACGACGTTTACCGAACAAGAAATCGCCAAACTCGTCGAATTTTATTCGAGCGACTTAGGCCAAAAAATGATCGATAAGCTGCCTGAACTGTTCCGCCAGGGCATGGAAATCGCGCAAAAACGCCTTATGGAAAATCAGCAGGAAATCGAGAAGACGATGATGGAAGAATGGGTCAAGTTTGAAGCGGATCTGACCGACGAAGAGCGTGCGGCCCTCGAATCGATCCAACCACCGGGTAATGGAATACAAAACTGATTTAGACAAGCTCAGACATAGTTGCTCGCATGTGATGGCGCAGGCCGTCCAGGAGCTATGGCCCGAAACCAAGGTCACCATCGGGCCGGCGATCGACAACGGTTTTTATTACGACTTCGATAAGCCGGAGCCTTTCTCCGATCAGGATTTGCGCAAGATTGAAAAACGGATGAAGCACATCATCCAGCGCAAACCCGAATTTCGCCAAACCTTCATGAAGAAGGAAGCGGCGGCTGATTTTTTTCGCGGTAAAGGCGAGTCTTATAAAGTCGAGCTCATTGAAAATTTGCCGGATGATGAGGTCTCCATATTCCATACCGGAGACGAGTGGCTGGACCTATGTAAAGGTCCCCATATCGAAAACGCCGGGACCATCAAGGCCTTCAAGCTTCTCTCCGTAGCCGGCGCGTATTGGCGCGGGGACGAGACGAAGCCGCAATTACAGCGTATTTACGGAACGGCGTTTTTCTCCCAGGAGGAACTTGAAGAGTATTTGAAAATGCTCGAAGAGGCCGCCAAGCGGGATCATCGCAAGCTCGGACCGCAGCTGGATTTGTACAACATTTATCAGGAATCGGCGGGGGCCGGACTGATCTTTTACCCCCCGGCCGGCGCGACGCTGCGCAATATTATCGAAACCTATGTTCGCGAAGAAAACATCAAGCGCGGATATGATCTGGTTATGACGCCGCATTTGTTGCGCGGCAAGCTCTGGGATCAAAGCGGCCACTCCGGACATTACCGCGAAAACATGTACTACCTCGATATTGATAACGAGGAATACGCGGTAAAACCGATGAACTGCCCGGGGCATAATTTGCTGTACAATTCGAAGCGGCGTTCGTACCGGGAACTGCCGATCCGTTTTTTCGAGCTGGGCACGGTGTACCGTCAGGAAAAAGCGGGCGTGCTCCACGGGTTGTTGCGGGTCAGAGGATTCACCCAGGACGACGCGCATATATACTGCCGCGAGCAACAGCTTAAGGATGAGATTAAAAGCGTTATCGATTTTGTATACAGCATCTCCCACGATTTCGGGTTTAAAGATATCGAGGTCGAACTCAGCACCCAGCCCGATAAGTTTATCGGGGAGCAAAAGAATTGGGACCACGCCACGGAAACGCTGAAACAGTCCCTGGTGGAAAAAGAGATCGCGTTTAAGATCAACGAAGGCGACGGCGCTTTTTATGGCCCTAAAATCGACTTCAAGTTACGCGACGCGTTGAATCGGGAATGGCAGTGCGCCACCATTCAATGCGATTTTTCGTTGCCGGAACGGTTCGATCTGACCTACACCAACGAAGACGGGGAGCTGGTCCGGCCGATTATGATTCACCGCGCGATTTTGGGCAGCGTAGAGCGCTTTATGGGAACGTTGATTGAGCATTACGCCGGCGCGTTTCCGATGTGGCTGGCGCCGGTGCAGCTGCAGATCATCCCCATCAAAGATGATCATGTGCCGTTCGCGTCGCAGCTGAAAAAAGATTTGAAGGATCAGGGCTTCAGAGTCCAGGTCGACCAGCGCAACGAGAGTTTGAACAAAAGGATTCGCGAGGGAACGGTTAAGAAAATTCCTTACTTATTGATCGTGGGCGACAAAGAGGTGTCCGAGAAAAAAGTAGCGTTGCGCAAGTATGGCGAAGGAGACATCGGCGCCATGTCCCAGGATCAACTGCTGGAAAGATTCCTGCAGGAAGTGAAGGACAAACGCTAATAACGGAGGTGGTACTATCAGAAAGTTCACGAGGGTCAACGAGCGGATAAAAGCGACGGAAGTGAGGGTTATCGGACCGGATTCGGAACAGCTCGGTGTGGTTGTTCTGAGCCGGGCATTGGATCTGGCCCAAGAGCACGATCTGGATTTGGTGGAAATAGCGCCTACGGCAAATCCGCCGGTTTGCCGTATCATGGATTACAGCAAGTTCAAGTATGATCAGGAGAAGAAAGAGCGGCGGATTAAGAAGAAGCAGCACGTCACGCATTTGAAGCAAATCCGGCTGAAGCCCCATATCGGTGACGCGGACTATCAGATGAAGCTACGCCAGGCCGTCGGGAAAAAAAAAAAAAAAGAT
>JAGRIU010000053.1 GCA_020443075.1 Alphaproteobacteria bacterium
CCGCGAATCGGTTTTGACTCATGATCCGCCTATCCAAAAATTAAGAGAGGTCGAAATGTCGAGTCAAAAACCGGCTTTATCCACTGATTCCATTATTGTCGGTGATTGCGTGAAGAGTATGCAGGCTTTGCCGGAAGGCTCCGTTGATCTTGTCTTTGCCGACCCGCCCTACAATCTCCAGCTTGGCGGGGATTTACATCGTCCGAACAATTCTAAAGTTGATGCGGTGGATAACGACTGGGACCAGTTTGAAAGTCTGCAAGCCTATGATGCGTTTACCCGCGAGTGGCTGAGCGAAGCGCGCCGTGTTTTGAAGCCGGATGGCGCGATCTGGGTGATCGGCTCTTATCACAATATCTTTCGTCTTGGCTATATCCTGCAGGATATGGGTTTTTGGATTTTGAACGATGTCATTTGGCGCAAGACCAATCCTATGCCGAATTTCCGTGGACGGCGCTTTACGAATGCGCATGAAACACTGATCTGGGCCGGTAAGTCGAAGGATGCAAAATATACTTTCAATTATGAAACGATGAAATCGTTGAATGAAGATCTGCAGATGCGTTCGGATTGGACACTGCCTTTGTGTACAGGCGCCGAGCGGCTTAAGGATATAGACGGGAACAAAGCGCATCCGACGCAAAAACCCGAGAGTCTTCTCTACCGCGTGATCATGTCATCGACGCGTCAAGGTGAGGTCATTCTCGATCCGTTTTTCGGCACAGGAACCACGGGCGCGGTGGCGAAAAAGCTTGGGCGGCACTATATCGGGCTGGAGCGTGATCCGGCCTATGCGGCCTTTGCCCGGGAGCGTATTGAAGCCATTGACCCGCTGGCGGATAATGTTGTCGAGACAAAAGCAAAGCGCGAGATGCCGCGCGTGGCCTTTGGAACCTTGGTCGAGCGGGGTTTACTCAAGCCCGGCACGGTTCTCACCGATGCCAAAAAGCGCCATAAGGTTACGGTTCATGCTGACGGCAGCGTGATTGCGCAAAACAGACTTGAGGATTTGCGGGGTTCTATCCATAAGGTTGGTGCAGCGGTTCAAGGCGCGCCGTCTTGTAACGGCTGGACATTCTGGCATTATCACAATGGAAATGAGGCGCTGCCGATTGATCATTTACGCAGCAAGATAAGGGCCGGCATGGCTTAAGAATACGCCAATCAACGTTTGGATTTTTTGTTCTTAGCTTCTTGGACTTCTTCTTCCTGTGCCTTTCTTTCGGCTTCTTTTTGTTTGCGCTTTTCTTCTTTCAGGCGTTCTTTTTCTCTGTTCTCAAGAACTCTGTTCTTAAGCATTTCTTCCGCACTTTTTCCCCCTTCCTTGCGCCGGAGTGTTTCGGAAAACATAAGGTTTTGCCGGTCTTTATCGGCATATATGGAATACGATTCCAAGGCGGCGAGAATTTTAGCTTTGGGATCAACCTGCATTTCTTTAAGAATACCCTTGTAGCCATAAGCTTTAATATTCATGACCAGATAAGCATCTCTGCTGTTATAAACTGCTTTTGTTGAGGCTCCGCTGGGCAAGCCTCTCATCTTTGTTTCACTAAACTGTTTTGCCTCTTCCGGAGTCATTTTGATATGTGTGATTGATAAGGGGCGTGTAAATTCAAATACAAGCCCTTTGGGATACCCCTTAATTTCATAGCTGCTGCCACACCATCCGTGGCCATAGGCTGCAGATAACACCTCAAACATTCTGACGGAATCGACTTGGTAGGGTTCCCAGATTTTATAGGCTTGTTGTTCGAAGTCATATTCCGATAGCCTTAGAGGCTGTACTATTTCGAAACGAATAGGAAAATTTTGTATGTTCTTTTCAATGTAGGCCCGTGCGGCTTCCCTGATTTCGCGCCACTCGAATTCGTTGGCCCGGTTTTTTTGAAAAATTTCGCATTCATTGATCTGCATATAGTTATCGACGGCCCAGTCGTCTTTAATATTGAAGGCATCGAGCGCCCAATAGAGCTGAGACATTTTTTCGAAGGTCGGCTTTTCATATATGTATGCCTCGGTCCCGCTTAATTCTATTTCAGATGGAGCGCTTGTCGTGCTTTGAGCGCACGCGTGGCCGCCTGCCAGCAAGAGTGTTCCGGTAAGGCATATTTTCAATAGTAATCTTTTCATATCCCGCCAATTTTTAAACACGTTATAAGAGTATGTTTATAACACTTTGTCTTTCCCCATTATACACTTATCAAAAACGCGACTTCAACTTCCCTGCCCGGCTTTATTGGTCTTTTGTGATAAAAAGAGAAAAAGCTTTCTGGAATAGTGAAGGCATTTTCTCTTTTAAATTTATACGATCATGCCAGAAAAAACCTTCTGGTAACGGCTGTCCTTTAGGAAGCGAGGCTTTCTTGGGTGTTAATTGGAGTTCAAAATGTGTAAAGACATGAGACACAGAGCTTTTTTCTTCTTCGAGCACGCTCAAGAATGTTAAATCAGCGACTGGCGGCTTCGTTTCCCATGCGCTGGTCGGGAGAGCCAACATACCACCCAAAAGGCCTTTTGCTGGCCGTTTGTGGATCAAAACTTCGCCTTTGTCATTTTCCACCCAATAGACATAGCCGTATTTTGGGGGGCGTTTTTTTGCGACTGATTTTAGCGGCAGTTCATCGGCTGCGTCTGCTTTAAAAGCATGACAGTGTTTTGACAAAGGACAGAGAGAACAGCGCGGCGCTTTGGGAATGCAGATCACAGCTCCCAAATCCATAAAGGCCTGCGCCAGATCGCCGGGGCGCTCTGCATAGCTATCGAAAAAAAGATCGGCCAGGCTTTTAAGTTCCTTTTTGGCTTCAGGCAGAGGCGTGCGGACATTGAATAGACGCGCCATGACGCGCTCGACATTGCCGTCAACGACTGTAGCGGGCCGATTGAAGGCGATCGCTGTGATGGCCGCACTCGTATACTCCCCGATTCCGGGTAATTTTTTGAGTTCATTTTGCTCTTGTGGAAATATGCCGTCCAGATCATTGGCGACGACTTTGGCACATTTATGCAGGTTACGCGCACGCGCATAATAGCCAAGCCCTGCCCAAGCCGCCATAACCTCACCTTCGTCGGCTTCCGCTAAATCTCTGATTGTTGGCCATTTTGCCAAAAACTTTGTATAGTAGGGCCTAACGGCTGTGACCGTGGTTTGCTGGAGCATGATTTCCGAAAGCCAAACATGGTAGGGATCGGGCTTTTGGCCCCCTTGATCTCGCCACGGCAGATCACGGCGATGCCGATCATACCAACCCAGCAACTGTCCACGTATTTCATGGATTTTTTGCTCTCCTGCCTTGCTGCGTTCTTTTAAATTTGCCATGCTGCTTAGCTTATACAATAGAGGTTTTTATGCGTCCACTGTCCGAGGCTACCGCGAAGATTGCCGGTAAGAGTTTCGAGCGAAAATATGTCGCTCTGGGCCGGATTGTGAGCAATTGGCGCGATATTATCGGTGAGAATTTAGCCGACAAAGCGCAGCCGGTTAAAATCCATTACCGTAAGGCACAGGGAAAAGACAAACCCACGGCTACATTAGAGATTGCCGCGACGAGCGCCGATGCAACGCTGCTGCATTACCAATCAGGCCTTATTCTCGAGCGCATCAACCAGATTTTCGGCGAGCGCTGGATTACGGCGATTAAATTTTCGCATATAGCGGCAAATACCAGTTCGCCGAAAAGAAAAAAAATGCCTGCCCCCTTGACGGAAGCCGAAAAAAAGACTTTATCCGAGTGTCTGGTTTGTATAGAGGATGAGGACATGAAATCTCGTCTGGGTACGCTTGGACAGGCTATTTTTATGGAAGAGAAGCAATGAAAGTTAATGCTATTACACTGCGCTCCGGCAATGTCATCGAACATGAAGGCAAGCTCTGGGTTATTGTCAAAAACGAATTGAACCAGCCCGGCAAAGGGGCTGCCGTGTCGCAAATCGAAATGCGGGACTTGCGCGCCGGAAACAAAACCAATGTGCGTTTTCGCACACAAGAGACCGTAGAGCGCGTGCGCCTCGAACAAGCCGATCATCAGTTCCTGTATCAAGACGGGGATGATTATCACTTCATGAATCAGGACAATTACGAGCAAATTACGATCAAGAAAGATGTAATCGGCTATCCGGCGGCTTTCCTGCAGGAAGGGATGATTGTCGAAGTCGAAACCTATGAAGGCGAGGCTTTGGGCGTACAGCTTCCCGACAGCGTTACGGTCGAGATTGTCGAGGCCGAACCTGTTGTTAAAGGCCAGACGGCCACAACGTCCTACAAACCCGCGATCTTGGCTAACGGCGAGAAAGTTATGGTGCCGCCGCATGTCGAGGCCGGAACACGTATCGTTGTTAAAACCGAAGACGGCGCTTATGTCGAGCGAGCGAAAGACTAAGACTCATGAGCCAATCCCCCATTATCAACGTCATGATCAAGGCTTCGGAAAAGGCTGCGCGCTCCTTGCTGCGTGACTTTGGCGAGGTCGAGCAGCTTCAGGTTTCGCAAAAGGGGCCGGGGGATTTCGTCAGCGCTGCCGATAAGCGCGCGGAAAAAATCATTTATGAAGAATTGAAGCATGCTTATCCGGCTTATAGCTTCCTGATGGAGGAAAGCGGTGCAATCGAAGGTGAAAATCCTGATTATTGCTGGATTGTTGACCCGCTGGATGGCACGACAAACTTTCTGCACGGGTTGCCGCACTGGGCGATTTCGATCGCGCTGAAGGTCAAGGGCGAGATATTGTTCGGCCTTATTCATGATCCGGTCAAAGATGAAATGTTTATTGCCGAGAAAAACGGCGGTGCCTTCGTCCACAGAACCAAGCGCCTGCGCGTTTCGGGCCGCAATGAGCTGATGCAGGCCACTATTGCAACAGGCGCGCCAAGACGTACGAAAGAATCCAAGCTCCGGTTTATCAAGGAATACAACGCAATGCTCAATGTCTCGCCCGGTCTACGGCGCTATGGCGCGGCGGCGCTTGATCTGGCGTATGTAGCGGCGGGGCGTTATGAAGGGTTTTGGGAGCGTGCGCTTAATCCCTGGGATATTGCGGCCGGTATTTTGATTGTTAAAGAAGCCGGCGGCTTTATTGCAGACCTAGACTCTCCGAAGGCCGATCCTTTGGAAACGGGGAACATTCTGGCGGCGAACCAGCCCCTCTTTACAGAGATGCAGAAGGTTTTGAAGGCAGCTTAGATCTCTATTTCTTTGTTTTCTGTGTGCAGAACTTGTGTTTGCGGTTCGTGCGGCATTTTCCCGGACTTTATTTTCTGTATAATTTTCAGATTATGAATCGCGGGTTTTTGCTTTTATTCCTATTTTTTATGTTGCTGCCTGTTCATTTGGCCACGGCGCAAAATGATTTGGAAGAACAAATCTTGTCGCCCAGCGCAGAGGATATTTTACGGCAGTTGGAAGACAGCAACCCGACGCAGTTGTCCTACATGGATGAAGGGCATCTTTTTCTTTACTTTAGCCCTGAAGATTTAACTTTAAAAAAATCTGATAATAATCTGATTTTAAACTCTATTTTTTATTTTTTGCCTGAGTCCCCTTCTCAACGGATCAAAGTCCTGTCCTATGCGCTCGGCGATAATGAGCACGATGCCCGGAAAATCTCTTTGGAGCGGGCTTTGCTGGTAAGGCAATTTTTGATTGAGCAAAACATTCCCGCACGAGTCATAGATGTTTTTCCTATGGGCCGGCAGGTTTCGGATAAGCAGCAAGATATGGTGGAAATCTACCGCGATTAGGTGTGGGTTATCTTTATCCCTTTAAGTTTTTCATTTGAAATTTATAACAAAAACCTGCTAGAGATGGCTCTATCAAAGGTTTTCGTGAATTTTAAACGAGGGATATTTTATGACCGATCCTAAACTTGACAGCGATTCTACGCCGAAAAAGAAATCCGATAAAAAGGTTTTCATTCTCGCAGCCATCGCGTTTGTTGCCATTCTCGTCGTTTCATTGATGAGCGATATTGCTCCGAGACAGCCCGCCAATGAAGCGTCCACTGAAGAGGCGCAAGTCAGCGAAGAGGCTGTGGATGCAGCGGCAGAACCTGCTGTGACGCCTGCGGATGCTCCGGCCGGATTTGATCTGCAGAAGGCTACGCAAGAGCGCATTCTCGGCAATCCCGCCGCACCGATTAAAGTTATGGAGTTCAGCTCTTTCACTTGCGGGCATTGCGGACACTTTCATAAAGAGACATTTGACGAGTTCAAAACCAACTATATCGACACGGGCAAAGCCTACCTCGTCTTTTCCGACTTCCCGTTGAACGCCCCTGCCCTGCATGCCAGCAAGATTGCGCGGTGCGTTGCGGATGATCGTTATTTCGGCTTCGTTCATACGCTTTATCTGGAGCAGGAAAAATGGGCTTATGAAGCCGGGTATCTGACTTTTTTGAAGGATAAAGCGGCCGAATACGGTGTCGGTGAAGAGCTGTTTAACTATTGTTTGAAAAGCAAGGAGCTCGAAGACCATATTATTAACCGTATCAAGGCGGTGCAGCAGCAATGGAATATCAAATCAACGCCCAGCTTTGTCATCAACAACCAAAAGGTTCTTTATGGCGCCATGCCTTATGATGACTTTGATGAGGCTATTAAAAGTGCTGTTGTTGAACTTGGTGTAGATGTAACGCCGGTGAGCGCCATGCCAGAGACGCCTGCTCCTGCGGACCTTATGCCTGCTGAGCTTACTCCTGTTGAGGTTGTTCCGGCGGAAGGTTCCGATGACTTTCTCTCTCAGAGTGCGCATCCGGACGATCTTTCCGCGCCTCTTACAGACCAAGCGCCGCATAACGCCCCCGAGGCCCAATGATCCAATTCACCCGACTGCGTATTAACGGCTTTAAATCTTTTTCGGAACGGACCGAGCTTGAAATCGGTCCGGGGCTGAACGGCGTTGTCGGGCCGAACGGGTGCGGCAAGTCTAACCTCGTTGAGGCTTTGCGCTGGGTTATGGGCGAAAGTTCGGCCAAGCGCATGCGCGGCGGCGGAATGGAAGATGTTATTTTTAATGGCACGGAAAAGCGCCCCAAGCGTAATATTGCCGAAGTTTCTCTTTTGATGGATAACTCAACGCGCGCGGCGCCTGCAGCCTATAACGGGCAGGACGAGCTCGAGATTGTCCGCAAGATCGAGCGCGACCAAGGATCGAGCTATAAAGTAAACGGTAAAAATGTACGCGCACGCGATGTGCAGATGCTGTTTGCCGACACGGTGACAGGGGCGAACTCCCCTGCCCTTGTTTCCCAAGGCCGCGTCACGCAGATGATCAACGCCAAGCCTTTGGACCGGCGGATGATTTTGGAAGAATCGGCAGGGATTTCCGGATTGTTTGCCCGCCGCCATGAAGCGGAATTGCGCCTGAAAGCCGCCGATGCCAATTTGCTGCGGCTGGATGATTTGCTCGGCGGGATGGAAGGGCGTTTGAGCAGCTTGAAACGTCAAGCGCGGCAGGCCACGCGCTATCGTAATCTCAGCACACAAATCCGTCAATTCGAGATCCTGATTGCCTATATGGAGTGGAAAGACCTTGAAGCGCGGATGCAAGCCACGCGCAAATCTTTTGAAGAGGCCGAAAGCATCGTAGCCGACCGTTTGGCGGTGGTGACACAGCTTACAAAAACCCAGACGACGCAAGCCATGGATCTGCCGGCCCTGCGTAAGGCGGAAGCCGAAGCGGCGGCGGCTCTTCAAGCGCAGCGGGTGACCCTGCAACGCCTCGAAGATGAAGCAACACATCAAATCAAGCTTTTGAACGATACCCAAGAGCAACTCACGCAAGCCGAAGCGGATCAAGGGCATGAAAGCCAAATGCTCAGCGAAAGCACTCAGGCGCTCGAGCGCATTACAGAAGAGCAAGAGCTTATCAGCGATGAGCAAAAAAATGCAGAGGTCGCGCTTAAAAAACGTGAGGCAGCGAAAGATTCTCTGGAAGAGGGCGTTGCCAAACTGGAGGCGCGTTATAATGTCTTGATGCAAGCTAGCGCCGAGCGCAAGGCCCAGCAAAATGCTCTGGAGCAACGTTTATCCGAGGACAAACGCCGCCTTGAAAACTTACAGGAGCGCAGCAGTAAGGCGCAAAATGAGCTCGAAACGATCCGTGCGGACAAGAGTGACAATAACGATAATTTTGAAGCATTGATCCAAGACGCGGAGAGCCAGCTTGCGGATCAAAATGCACTTATTGTGAAACAACAGGACGCGCTAGAGGCGCTTATCCCCGATATAGACTCCGCACGCCAGGCCCTACGGGAGGCTGAAAACAAGGCTTCGGAATTTAATTCCGAGATTAATGTGCTCAAACGCTTTGTAGAGTCCAAAGACGAAGGTAAAGATTTTGCGCCGTTATTGAACGATGTCGCGCCGGATGAGGGGTTTGAAAAAGCCCTCTCGCGGGCGATGGGCGATTCTTTGATGGCGTCTTTGGACGAGAAAGCTTCGAGTCTTTGGTTGAAGCCGAAAGCGCCGCGCAGCGCCCTGCCCGCTTTGCCGAAAGGGGCGCAGGCCTTGTCGTTCTACGTTAAAGCGCCAGAACTTTTGCAAGCCACCTTAAGCCAGATCGGTGTGGTCGAGAGCGAAGAAGACGGGCGCGCTTTGTGGCAGTCTCTCGAGCCGGGGCAATCTTTGGTCTCGAAAGACGGAACCTATTTCAGATGGGATGGTTATTGTGTCAAAGCACAGGCGGTTGATCGTCAGGCGCAGCTTCTGGAGCAGAAGAACAAGCTGAAATCCTTGCTGAAAAAGCAGCCGCAAATGGAAAAGCTGGCGGCGCAGGCCGAAGAACTTCTGGAGAAGCTTCAAGGCAAGCAAGCAACGCTTAAAGAGCAGAATAAAGCCGCGCAAGGTGAAAGAACAGAGATCGAGACGCGTCTACGCGATACACGGCGTCGCTGGGATAGTGTGCGGGAAGAGCAAGCCAAACGGCAGAGCGAAATTTCTCGTCTGGAAAGCCTGATCGAGGCGGCTCGCGCTGATATTCAGGAGCTGGAAGGCCGGATCAAGGATGATGAAATCCAGTTGGCTTCGTATATTGAAAATGCGGCGGCGGCGCAGGATGAACCTTTAGGTGAGGTCAAAACAGCTCTGGATGATCTGCGCGCCGAACACCGTGAAGCCGTGCGCCTGTTTGACCAGACCCAGCAGCAGCAAAAGACCCGTGAAGCGCGTTTGCGGGCGATTGCCGATGAACGCGTGAACCTACAAAACCGATCCATTCGTTCGCGCGAGCGCCTGAAAACCATTGAAGAGCGAAAAACCGATTTGCAGGAGAAGCTTGAAGGTTTGCAAGGACGTCCTGCCGATTTTGAAGATAAAAAGGCCGGATTGCTGGATAAAATTTCCGTGCTTGAAAAAACGCGTAATGAAGCGGCCGATCAGCTTGTGGCCTGCGAAAACGAAGTCGGCGAAACCAATCGCGCCTTGAAAGAAGCGGAAAGTGTTCTGGGTGAAAAACGCGAGGCCCGCGCGCATGCGCAGGCTATGCTTTCGGCGATGCAGGAGCAACGCGGGCAAATGGAAGCGGCCATCCATGAAAAATTCGAAATGCGCCCGCATGAGCTACCGCAACATTCGGCGATTGATATGGATCAGAATCTGGGTGATCTGGAGTCCTTGCGCCGCAAGAAAGAGCAAGCTGGCCGCGACCGCGATGCGATTGGTCCCGTGAATTTGCGCGCCGAAGAGGAAATGAGCGAATTAGAGCGCGAGGTCGGCGGGATGCTGCATGAGCGCAACGACCTCATTCAGGCGATTGAAGAGCTGCGCGGCGGCATTCAGAAGATCAATAAAGAAGCGCGCGAGCGCTTGTTGAATGCGTTCGAGCATGTGAATGCGCATTTCCAACGCCTGTTTGTGCAGCTCTTTGGTGGCGGAAAGGCGCATCTGGCGCTGATTGACTCTGATGACCCACTGCAATCTGGATTGGAGATTTTCGCCCAGCCGCCGGGTAAAGCCTTGCAGTCGTTATCGTTGCTGTCGGGGGGCGAGCAAACACTGGCTTCGATTGCGCTGATTTTCGGAATGTTCCTGACCAATCCGTCGCCGATTTGCGTTCTGGACGAGATTGACGCGCCGTTGGATGATGCGAATGTGGATCGTGTCTGTGACTTGCTGGACGAGATTGCCGAGCGTGGAGAGACCCGTTTTCTGGTCATTACCCACCACCGCTTGACGATGGCGCGCATGGACCGGCTCTATGGGGTCACGATGGCGGAAAAAGGGATTTCGCAGCTCGTGTCCGTTGATCTGCAGCAGAGTTTCGATTTTCTGGATGAGGCGGCATAGAATATGAGCGATCTTGGTGATCTGGAGGCGCGGATTGATGCCGCTCAGGATAAGCACAAGCCGAAAGAGGAAAGCGAGCTTTCAAAAACGCTGAATGCGGGGATGGAATTTACCGCGCCGATCCTTGGCGGTATTCTGATCGGATATGGCCTGGACCGCTGGCTGGAGACCAAGCCGATCTTTATTCTCTCGCTATTTTTACTCGGCGTGGGAGCCGGTTTTGTGAACATCTATAAAGCTTCGCAAAATATTGGCGGCACAATTGGATATTCGGAGTTGCATCAACGCGAAAAAAACGCTAAAACCTCGCAAAATGCCGATTCAGAGAGAGAAGAATCGGAAAAAGACGCATAATAGAGCTTTTAAGGAAAACGGTTTATGTCCAGCCCTATTCACCAGTTTGTTATTGAACGCATCGTTCCTATTGAAATTGCCGGATATGATTTGTCGTTTACGAACTCGTCTTTGTGGATGAGTATTGCTGCGGGTTTGTCCATTATCTTCCTGACACTGTCGATGAACAAAAAAAGCCTGGTTCCCAATCGTGTGCAAATGAGCTCGGAAATGGTTTACCAGTTCGTCGCCAATATGATCCGCGAGAATATCGGCTCTAAAGGGCGTGAATATTTTCCGCTGGTGTTTACGATTTTTATGTTTGTTTTGCTAGGGAATATGCTGGGGATGATCCCCTACTCTTTCACCTATACCAGTCATATTATTGTTACAGGGGTTATGGCTTTGGTGATTTTCCTTATGGTGGTCGTGATCGGTATTGCCCGTCATGGCCTGCATTTTTTCAGCCTGTTTGTGCCGCCGGGCGTCCCCGCGCCGATGCTCCTTATTTTGGTGCCGATTGAGCTTCTCTCGTTTCTTGTACGCCCGATTACGCTTTCTGTTCGTCTGTTTGCCAACATGATGGCCGGACACATCGTTTTGAAAGTCTTTGCAGGTTTCAGCGTGGCTTTGATTAGCCTCGGCGGTCTGGGCGCTATCGGCAGCCTTGTTCCGGCTGTGTTTAACGTGGCTTTGATCTCTCTGGAATTTTTGATCGCATTTCTGCAGGCCTATGTGTTTACGCTTCTGACCTGCATTTATCTGAAAGATACGATTGAAATCGGGCACTAATCTTCATAAGATCGCGCACGAAAGAATTTAACGGTTTTATTTATTTGGTTTTGAACGCTTTAAAGAAAGGAAAAAACTATGGAACTTGAAGCAGCAAAATTGATCGGGGCAGCCTTGGCTCTTATTCCTATCGCCGGTGTTGGCGTTGGTTTGGGTCTGATCTTCTCTTCTTACAACGAAGCTGTGGGCCGTAACCCGAGCGCTGTTGAATTGCTGGAGAAAAAATTCCTTCTGACATTTGCTTTGACAGAAGCTCTGGCGATTTTCGCACTGGTTATCGCTTTCATGATCATGTTCAGCTAATTTGTAGCGAAAGACCTGTATGAAGCCGATTTTAAAAATAACTGTTCTGGTCTGCGGCCTGTTCTTGCTGGTATCGCCTGCAGCGATAGCTGCGGACACGCAAGAGCCGGATGCGCTTCAGCAGCCAGCCGCTGTCGTGCAAGAGGATGAGGCCATTTATCCTCAAGCCGAAGGGGTGCATGAGGCCGTTGAAGAAATCATCGAGGAAGACTCTCTTCAAGGAGATGCCGAGCAAGTTGCTCCGGAAGAGCATGAAAATGCTGTTCATGAAGAAGAAACTCATGATGCGGCCCATGCCGGTGGACACGGGGAAGAAGCTGTCGGCTTGCCGCAATTCAACCCGACGTCATTTCCTAGCCAGATTTTCTGGCTCGCGGTCATTTTTATCGTGCTTTATATCTTTTTCTCGAAAAAGACTTTGCCGGAGATTTCCAGCGTCATTGAAAACCGCCAGCTTCATATCCAAAACGATCTGGATATGGCCGAGCAACTTCGCGACGAAGCCGAGAAGGTTCATCAGGCCTATGATTCCATTTTGGAAGAAGCGCGCAAAAAATCTTCCGATCTGTTCGGCGATGCCGAGCAAGAGATCAAGAAGAACGCCGAGAAGTCTCTGGCTGAATTTCAGGCCCGCTATACCAAGGATGTCGAAAAAACGACAAAAAGTCTGGAAGCGGCAAAAAGCAAGGCTCTGGGTGATGTTGATTCTATCGTCGCTCAGGTTGCCAGCGAGGCGGCTGAAAAGATCATCGGTATCAAGGCCGATAAGAAAAGCGCTGAAAACGTCGTTCAATCTCTTCAAAGCAAACAGGCGAAGGCAGCATAGATCATGGAATTGTTACAAGATACCCACGTCTGGTTTTTGATTTCCTTCCTTGCCTTTGTGGCGATTGCTTGGAAATTTGGAAAAAACGCTGTTCTGGCTATGCTGGATGGCCGCATTGAGGATATCCGTAAAGAGATCGAGACGGCGGAGAGTTTACGGATTGAATCGCAAGAAATGCTGGCCCAGTATCAGCGTAAGCACAAAGATGCCGTGCAGCATGCCGATGAGATTATTTCGAACGCGCAAAAGCAGGCCAACGAGATCAAAAAGAAGGCCGAAGCCGATCTGGTCGAGACCATGGCCCGCCGTGAAAAACAGTTGCAAGAACGCCTTAAGCGCATGGAACAGTCTGCGATTGAAGATATTCGTCAATATGCGGCAAACTTGTCTGTAACGGCTACAGCCGAGTTAATCGCGCAGAGCCTTGATAAAAAAGCCAACGAAAATCTGGTGGACGTATCCATCAAGGATATCAGCGCGCGTTTGCAGTAGTCCTATGAAGACATCAATTTAAAAGAGCGGCTCTTAGGGCCGCTTTTTCTTTGGATAGTGCTTGACGCGAAGCATAGCGCTATGTCTTTTTATTGGGCAGAAATACTTTTGAAAAAGGATAAATCATGCCAGAGGCCCTTGAAAAACTGTCGCCTGAAGAGATTATCGATCAACTTGGGCGCGCGGCCAAAGAAGCCGCCGGCGTTTTACGCCGCACCGATACGGATACTCTCAATGCGGCGCTCACAGGTCTGGCTGCGAAGCTGCGGGCTGGTGAGAAGGCTCTGATCGAGGCCAACAAAATTGATCTGGCGGCCGCCGAGCAACGCGGTTTGAGCAAAGCCATGTTGGACCGTTTGACATTGACGCCCGAGCGCATCGAAGGCATGGCTGCGGGCGTAGAGATTGTGCGCGATCTGCCGGATCCTGTTGGAAACGTCTTGTGGGAGACAACGCGTCCCAACGGTTTAAAAATTCAACGCGTGGCCGTGCCGATCGGGGTGTTGGGGATGATTTATGAATCTCGCCCCAATGTGACGATTGATGCCTCGGCTTTGTGTCTAAAATCGCATAACGCGGTGATTTTGCGCGGCGGTTCGGAAAGCCTGCATAGTTCTCTGGCCTTGCATCGCCTTATTCAGGAAAGCCTTAGAGAACACGGGCTTCCAGAGGGCGCTGTGGGGATGATCCCGGTGGCGGACCGCGCGGTGGTCGGCGCACTTTTGGCCGCAGATCGTTATGTCGATGTTATGATCCCGCGCGGTGGGCGCGGCTTGATTGAGCGGGTGATGACCGAAGCCAAAATGCCGGTCTTTTCCCATCTGGACGGGATTTGTCACACCTATGTGCATAAAGATGCCGATCCGGAGATTGCAAAATCTGTGACCCTGAACGCAAAGATGCGGCGAACGGGACTTTGCAATGCGACGGAGACGTTACTTCTGGATCAAAATCTGGCGCCTGAGGTGGCAAAAGCGGTTCTTGGCACACTTTTGGATGCGGGATGTGCCATTGTCGGCGATAAAATGGCGCAAGCCCTTGATAACCGTATCGGACAAGCCACATCAGAAGATTGGTCGACGGAATATCTGGACAAAAAGCTCAGCTGCGCCGTCGTGCAGAACGTTGAAGAAGCTGTGAACCATATCAACACTTTTAGCTCTCATCATACCGACAGTATTTTGACGGAGGACGGTGAAACCGCAGCTTACTTTTTGAAAAACGTTGATAGCGGCAGCGTGATGCACAATGCCTCGACACAGTTTGCCGATGGGTTCGAGTACGGCTTCGGTGCGGAAATCGGAATTGCGACAGGCAAGATGCACGCGCGCGGGCCAGTGGGGTTAGAACAGCTTTGCACTTATAAATATCTGGTGCATGGCAACGGCCAGACGCGCCCATAGACCTTCCAGGATTGTCAGTTTATGTCCTTATTTTCCGAGCCTCATCTTCTAGATTCCCCGCGTTGGAAGAATATGCGCGTCGGGCTTTTAGGCGGCTCGTTTAATCCGCCGCATGAAGGGCATGTGCATATCTCTTTGATGGCGATGAGAGCGCTGGCTCTGGATAGCGTTTGGTGGCTGGTGACGCCGCAAAATCCGATTAAAGAGCTTCAGCCCTTGCCGCTGGAAGAACGAATGCGTCTTTCCAGAGAGCTTATCGATCATCCCAAGATTCTGGTATCGGATATTGAAAAAGATATGGGAACGAGCATTACGTATCACACAATTCGCAGGCTGAGAACGCGTTATCCTCATACGCAGTTTGTCTGGATCAGCGGAATGGATAATGCTTTGGGGCTTCACAAATGGAATCACTGGCAAGGGCTGCTTAATGAAATATGCATGGTGCATCTGGCGCGGCCGCCGATGCAATCTCTTATCCGGAATTGCCCTTTGAAAATGCTCGGAACACAGCGGCATATTCACATTGATCACGGAGGCCAACTTCCCCTTGATTCGGGAACAACGTACTGGATGATGCAGAAAAAAATGGTTAAAATTTCGTCCACAGAAATCAGAAAAGAGCAAATAAAATTAGTAGCTTAGCCTTCGCGCACGGCCCTTTTCAGCCTGTCAGGATATGCGAATTCATTGCCAAAAAGCATCAAACGGCCTATAATATAAGTATGAGCATAAAGTATGTATTTTTCATACGTAACGCGGAGGGCCGATGACCAAAACCAAGGTTGCCGCCCGTAGTTTTGACAATCGGCACATTGTTGCATTAAATGGCCTGAGCCTTCTGGTTTGGGCTTTTTTTGTACTGTGGGCCGTTTCGTCTTAAAAAAAGGAAAGGAGCAACGAGCTATTTTAACTTTTGATGCGCATGGGGATTTAACCCCCGATGAAGTAAAAACCCTTATTGTGCAGTCTTTAGACGCAGATAAGGCCTCGGACATAATCAGCATTCCGCTGGACGACAAAACCGGACTGGCCGATCATATGGTCATCGCTTCGGGAACCTCTTCAAGACATGTGGCGGCTCTGGCCGAAAAAATTAAAGACAGGCTCGCTGCGCGCGGCATAAAACATGTCCGGATAGAAGGTTTGTCACAAGGTGACTGGGTTGCGATTGATGCGGGTGATGTGATTGTGCATCTCTTCCGTCCCGAGGTCCGCGAATTCTATAACATCGAAAAGATGTGGATGCCGCAAGGTCATATCGGCGTACTGGAAGGCCTGCAGGCTTGAGGCGTTGATTTCTTACTTCTCTGTTTTATCCTGAGTTGATCTTCTGTCTTCAGGATCGTTATTCTTATATCCATGAAAATTGAGATTCTGGCGATTGGCCGTTTGCGTAAAGGGCCTGCGTATGATTTGGCTGCGGATTATCAAGGGCGCATTCAATGGCCTGTGAGCGTGCGCGAGCTTGAAAGCAAGCATTCCGATTCGAAGCTGGCGCAAAAAGACGAGCAGCAAAAGCTTCTGGAGGCTTTTTCGCCGGGGGCTTACGTTATTGCGCTGGATGAGAGGGGAAAATCCCTGCCCTCGCCCGAACTTGCACAGAAAATCGAAGATTTACGCCTTCATTCAACGTCTTTGGTACAGTTTGTGATTGGCGGCGCTACGGGGCTGGGGCCTGACATCCGCAAGCGGGCGGATTTTCTCCTCAGTTTTGGAGCGATGACATGGCCGCATATGCTTGCGCGCGTCATGCTTTTAGAGCAAATTTACAGGTGTCAGCAAATTATTAACCGTCATCCCTATCATAAGGAATGACGGGTTGAGATTTCAATCTATGCGCCTGTTTTTCATTTTTTGCCTTTCGATCCTCATTGCCTTTGCGGGCATGGCGCTTGCTGCACCGATACCTGCGCGAAAAAGTGATGCGCTCGGGTCATATGATGCGCAAATAGAACAAGAGCAATCCGAGCAGAAAGAGCAGAAAAAGAAGGCGAATACTCTGCAGAAAGACTTACAGGCGGCGCAGAAAAAGCTCACAAAGATTGCATCTTCGGCGCAACGTAATGAAAAATCCCTGTCAAAACTGGATCAAGAGATTGCAGAGCTTGAAAAGCGGCAAACGCAGTTACGTGCGGATATGGAAGGCGATCAAGCGGCCTTGGCCGATCTATTTTTGGCACTACAACGCGTGCGGCGCTTGCCGCCCGAAGCCCTTATTTTAAAACCGGACGCGCCACTGAAGACCGCACAAAGCGCTATGCTTTTGAAAGGACAGCTGCCGGAGCTTTACGCCAAAGCGGAGGCTTTGCAGAAAAAACTGACGGAGCTTGAAGCTTTAAAAACTGATCTCGAAAGCAAGAAAACTGCCCTTAACACGACCACCCGCTCTCTCAAGGAGGAACAAAGCAAAATTGCAGCTTTGCTGGAAGAGCGTAAAACGCTTTATCGTTCGACGCAAAACGATATCCGTGCGCGTGAGGAAAAGATGCAAAAAATTGCGGCGCAGGCGCAGAATCTTAAGGATCTGGTGCAGAAACTTGAAACTGAAGATAATCGCAAAGAGGTCCGAAAACAGGTTCATAAGGCGGTTCATACGAAGCCAAAATCAGCTCCTACACCTAAAGATGGCAGCGCCCGTCTACCGATTTCAGGCAATATTACGACGCGTTATAATGCTCTGGATCGCTTTGGTGCACCGAGTCAGGGGATAGACATTGAGGGACGCGGCGGAGCACTGGTTGTCGCGCCGATGGGCGGCGTTGTGCGCTTTTCCGGACCTTTCAAAGGCTACGGCAATATGGTGATTATCGAACATTCAAAGGGTTATCACAGTTTGGTTGCCGGGCTGGATAAAATTGATACAATCGTCGGGCAGAGTGTTTTGGCCGGTGAGCCGTTGGGCACACTTCATTATGAGACAGGCGGAGAAAAACCTGTTTTATATTACGAGTTGCGCTACAATGGCAAAGCGGTCGATCCGGGAAAGAAATTTGCCGGTCTATAGGTTCAAGTTGTGTAACTCCAATCATTTTAAGGATATCAAGGTTTTATTATGCGCAAATTTATTCTTTCGGTTCTTGGCGCTTTAGCTTTTGCCAGTGTTGTTGCGTTGCCCTCTTCTTTTGCTGAGGAGAGGACGGCCGGAACGCAGCCACAGCACGAAGATTACAAAAAAATTTACGAACAGCTTGATTTGTTTGGTGATGTTTTCGAGCGTGTGCGAGATCAATATGTCGAGGAAAAGGAAGATCAGGAATTAATCGAAAATGCTATCAACGGGATGCTGACGGGTCTTGATCCGCACTCATCCTATATGAACAACGAGCAATTTCAGGATATGCAGGTCAGTACGCGCGGTGAATTCGGCGGGCTGGGGATCGAAGTCACCATGGAAAACGGTCTGGTCAAAGTGGTTTCGCCGATTGACGATACACCGGCGGCGCGCGCGGGCGTTCAGGCCGGCGATTTGATTATCCAGTTGGATGATGAGCCTGTTATGGGGCTGACGCTATCTGATGCGGTTGACAAGATGCGCGGAAAGGTCGGTACGGAAATCAAGCTGATCATTAGCCGTGAAGGTGAGGAAGCCCCCGTCGAGTTGACGCTTGTGCGTGATATCATCAAGATCCGTTCGGTGCGTCACCGTGTTGAAGGGAATGCCGGATATTTGCGCATTACAACCTTTAACCAGCATGCGGCCCCCGGACTTGAAGAGGCTATTAAAGATATCAAGGCCCAGCTTGGTCCAAAACTCATCGGTTATGTTCTGGACTTGCGAAATAATCCTGGTGGCTTACTGGATCAGGCGATTGCTGTAGCGGATTCGTTTATGGATAAAGGCGAAATCGTTTCGACGCGCGGGCGGCATGAGGATGATACCAAACGCGACAATGCAACGCCGGGTGATTTGGCCGACGGGCTGCCGATTGTTGTCTTGATCAATGGTGGATCGGCTTCGGCTTCCGAGATTGTGGCCGGGGCGTTGCAAGATCATAAGCGCGGAATTTTGATGGGTACGCGTTCCTTCGGGAAAGGCTCTGTGCAGACGGTTATTCCCCTGCCCGGCCATGGCGCGATGCGTTTGACCACGGCGCGTTACTATACGCCGTCGGGCCGTTCTATCCAGGCGACGGGGATTGAACCTGATATTGCCGTTGAGCAGTCCAAGGTCGAAAGTATTGATATCAAGCGATTCCGTGAAGGAGACCTGAAAGGGGCTCTGGATAAGAATAACGGCAAAGACAAAAAAAAAGAC